>NZ_OY763421.1:658723-1317446 GCF_963667555.1 uncultured Methanolobus sp.
ATGACCGCAGGGTGTGTGATATTACGGTCAGATATAACGAATCCTGAAAAAGTTCCCTGCTTGAGTTTTAGGGACAGCAGCAGAATTCCGATTACATACAGAACAAGAAGTATGTGGTTAAGCATGGTCCTGCCTCAGTACGAAAAAGAATGTTATTCCAAGCATAACGATAACAGACGCTATCAAATAAAGATACGGTAATGGCATTAGTTTTTCCTCCTTTCAGCCATATAACGGGGTGTGAAGTAAACTTCAGCTAAAATGTTGTGTCTCAACACCAAGTATTATTCTCCTCCTTCAATGAACTAAAATGTGCTTTAATGCACAATACAAAATAGCAATATTTAAAAAGTTTGTGATTACGGCGTGCAGAACTAGCTGCAATTAAGCTGAGCGGTAGCATATATCTATGATGCAGTTCATTTTTAGATGTATATACAGTAACTTCGTATGACCTTACACTATGACATTACACTATGACATTACAGTATGATCTTATATTCAATTCAACAGCACATGGAAATTCAACTATGCCCGAAAAAACAGAAATAGAGAAGCTGGCTGATGAGTACAAGAACAGTTCTCCACAGGAGATACTTAAGTACGCGCTAAACAGGTTTGGCAAGGATATAACAATCGCATTCAGTGGTGCCGAGGATGTCGTACTTATCGATATGGCTGCAAAGATAATGCCTGATGTTAGTGTCTTCTCTCTGGACACAGGCCGCCTGCATCCTGAAACATACAGGTTTTTTGATGTTGTAAGAGAGCACTATAATATTCAGCTTGAGATATTCTTTGCTAACAGGGAGAAAACCGAGGAACTTGTCCTGAAAAAGGGTATGTTCTCATTCTACAAAGACGGACATAGTGAGTGCTGTGCTGCCCGTAAAGTGGATCCCCTGAGGCGCTCACTTAGCACAAGGGCTGCATGGATAACGGGTCAGCGTAAGGACCAGAGTCCTAATACACGTGCAAATATTCCTGTTATCGAGGCTGACACTGTGTTTGGAGATGGCACACTCGTAAAGTTCAATCCCCTGGCAAACTGGAGTTCAAAACAGGTCTGGGATTATATCAGGGAGAACAATGTCCCTTATAATGAGCTTCATGAGAAAGGTTATGTCAGCATCGGCTGTGAACCATGTACAAGACCTGTACTGCCGGGACAACATGAGCGTGAAGGACGCTGGTGGTGGGAAGAGGCTACAAAGAAGGAATGCGGTCTGCATTCGGGAAATGTAAAGTCTCAGAACTGATAGAAAGTAGGGAATATCGTCTACTAAGGATCAATTAAGAATGTCAATAAAATCATTTATACTAATTAATGGAGGGTCTGAATGACAGTTACGGAAGAATTTTACCATCTTTCAAATCTAAAGACGCTCGAAGCCGAGAGTATAGGCATCATCAGGGAGGTGGCTGCGGAATTCGAGAACCCTGTAATGCTGTATTCGGTAGGAAAGGACTCGTCGGTAATGGCTCATCTTGCGATAAAGGCTTTCTATCCTAAAAAAGTGCCTTTTCCGTTACTTCATATTGACACAGGCTACAAGTTTCCTGAGATGTATGAGTTCAGGGACGAGTATACAAAGAAGAACGGTCTTGACCTCAGGGTCTATAAGAATGAAGATGCCCTCAAAAGAGGAGTGAACCCTCTTTCAGTTGGAACTGTAAAATGCTGTGCCGAACTTAAGACCAAAGCTCTTCTTGATGCGCTTAAAGAAGGCGGCTATGATGCTGCATTCGGAGGTGCACGCAGGGATGAGGAGAAATCAAGGGCAAAGGAGCGAATATATTCTTTCCGTGACAAACATGGCCAGTGGAATCCCAAGAACCAGAAGCCTGAACTCTGGAATCTCTTCAATTCAAAGATAGACCAGGGAGAATCAATCAGGGTATTCCCGCTTTCTAACTGGACAGAACTTGATATCTGGACTTACATTTACCATGAGAACATTGATATTGTTCCTCTCTACTTTGCGAAGGAAAGACCTGTTATTGAAAAGAACGGTCAGTTGATTCCTGTTTACACTGATGAGTATGAGGACGAGGTCAAGAATGTCATGTGTCGTTTCAGGACACTTGGGTGCCATTATTGTACAGGTGCAGTAAGGTCTGAAGCGGACACTCTGGAGAAGATCATCGAGGAGATGATGGTAGCACGTCATTCAGAACGTATTACAAGGGTGATAGATCACGACCAGGATAGCTCCATGGAGCAAAAGAAAAGGGAGGGATACTTTTGAGTTCAGACTCTCTCATCGAGCAGAACCAGAACATCGATCTGCTGCGCTTTGCCACTGCAGGTAGTGTCGATGACGGAAAGTCCACTCTCATTGGCAGGCTGCTCTATGATTCAAAATCAATATTTGAGGACCAGCTACAAACGATCAAGACCTTCTCAAGAACTCACAGGAACCAGGAAATAGATTATTCACTGGTGACCGATGGCCTGAAGTCGGAAAGAGAGCAGGGAATAACCATCGATGTTGCTTACAGGTTCTTCTCAACTCCGAAGAGACGTTTCATTATCGCTGATACTCCGGGTCATGAACAGTATACAAGGAACATGGCTACAGGTGCATCCAACGCATCCCTTGCTCTGATCCTTATTGATGCAAGGAACGGAGTTGTTACACAGACTAAGAGACATTCGTTCATTTCATCCCTGCTGGGCATCCGTAATTTTGTGATAGCTGTCAATAAGATGGATCTTGTGGACTATTCGGAAGAGGTGTTTGAGAGTATCGTTAATGAGTTCAATGCTTTTGCTGATAAGTTGGCGGATGAGTCAGTTTACTATATTCCAATAAGCGCGCTTGAGGGCGATAATGTCATTGAGCGAAGCGAGAACATGCCCTGGTATAAGGGTTCCACATTGCTTGATTATCTGGAGAATGTGAACGTTTCCGGTGGCCGTAACCTGAGTGACCTGAGATTCCCTGTCCAGTATGTGAACTGGGGAGGTGGTGATGATTTCAGGGGTTATTGCGGTACAATAGCTTCAGGTGTGGTGCACAAAGGCGATAAAATAAGGGTGCTTCCATCTGGTAAGACCAGCAAGGTCTCAAGGATCGTCACTTATGACGGTGACCTCGATTATGCTTTTGCTCCCATGGCAGTGACACTTTGTCTTGAGGATGATATAGACATAAGCCGTGGAGATATGATCGCAAAGGTGGATGATCTTCCTGCTATTGCCGGTAGTTTTGAGGCAAATATAGTCTGGATGGATAACACTCCCATGGAAATTGGCAAGGACTATCTGATAAAACATACAACCAGTATGGTAAAGGGCAATTTCGAAGAAGTTATTCACGAGTTCGACCCTGATGATATCAGTATGAAGTCATCGCAGTCCCTGGGACTGAACAGCATTGGTAAGGTCAAGGTTGAATTGAAAAGCCCCGTGTTTGCAGATATCTATTCTAAGAACAGGGCTACGGGTTCGTTCATAGTTATTGACCCGCATACAAACCAGACGGCTGCTGCCGGTATGGTGACCAAATACCAGCAGGTGGCTCCTGATAAGGCATGTAAATCCGTAAAGGCCAGGGTTATCACGTATCCTGCTGACAAAAAAGAAGAGGCAAAGGCAAAGTATGACCGCCTTTCCATGCACGGTACGCATTGTATCTATGTTGATGATGCTCTCCTGAAGGAAACTCTCTGTAAAGGAAAACCTGTTGATGTCGGGCAATATTCAGAGATGATAGATAACCTGTGTAAGATCGTTACAAGATCAGGTGTGTCCGTTGTTGTATGCTCGGACCATGTGAAAAGTTGAATTTAAGCAAACTGCCATCTGTTTAAGGTGGCATTCTTCGGCTTTGCAGAGATTCTGTTTCAGGATTAACACAACCGTTCTTCTAACCGTTGTTCTATTTTATTTCCACTTAAACAACTGGCGATCTAAGAACAAAGTAACCACCCGCCGAAGGCGGCACATTCCAATCCCTTCACAGAGAAAATTGCATTCATGCCTGAGAATTCTGCAGAAGGCATGTGAAGAATGTATTCCATTGCAACATGTCAACTATTTGTATGACATGATGGGAAAACGCCGGCTTCGCCGGATCCTTGGGGACAATCCCAATTTTCATAAACTGCTTGCCTTCATGTTATAACAGCAGGATTTCTACAGACACCATCCTTCATCTTTTTTGTTCATTTTCGTGTTTTTGTTCTTCTTCTTCTTTGTTTTTTCACGATTATTTTTCAGTTCCATGAACTCCAAAAAGCTACCGTCAAAACATTTATATTTCATCAAACGAGTGCATAGGTCAGCATTGATCAATTAGCAATTCATATTCATTATATGAATAACGTGAATTTGAAAAACGTAAACTCGCTTTCTTATCTTCTAATTATATCATTCAAGAGGAATGACATTGACCGGTAAACGTATACTAATGGGAAATGAAGCCATTGCTTTTGGAGCCATGAAAGCCGGACTTCAGATCGCAAGCGGCTATCCTGGCACACCATCAAGTGAGGTCATGGAAACCATCATTTCACATGCAAAAAAGTACGGCATCTATGCCGAATGGGCGACCAATGAGAAAGTAGCACTTGAAACTGCAGTTGGCGCTGCATATTCCGGTGCGAACACTATTGTAACAATGAAACAGGTCGGTCTGAATGTAGCTTCCGACCCTCTCATGAGTCTTTCCTACATAGGCATCAAAGGCTCACTTGTAATTCTTGTTTCCGACGACCCCGGACCACATTCATCCCAGACCGAGCAGGACACAAGGGCATTCGGTCACTTTTCCAACATTCCTGTTCTTGACCCTTCAACCCCACAGGAAGCCTATGATATGACAAAGCTCGCCTTTAAGCTATCACATGAGCTTGAAACTCCTGTAATCCTGAGAACTACAACAAGGGTTTCCCACGGCTGTGAGGACGTTCTCATAGAGGATATAGAACCAGTTTCAAGGGACATTGAAGGATTTGTAAAGGATATCAGATGGACCATATTCCCGAAACTGACAGCCCAGCGTCATCCTCTTCTGGAAGAGCTTCAGGTTAAAATGTCTGACATTTTTTCAGAGTACTTTAACGATAATACTTTCAACTCAATTACAAAAGGAAGCAGCAAGATAGGAATTGCAGCTTCAGGTGTTTCTTCTCTTTACGCAAAGGAGGCAATAAAGGAGCATTCTGATGTATTCTCCTTTTTCAAAGCAGGTACATCTTATCCATTCCCTGAAAAAGCAGCCCTTGAGTTCATGGAAGGTTTAACCGACCTGATAGTTGCGGAGGAACTTGACCCCTATATGGAGGAGGAGTTCCTGCAGATAGCAGGAAAATATCATCTTAATATCAATATTCACGGAAAGAAAAACGGTTCTTTCCCAGTAAGCGGAGAATATGATGTTGATGTTGTTGTAGACAGCATCAATCGTGCACTTAAAAATATCGGTACTGAAGGTGCTGAAAACATCAGGCTTTCTCATTCCGTTGCAGCCGTAAGACCTGAGGATATTCCAGCTCTGCCAATTCGTGCTCCTACATTGTGTGCAGGTTGTATGCACCGCACAGTATTCTATGCTTTCAAGAAAGTTGCTGCTAAAATGAAAAAGCAGTCTGGAATTGATTCAGTATTTTCAGGCGACATCGGATGTTACACTCTTGGAAATGCACGTCCTCTCAATATGGTGGACACCTGTTTATGCATGGGTGCAGGTATAAGTGTTGCAGCAGGTCTTTCCCGTACTCCTGAATTCATGCAGGGGAAGAAAGCAAAACAGGTTGCATTCATAGGTGATTCCACATTCTTCCACTCCGGTATTGCTGCTGTTGTAAGTGCTGTCTATAATAATGCTGACATAACGATTGCAGTGCTTGACAACAGGACAACAGCAATGACAGGACATCAGCCCCATCCAGGCATAGGTTTGACAGCCATGGGCTCCCCTGCAAAGATGATAGATATTGCAGAAGTTCTCAAAAGCTGCGGAGTCGGGATGGTAAAAACCATTGAAGCCGATGAGCTTAACAAGTGCATGGATATAGCTACCGAGGCAATGGAATTTGAAGGTCCGTCTGCTGTGGTGTTCAAAGGTAAATGTGTTGCTATATGCAAGGCTACGGGACAATATGTTGTTGATGAGGATAAATGCACCAACTGTAAGTTGTGCATCAACCAGCTTGGCTGTCCCGCAATATTCTCAATAGCATCAGGCATTCCGGTGATTCAGGACACATGCAGTGGCTGTGGCCTGTGTGCACAGATTTGTCCGGCTGGTGCAATTGTTCTGAAGGAGGTCTCACAATGAAATTCGATATTCTTATCGCAGGTGTTGGTGGTCAGGGTGTTGTGCTGGCTTCACGCTTGCTTGCAACCGCTGCCATGGATGCGGGATTTCATGTTGCTACAGCCGAGACTATAGGAATGGCCCAGAGGGAAGGTTCAGTTACAAGCCACGTCAGAATTGGTGATGATGTATGCGGTTCACTGATTCCACAGGGAAAAGCAGACCTGCTTATCGGTCTTGAGCCAGCGGAGGCTGCAAGGAATATTCTTTTCCTCAGCAAAGATGGTAATATAGTTGTCAATGAGCATGCTATTATGCCTTCTACACAGGGTTGCGATGAATACGACCCTGAGAAGATACTGGAGTTCCTTAAAAGAAGTTGTCCGCAAACCATTACAGCCGACTTCACCGGACTTGCAAGGGACGCAGGAACATACAAGGCCGCTAACGTTGCCATGATAGCAGCAGCCGCTGGTGCAGGTCTTTTGCCATTCTCAGATGAATATTTGTGGGGTGTGCTTGAGAAAATGATTCCTGAAAAGTACAGGGATGTTAACCGCAGGGTCTTTGACAGAGCCATTGAAAGTGTTTCAGGGAAATCTGAAAAATCCTGCAGGGAAACAAATGAGGACAAATGATCACAGGGTGAGTTGAATGTGTAACTGTCACTATAACAACAGCAAGAAGCTTGCAGATAAAGAGAACAATGATGCTGATCACCGTAATCTCTGTGATTATGATACGTCCATAGAAAAGAGAACTGCCAGTCTCATGGACCTTCTGAAAAGAGTTACTGAAGGCAGTCCGTTTTACAGGAAAAAGTTTGCAGAAGCCGGTATTGACATTAATGAAATAAAATCTCTTGAAGACATCAGCAAGCTTCCTTTCACAACAAAAGAGGAACTCAGGGATGCATATCCATTGGGATTGCAGGCTGTTCCCGATGAGGAAATCGTAAGGATACACTCATCTTCAGGAACAACCGGAAGCCCGGTAATTATCCCCTACACAAAGGGAGATGTAGAGATCTGGGCTGACATGATGATGCGTTGCTATAAGATGGCAGGGCTCACAAATCTGGACAGGATACAGATAACTCCGGGATATGGTTTATGGACTGCCGGAATCGGATTCCAGGCAGGTGCAGAGCTTCTGGGTGCAATGGCTGTTCCTATGGGTCCCGGAAACACAGAGAAACAGCTCCAGATGATGCAGGATTTGAAATCCACGGCTCTTGCAAGCACATCGTCCTATGCTCTCCTGCTTGCGGAGGAGATTACAAAAAGAGGGCTGAAGGACAAGATTCACCTGACCACAGGTATAATAGGTTCCGAACGCTGGAGTCCTAAGATGAGGGCACGTATAGAGGGCGAATTAGGTATTGATACCTATGATATCTTTGGCCTGACCGAGATATATGGTCCAGGCATCGCTCTTGACTGCTCACTGCATGATGGTCTTCATTACTGGTCCGACCATCTGCTCTTTGAGATCATTGACCCGGTGACCGGTGAAACATTGCCTGATGGAACCCTTGGTGAACTTGTGATTACAACACTTACAAAAGAAGGCGCTCCTCTCATACGTTACAGGACAAGGGACCTGACACGTATATATCCTGAACCATGTAAATGCGGATGTCCTTTCCCGCGTATTGACCGTTTGCTCGGTCGTACTGATGACCGCATCAAGATCAAGGCTGTGAATGTCTACCCCGGACAGATAGAGGATGTAATTATGAGGGTGGAAGGCGTTAGCAGTGAATACCAGATAGTCCTTGAAAGGGAAGGCGGAAGGGATAGTATGCTTTTCAGGGTTGAGATTGAGAATGCTGATGATCCTGAAGTCAATAAACAGAGATCAAAGCAGATGAACAAGGCTTTCCACGATTTCATCGGTGTAAGCGTTGATGTGGAATGTGTTCCAATCGGAGCATTGCCACGTAGTGAAAAGAAGAGTAAGAGAGTTATCGATAACAGGGAGATGTGAAATCACACCACTCTTTATCAACACAATATTTATTTTGATAGCATTTTTTTTAGTTATTTGCTAAAAAGAAAGGGGTAATAATTACCCCGTTTTATTCTATTTCTTAAAGCATTTTTCAATTAGTTCCTGTGGATCAGGTTTCGTAAGCAGACTCACCACAACAGCAACTATCAGTGCAATAGGTGTGGCAACTACAATAGGGTCTACAACTGTCCATGTCCCCGCAAGTAATGTATCAACACCAAAGATCGCCTTGCAGATGCCAAGAGGCACTGCTTCTGATTTGTGCACGAATAAAAGCCAGAATAAACTTGCAAATGTACCCACAAGCATACTGGCAGTAGCTCCCTGTCTGTTCATACGTTTCCAGAACAGTGCTCCTGTGTACATTGGCAGGAACGCTGCTGCACAAACTCCGAAGAATATGGCCGTTGCCCTTGCAATAATGCTTATTGGAAGTATGTAAGCCAGAACGACACTTGCCAGGATAGTGATAGCAATTCCTGCACGGGTGATGTTGATTGTCTGGCCGAGTTCTCCTTTCTTCACGTACTGACGGTAGAAATCATGTCCAATGGCAGTTCCCATGGTGTGGAACTGTGAGCTTAAAGTGGACATTGCAGCCGCAAGCAGTGCCAGCATGAAAAGTATAACGAAGACCTCAGGCATTGCGCTGTTTATGTACTCTGGTATAATAAGGTCAGTATTTCCCTGAGCTGCAACAATTGCAATAACTCCTTTTGTCTTCATGAAATAGACATTAGAGAGTGCACCAACTGTAAATGCAACTCCGGTCATCATAAGGATGAAGGGGCCACCGACAAAGACCGCCCTGTTGAGTGCTCTTGTATCTTTAACTGTCATAAACCTCACAGCAAGCTGTGGCTGTGCCAATACGCCAATTCCTACTCCCAGTATAAGTGTTGAGACAAGTGTCCACCAGATGGGTGAACCGAATGCAGGCATGGCGGTCCAGCCCAGATGTCCTCCTGCAGCGAGGCTTTCAGGTACCTGGTCGCTCATAGCAGTAAGTGCTGTATGGGCCGCGATAACGCCACCGAGTTTTGCATATGTAAGGACTATGAGTACTACCATGCCAACGAACATGAGCGCTCCCTGCAGTGCATCGGTATACATGACGGCAATAAGTCCTCCTGTTATCACGTATGCTGCTACTATGATGGTAAGGATGAATACTGCAACATCATAGTCGATGCTGAGGGTGGTTTCAACGAACCTTGCTCCTCCAATAAGGACTATGCCTGCGTAAAGAGGCATGAATATACCGATAAGAGCACCGGAGAATCCCTGTATGAATCTGGAATTGTATCTCCTTCCCAGAAGCTCCGGGAATGTAACAGCTTCAAGTTTTGCTCCCATGCGTCTTGTTCTTGATCCGAAGACAACAAAAGCTATGAAAATACCAACTACAATTGTCATCACTGCAAGCCAGAGAAGTCCCATTCCAAGAGCACCGGCGGCTCCACCGAAACCAACGATGGCCGATGTGCTGATAAAAGTAGCACCATAAGACAGTGCAAGGATATAAGGGTGAATCTGTCTTCCTGCAACCATGTAGTCTTCTGTTTTCTTTGTTCGCTTATATCCTATCCATCCCAGATAGAAAATAACCATCAGATAAACAAGAACGATAATTCCAAGAACTGGTGTACTTACAGCCACTAGCACACCTCGTCAAGGTCAACTTCTTCGTTCCATTTCAAAGCACCATATACCATACATCCTATGGCGCTTATAAAGCAAAGGACATATGCAACCCATATCTGTGGGTCATCAATACCTAACATTTTTCCAAAAACTCCTGTTTTTTCATTTATATATGAAACGAGGAAATCGTGTCACTCGTTGTCATTGTTATAAATCATGATAATTGCTATTCTCAGGAATTATTTAAGCCTTTTTTTATAAGTTCAGATTAATTTTCAACCTGTAATTAATGTACATAATCTGGTGGAAAATGAGTGAATATTCTAACAAGAATGCATAAAAAATAGAACAAAAAATTATGAATAAAAGGTGTATAAAAGATTATAAAAAAGGAATAAAAAATTGTGGAATTGATCAAATCACTCCTTATCCACAAGCACAGCATTGGTGATAACCACCTTTGCAGTGTATTCATCTCTCTCGATAACTTCCATTTCCCGAATCTCAATCTTTTTGTGATACATCGGTCCGTCAGTTACAAAGCTTTCGAACTCGCCGCCTTCGCCTGCAACGTTTAGTCCGATCTTCTCGTTGAGCTTGACAAGTTTCTCGATGTCCTTTTCAGTGATAATACGGCCTACCCAGCTTTTGTTAAGGCCATATGCAGCTACACTGCTGAAGATGAATTCAAATCCGAGGTCAAGGAGCTGGTACATTTCTTTCTCCTGGTCAATGTGCCACAGGGGTGAGAATGCCTTTAGTCCGAGTTCATCACAAACTTTTTCGATCCTCTCACGCTGGTAATTTGAATAGAGAGCACCGGTGATAACTCCTTCAATACCGAACTCGTCCTTTGCACGGATGATGGCATTCTTCATGTCATCAAGTTCCTTTTCTTTCTCACCCTTGGTCAGTTCTTCAATGAGCGGGAGTTCCATTGCTTCTGCCTGCAGGCGTGCAAGGTCAATGTTAGGGGTGTGGAACATGTATGAATCAAGGTTCTGGCTTTTGATTGTTATCAGGCATTCAATGGAGTAGTTCTGCTGCTGCATCACATGCATTGCATAATTACTGTCCTTGCCTGAACTGAAAAGCACGCCAAGTTTCAGGTTTGGCTGCCCGTAGAACTGTTTCAGGTAGTCAGTTTTTGTCTTGCAGCCTGCCTTCTTTGCAAGTTTCCCGATGGCTTTGTCAAAGCGACTTCCATACTGAGCAGCCTGCTTCCTTCGCTGGCTGACCTCGGCAGGAATGCCTATTTCTTCAGCAAGCATGCGGAGTATGAGTTTGTTCTGCTCTTCATTAATTTTGTACTCAGGAGGGATCTTCAGGCAATAGTCCACAAACCTCTTATCAAGATAAGGAACACGCAGCTCGATGTTGTTGTTCATTGAAACTACATCGTCACGGTAGGTGTTCTTCTCGTAGATCTTCAGAACGTCAGCATAGCAGTCCCTGCTGATGTCTGTGGAACGCTTGTGGCGGTCATAACCTGCGAATATCTCGTCGGCTCCTGAACCGGAGAACATTACGCGGATGCCGTCTTCTTTTGCAGCTACACATGCTGCATACATTGTCAGTGCAACACCGACTTTTGGAACGTTGCTGTCTTCAACAAGCGGAACCACATCTTTGAGATACTCTTCCACTTCGTCAAGGTCTATGATCTTGATTTTCAGGTCGAGTCCGAGTTCTTCTGCCATCTTCTTTGCGTATTCCACGTCAGGTGGAAGCTGAACTCCTGAAAGACCTGCGGTATAACATGTAAAATCAATTCCCGGCTTTTTCCCCAGAAGTTTGCACAAACAGGCAATTATTGTAGAATCCAGTCCTCCTGAGAACAGGATTCCAAACTTCTCCTCCGGCATGCGTATTGAAACGGCATCTTCCAGTTTCTCACGCATTACTTTTTCAAGTTCGGAGATACTGCCTTCATGTTCCGGTGTAATTGAGAAGAATTCCCTGTTGAATTTCTCAAGACTTCCTGTTTTAATGTTGTAAGCCAGTATCTCTCTTGGATTTAGTTCCTTGATGTCGGCAAAGCCGTTTTTTGCAAGTGCTTTTTTCTCAGAGCAAAATGCAAAGCCACCAGAATTGCTGTACCAGAGTGGTTTAAGGCCAACAATATCCCTTGCAATGTAAACTGTATCCTCAAGCCAGTAGGCTATGGCATATACTCCGATAACCTCAAGGAGCACTTCGTCTATGAGCTGCATAATGTTGCTTATGGAATCTCCGGCTTTCTTTTCAATTAGCTGTATCAGCAGGTCGGTATCATTTTCAGCTTCTATTTTGTATTTCTCTGCAAGTTCTTTCCAGTTGTATATCTCACAATTGGCAACCATTCTGCCTTTACAGACAAGCGGCTGCAGGACGAAGTTAACCATGGAGTGCAGTCTGTGTCCCAGTACGTTTTTTTCTGGAATTTCAGCGTTTATTCCCAGTGAATCAACATCTTCTGCACGAAAAACACTCTCTGGGGTGCAGATTCCAATACCATCAAGTCCTCTGTTCTTTGTGATCTCAAGGGAACTAAGAGCATATTCCAGTGAGTTGTCATTGTTAAAAAAGCCTGTAATTGAGCACATATTCTGATCGGTGACCTGTTTTTAATTCAAAGAAGCGTTAAAGTCTGATAAATACTTTGAGTATTTCAGAACTTTCAAAAAAGGTTAATTTGAAATATTTTTATATATATACAAAAACAGTCAATGATAATGTATATAAATCTTCATGCTCTATCTTAAAATAAGGAGTATGTGTGTGTATTTCCTATGTTTATCTTATATGGTGATAGGTTACAAAGGAAATAAATGAGTATATATATGCAAATGATGGGTTTATCCTCCACATTTCCTCTTAAAGGAAGTGATTTTCTTAAACAATCAGAATAGATATTTCATCACACTGCCAGCGGAGCGTATCTTCCTCTAGTTGGGCTATAATTTTAGGAAGATACAAACTATGATATAGATGTCTGGGATAATAATATTTGGATAACAATACTGGGATACCATGACTGCAAGGAAAAAATACATAGAAAAAAGTGTAACAAAATCTCTTGATGACAGGGTCGAGCAGACTCAGGATAATGTAGTGGCAGCCGTTGATGCCCAAAAGGTTACTAAAAACAATTCTGCTGCTTTCCCCATTGTGGGTATCGGAGCCTCGGCCGGAGGACTATCATCTTTTGAGGCATTTTTTACCGGTATGCCTTTAGAAACTGATCCAAATATGGCATTTGTTATAGTACAGCATCTTGATCCGAATCACAAAAGTCTCCTTACTGAGCTGATCAGGCGCTATACTCGTATGCATGTTTTCGAGGTTAAAGACGGCATGGAGGTGCAACCGAATTGCACTTACATAATTCCTCCAAATAAGGAGATGACTATTTTCACTGGTAAGCTCCAATTACTGGAGCCTTCCGCTTCATCTGGTAAACGTATGTCTATAGACTTCTTTTTCAAATCTCTTGCTCTGGATCAACATGACAAAGCAATAGGTATCGTGCTTTCGGGTACAGGTAGTGATGGTACTCTGGGTTTACGTGCTATCAAAAGTGAGGGTGGTATGGTCATGGTCCAGAGTCCTGCTTCTGCTGAATATGATGGTATGCCGCTAAGTGCTATTGATACAGGTCTTGTGGACTATATATTGCCACCTGCTGAAATGCCTGCACAGCTTATCGCTTATTTGATGCATACGTCTGATACGCATTTGCCAGATGTTGCTCCTTCAACCACATACGAGAATGCATTGAATAAAATATTCATATTATTGCGCACTGACACTGGTCATGATTTTTCTCAATACAAGCTTACTACTGTCAATCGACGCATAGGGCGGCGCATGGCCATCCATCAGATAAAAACAATACATGAGTATGTAAAATATATGCAGCAGGATCCTGAGGAAGCTAAAGCTCTATTTCGCGACTTGCTGATCGGTGTTACTAACTTTTTTCGTGACAAAGAGGCCTTTGAGTTCCTGGCGGAACAGGTTATTCCCAGGATATTTGCCAGAAAAGAAGCTGGTGAAGCAATTCGTGTTTGGTCACCTGGATGTGCAACTGGTGAGGAAGCATATTCCCTTGCCATCCTGTTTGCTGAGTACCAAGCGGCTCAGAATCTAAGTTACAAGGTGCAGATCTTTGCGACTGATATTGATAACCAGGCACTTGAAACAGCCCGCTCAGGTATTTATCCAGTTAGTATCGCCAATGATGTTTCCCCTGAAAGACTTGAAAGTTATTTTAAGCTTGAGCCTGATGGTAGTGCCTACCGCATACAAACAAATATTCGTGACATGCTTATTTTTTCAGAGCAGGATGTGATAAAAGACCCGCCATTTTCCAGACTTGATATGATAAGTTGTCGCAATCTCCTGATTTATATGAGTGGGGAATTACAGAATAAGCTCATCCCTATTTTTCAATATGCACTGAATCCAGGTGGTTTTCTCTTCCTTGGTACTTCAGAAACCATCGGTGATTTTGGAGATTTTTTTGTCGTAGTGGATCGCAAGTTCAAACTTTATCAATGCAAAGAAAACATCCAGTGTGTTCCGAGTCCATTCCTGGGAAATTTTGCACTTCCAATGATAGCTATGGATTCTGCACATTCCAGGGTTCCTATTAAGATGTCCCGTCCAAGAAATATTTCATTACGTGAATTGACAGAGCAGGCTCTTTGCAGGCATTTTATACCGGCTGCAGCATTAGTCAATTGTCACGGTGATATTCTTTACATACACGGTAGAACAGGTATGTACCTCGAGCCAGCAGAGGGTGAGGTAGGTGTTGCCAATATTTTGAAGATGGCTCGTGAAGGATTGCGATACGATCTGGCCAAAGCCCTGAAAAAAGTAGTAGAAACCCGTGATATAGTGCGTTGTCTGGGTTTGCGCGTTAAAACCAACGGTGATTTTACTACTGTAGATTTAACTCTTCTTCCTGTAATAAATGAGTCGACAACTTCCTTATATCTTCTTGTTATGGAAGCGGTTCAACCTGTGGATCATGAACAGGCCCAGCAAACAGTCGGGATGTATACTGGTTCGGAGGCAGAGAGGCCCAGAACTTCAACAATGTTGAGCTCAGGTATGGATACTGATGAACGCATCATTGTGCTTAAACGGGAATTACAGGCTAAGGAAGAGTTCCTTCAGGCAGCCAATGAAGAGCTTCAGTCTTCTAACGAAGAGATGCAATCGATGAACGAAGAACTGCAGTCAACAAATGAAGAACTGGAAACTTCAAAAGAGGAGTTGCAATCAGTGAACGAAGAGTTGTTCACAGTCAATGCAGAACTCCAGGCTAAGGTGGCCGACCTGTCACAGGCTAACAATGACATGAATAATTTACTGGCAGGATCCGGTATTGGAACATTATTTGTAGACATGCACATGATCATCAGTAATTTCACACCTGATACTACCAAGGTGATCAATCTGATCCCTACTGACATTGGCCGGCCTGTGGGACACATTGCTTCCAACCTGATAAATTACGATAATCTGTTGGTAGATACGCAGTCAGTACTGGACTCACTTATTCCTCGGGAGGTAGAAGTGCAGACCAAGACCGGAACATGGTACTTGATGCATATCCGCCCATACCGTACGCTCAACAATGTTATTGAAGGCGCAGTGATCACATTTGTGGATATTACCAAACGCAAGCTGATGGAGGCAGAGCTGTATGAAAAGGAGCTACTTCAAATGCAAAAGACCCGACTTTTTGAGGCTATTGTGAACACCATGCGTGAACCTTTACTGGTTCTGAATGCCGATCTACGGGTAATTTCAGCAAATCGTGCCTTTTATGACATGTTTAAGTTAACAGAGGATGTCACTATAGGACAATTACTGTACAATCTGGGCAATCATCAGTGGGATATCCCGGCACTGCGCAAACTGCTGGAGGAGATTTTACTCAGCAATGTAGTATTCAATGATTATGAAATAAAATACGAATTTGAGAATATAGGACTGCGCACCATACACCTTAATGCCAGACATATTGTAAATGAGTTGGATTATCCTGACCTGATCCTTCTGGCAATTCAAGAACAAAACGGTACATTTCAAGAACAAGCGACTTCTGACATCACTGATATGCAATCCCATCAAAGAGGTGCTGAATCATGAATGATAAAGATTATCAGTTTGATACTATCGCTGAAATACGTGAGCAGGCTGAAGAAATCATAAGGAATAAAAATGATGTCACCACAGAAGATCTTAATGAATGTTCGCCGGAAGATATCAAAAAGATGCTTCATGAACTGCGAATCCATCAAATTGAGCTGGAGATGCAAAACGAGGAGCTGCGCCGTGTACAAACAGAACTCGCTGCTACACAGGAGCGTTATTTCGATCTCTATGACCTGGCTCCTGTAGGTTATTTAACCATAAATGAAAATGGAATTGTATTGGAGACAAACCTCACGGCTGCTAAAATGCTCGGTGTAGTTCGTAGTGCTCTTGTAAGGCAGCCAATAACCCGTTTCATCCTCAAAAGCGATCAGGATATCTATTACAAGTATTGCAAGCAACTATTTATGACTGCGGATCCACAGGTTTGCGAACTTCAAATGATAAAACAGGGCGGTGAAATATTCTGGGCACTGATAGAAGCTACATGTGTACAGGAAAACAATGGTACATATGTTTCCCGCGTTGTAATAAGTGATATAACAAAGCTCAAAGTCTTGGAATACAATCTGACAATCGAAAAAGAGAAAGCTCAGGAAGCCAGTAGGGTCAAAAGTGAGTTTCTGGCTAATATGTCTCATGAAATACGAACACCAATGAATGGTGTGATCGGTATGATAAGTCTGCTTTTGGACACTGAACTTGATGCTGAGCAACGCTATTATGTTGAAACGGTGCAGGTAAGTGGAAAAGTATTGCTTGATGTGATAAATGATATACTTGATTTCTCAAAGATAGAAGCAGGTAAACTGGATATAGAGTTGCTGGACTTTGATCTTCGCAGTATGCTGGATAGTTTTGTTTCTATGGAATCTCTAAAAGCTCATAGCAATGGATTAAATTTTAGTTATACAGTAACACCCGATGTACCTGCATACGTAAATGGTGACCCGTTACGCCTGCAGCAGGTGCTGACCAATCTTGTAAGCAATGCCATTAAGTTCACAAATCAAGGTGAAGTGGCTGTGAGTGTGGCAGTGGAGTCTGAGACTGACACAACATTTTTACTGCGCTTCTCGGTACGAGACACCGGTATTGGTATCCCTAAAGATAAGATAGAATCTTTGTTCTCTAAATTTTATCAGGTTGATTCCTCTACAACACGCAGATATGGTGGTACTGGTCTTGGTCTCGCTATATCCAGACAGCTTGTGGAGATGATGGGCGGGGAAATTGGTGTCAAAAGTGAGGAAGGTAAAGGTTCTGTTTTTTGGTTCACGCTTGGTTTTGACAAGTTAAAAGAGACTGCTGGCAAGAAATTTTCACCGGTATATCTTCAAAGTGAAAGTGTAACTGGTGTGGCTGATAATTCCACAAATATCGAGAATGCCAGTCATGGACTAAATAACAAAAATGCAAAGATCCTGTTGGCAGAGGATAGTATCATCAACCAGAAGGTAGCGCGAAGCATGTTAACAAAACTGGGTTTCAAGGTTGATATCGTTATCAATGGTGTAGAAGCAATTAAAGCCCTTGAAATGAGGTCATACGATCTGGTGCTTATGGACGTGCAGATGCCTGTGATGGATGGAATAGAAGCTACAAAGGCCATCCGGAAAACGGATTCAAAATTCCTGAATAAGGATGTTCCGATTATTGCATTGACAGCACATGCTATGGCAGGCGATAAAGATCATTTTATCGAAGTAGGTATGAATGATTATATTTCAAAGCCGGTTACTTTTGAGTCAATTGTCGAAGTCCTGGCTAAATTTGGTATGCTTATCCATAAAAACAAAATAGAAGATCATTCATCTTTAGCACGTACGGATGCACCCTCAAAACCATTAGTATTTGATAGAGAAGCCTTCATGATGAGGACAATGTACGATGAGAATCTTGCCCGCGAATTAATTACGACTTTCCTGGAAGAGATGCCAAAATACATCAGTGCGCTCAGGGAGAGTGTCGATAAAGGTGAATTATATAATTCTACTTATCTTGCACATCGGATAAGGGGTACTTCTGCAAATCTAGGATGTATGGTCATGTGCGATATTGCTGCTCGGATAGAAAAGGCAGGTAAAATGGATAAACTGGATGAAGTAGCAGTTGTTTTACCTGAGCTGGAAAAACATTTTGAGTTACTTATAAGCCAGCTTAGCGGCAACTAAGATTACAGTTTTGCTTAAAATAAGCGGGCAAAATAGTATTTACAGGCACAGACTTGAAAATGATTCTTTGATACTTCAAGTATGAAAAAAGAATAAAATAGGAATATATGTGCTCAGGGCTTGCAGTCCAGAGCAACACGTTCTTCGGGTGAAAGTGATATGTAGAACCTCAATATATCTTCAGGGTTCATATCTACGCCAAGCCTGTATCCGTTGGCTCTTCCGGCCCTGAGAAAATTCTCTTCCTTTTCGTGCTTTCTTAGCATCAGATTCTGAACTTCTTCGTTACTGAGCTTGGACATGTCTACTTTCCTGAGAAGACCAATGAGCAGGAAATTGTTCTCTATACGTTCGTAAAGGTTCTCTGTCAGGTTCTCTGCCTTCTTTTCAGGCTCGAACAGGTATGCGGTCTCTCCGTTGGAGTCCTTATAGGCAAGTGATATCTTCCTAAGTACCAGCTTTCCGTTCTCGCACACCAGAATCTTGCGTTCGGTCTTCATTTAGTTTCCTCGATTGTTTTTAGCAGAACGGGACAAAACCCCAGGTATTTTCACAAATTGGTTTTCCTATCCTGTGAAACTACTAACTGCACTTGCAGCTTTCTCAATTTCATATTTAAGGTTTTCTATACTATATTGTCTAATGAGCATGATGATGATGATATATGCTTTTAATACTTAATCCAAAAAAATACTGTATAGGGGTATTGATTTCACAAAAAGCAATCAAAAATTAAAAAATCAAACAAAAGAACATGTAAAAAAGATTGAATGTACATGAACTTACATGTACATTTCAGTCTCTCACTTATTTAAAATGAGCCTTGCCATTAATGCTCTGTACTCTTTTATTTAGAGATTACTGTAAACATGGTATACCTTGTTAGGGTTATTTTCAAGTTTCAACTAAATAATACTGTTATTAGGTATAACCCATTCTATTAGTGCTTAATTTTGCTTTATATTCTAAATGAAAGACATCAGTTTTCAATAAACAGACTATAATGCCTTAATCGGTCACTTATGAGATTTTAGAACGAATGGCTAAGGATTAAACACGTCGTTTCCGCGTACAGACGATGACCCACTAGATTGACTTGCAACTGCATTTGCTCCTTCTTTGGCAATAGCAGTTATCTGGTCTATGTCTACGTAAACCAATCCTCTATTTGTGTCATCCAGAAGAATAAAGTATTTTCCTACTTCTTTAAGCTCTCCGGTATAGCTTAATGAATAACAATAGACCTGGATATCAGTTCCGATTTGCTCTTTTAGTAAGTCTGATGTTGTGTTATGCCAATCCCAGTAAACTTCATAGCTTCTTACATTATCATATTGAATTGGCTCAGAATTGACAATTCTGACATTCTGGATTTCATCGCTGTTTGCGTTTGTACTTGGACTAGGTTTATCAGTAACATCTGCAGTCTGTGTATCATCTTCACCTATACCGTTATCCTGGCTGTTTGCTACACATCCTGCAAAGGCAACAGAAACAATTAATAAAAGAAATAAAAAAGTATTTTTTCTTATCATTTTTAAACCTACTAAATTTGTATTTTTATCAATATAAGAACTTAATGAAGCTGCTATTATTTAAAAAAATCGAATTTATTTTGCTTTGCTTTGGATGGTATTTGACTTCCCCAGACAGCTTTATTACTTTTGAGTGTTAAAATCAGAATAAACAGATTCATTATAAAATTACAGTTTCAGGACAGAGGCAAATAATGTTCAGTGAACTAAAAGACACAGTCAGGTCTTCGATATTACCATTTGTGAAATGGATACCATTATCTCCAAACTCGCTTACCATCATCGGTCTTCTGGTAAGTATCTGGGCTGCCGTTGTTTTTGCCACCGGTGACCTGATAGCTGGCGGTTTACTCATCCTTTTCAGCGGTTTCTTTGACATGATAGACGGTGCCGTTGCCAGGGCAAAGAACCGTATGTCAGTATTCGGAGCAGTTCTGGATTCTGTCTGTGACAGGTATGCAGATGCAATTGTCTTTGCAGGCATCATTTACGGCTCGGTAACAGGTACTATCGTCCAGATCAGTTTATTCTCAGTGCCACTCTGGTTCTGGGTAATCTTTGCCGTCATTGGATCATACATGGTGAGTTACGTGCGTTCCAGAGCAGAAAGTGCAGGTGTAAGTTCAATGAACATCGGTATTGCTGAAAGACCGGAACGTATGCTTATCCTTGTGGCAGGGTCGCTTAGCGGTTATCTTGTTGAATCCATTGTCCTGATAGTCATCCTCACACACATAACAATGGTCCAGCGCGTGCTATATGCAAAAAAAGAGCTTTCATGACTTTCTATTTTTATGAATTCAGCAGTGTGTAGTTGCACTGTTATTTTTTTGTAAACTTATCTATCGTAGGCTATGAATAACTTGAAGATCGCGAAGGGTCCGGCGAAGCCGGCGGTTTCCCATTAAATGAAAAATACATTGTGAATAACCTGTATTTTCTTCTCAGAACTTGAATTGAATTTGCATTGAATTTGCATTGCTATTCTATTATTTTCTGAAATCTATTATATATGTAGTATCATTGGAATGTACAGCCTTCGGCGGATATTTACATTGTTTTTAGATTTCGGGTTGTTTTTTGGAACTGGAACTGGCGTGTCTCAATGCAAAGCTTATAATATGAGGCGTTATTATTAATTGCCTAGTTAACTGTTATATTATTATCAATATACATCATCAAATGAGGATTCCAAATGCAATATCAGGCAGATGTAACCATTGAACTTAAAAGCGGTATGCTTGACCCTGAAGGCACAACCATCAAAAGGGCACTTGAACACTTAGGATATGAGACCGAGAGTGTAAAAACAGCTAAGAAATACACAATTGACCTCCAGGCAGAGAACATTCACGCTGCCAGAGAGACTGTTGAGCAGATGTGCCAGAAGCTCATCGCAAACCCGATCATCCATAATTACGAGATCTCCCTGAGGGAACTGCAATGAGTATAGGTATTGTACAGTTTGGTGGCAGCAATTGTGACCTTGACGTGTTGCATGTCCTTAAGGATGTTCTCGGAGCAGACGCTGAACTTGTATGGTACAAGGAAGAAGACCTTTCCCGTTTTGACGGAATAGTTGTCCCGGGTGGTTTCTCATACGGAGATTACCTCAGAGCCGGCGCAATCGCAGCACGTACTCCTGTCATGGCTTCCATCAAGAAACTTGCAGAAGCAGGCAAACCTGTCATAGGCATATGCAACGGTTTCCAGATCCTTACAGAATCAGGTCTCCTGGACGGCGCTCTTACAACCAACAACTATCCAAAATTCAAATGCGAATCCACACTTCTGAGAGTTGAGACAACTGACACACCATTCACCTCCAAATTTAAGAAAGGTGAGGTTGTCAGCATTCCTATCGCTCACATGGAAGGCAATTTCTACGCAGACGAAGAAACCCTTTCAAGACTTGAGGACAACGACCAGGTCGCATTCAGATACGTGAACAAGGAAGGCAAGGTCACAGACGAGGCAAATCCTAACGGCTCACAGGAAAACATCGCAGGCATTGTAAGTGCAAAAAAGAATGTACTCGGCATGATGCCACACCCTGAACGAGCTTCCGAGGAAATACTCGGCTCAAAAGACGGAATCAGGATATTCGAATCAATGCTGGAGTTCATCTCCAAAAATTGATTCTACTCTTTTTTAATTTCAATTTTAACTTAACTTTTAGTTGTTTCTATTTTTACTCTTTGTCGTATCATGAATAACTAAATTGAACCCGAAGGGTACGGCGAAGCCGGCGTTTTCCCATCATATGAAAATATTCGGCGTAATACTCAGAAATATTTTCTCCACAAAAATTCGGTATAAATTGCAGTATATATGCAAAAATCTCAGGCATATTCTTCTGTATAGAATTATTGGAACTTGCCGCCTTCGGCGAATGGTTATTTCGTTCTTGTATTTATCCTTATGCTGATTTCTGATTATTCCTGTTTTTTGTCCGCTTCTGCGTTTAAAATAACATTCTCCGCTGTCTTCCAGGAATGTCTCACATAATCAGGTAATTCTCCATGCTTGCCATACCAGTCAGCAAGGAATTTCTTAGTTTTAGGATCTGATGGATAACCGCTTCCAAAATCAACGCCATGTTCAGCTTTTAGATCCTCAATTAGCTGGTCCCTGCGAACCTTGGCAACGATTGATGCAGCAGACACTACCGGATAACTTGTATCTGCTTTGTGTTTAGAAACAATTGTCAGATAATCCGCTTTTTCTGGATTGTTCTTCCTGTACTCTTCTAAGAGTCTGGCACCGAACCTTTCCGCTTTCACATCAGCAGCATCGGCATAGGCAGTTTCAGGATGGAGTTGTTCAAGTACTTTTGAGAATGCCACAACCATGATGTCGTTCATGCTCATGAGGGTCCTGAGCTCATCGATCTGCCGGGCAGAGATCTCTAGAACAAAGACCTTTTCTGAATACTTCTCTATCTGACCTGCAAGGTGGACTCTCTTTTTAGGACTGAGTTTCTTTGAGTCGGCAACTCCCAGATTCCTTAATGTGCTTTCCTTTGCATCATCGATCATAACACCGCCGATGCACATCGGTCCTATTACCGGTCCCTTTCCAGCTTCATCAAATCCGGCTATTTTCATCATTTAATCCTCTTTACTGACAGTACAAAGGATTCTGATTCTAAAAAAGTATTTGCCAGGATAGATTTGTCCCAGCATTATTTTGTAAACTTATTTTATTAAGGTTCTGTATAAATCCTACCATTATGATTTCTTGCAGATTACAAATAACTTAAACTGACCCGAAGGGTCCGGCGAAGCCGGCGCTTTACCATCAGAAAAAGCAAAAAACTGCATATAGTACATAGAACACTTTACTTACAGACTTTCGTAGAATTGTCTGTATGAATTTAGTAATCTAATGGATGACTTTCTGTATGACTTTCTGTATGTCATCATTGGAATGTGCCGCCTGCGGCGGATGGTTACTTTGTTTTTAGATTGCCAATTTTTTGTGGAAATGAAATAGACAAAGGCTGTACAATCACATAAACAGGATTTATACAGAGCCTTTATTATCTGTATTTGTTAACTTGATTCACACAAAAAGCGTGAATATCGCATACCCGATGGCGATCATAATTGTGGAGTGCTTCAGGCCGGACATTACATTTCCTTCTCCCATTGCACCTGCCATAAGTCCTGAGCTCAGTCCCTGGATGATGGATGCGTGCTTGAAAAGGCGGGTGTATGCCTCAAGGTCAAAGCTTCCGAGGAATCCACCACTCGATGAACCTGAAGCTGCCATCTGTTCTCCGGCTGCTGCCATCTCGGAAAGGAAGGTGGTGGAAATGACAAATATAACACCTACAAAGACAAAGAACGATATGTAGATGATGACAATGTAGATCATCATACTCATGGCACGTTCCCTTTTCATACCCTGCTCGGATGCTGCATCCCTGGCAGCTACCATAAGGACTTCACCTATGTCTCCGCTTGACTCGTTGGCTTTTGTGATAAGTGAAAGAGACCTTGTGACAACCTGAGTCCTCAGGCGGTTTGCAAAACGTATCAGCGCATCGTTTATCTCAAGTCCCCAGAAAATATCTCGCCAGATCTTCCTGATCTCTCTGCTCAGTGTATCTGTATCTGACTTGGCCATAAGTCTGATGGAATCCCTGAGCGTCATGCCGGTTTCGTTGGTACTGGCAAGCTTTTTCATGAAATCCGGGAAGCTATTCTCAAGTTTTCTTTTTCTTCTGGACTTTATCTCATGGAATATGGAGAGTGGAATTATGATAATGAATAACGCAAGCACGATCTTATCATCGATAAAATCCACAAAGAAAGCCGGATTACGTATTCTGTTCATATTCAGCATCATTGGCAGTAAAACCACAAATAAGGCCAATGGTATTGTAATTACAAGTGTTGTAAGCGGCTCCTTTAGCATTGGTTTTAGAGGGTTCAGTGCTATACCTCTCAAAGCAAGTGATTTCTTGGATTTAATGAAACCTTCGAAATAACCTCTTTCACGAACCTTCTCTTCAGTCTCATCAACAAGTTCACCTTCAGCATCGTAAACCTGCTTCAGATTTGCGGGAACTTCAGGTATTCCGTGGTCAAGAGTCTCATTGGTTGGCAGCAGCTTCGGTTCTCCAAGCTCGGTCGGTGTGATAATACTGATCATCACAACGAACATGATAGAACCGATAGGCAATACTGCGTAAATGATGGCATACACCATGGTGGTGGTTCCCGAACCCATGACAGCCATCATGACTCCCATGATGATAATGAAAAGCGGGCCTGCTACAAAAGCAGTAACATATGATTCTGCCAGAAGTCCCAGGGTTTCAAGGAATCCTTTCTGGTCAACTTCCGACTTGACAAGATATTGTTCCGATTTGTCACGGAAGTAATTGGGTATGTTTCCTCCACTGTCGATAACAGTAAGAAGATTGTATATAAGATCCTGGAACCTGTCAGAAGGTGTTGTCTCCGAAGCACTGGAAAGTGCTGTTCTCAGGTCATGTCCGAAATAGTCCATATCTCTGACAATGGAATCTATTTCCTTGGAAACTTCTCCATATGTGTCCTCTGACCTTGCAAGCGCCCTGAAAACATCAATGATATTCATTCCGCCTTTACTGAGAGCGTACATGAAAGTAACTGCATAAGGAAGCTGCATGTCTATTTTGGCTTTCCTTTCGCTTGCCTGGAATCCCGGGAAAAGCATGAAAATAGTGTAGACAACTCCTCCCATTCCAACAATGAAAATAAACATGATGAACAAGCTAACAAATACTTCCTTGAAGGACAGGATCCATGCAAGATTCGGACTGAATTTCAAATTCGTAATCTGGTCCGGCAGTCCTACAAGAACGATCACAGTGTACGTAAGGAACAATCCTATAAGAGCACCTGCAATTCCTGCAACAAGGGAATAGAAGATAGCATTTGAGATATACATCTCATGGGAGATGGGTATACGTGCCTGGTTAAGCTGCATCTGAAGGTTTTCGTAACTTTCTTTTCTGGCTTTGATCTTATCGCCAATAAGCACATAAGGTATTTTTTTGAATATCTCTACATAAATTGCAGCCTTCTTTATGTAATGATCAATATCAAAATTACTCTTCGATTTTTTAGACTTCTTCTTTTTTCCCGTTTTTCCCACTTTTCTTTTCTTCCCGTCACTTAGCGGTTCCTGAGCTATCTGAGCTTCTGCAGGTATATCCTCTTCGATCATCGCATCGATACTCTCTTCATGGATATCTTCTGTCAGCATCTCAGAACTTTCTTTGATCTCAGTCACAATATCACACCCACTTTTCACACCAGCATTATACCAGTTGCAGTTTCTTCAGAACCTTTTCAGGTGTGGACTGGTAAGCGTTGATAATATCAGAGATCTCCTGGAAATCTGTGATACCGTTATTCGCCATGTATTCAAGGATCTTCTGACGGTAGTATAATTCCTGATTTACCTTATCCTGTCCCCAACCACGCCTCATTTTAATATCGAAGAGGGCTTTGGATTCGCCTGTACGGATGAACTTGTCAGACTCTGAATCCCAGACAAAGATATCGTTTGTCCTGATGTTCCTTGTATTAGGGTCGATGTCAACGATCTCTACCAGCTTGATATTTCTTCTTACACGCTTACCATGCGTATATGTCTGGGACTGTATGCTCATGATATCCAGTGCCTGGATCATTGTACGCGGAACACTGATAGGCGGGTTCTCAAGTCTGTGAATGGCAGATGCAACAGAGTCAGCATGCATTGTTGAGAATGTAGTGTGTCCTGTTGACATTGCCTGGAAAAGTGTGAGTGCTTCCTTACCTCTTACTTCACCAACAAGCAGGAATTCAGGTCTTTGTCTCAGGGCTGCTTTAAGCAGGTCGTACATATCAACAGCTCCTCTTTCATCTGCAGTGAATGAATCCCTTGTTACACTTGGGATCCAGTTTGGATGTGGAAGTTTCAGTTCTCTTGTATCTTCAAGAGTGATGACCTTAGCTTTTTCAGGAATAAAGAGTGAAACTGCGTTAAGTGAGGATGTCTTACCCGATGCAGTACCTCCTGCATAGATAAGACTCTTGTTGTTCTCGATACAGAGCCAGAGATATGCCATGGATTCTGAGGAGAAAGTTCCCCATTTGATAAGGTCCACAGGTGTTATTGGTGTGTCACTGAACTTACGGATGGTAAATGTACTGCCGTGTGCTGTAACACTTGTACCCAGGGTCATCTGTATCCTCGAACCGTCAGGCATGGTTGCATCGACCATAGGTTCTGCAACTGAGATGTGTTTGCCACTTCTCTGAGCCATCTGGATGATGAAAGAATTCAGTTCGTCTTCTTCATAGACGACATTGGTAGCGATATTTGTGTGCGCCCTGTGATAAAGGAAAATTGGAACGTCATGGCCATTGCCGGACACATCCTCGATGGAGTCGTCCATCATCAGGGCATCTATTTTTCCGAACCTGACGAAGTCTCTCTTGATGTAATATGAGATCTTTGCCAGCATTGGAGGTGTAATCTCGATGGTATAATCTTTAATGATCGACCTTATCTTAGAATCAAGAACAGCTTCTTTATCATCTTCTTCCTCATTGATCTCTTCAACAAGAAGTACATCTCGAAGTCTGTCTTTTATCTCTAAAAGGAAAGTATGTTCAAAATCAGTAAGCTCAGGTTCTACAATATAGTAAAGGTGACTGTTGCGGTCTTCGTTGAATAGGATGACTATGAATGCGTAGGGTTCGTTTGCCCAATAGCGTTCTACTTCTTCATATCCTTCCAGGCCCTTAAACTCTGCAATAGGTCCGTGGATCTCAGGGTCGTACGGCTCTATTTCTACCTCTGTTTGTTTGAAAAGGTTCTTAATTTTAGCAACGAATCCAGGCTTCTTTTCTTCTTCTTTTTCTTCCTGTTTTTGTGAAGTTTCTCCTTCTCCTTCTTCTTCAGGCTCAATAACTTCTGCAGGGATCAGTTCTTTTTCCGGTAAGATACTTTCCAATTCTTTCGTGCCGCTTTCGTCGCTATCTTCTATTTGAACGATTTCTTCTCTCGTTATGACTTCTGATGTCTTGACCTCTACTTTAGTACCGGCTATTGGTGTTTTTGGAGGGCCGAAATTAGGTGACCTGGGTAGTAATATCCCTAAATTATCATCATTTTCTTTTTTCACATGTTTTTCTTCATCTTCGGCATCAATAGCCTCAGTAGTACTGAGTAGTTGAGCAAAATCTTTCTCAAATTTCTCTCGGTCCTTTTCTATTTCTGACATTTCCTTTATTATATCTGTTTTAAGGATATCATCATCAGTTTCCTGATCACTGGTAACTTTTTCAGGATTGCCTTTTTTATTTTGAATGGAAGATTCTTCCTCAGAAACATTAGATTGATAATCGGCCATTGTTTCACCGCTGGATGAATATTTGATATGATAATGAATTGTTAAGATAATGAATTGTTAAGATAATGGATCAGTAGTTATTTGGTAATGTTTAAGATACCAGAAGCACGATTGATTATATTATATACTTATTATAATTATACTATACTGGTAATTAAAGGTATTGTAAGAATGGAAAATTTATATCTTGCAATACTATGCAGATTCTGATGCAAATACTGATTCAAATACTGATGCAAATTCCACAACTTTTGAAATTATCTGCCGAATTGAAGTGCAGAACTTAACAATATTTTTATGTTTGATTTCCTTCTTTTTTGTAGATAGTTATCTATGTAGGGTATGTTCATTGGTATATACAAGATGTTCACGTTTTTTTGTATAAAAATACTATTATATTCATTATATTGACATGCATGTTCAAGGCTATCAACAATTATGAGTTCTAATGTACATGCAGTAAGTTCCGGATTCGGATTTAAAAATGATATCGTAGTGCTTATGAATATGCTCTGGAGAGAACTGGTATTTGGTGGACATCTCTTCGCTTTAGGATCAGTTTCTGTAGTAATGGCCTGTTCCATTGTGTTTATGATCCCTGTAAGCTGGGACATTCTCTTTGTTACATATCTTCTCTTCTACGCTATCTATCTTTATGATTATACACAGGGTGCATCCTCAGATGAAGCTACAAACAGCAGCCGTGCAAAGTATCTGTTATGTAAGAACAAGAGCAAGTGTACAGTAATTATCACATCTCTTGTCCTTTTCACTATAATGATGGTCTTTACATCAATTATCATCACTGCAATCGGAATGTCAATTCTGGTCCTTGGTCTTCTCTATGGAAGCCACTTCAAGAAACTCACAAAAAAGATCCCGGCATTTAAGAACGTCTTTGTTTCTATCGTCTGGGCATTCATGGCAATTTTTGCATTCATCTATTATTCAGTTCCAATCACATACGGTGCAATTATGCTTGCACTCTTTGTCTTCATCCGCATGATGAACATTCAGATACTCTTCGATGTCAGAGATATGGAAGGCGACCGCAAGGATGGTCTTCTCACAGTTCCAGCAATTATCGGAGAAAAATATCCATTCATTCTCAAACTTATCAACTATGTATCCATTGGCTTTGTAGCTGGATGTATTGTACTTGGCCTTCTTCCGGTTTTCACAGCTGCTATTGTTCCAATGGCCTACTATGGAAAAAGATACATTAACAGGGTTGTAAGGTCCAGAAAAGAATACACATCTTACATCTTCGCAGCATTTGAACCAATTATGTGGTCAGTATTCATCTTCGCAGGAAAGTACGTTGCAATGCTCAGTGTTTTCTGAGCATATAGTTTAACATAAAAATGGCTCAGTAGAACTCCCGTTTACATGAAATCAGCAGGCAGACTAAAAACAAAGTAATCATCCGCCGAAGGCGGCACATTCCGATGCTTCCATGCAGAAGACAAATCCAAATATTTATTGTGAGTATATAATGAATTATACAGACTTCCTGAGAAGGAGGTATTTCAATGCGTTAGCAGAATGATGATTATCTTCTGATTGGAAAACGCCGGCTTTGCCGGACCCTTCGGGATCGATCAAGTGATTCATGACTAACGATAGATCAGTTTACAAACTCACAATGTTTCATGCATAGGGTCATTCCTCTAAAACCCGAACAAGAACTCAAAAAACGAACTGCATGTTTCCCTGTAAGCTGCATTTAGCTGCATTCAGCCACATTTAAACACAAATATTAAATGTAAAGGTGAATATGTTCTGCTAGATTAGCTAGAACAAAAACAGGGAAGGAACTGAGGAAAACCCTATGCCTATTATAACCTTACCATATGATGACCTTGAAAAATTGACAGGAACAGACAAGGATACTATTATTAAGCGCGTGCCAATGATAGGCGCAGATATAGAGCGCATAGAAGATAACTCTATAGATATTGAATTTTTCCCTGATCGCCCGGACCTTTACAGTGTTGAGGGTGTTGCACGTGCAATGCGTGGTTTTCTGGATATTGAAACCGGTTTCCGTGAATATGAGGTCAAACCTTACACAGTAGAGATCACAAAGGATGAGAACATAGATTCAGTTCGTCCAATTTTTGGCTGTGCGATAGTCCGTGGTGTAAAATTCACTTCAAGCGCTATCAAGACACTGATGGACCTTCAGGAATCACTCCACTGGGGACTTGGACGTGACCGTAAGAAAGTATCAATAGGTGTGCATGACCTCTCAAAAGTACAGCCTCCTTTCAGATACATTGCATCAGATCCTGATTTCAGTTTCATTCCTCTTGATTTCACAGAACCAATGACCATGAGGGAAATACTTGAGAAGCACCCGAAGGGAACACGCTTTGCACATATCCTTGATGGCTTTGACATGTATCCGCTTATCCTTGATGCAAACGACAATGTGCTCTCATTCCCACCAATCATCAACGGTACACTTACAATGGTCACAGAGCAGACAACCGATCTTCTGGTGGATGTCACAGGACTTAGCAATGAAGTGTATACTGCACTTAATATAGTTACAACAGCTCTTGCAGAACGTGGCGGAGAAGTCGAGTATGTTAAGGTTGTCAATGCAGACGGAACAGAGGAGATTCCTCTTGACCTGAGCCCAAGGTTAAAAGTACTCGAAAGACCGGAGATCGATGGCCTTATTGGTATGGAGCTTCCTGCTGACGAGATAATTAACCAGCTTGCAAGAATGGGCTTTGGTGCAAAAGAACTTGCTGATGGACGCATTGAAGTCCAGATTCCACGTTACCGTGCTGATATTCTTGATAACTCAGACATCATTGAAGATATTGCAGTCGGATACGGCTTTGACAAGATTCCTGCAGTATTTCCGATGAATGCAACAGTAGGCAAGTCACACATGCTTTCAGACATAAGCACTGACATGCGTGAAATAATGACCGGACTTGGATATCTTCAGGTCATGCCGTTCACACTTACAAGTGACAGGGTTCACTTTGACTGGATGTGCAGGGAAAAGACCGATGATGTCACCTATGTAATGCATCCAATTAGTGAGGATCAGACAATGGTCAGGACAACTATCCTGCCAAATCTCATCGAGATCCTTTCCATGAACCAGCACAGGGAGCTTCCACAGAGGATCTTTGAGGCTGGAGACGTTGTTATCAACGGAAAGAACGGCCTTCACCTTGCAGCAGTTTCCATAAGCCCACAGGCAAACTTCACAGAAGTAAGGGAACTTGTGGACGCTCTTATGCGTGAAAGACTTGTGGAATATGAGGTTGTAGAGTCAGAAGACCCTGCATTCATGGAAGGCAGAAGAGCTGACATTATTGTCAATGGCAAAAAAATAGGTGTCATGGGAGAACTGTTCCCACAGGTTATAGTTAACTTCGGCCTTGGCCAGCCTGTCGTAGGATTTGAGATCGATCTTCTGGATTGATTTCAAACTCAATTTTCTATTTTGAATATTGTTCTTATTTTGGCTTTGTAGAAAGTATACATAAAGTTTAGTGGCTAGGTTTATCACAAAACATAGTCATATTATTTAACTTATTTCATAGGATTATGTGATATTTAGTCATTATTTTCAAATGTCACAATACAACCAAATTGCAGATTTTCACTAAAATCAAAACGATAAATTAAAGATGTGATAGTAATCTCTTTTAAGTTGGGTGTTAAACATGGACAAGGAACCAATTGCAGTTGATGATGACTATGAAATCAGAGATAATCAATTTTGGTATAATGATTGCAGTTTTCGTGATTTAATCGAGGGCAAAAATAGCATTGAAGTGAAAATTATCGTTAAACTCAATATTAATGACTTAGACAAATTTAAAGACTTGGAAATAATTAGAAAATCAGCTAGAAAATTAGCAAAGGAACCACGGACATTCTATCATTCGAATAAAGGAAAAGACGGACGTATAACGCTGTCTTATACAATTCCACAAGAGATTCAACCAGATTGGGAAGTCCTTCGTCATCAGATGGCTAAAGTAGAATTACTATATGTTAAATAGATAATTCTTGCTATTTTTGGAACTGTAGAAACCCTGAAATTATGATTTATCGTATGTCATGAGTAACTTGATCGAGCCCGAAGGGTACGGCGGAGCCGGCGTTTCCCTACAAAACCAAACAAAAAATTCCCACAACATCCCAGAAAACTTTATTTGAAAATTTCAAACGGATTTTTCAGTACAGATTTACCATCATTTTGAAAAACATTCTTTATAGCAGCATTGGAATATGCCGCCTTCGGCGGATGGTTACTTTGTTTTTAGATTTATGATTGATTTTTTGTCGCTAATATCAACAGTATCTCTACAAACCCTTATTTTTAAAATCCTGTTGAAAAGCGGAAAGCATCAGCACTTTCCACTTCCGCATGGGATACAGACTTTTCTGTTAATGTCAGTTATGTCTCTAACAGTTACATCTATGCCATAGACTGATGACATTATCTGACTGTTCACAACCGATGGAACAGGTCCGCAGGCAAGCAGTTTTCCACCTGTAAGAGCAACAGCATTGCTGCCTACAAGAAAAGCATGGTCAGGCATGTGAGTGTTCATAACGATTGACATTCCTGATGCTGCAAGTTTTTGTACGGTTTCAAGGACCAACACCTGATTTCCAAAATCAAGATGTGCAGTAGGTTCGTCCAGTAAAAGAAGTGCAGGTTCCTGTGCAAGAGTACGGGCGATAAGCACCATCTGTCGCTGTCCTCCGCTGAGACTGTTAAGTGTCCTGTCAGAAAGGTGTTCAACACCGACTGTTTCGAGTGACTTCCATGCAATTTCCACATCTTCCTCGCCGGGTGAACCGAATAGCGAAAGATGAGGTGTTCGTCCCATGACCACAAAGTCAAGTACATCGAATGGGAAAACGGTCTCATTCTGCTGGGGTACATATCCGACTTTTTTTGCAATCGTTCCTGATGTCATTGTCTGAGTATCTTCACCCTGTATACGGACAGAACCGGCAGCAGGTTTGAAAATACCTGCAATGCATTTGATAAGTGTGGACTTGCCAACTCCGTTTGGTCCGAGTACACACATTACTTCTCCGCTTCCCATTGAGAATGAAACATCCTCAAAGACCGGTCCTTTACCATATGAATATGCCAGTGAATCTACTTCTAAGATTAATTCTAATTCCATCCCATGCGCCCCCTTTTCAGAAGATATGCGAATAATGGTGCACCGAGCAGGGAAGTGATTATTCCCAGCGGAATTTCAGTTGCAGTTACAGTTCTTGCAAGGTCGTCTACCAGAAGCATGAAGGATGCACCGATCACCATGCTCATCGGTAGAAGCCGGTTGTAATTCGGACCCACGATCATCCTTGCAATGTGTGGTACGACCAGTCCCACCCATCCGATAACACCGCTGATACTAACGGCTGCCGATGTGATAAGAGTGGCAGAGATAATGATAATCAGGCGTATCTGGTCAACATTCACACCAAGGGAACGAGCTTCTTCGTCCCCCAGTGAAAGAATATTGATTCTCCACCTCAGGAGGAAAAGTACCAATGTTCCTGAGAGCATTGGTACAATGATCCAGAGCAGGTCGTTATATCTGATAGAAGACAGGCTTCCCATGAGCCAGAATACGATTTCCGGCAGGTCATCGTAAGGGTCAGCCACGTATTTTGCAAGAGATATCAGGGCTGTGAATATCGAACCTACGATTATTCCTGAGAGAACGAATACAAGAGTTCCTGTTCCTTTGCTAACCTTTCCCATGCTGATTGCGCCAAACATTGCTATCAGTCCGCAGGTAAATGACAGCAGTTGTATTGCGAGCTGGCTGTTCCCTAGTAAAATACCAATACATGCACCAAAACCCGCACCGGCACCAACTCCAAGAATATAAGGTGAAACCAGTGGATTTCGGAAAACACCCTGGAATGATACTCCTGCAAGCGAGAGCGATGAACCGACAAGCAAGGCTGCAAGTATTCGTGGTAATCTCACACTGAAAAGTACGGTGTGCTGTGTTGATACCGGACTGGCAGTTCCTGATATGAAGGAAATTACTGTATTCACAATGTCAGCAATTACTAGTGATGCTGGCATCTGGTATCGGCCAACAAAGAGTGAAGCAACTAGCAGCAATATTGGAAGCAAATAAATTGAATAGGTGGCACATCGCCTGTGATCAGGCATGAGTGCACCCCACAATTTCTCTGGGCCAGATTCCTGAAGATGGCCTGTGGAAAGACCTGTTAGGTTTTGCTTCGCTGTAATATATACCGTAGTATCGCTTGTAGAATGTATTTGCTTCCTGCTCGATGTCTATTTCAAGTTTTCCAGGATGCAGCTTGTCAGCAATGTAAAGGAGTCCGAGTATCCAGCGTGGGCTTCCGAAATCCCAGGAGGGTGGAAGCGCATAGATCCTCTGCTGCTTTACTGCATCTGCTTCAATTCCATAATACTTGCAGAGACCGTAGAATTCATAAAGTGGACGGGAAAGAAAACCGGAGATGAATATCGTTTTTGGATTATTATCGTTGATAAATCCTGGCTCAACATTAAAACCTGGCTTACCTTCTTTCTGAAGTAATTTGTTGATACTCTGCCCTCCGGCAAAATTAACAAGATTGTTTTCCATTCTTCCGGCGTTCAGTGCAAAGAGTGGTGAACCCATGCAGTAGTATGCGCTTCCACCATCATTTTCCGAGGTTATCCTTTCGATTAATTCCAGACGCCTGCTGATAAATGAAATCAGGTCTTCACCTTTCTCCTGCACGCCTGCCTTGTCGGCTATCAATCTTATATACTCCAGATATGATGTCGGATTCTGTATCATGTGGTGAATGTCCATGAGTGCTTCTGAACTGGAAATTTCCTTCCAGACCTCAAGCATCCTTTCCTCTTCAGGAATTCCAAGACACGTGAGGACAGCATGAACCATTCCAAAAGCACGGCTTATCCTGTATCCGCCCATAAATCCTGATTCACTGAAACTTTCAATTGCTCCTGTACCGGTGACCGGAATATCGTGTCCGCAATCACAGTTGTAATTGCTCCATGGTTTCAGGAGTCTTGAACCCATGGGTCCGTAGAACTCTCTCTCTGTAACAATTTCACCGCATTCAGGACAATATGTGTGCATTAATCCTGTGCCCGGGGAGTTGAACAGGTATACGTGTTCCAGATGATCATGCAGGCTGTTACAAAGTCTTTCAGATGCACCAATGGAAGGTTCAAGTGTGATTGGTGCATCACCGAACGGAAGGAATCTCATAATTTGCAATGGGATTGAAGTTGATATGTTTGCAAGGGTCTTTGCAACCTGAATTACATCTTCTTCATTTCCTTTTAAGTAGACTGCCGAGACCTCAATGTGTACTCCCATTTTGTGTAGCTTCTGTATGTTACGAAAAACTGGTTTTGAGGATGGAACACCACAATTCCTGTAAGCGTCATCAGAATGTCCCTTTATACCTACATTCATGAAATTGACAAAACCAGAAAGATCCTCTATAGTTTCTTCTGTAAAGTAGCAGTTTGTAGAACAACCAACAAGGAGGCCTTTTTCCCTGGCTTTAAGTGCCAGTTCACGGAACATATAATAGTTTGCGGAAGGGTCGTTAAGTGTGGAAACTATTCCCTTGCAGCCAAGTTTAAGTGCGGTTTCGATAACCTGGTCAGGACTAAGTGTAGTCCATCCAAGCGACCTTCTTGTGGCAAGCAGTCTTGCAATACATCCCGGACATTTGAAGTTACAGCCTGTGCTGAATACCTGGAGGAATTTTCCTGCAGGATAGTAATGGAGCATAGGTATCGTCTCTATTGAAACAGGAAACGCTCCCAGATATCCAAGTTCAAGATCCTGGATTATTTTACCGCCTTCAAGCTTGTAGGTTTTGCATCTGCCGGTACTATGCTCGTTGATATCACAAGCCATTTCACATATCTTGCACTTCATTTTTTGCCTCCTTTCCTTTCCTTTACTTGTTCATAACCACCCAGAAACCAGCATCATCATCCACAACCCTGAAAGGCAGACCTGTGCTTATACAGGCATTTTTCATTGCCTGCTTATTCTCAGGACTGAGTCTTTTGTTAGAGCCTTCCCGCCAGTCCGGATCACGTTCTTCCATTGTCTTTGCTATCTGCTGGCGAAGTTCGGCAGTACCAAAACCGCCACCTATCCATGCTTCACCTCCCGGAGCAAGAACTCTGGCAATCTCGGCAAAGGCAGCGGGAAGATCATCCCAGAAGAACACAGAGCCACGGCTTACAACCAGGTTTGCGAAATCATTCTCAAAAGGAAGATCATGAACGTCTGCAAGCACAGGTTCCAGCCTGTCAGAAACGCCGTGTCTGGCTGCTTTTTCAATTGAGAGTTCATACATTTTTTCAGAAATATCCACGGCATAGACCATAAGGTCGGTCTGTTCTGCAATAGCAATACCAAGGGATGCTATTCCGCATCCAAGGTCAAGACATATGCCTTCTGTTATGCCACTTGAAGCGGCAATGTCTGAAGCTATGATGGGGTATATGGGAGCAAATACGTTCTCTGCGATATCCGGAAAGTTTCCTGACTTTTCATCCTTGCTTATGCTCATGCTGATACCTCCGTTTCAGGATGTAGAAGTTTGTCCAGTTCTTCATCACTGAGTTCATAATGGAAGAATTCTGAATAGAATTCACGTGTCAATTCTTCAAGTTCTGTGTCTGAAAACAGTTCCGGATAGAGTACATTAGCAGTCCATGCTGCTCCTATCACACGATGCACACCGTATGGTCTGTCTATCCAGCAGAATGGGTTCTGTGGTGCAAGATATACAAGTTCGTTCTGCACAGCATCAATATTTGCCCACAACGGATCGGAATAAATAGAGTTGTAGAACTCGGAATCCGTTGTCATTATGACCTCAGGGTTCCATTCGGCGACCTGTTCTATGGAAACAGGTGTCATTCCCATTCCAGTTGTGACCTGGCAGTCTGCAACATTAATTCCGCCGCATATGTCGATAACTTCAGAATGTAGTGAGCCTGAAGGGTCTGTTTTAAGGCAGGTGGAACCTTCAGCGTAATATACACGAACCTTTTCATCGTCCGGTATGTTGTTGACTTTATCTTCTATATCATTGAGGACAGATGACCTGAAACTGATGAACTCAGTTGCCTGCTCTTCACAATCAAGCAGTTGACCAAGATATTCAATAGTATCATCTCCATCTTCTATGGCAATAATGGAACCATTGATGGCAACCACAGGAATACTTCCGAATTTTTCCTGTCTCTCAGTGACCTGTTCACTTATCTGTCCGTTCTTGCTTACAGTATATCCTTCAATAACGATCTCAGGATCAAGACTGATGACTGTTTCATAGTTTGCTGTCTGGGCAGCGCCCCATGAACCAACTACCAGCAGAGACGTATAACGCTCATCCATAAGCATGTTGTCCACAGGAGTAAATGTATTCCAGCCTGCAAGTTTTTCAGGTGCGAGCATGTAAACCAATATGGAGTACGGACCTGTTGATGTTACAAGGCTATCAATTTCAGAAGGTACTGTCAGGTTCCTGCCTAACATATCGGTTATTTCTACTGTTTCAATAGTTTCTTCTTGCTGGACAATTGACTGTTGTGTCTGGTCAGTGCAGCCGCTGGTTGTAGTTGCTAAAATGAGAATTAGAACTAGTAATAGGGAAGTACCTATTGAAATATTCTTGAAAGCATATGAAGAAATACCTGGATAGAATCTCTTATCCATTTTTTCACCACCTTTTGGTTTGTATTTCAAAGAAAGCACAGGTAGGAGGGTTGGAAGGATATTTTGTGCGAATACCTGTGCTTCCTTTGTTCTTTTGAATCCGGTTAAGGATTCAGCAGTGATTCCAGCTCCTCGTCTGTAAGATCGTAATGCAGGAACTGTGAATAGAAATCACATGTAGTCTGTTCCATATCCATGTCTTCGAAAAGATCAGGATACAATACTGTAGCTGTCCATGCGGTTCCGATGATAAGATGCGGTCCCTGTGGCCTGTCTATCCAGCAGAATGGATTTAACGGTGCCAGATAAACACGTTCGTTCTGCACAGCATCGATGTTTTCCCATAGTGGATCAGAGTAAACTGTATTATAGAACTGGGCATTTGATGTGAGAATTATTTCCGGGTTCCATTCCATTACCTGTTCAATGGATACTGCTGTCATTCCATTTCCAGGAGTTAGGGGACAGTTTGCAACATTGATGCCACCGCAGATGTCAATGACCTGAGAGTGCTGTGAGCCGGAAGGGTCTGTAGCAAGTCCCTTTGCTCCTTCTGCATAGTACACTCTTACCCTGTCCTCATCAGGAATGTCAGATACCTTGCTGTCTATTTCATCAAGGATTTCAGCTCTGAATTCGATCAGGTCCGCTGCTTGTTCCTCACAATCAAGGAGTTCTCCTACGTACTCAATAGTAGGGTCTGATCCTTCTACAAAAATGATGGAATCATCAATGGCGACCACTGGGATGTTTCCGAAAGATTCCTGTCTGCGCTCGATTGCTTCATCTATCTGGCCGTCTGTTGTGAATCCTTCAATAACGATGTCCGGATGAATATTGATGATGGTCTCATAGTTTCCAGTCTGTGTGCCGAACCATCCACCAAGAACCGGCAAATTAAGGTATTCGTCGCTCATCAGTGTGTGATCAAAAGTGTTAAGAAAATTCCAGCCTGCGACCTTTTCAGGTGCTAGCATGTAAACAAGGATCGTAGAAGGAGGGGATGTAGCGTAAACTGATGTGATCTCATCAGGTACCGTCAGGTCCCTGCCAAGCATATCCGTGATCTCCACTGTGCTAGTTGTAGTATTCTGTGCCTGTTCTGCTTCGGTCTGTTCCATGCACCCGCATGCAGTAACAGCCAGCAGAACAATAAAAATGAGGAGTAATGTACCATTTTTTACGTTCATGACAACACCTGTATAACATTAACTGTTTTTACCGTTATGTTCTAACGAACATAATGATATAAAAAGATGTACGGTGAACTGATTATCTGATTTGTATTATATTTTCAATGTCAGGCTGGCACTTTTAAGAAAATGGGTTATAAGGCTCTGTAGAGATCCTGCCATCATGATTTCTTGCAGATTACGAATAACTTAAATGATCCCGAAGGGTCCGGCGAAGCCGGCGCTTTACCATTAGAAAATGCAAAAAATCTGCAAATAATACTATAAGGTACTTTACTCACAGGCTTTCGTAGAATTGTCTGTACAAATGTAATGATCAAATGGATGATCTTCTGTATGTCATCATTGGAATGTGCCGCCTTCGGCGGATGGTTGCTTTGTTTTTAGATTGCCAATTTTTTGTGGAAATAAAAGCGAGCAAAGTTTGTGTACTCACAATAACTGGATTTTCTACTGAGCCTAAAAAATAGAAATATCTAAATACTTAATCTTATCAATTACTAATTGGTGAGTAAAAATGAAAAGAATTGCAATTTTAATAGGATTACTTCTCCTTATCGGATCAAGTGGTAATGCTATGGCGGGAGCCGCTGAAGGTCCTGCGCCCAATTCGGGAGATGGAGTGTCAGACGGTTCAGGAATGGATGGTTCAATCCAGAATGGGAATCCAGTAGCAGAAAACTCAAAAGGTCCTGCACCTAATTCAGGAGATGGAGTATCAGACGGTTCAGGATTTTAATCTATTTGATTTATTTATTAATTTATCTTATTTGTTTTATCAGTAAGAACCTCAAAACCTTATAAAGCAATTTCCCATTACCCTCTCGACCATGTATAAAGGATTTAGCTGGAAATTCCTATTTTTTCATTTTATTTCTATCCTTGATCCTGGTTTAAGTTCTGTAGCACTTTCATCTCAAATACAATATTTTAAGGGATTATTTTCTGTATAAAATCATCGGAATGTGCCGCCTTCGGCGGATTGTTGCTCTGTTTTTAAATTGATTGTTGTTGTTTATGGAAATGAAAAAGAGCAAACTTTTTGTCACTCATATTCAACATGATTTCAAAGAGCCAAAACTCCAGTACTGTGAACTCCAGATAGGATTTAATGCCAGAAAATCAGGAAAATAATAAGCAAAAGAACGGGCCTGCCGCGATTCGAACACGAGTCGATGGGTATCTTCGTACCATAGTTACATCGAAGCCCATCAGGATATCCTGGCTACCCTACAGGCCCGCAAAGCAACTACTGATTGCTACGGGCAGTATTAAAGGTTTCTATTACAATGGCATTATATGGTCGCTAAAATTAATTTCCCATCATAAAAAGTCAGTAAGCATTCTTATTGCCATTAACCAGAGTACAACACCAAATAATTTTTGCAGCGTTTCGGCGTTGATCTTGTTGTGCATAAGGTATGAGCCCAGCTGCGCTCCAAGGAACGATGCAACGGAAACTGCGACGATGAAATGGATATCAGGATCCCACGAAGCTAAATGTGCCGAAAAAGCTGAAATCGATGTGAAAAGGACAATAAATCCTGAACTTGCTGCTGCTCTTTTAATTCCGAATCCGAATATCAATAGCAATGGAACTATGAATGTACCTCCGCCAATGCCAAGCATTCCGGAAATAGCTCCTACCAGGAAGCCAAACATAGTGATAAAAATGTATTTCTCCTGTCCTTTGATCTCTTTCTCCTGATACATGAATCGTATTCTGGAAAATATCATCTCTTCGCCTACAATGAACATAAGCATTGTAAGCATTCCAAGCAGTAATTCAACAGGTGCAATTTGTGTGAAATAGGCCCCTATCTGTGCTCCTGTCATCGATGCAACAATGAATGGAATGGCAATTTTGAAGTCTACCAGCTTTTTTCGGATATATGTAATTGCTGCGGATGCTGAAGTGACTATATTCAGAAGCAGTGCGATGGTAATTGAAAAAATGAAATCCCCGGTAACCCAGTAAAAGAATGGCACATAGAATATTGCACCGCCAAGTCCTATCATTGAGAACAGGGTGGAAGCAAAGAACACAATTATAGCAAAGAATATAGTTTCCATTACAAACGATCCATGTAGAAATCACATTTTTTTGATATACTTTTCCTTGAAACGGGATATCTCTTCCTTTCCACCTACAACTGCAATGATATCTCCTCTCAGTATCTTTGTGGATGGAAGTATGTCTGTGATTATTTTTCCTTCCCTTTCAATTCCCAGTATCGTACAACCGACCTTGTGCCGCAGACTTATATCAGCTACAGTCTTGTTTGCAAGGTCGTCTGAATGAGTGATCGTGTGTTTTTCAATGTCCACACCTTCATAGAGCATGATGTCCTCATCCATTTTCTTGCATGAGACATCAATGCACCTTGAGGTCATTTTCGCAAGCATCTGTCCGGCAACAATAGGAAGGGCTGCAACATAGTTGGCACCTGCTTTGTATATCTTGTCTATGGATTTGTATGAATTTGCCCTTGCAATTATCGTGGAATTGGGGTTAAGTCCTCTTGATATGAGTGTTGCAAACATCACATGGGTGTCGTCATTAAGTGTTACTATGATAGTAGATGCCTGTGGAACTCCTGCCTGGATCAGGATCTCTTCTTCAGTTGCATTTCCCACAACATAATCATAGTCCGCATTCTCAAAAGTATGCAGTTGCGAATCAACGACTACGAATTTGATATCAGCATAAGTTAGCGTTTCCACAACCCTTCTGCCAACATCTCCGCATCCGAGAACTACAATATGGTCTTTGTGTCCTGAGCTTTCCATGTCATTCACTCCGCGGATTGTGTCAATTTCTTAAGTTTCGATAGCTGTTCATTGGAACCTATCGCAAGCAGCACGGAATTGTCTTTAATGACATCATCCGGTTTGATAATAAATGTCAGACTTCCACCTTTCCACATGCCTACGACATTTGCACCGGTCTTTTCCCTTATGGCTGCATTTTTCATGGTCTTACCCATAAGCGGGCTTTTCGGATAGATGGGCAACTCCACAATGCTCACTCCTTCGAAGAACTCCGTTGCACCTGTGAGTCTGTTAACGAAAGGATCAGCAGCCTTTCTTCCCATGAACCTTCCAAAGAGTTCCTTTGGTGAAACAACACTTGTTGCTCCTGCATATTTCAGGTATTTCTTGTTGGCCCTGTCCTCAACGATCGCAATGATATTCACTTCACTGATATTACGTGCTGTGAGCACGATATTTGCATTCATCTCATCGCTTCTGTTTGCTATCAGGAAACGGGCTTCTTTTATGTTCGCATTCTTAAGGGTTTCTTCTTCATTAACAAGGCCGTATATTGTATTAATGTTCCTTTTTAGCAGTTCCATCACAAGTTCAGCTTCTTCTTCAACAAGGATATACGGGATATCGTTTTCCTTAAGCTCCTCAATAAGAGTCTCAATAAGCCTGTTATATCCGCAGATAATTATGTGATCATTGAGTTTTTTCGGAGCTTTGGAAGGGATATTGGACTGGATCTTTTTCTCCATCCAGGGAATTATTACAAGGGTGAAAAGTATCCCGAACACCAGTGGTATGCCTGACAACTGGACAAAGACCGCATACATCTTTCCAATAGGTGAAGTCATTGTAATATCGCCGTATCCTACTGTTGTCAGGGTGGTCACTACCCAGTAAATGGAATCGTAGATATTGACATACTCGGTCTGACCTTCCAGGATCATGATCTCCAGGAAAAGTAACATGTACACTATTATTATGGCAAAGGCGCCAAGGACTGACTTTAGGAGCGTTTTATGCCAAAGGTGTCTTCTTTTCATGCAAATTCCCCTGTTTGTGTATCTAAACTGTTAGTCTCATTCAGTCTCAGAAGCCGTGTACCAGATACGGTCCTATTACCATAAAGATGAACGAGAAGAGTATCATCATTGCAAATGTGGCCGTTATCAATGCTGACACATTTTCCGCTTTATCCTCATTTCCTGTGACCTTGTAAATGAAAGCATTCAATGAATCCCTGAAAACGTGGCCTCCGTCAAGAGGTACGGCTGGAAGACAGTTGAACAGGCCAACATAGAAATTGAGCCATCCGACCCACAGGAGAGTGTTTGCAAGCCAGAACACTCCTATTCCGAAAGGTTCTGCCCATCCAACGGGCACGTAGAACTGGGAAAGCGTTTCGCTGAAACCAGGGAATCCTTCACCTGCAAATCCGCTTATCGGCAGTACAAGAATGATGTACCATCCTGCAAGTCCTCCAAGCATGCTCGGAACACTCTTCAGTAATTCCAGGTATTCTGCTGCCGGATATTCACCAACGGAGAAACCAAGTGGTGTCTCTACACTTCCTTCAGAGGTTGTTTTAACTCCAAGGAAGCCCCTGCCTTCATAATCAGGATGATCTGCAAGTGTGACAATATGTTCAGTTGTTTCTCCTTCGTCGTTTGCAACTACAACTGATAGTTCCTGTCCGGGAGTGCTCTCACTGAGGACTTCGCTGAAATCAGTGTAAGTGTAAATTGGGTTTCCATTGATGTAGAGAATGTGTGTGCCGGCTTCCATTCCTGCTGCTTCTGCAGGTGTATCTTCGACTATGCTCTGGATAAGGATGCCTTCAGGGTCTATGTTAGTATTGACTATCTGAAGTTCATAACTTGACACCACGCGCTCCGTAGCCGCATAGACCGTAACAGATGTGCCGGTTTTAAGGCCGCTGAGATAATCAAGCATCTCATTTACATTGCTGATCTTCGTGTCATCAAGTTGCGTTATTATCATGTCTTCCCGGATGCCTGCAGAATATGCAGCGCTATCTTCGGAAATGTCCACGACCATTGTATCGCCAAGAGGTTCCAGTGAACCGAGCACCGGTCCAAAGAGCAGCGCAAAGGCCAGAAAAGCCACTACGAAGTTTGCCATTACTCCTGCTGCAAGTATTCTTGCTCTCTGGGTGCGTGTGGCTACTTTTTCATCCTTTTTGATGACCTTTCTCTCTTCGTCTTTCCTGTCAATTACTATTCCAAGTCGCCGGTCTCCATATGGATCGTTCTCATCAGTGAGCTCTTCTTCCTGCTTTCCGAAAAGCTCTTCCTCGTCAGGTTCTGCAAAGCCGCCAATTGGGACTACGGCTAGCAGGATTCCCATGGATTTGACCCTGATGTCCTCTACTCTGCATAGTATTGCGTGTGAGAATTCATGGACCACAAGAGTGACAAGCAGTGCGATGGTACCCCATACAAGAGGTATGAACTCATTGACACCGGGTATCAGGAATATGTTCCTTGCTGCGTTGAACTTGCTTGGCTCCGGCATTGTGTTCGTCTCATACGATGCCAGCAGGGCAAGATCAGAAAGGATAACAAAAAAGAACATTGCTATCATTCCTATGAACATCAGTCTGATGCCGATATCTGCATAGATCCTCCATGCTTTTTTAGGTATGGCCAGCTTGTCAAGTAATTTCAGTCCCTTTGTAGTCCTGATCATAAGAACAGGGCCGTAGGCACTGATATTGTATTTTTCAAGTATTCCTTTTCTGTCAAGTGCTATTACTATTATCCAGTAAAGCAAAATAATTGCAACTGCAATGTATATTCCGTCCAAAAAAACTCTCCGGCTTTGGTGTTTTCGGTTGAAGCTGATTATCAACTGGTTTGAAGATAAGCTATTTTTAAGATAAAGATTTGTTTCTTAATTCTCTTTACGAGGTATATATGTTTTTCATATAAAATGACAAAAATGATATATTAATAGATTGGACAAATATTGAGTAAAATATTTTTAAATTACCGGTCCTATTACTTTTATGATGTGCGTAAATATAAAAATCAAGCAGGTTAAATTTATATAGTTTCTTAGTCAAATGTAATATTTAATGTTTGCCAGCTTTCCGAGTCCTTTTTTGTAAGATGTTTCAAACTTGCATAAAAGGATAAGTATAAAAAGAATAAGGGAAATATAGCAATTACAGAAATCCAAAACGTTGATAAACGTTGATGAATGGTTACAGTAAAATTCGAGCAACAACTAAAAACCAGAACACTATACCGTAATGTTACTAAATCCGTGAGGGGATGAAAGTGCAGTCAATAGTTCAGGAAGCGTTAAAACACACAGAGAAAGAGAAAGCGTACCGCCAGTCAATTTCAGTTAACGATGATCAGTTTGACATACTTGGTCAGCCAAGGATCATGATCGTCGGATGTGGTGGTGCAGGTAATAACACTATCAACAGACTTTACAATATGGGTATTGAGGGTGCTGAGACAGTAGCTATAAACACTGACAAGCAACACCTTGACCTCATTCGTGCAGACAAGAAGATCCTCGTGGGCAAGACACTTACCCGCGGTCTTGGTGCAGGAGGATACCCGGAAGTTGGTGCAAAGGCAGCAGAGCTTGCCCGCGGCACACTTGAAGAGATCTTCAAGAATGCAGACCTTGTTTTCGTCACAGCAGGTATGGGAGGAGGGACCGGTACTGGTGTCGCTCCTGTAGTAGCTGAGATCGCAAAGGACCAGGGCGCAATTGTCGTAGGAATGGTCTCAAGTCCTTTCAGAGTTGAAAGAGCAAGAGCAGTCAAGGCAGAGGAAGGACTTGAAGAGTTCCGCCGTGCAGCTGACACTGTTATCGTACTTGACAACAACAGACTCCTTGAGTATGTACCAAACCTTCCGATCGACCAGGCATTCTCAGTAATGGACCAGATCATTTCCGAGACTGTAAAGGGAATCACAGAAACTATCACACAGCCTTCACTTATCAACATCGACTACGCTGACATCAGAGCTATCATGGGATGCGGCGGCGTTGCAGTAATGCTTGTTGGTGAGAGCAAGAATCAGGACAAGAGCGACGATGTAGTTCGTGCAGCACTTAACCACCCACTTCTTGATGTTGATTACAGAGGCGCAACAGGCAGCCTTGTACACATCACAGGAGGACCGGATCTCAGTCTTAAAGAGGCTGAAGAGATCGCTGCTTCACTCACATACGAGCTTTCACCCAGTGCAAATGTAATCTGGGGAGCACGTATCAGTCCAGAGTATGAAGGCAAAGTGCGTGTAATGGCTATCATGACCGGTGTTCAGTCAGCACAGGTACTTGGTCGTCCACAGAGCACCAGTGCATATGAAGCATCAATGAACAGCTCTGCTCCTGAAGCACCACGTGCATACAGACGCGCAAGCACACAGGTAAACAGAGTGAGCCGCACTCCTGTTGTGGAGCCTATGCAGTCCAGAGCCAATGGTGGATCTATAATCGACATAATCCATTAAATCAATTGATCAGTTCCGGCCCGGTGCCGGCTCTGCCAATTTTAAAAGATTGGCAGATATTCTTTTTTACTTTCACTGCTATTTCCATTCATGAAAATACTGATAGCCACGGGCAGACTTGCTGAACAGACTGTAAGGAATGCAATAGACGACCGTGCCGATGTCGTTGTTGCTGACACTCAGGTTGCCGCATTCATTACCCCTCGGAAACTGCTTGCTGCGGTCAAAGAACAAATTCCAGTTTTCAATTATGATCTTATATTCATTCCCGGCTTAGTTTCCGGTAATTTTGAAAAGGCAGAACAGGAGTTAGACTGCAAGATAAGACTTGGTCCGAAACACGCCTATGACCTTGGTTTTGTACTTCCGTTCACAGGAACCATGGAATTCTCAAAGGATGTTCCTGCCTGTGAGCTTCTTGCAGACGTAAGGCGTGCCATGGCTATTGAAAAAGTTGAAGAGCTGGAAAATGCTGCCATCTCTTCTCTGGAACTCAGGGGAATGAAGATAGGTGGCAATTCACGCATGAAGGTGCTTGCAGAGGTGGTCGATGCCACAGGACTTTCTCCTGAAGCTCTTGAACTTCGCATCCGCAGTTTTGAAATGAAGGGTGCCGACATGATTGACCTCGGTGCATCCCTGCACGCAAGTCCCGAAGATGTAAAACGGGCCATTGGTATCGCCCGCAAGACCACCAGCCTTCCAGTGAGTATTGACACTCTTGACACCGTTCTTATCAGGGAAGCTCTCAATTGCGGTATTGACATGGTTCTCAGTCTTGATGGCAGCAATATTGCAGAGATTGCTTCTGAGATAGCTGCCTATGATATTCCTTCGGTCGTGATACCAGACCAGGCTGAAGGCTATGAAAGCCTGATGAAGAACATTGAACTTGGCCGCAAGGCCGGGATTAAGAAATTGATCGCTGACCCTGTTCTTGACCCGATAGGCCACGGAATTGCAGGTTCAATTGTTAGGTACATGGAATTCCATGCAATGAATCCTGAAATCCCGGTTTTTTATGGAATAGGCAACGTCACCGAACTCATAGATGTAGATTCAACCGGCGTTAATGCGACTCTCTGCGGTATCGGTGCAGATGTAGGAGCAAGCATCCTTTTTACTCCGGAATACAGTAATAAAACACAAGGTTCCATCAATGAGCTTAAAAAAGCATCTCAGATGATGATGCTTGCAAAAGAGCGTGAAAGCTCACCAAAGGATCTTGGGATCGACCTGATAGAGATCAAAGAGAAAAGAAGGCGTACAGATTCCGTTCTTCCTGAAACCTTTGTAAGTGCAGAAAAAAGCAAAATGTGGATAGTTGATCCAAAAGGTAGCATCAGGATATGCATAATCCCTGACCGCTTTGGAATGAAGGACGGAAGCATCCTTGCAGAACATGAAAGTGCATCCATTGTCGGAAAAACTGCAAGGGAAGTTATGGACACGATTCTGAAAATGGAGCTTGTTTCAAGAATGGAACATGCTGCTTATCTGGGACAGGAACTCAAAAAAGCGGAACTCGCCCTGAAGCTTGGAAGAAGTTATGCTCAGGACGATGAATTCTAGGCTCTTTAGAAATCATTCCCTAAAAAATTATGAAGTTTTTTGTGTACTGATCAATCGTAAGTCATAAACAACTTGACAAACCCGAAGGGTACGGCGAAGCCGGCGTTTTCCCACAAGAAAAAACAAAATAATCTGCATAGTACCCTTTAGTTCTTTCTTCGCAGAATTTATGTAATGAATTCTCAGCAAAATGAAAATAACCTCTGTAATAATCTTCTATTGAGACTAATAGGAATGTGCCGCCTGCGGCGGATGGTTACTTTGTTTTAGATTACAGGTTGTAGTGAACTTGAAAAAATTTACGTATGAATCCACTTATAATTAGAGTTCAGGAAGTATTTGCCTCCTGAATCATTTTTAGCGATTGTTCTGCACTCTGCCTGATTGCAGGATATTCTTCTTTGTCCTCTGCAATCCCGGTAAGCAGTTCAAGTGATGTCGGATCTCCGATTTGTCCGAGTGAAAATGCTGCTGCGTTTCTGATGTCAGGAGAATCCTCCTTGTTACCAAGTATCTCCATCAGAGGTTTGGTTGCTGCTTTATAACTCATGGTTCCAAGGCTCTCTGTTGCGATAATTCTCACGTTCAGGTATTCTTCCTTATTCTGCATTAGCTGAATAAGTGTAGGTACTGCTCTACTGTCATTTGTATTACCTAGTGCACGTGTCATGTAACACCGGATACCTTCGTTTGTTTCGTTATTTAGAGCACATATCAGAGGTTCTGTTGAGTTTTTATCTGCTATGTTGGCAAGGTACATTGCCGCAACATACCTGACATCGTGTTCTTCATCATTCAAAGCCAGCAGTAGAGTATCAGAAGCATCTTCTCCGGCAATTTCTGCAAGGACCAGTACTGCTTCTTTTCTCACAGTCCATTTTTCATCGTTTACTATTATGTATTCAATAGGTCCGATAGCTGCTGATAGATTCTCTTTGTCCTCATCATCTGATCCTCTGAATGCAGAAAGGATGCTTAATCGGATTTCCATATCTTCGGTTTCAAGCTCCTTAATTAGTATTTGAACTGCCTTTTTTTCATCAATATTCAGTAATGTCCGTGGAACTGTGGTTCTGAGTCTCCTTTTTTCATCATCATTTTCCAGAATCTCAACAAGAGGCTCAATCGTATTTTCATTACCTAATCTTCCAAGGGCTGAGATTGCTGCTCTTCTAACATCTTCCTCTTCTGTATTATCCTCTGCAATTTCTAGAATTATAGCATAAGCACTCTGTTCATCCAATGCACGTAGTGCATAGATCGAGTTAATCCTGACAGCATTATTACTGTCTTGAAGATTCTCAATAAGTATTACTTCTACTGGTGTTCCCAGCTTGTGTAATGCCTCTGCTGAACTGGTAACTGTAAATTCACGTTCATCATTCAGCAGTTCAGTTAAAGGCTCAATTGCTCTTTTATCTCCTATTTCTCCAAGAGCCCACGCAGCTTGACCTTTAATGTAATATAGCGAGTCGTCTTCCAGACACCTTATAAGGAGTTCAACTGCCCTTTCATCTCTTAGTTTTCCAAGTGATTCTATTGAATGCTCTCGCATATACTCTGGTTGACTCTCATTTGCCAGTATTTCCATTAGTGGTTCAACTGCTGTTTTGTCACCCAAATCTCCCAGAGCAATGGCTGCACCTGCTCTGAGAGGATCTTCGTCCAGCAGTTCAATCAGCATTTTCGTATGTTTTTTGCTCCCCACCTTTCCAAGATTCGTAGTAGCTGTTTCCCTTATTTGATCGGATTCTCCTGTATCTTCCATTATTTTCAGAAATGGTTCTACAGCTCTGCTATCTTCTGATTCTCCAAGGTTGTGTGCAGCACGGGATCTTTCATCTTCACTCTGAGATTTATCTTCAAGAATCTCAATCCACTGGCTTACGTTGTCATTTCTTTCGGTATGGATAACTGATTGGAAAAAATCTACAATTGAAGTAAAATCGAATCCCATCTCTACAATATTTGATGTGTAAACAATTCCTGAATTGTTCTGCTCTATATTATCAAGTGCCTGCTGGGCACTTTCCCTAACTGGAATAAAATCTCTCTCGTCCTCTGCCACCTTTATCAGAATTTCAATAGCTTCTGTATCGTTGCTTTTTCCAAGGCTAGTGGCAGCGGCTGATCTCATATAAGGTGAATTATCAGTATTTTCTAATATCTGAATTAAAAGTCCTATGGAATTGCTGCTTCTAAAATTACCAAGACCTGATACGGCTGAAGTTCGAACACTTATGTATTCATTTTCATCTTCAGCTATTTGAGTGAGTATTGGCATGGCTCGCTGGTCTTCCATTATAATTAATGCCTGCACCATTGTGTGTCTTGTTGACTGGTCAGTTTCATTTGTCAATGCACTGACCAGTGACTCAGTAGCATTTAGATCTGGATATTTTGCAAGATTCAGTGCTACAGTGTACCGAACTACAGTAGATTCATCGTTTAATGCCAGGATATATGCATCTGTTGAATTGCTTCCACTCATTCGTCCAAGTGTAATTGCTGCCTGTTGTCTGACTCTCCACTTTTCATCATTCAATAATAGGTATTCTATAGGTTCTATTGCTCTCTCTGAGGAAATTTCTTCCAGAGAATCCATGATTCTAATCTTTACTTCCGGGTCTGTATCATTCAGGTTATCCAGAAGCGGCTCGATTGCGGCATTTTCATCTGTTTTTCTTAAGGCAGATGGGATATTTAGTCTCACTTTTCTTGGTTCATCTGGGTCATTCAGTATTTTAATAAGCTGTTTAATGGTACTATTGTTTCCTATATCTCCAAGTGCATTGACTGCAGATGCTCTGGCTTCATCATCTTCTTCTCTGTTCTCTACGATTACAAGAAGTTCATCTGTAGCATCATTTGCTTTTAGGTCTCCAAGTAGAGTGGCTGAATTTTTTCTAACATTTATATTTCTGCTATGCAAATTATCAATCATAATTTCTGTAACCGGTTCACCCGTTTTCTGAAGAGCTTCACCAGCATTGCGCACCACTCCGTATCTTTCATCTTCAAGTGCTTGGGTAAGAGGTTTGATAGCACTTTTGTTGTCAAGTTCTCCAAGTGCCCATGCTGATCTTGAAGCAACAAGAGATGATTCATCTTTCAGATTATCAATCAACAATTGAACTGCTCTCTCATCTCCAATTTTTCCAAGTGCTTCGGCAGCTCTATAGCGAACTTCAGGATACGCACTTTTATTTCCAAGTACTTCCATTAGTGGAGTGACTGCTTTTTTATCTCCGATTTCTCCCAGAGCTACTATTGCAGCCCTTGAATCGTCTGTTCTGTAAAGTTCTGCAATCAATGAATCTGTAATTCTTTCATCTCCTACTTTTCCTAAACTATAGGTAGCAACATGACGCAGAGATTCAGATTCTTCTTCATTAAGGAATATTCTTTCAAGTGGTTTTGCAGCTCTATTACTCCCAGTTTCTCCCAGCATTTCTGCTGCATTGATTCTATTTTCCTGAGTTTCAGATTCATTTTCAAGAATATCAATCCACTTTGTAATGTTCTTGTCTTCATCAGTATAAACTATGGATTCAAAAGATTCCATAATGAATGAAAATATGCTGGAATTGTCGGTTACCTGGCTATTGTTTGTACTCATATTTTCCTGATTGCCAGAAACACAGGTCCCAGCTACAAGAACAAATATGAGGATTACTGCGGCCAGTATTAATGGAGTCTTAGCTGTTGTTTTCATAGTTCAACCTCCACCAAAGAACTATTTCCAGGAACCAGTATTTCCTTTTCAGCTATCTGGTCTTTCCAGATAGCAGTAACTTTCACAATATACTGCTCTCCAGTTTTCCCTTTAACAACGGCTCGGACAGGCATATAACTATCATCCGAAATCTCGTTGGAGCTTAGCTCAATAACTCCATCAGGCGAGTCTTTCCATGTACTGAACGGACTTTTAGAATAAGCCGGAACAAGAATTTGATTACTTTCAGAAGCTAGAACTTCTCTTGTATAGGGATCAATTATACTGATTGTTGTTTCAACACCTTCAGCTCTCCCAAGACCGCTATTTATCACATAAGTATCGATATTGTAGACCTCCAGCTCTCCTTCAGTTATGGTATCATAACTAAGTTCTACTGAAAGTTCAGGGGGTAAAACATCTACAGTAAAGGATTCTTCGTCAAGGACAACTTCATTGTTTACAATTCTAATGTGAACATTTTGTTCTCCAGTAACCTGATATCCAAGCAGCAGAGTTAATCTGTTCTTGCCGGGCTCAAGACTTATCTTGTCCTGTGTTGAGATATAATTGCTATAACGATAGCCATCATATCCAAAAACGATGAATGTATCAACACTTTTTCCATTTCCATCCACAAAGGCGTTTTCAGTTTCAACCTTTACTTCTACTTGTTTTGATTCATTGTTCTGTATGACAAGCTCTATTTCGTTCATGTTGTCAGTTCTGATAGTATCCACCCCCAGAGTCCGGGGTGCATTTATCTCGACAATTTTCACATCAACAGTACTGTCATAGTGCCACCAGATTATGACAGAAATAAGTATAATTCCTGCTATGATCAACGGAAGTTCTTTTCTCATTTGTTCTCACCCCTTATCTCTTCGGTCAGTGAGACGCAGTTGGTCAGGCCATACTTCTGTTTAGAGATTATGCCTTTCCTTTCGAGATTGGAAAGAATACGTGATGTTTTAGCTTTGGAAAAGTCCAGTCTGTTCACAAGTTCATTCTGAAGCATCTGTCCATTATTATCCACAATTGTTCTGACAAGTTTTCTCTCATCGCCTTCCAGGGCCATGAGAAGTATTTTATTCACATCTGTGGCAATTGAAGCTTTATTTCCAGCAGAGATACCGGGTTCTATTTCTGCTTCCATTTCTGCTTCTTTATCATAATTCGGTATTTCCAGATCTGCATCTGTTTCAATACCGGAATTGGATTCAGAACTATTTTTGTTCGCAAACGGGTAGATATCCAGAGACAAAGATATCTGGTACAATGCAAAACCTGAGAAAAAACCGGATAATAAAAGCAGGTATGCTTCACCTGTGGTATAAGAGTAGGGAATCTCGATTATCTTGAAAGATTCTCCTTCAATTTGTATAACTACAGGTGCATCCTGCAGTAGTGTGCTCACTGTAATTATTCCTGCCAGAATTATTATTGCTGCTGAAATCATTAGTTTTGTTCTTTCCCTTATCAAGTCACCATCTCACTGTTGACAATTATCACAAGGGATGAAACAAATGATATATTTTGACTGTAACGGGTATGTGAAACGTATCATTTATTAGAAACCACTGTCATTTGATGCTGTTTTTGATGAAAGGATAATTGCATATAATAACTATAACCCTTTCAACAATAATGCATCAACCATTAAATAGTTTAAGATTTAATATAATTTATTACTAAAGTATGCTAAAGCAGAACTTGTTTCATTTCTTCTTTAGAGAATACGACTATAACATCCAAATTATTAGGCAAGTTTATATAAATGTAGAATTATATTGTGAGTTAGATGAGAGCCTCGAAATGTAAGATCCTTATTGTTGATGATGAGCCGCTGAATGTGGAACTATTATCTGTCTATCTTGGGGATGACTATGAAATTGTCACCTCATATAATGGAAAGGATGCTCTTGCAAAAGTAAAGGATGAATGCCCGGACCTGATACTTCTTGATGTGATGATGCCTGAGATGGACGGATATGATGTCTGCAGGGTTATACGCAACGAGTTCAAGATGGATTTCATACCTATCATCATGGTCACAGCTCTGACCGACAAAGCAGATCACCAGAGAGGAATTGAGGCTGGTGCAGATGATTTTCTGAAAAAACCAGTTGGTAAGTTCGAGCTTGAAAAGAAGATCGACTCTCTTTTAAGGATAAAAGAGCAGCATGACAATCTGCTCACTGAAAAGAACAAGGCATATTATTATCTGGATTATGTTGGGATCCTGGTGGCTGTTCTTGATCTTGATTTCAAAGTTACTACCATTAATAAGAAAGGATCTGATTTCCTTGGTTACAGCCCTGAGAAAATAGTAGGCAGAGAATGGATAGAATCTTTCCTTCCGCATGAATCGGTTAGCGATATAAGGGCTCATTATGATGGCCTTGTTTCAGGAAAGGTTAAACCTTATGAATATAGTGAGTTCCCTATCATTATAAGTACAGGTGAAGAACGTCTTTTCAGATGGTACGATTCACCACTGAAAGATAATTCCGGCAACAACGTTGGTATTCTTATATCAGGCGAAGATGTCACCGAGATAAGAGAAGCTGAAAAACAGCTTAAAGAGTACGCCTACCAGCTTGAGAAGTCCAACGACCTCAAGGATCTTTTCACTGATGTCATGAGGCATGACCTGCTAAATCCAGCAGGTCTTATACAGTCATTTGTTGACTTACTTATTGAAACTGAAACGGATGAGAGCAAAAAGAACCTGCTGAACAATGTCAGTACAGCAACTGAAAAACTCATCTCTATGATAGAAGATGCAGCGCATCTAGCCAAACTTGAATCTGTTGATGATATCAGTTTTGTGCGTGTTGATTTGAATTCAATTATCGATGATACTGTAAAAGGATTCATGCATCAGGCAATGGAAAAGAACATGGAGATCAGTGTGAGGATGGACGAAGGTTGTCATGCCCTTGCAAATCCTATGATAGAAAGGGTTTTTGTGAACCTGGTGTCCAATTCCATAAAATACAGTCCAGAAGGAAGTACTATTACTATTGATGTCACAGATATCGGGGACAAATGGAAACTCAGCTTCATTGATCAGGGTGACGGTATACCAAATGAGAGCAAAGCATCTGTTTTTGAACGCTTCAAGAGGCTCCATAAGGAGAACATCCGTGGAACAGGCATTGGTCTTGCAATTGTCAAAAGGATCATGGACCTTCATAAGGAGGTCATCGATGTAGATGACAATCCTGAAGGAAAGGGTAGTGTTTTCTGGCTGACTCTGAAGAAAGATTCTTAATTCGCCAGTATTTCTGATTTTTTAAATTGACTTAAGTAGCTTGAATATCATACTTCTTAGCATAAAGTAATCATTAAATTCAACTATGCAAGGAGGTTATATGATGGGAAAATATGGGGAAACCGCCATAAAAGCAGCGAAGGCAATAGCAGCGAACAAAGGAGAAAATCCAGAAGATATTTGGAATCTGATTGCCTCTAATATATTTGGGGCAGGAACTTCTAGTCAGAGAAAAGTTTGTCCACGAAATGCATTTCTGGGCTTATGTGAAGAAGGCTTAATTAGAGGAATACCAAAGGGTAACTATACTGATTCTGAGAAAAATAAAAAATATGCATTAAAAGCTGTTGAGATTCTGAGAGAAAAATCAAATTTAGTGCATGACAAAAAAGCTCTTTGGTTAGAAGTCGCCGGTGAATCAAAATCACACAATAGTCAAATGGATGTTGTTATCACTTTATGGAAAAATGGTTTCATTAAAGATGAAAAACTGCTGTGAAATCTCTTAATCAGTAATTTCATATACTTTATATCACCGATAATAAAAATCAGGATGTAATCATCGATTATTTAGTAAATCGAGTCTTTATCTCAAAAGTAATCACAACTTTCATATCATATATTTTCATATTAGCGAGCAGTGAGTGATACCATAGGTAGCTAATTGAGCGTATAAATTGTCGAAACGACGGTAGATATATATGCTCCAGTGCCTAATGTCACTCGATTAACAGGTTAAGAGTGATAAACGTGATAAGTGTCAACGAAAAGGGATTAGCTATAATCGATGAGATGCTTGACTGGGAAGAAGAACTGAAGGTCGAGTCCATAGAACTTGAGAACGGCGCTACTGTCATTGACTGTGGTGTGAATGTAGAAGGTGGATATGATGCAGGTATGTATCTTTCCCGTCTCTGTCTTGCAGACCTTGCAGACATCACCTACACCAAGTTCGACCTGAACGGACTTCCAGTACCAGCTATTCAGGTAGCAACAGATCACCCAACCATCGCATGTATGGCATCCCAGTACGCAGGCTGGAGAATTGCAGTCGGTAAATATTTCGGTATGGGTTCAGGTCCTGCAAGGGCTCTTGGACTTAAACCAAAAGAACTGTACGAAGAAATAGGCTACAAGGATGACTCTGAGTTTGCAGTCCTTGTAATGGAATCAAGCCAGATACCAAACGAAGAGGTCGTAGAGTACATTGCAAAGCACTGCAGTGTCGACCCTGAGAACGTCTACATCGCTGTTGCACCAACAGCATCAATTGCAGGCTGTGTCCAGATCTCAGCACGTATCGTTGAGACAGGTATCCACAAGCTCGAATCCATCGGATACGACATCAACACAATTAAGAGCGGTTTCGGTGTTGCTCCAATCGCACCTGTAGTCGGTGACGACACAAAGTGCATGGGTTCAACCAATGACTGTATCATCTACTGTGGTGAGACATACTACACCGTTGAGTACGGAGATGCTGAGAAGCTGGAAGAGCTTGTCAAGAAGGCACCTTCCACAACTTCAAGAGACTTCGGTAAGCCATTCTACACAACCTTCAAGGAAGCAGAATTCGACTTCTTCAAGGTTGACGCAGGAATGTTCGCACCAGCAAAGATCACAGTGAATGATGTCAAGAGCAAGAAGTCATTCACAAGCGGAAGGATCAACCCTGGCATTCTCCTGGAATCCTTCGGCATAAAAGAGATCTAAACCTGGATTTAGAATCTGATTTAGAATCTGATTTAGAATCTGAGTTCTAACATACTCAAATAATACCGATACAACCTTAAAGGTTGTATTACTTTTTTCCTTTTGGAGATTATATGGAAATCATTAGTACTTCAAAAGGTATCGGTGGCCAGCTTACAGAATTCAGAAAACTCGTTAGTGACTCAAAAAAGATCACTTTTATCGGAACAGTTGGTTTCTGCACACCATTTGCCGAGCTTATGGCATTTGTTTTACGAGGCAGCGATAAAGAAACTGTTTTCCTTCCTGACCTGCGTGCAGATGAAGCGCGCTCAATGGTATTTTCATCCTACGGAATGCAGCTTGATGAAAAGGCAGATCCTGCTGCAGATACTGTAGTTCTTCTTGGAGGTCTTGCAATGCCAAAGATAGGCGTTGAACCAGGAAAGATGAAAGAGCTTGTCGATGAGCTGACCAAAGATGCAGATCAGAAACTTATTATCGGTGTCTGCTTCCAGTCAATGCTAATAAACTGCAACTGGACTGAATTTATCGATTTTGATTATATCATTGATGCAGATCTGACTAATGAAGTCAAAAAGCTCTGACTTCTGTTCTTTCTCTTTTCTTGGGTATGTATAAATCCTGTTTATGTGGTTGATACAGCTCTTGCCCTTTTTTCTTTCCACAAAAACAATTGTCACTCTAAAAACAAAGCAACCATCCGCCGAAGGCGGCACATTCCAATCACCGCACAGAGAAAATTGCATTCATGCCTGAGAATTCTACAGAAGGCACGTAAAGAAAGTATTCCACTGCAACATGTCAATTATTTAGTACTAACTGATGGGAGAACGCCGGCTTCGCCGGACCCTTCGGGATAATTCAAGTAATTCGCAATCTGCGAAAAATCATAATGGTACGATTTCTACAGAGCCATATTATTTTCAAAATATCCTGGCATCTACAACCACATGCCAGACGCCCGGAGAGTATTTTTTTATCTTCCGGCAGTCCAGTATCTCAACTCTTCTTCCAGCTTTTGTAGCAGCAGCCTGTACTCTCTCCACAGGTCTTGAGAATACCATACTTTCAGGAGTTGTTTCATGATAATGGATGATGCCACCTTCTGGTTTCAGGGCGGCAATCCCTGAGTCAAGATAATGATGCGTGGTGTTCACATATCCCATTAGAACCCTGTCAGCAACTCCTTTTGGTGCGACTTCCGCACAGTCTCCGTTTCGTGCTTCAACGATGTGCTCCACTTTATTCAGAACGATGTTCTCTTTCAGGTATCCGCAGGACTGCGGGTTTATTTCAATTGCAATGATCTTCTCAGGTTTTGCGTGAACTGCCATAGGGATTGTGAAATATCCGATACCTGCAAACATGTCAACTATTGTCTCATGGGTGCCGATCTTGCTCATGAGCTTTTTCTCATGGAGATTTCCTTTGGAGAACATCACTTTTGTAACATCGAGTTTGAAAAGACAGCCGTGCTCTTTGTTTATGGTCTCCGTGTTATTTCCAATAAGAACTTCTCTCTTTGGTAACCTGAACTGGCCGCTGATACCAAGGTCACGTACAACTGTGTTGCAGGAGGGGTACATTTTGAGCAGAGCTTCAGCTATTTTCATTTTAAGTTGGTCTATCGAAGGGTCAATTGTGACAACTATAATGTCACCGACAATCTGCCAGCCAGATGGCAGCTTCTGAATTTCATTTTCGGATAGCTCATATTTCAAAATATCTTCAAGAGACTGCCATTTGTTGTAGAACTCTGCATCTTCCTGTATAAAAGTTTCAAAGCCCTCAATGTCTTCAGTAACCGGTATCTCAAGCAAGCGCTGGTAAGTTTCAATAAGTTTGATCTTACGTTTAGGATCAAGTCTGTCTGACTCTGCAAGTTCTATTCTTACTTTTTCCGCATCTTTTATCGGAACCCGGATACTTTTATTTATGGTCATTGGATCAGAGAGCATTTTCTTTTTGGAGCTAATATATAAACATGTGAATCATGTCTTTATATAATGATTAAAGTCATTCGCCAAATAGCGAACATTTAAATACGTTGTCGTTTTATTCATAATTGCATGAACAACGGAGACAACACGGCTATTTTTTCCACTGATATTGGAGTTATTGCTCTTAATGGTTCTGTAAAGATAAAGATACTTGATTTTCTCAAAACCGGCTGTAAATCGTTCGACGAGATCGTACAGCACACGGGCAAGGCCAAATCAACGATATCCGTGCATCTCAATGACTTAAAGAACCAGAACCTTCTTGAGGAAACCATTGACTGTAACGACAAAAGGAAAAAAGTATATTTCCTGAGGTGTCAGTACGTTGCATGTTCCCAGGAACCGGGAATGAAGCATTACAATGAGATGCTGGACCTCATTGCGTCTCCTGATGTGCACTCTTTTGGCTGCTTGAAATGTCTTTTCCATGCAGTCCAGTATGGTTTCAGGGCGCATGGTGTCAATTGTGATCCCATCATGCGCAAGATAGGCAATGATATTGGCAACAGTTTATCAAGGAATATCAGTTCACAGGAACCTGCAAGTATTCTTCAGGAAATGCTGGATTTCTGGGAGAAGAACGAGATTGGAAGCTTTACTGTCCTTGAAAATGATCCCATAAAACTTGCCGTACACAACTTTTTTGACTGCCGTTCCATCCCCATTAAGGAAAAAACATTGTGTTCGTTCGCACAGGGTGTATTTGAAGGTGTTTTCAGGGCAAAAATAGGCGAGGAATGCGTGATGCAAATGGTGGGCAAATGCGATGAAACTTGCGATTCCTGCCTTTTCCAGATGATTAAACTCTAACGTAGAATTAGGAATGATTTATCTGAAATTAATTTGAGGTTCGAATAACCCCAAGTTCTCCTTTTACCATTTTACCGATAGCAGCAACGATTCCCGGGCCATCAGTGTTTTCCCGGCATGTTATCATGTGTTCCATAAGACCAAGTCTTTCAATGCCGTAAATATCTCTTGAGTGACCTGTTTTCTTGATAGCTGCTTTAAGTTCAGATCTTGTGACGGAATTTGCAATAACCCTGTCCTGCTCAGATTTTTTCCAGCTCCACCAGAGGTCAGCCTGTTCCCTGGTAAAAATGCCTTCCTTTGCTTTTTCATCAGTGACCTCTATTTTTACAGGAAGGTGCCTGATGATACCAAAACGTGTAGCTATCTGCTTTGCCGTTCCATTTCCAAGATTGCTTAGGTTCTTAAGCGGAATTGTTACAAGAACGCCTGTATCAACGACGATCTCCTCGTCATGAATTTGCCTTATGAATCCGTGATAGGTTTCATTTTTCATAATCTCTGTGACAGGTGTCCCGAATTTCTGCATAAGGAAATTGGAAGCGAATTCGTTGTCCTCTCCGGAAATATCTACAGTAAGCCAGTTATCCTCACTAACTGCAAATTCAGCAGAAGCTTCAAGCTCTTTTAACTCATTGTTGATCAGCACTTCAGCAGAATGAGTTGCTCTTTCACGGTTGCCATATATCTTGACCAATAGTTTTGTGACCATTATTATAATCCTTAAAATTTCTTAAATTAATCCTTGAACTTGTTCTTTATGTTATTGTTTCATCACAAGGTCAAAGATATTCTGTATCTCTGTAAGCTTATCCAGGCCCTCGTCATCAATGAGGTCCTCATTCTTCTCTATTGAATTTAAGAGTAACTGGATATCTCTGCTAAAAGGACCGATCTTCATTCTCATAACCTGAAGTTCAGTGTTACTTTCTGCAAGGTCATTATAAGTGGCCATGATCTGCTGATGCAGTCTGTCTATATGATCGAGGGTTACTTTTCTGGCTTCATCATTATCTTCTGAATCCTCTTCAGCTGACTCAGCTTTCTTCTCTCCCTGCGGCTCTTCAGGAGTTTCACCTTCAATTGCCATTATAAGGTTCTTGAGAGAATCAACAACCCTGTAACCATGATCTGTAAGTTCCACGTATTTTACACGTCCTTCTACTGAGAATTGTACCAGGCCATGTTCTTCCATCTTGGCCAGTATTTTGGTAGTGTGGGCAAAAGTGGAATTTATCTCTTTAGTTATAACAGATGCATAGGTTTTTTGAAGGGACCAGATAGCCAGAAGTGCAAGGGTTGGTTTTTCCTGTAAAAAAAGTTGTTCAGCATATTCTTTAGTCATACGATTTCCCCTCTAATTTAACTTTTAGAACCCTTGTTTTAAAAAACATCATAATACCTTTAATTATATATTATAATATATATCATTAGAATAAATATACTATATATTTCTATCGGATATTAACAATTATTCTTTCTATATCCGGCAGTTCCGCGTCTGTTTTAAAAGAAGTGCCACTAAAGTGTGTCCTTGAAGCATTGTATCCGTTATCTCTCAATGCAGTGATCAGAGTATCAATAGTTGATGCAGAAACTCCAAGTTTTTTGCATAGCAAGTGCTGGTCATAGAACATCGGGATCCTAAGTTCATCCCTGCAGAATTCCAGCATCTTAATGGACATATCTTTAGTTCCCAGGTTTCGCTGTTCCAGTTCCTCAATAGTCTCATTACAGAACTCGGGCTCATGTAATTCCCCAAGCCACATGGGCCCGGAAATGACATTTTCTTTTCCGCAGAGACTGCATTTGTCAGTGATATGCACAGCAAGACCATGTACTATCTCTCTGTTTCCGCATTGACACTGTGCAATGAATCCTAATTTCTCCAGCATTTTGTCAGCCTGCTTTGCTCCTCTTCTGATTTGAAGATAAGTTCTCACATAATGCCTGGTTGCATGTGACAGAAGAGGGACCATGGCTTTGTCCTGAAGCGAGAGTTCCCTTGCAACCCTTCCAAGAAGAATGCGTACTCCCATTTCACTATGGTATTCATTATTAAGCGGGATTGCTGCATACTTGCGGATCCCTGAATTCAAGTGTGCACCGCAAAGTGGCGCGGTATCTGTTGCTGTAACCTCAAGTAGGTCTACAACAGAACGGGCAGCTGCTGCCAGAAATGGTGCAGGTGTGCCAAAAGGATCAAGGTCAACAATATTGAAATGTTTCTCATGTAACAGGACATTGGCATTTTTATGGCTTGCAAATGTATGGTCACCAATTCCCAGTTTTTCAATATTTTCCTTTATTAGCTGGTAGGCATCCTCACTCCAATCGTTAAGAGTGGTTTCAATGCCAATTTCATTGGCTACTCTTAAGCCCCTGATTCCCGAAGCTGAAAGCGCATCAACGTAAGTGATGGTCTTCTCAGGGTCAGGTTCCATTCTTTTAAGAAAAGCAGATGTTGCAGCTATGGAAATATCACGGTTCATCTCCATGACCGGATTAAAAAAAACAGGTGCTGCAGAAGGAGCAAAATTAGCCCCTTCTTCAGGAATGGGAACAATGACCTCTGTATCTCCTTCTTTAACAGATCTTACTTTCATCTGGTTCCCAGAAGATACATTCTTATTTAACAATAATGGTTCCTTTCATTACTTCCCATGTAAGTACTCTATATGAATAGGTTCCACTTTCATTGAAAGTGTATATGAAATTCTTCTTATTAAGTACACTTACATTTTCCCAGAGTCCATCATTACTCACAAGAGTAAATGTTCTGATCTTACTACTATCAGCATATCCATTGTCATTATACCAGATAACTGAATCACCTTCGTTAATAGTAAGATTATGTGGTTGCACGTTGAAGTTTCTCATGTATATAGTGTATGATTTCGGACCTTCATACTCTATAATTTCCAGTTCCCCGTTTTCATCTTCCTCATCTTCAGAAACGGTTTCTTCCGGGATGGATTCATTTACAGGAGCTACTTCTGTCTCTTCTGTAACTGTTTCGTTTACTGTGTCTGTCACCGAATCATTCATTGATTCATTCTCTTCGGTTGTTGTAGTTCCAGTGTCGTCGACGCATCCTGCAACCATAAGAGAAAGCATGATAAAGAGTGTCATCAATAATTTAACCTTCATTGGATCACCTGCTTTATAATATATTTCCGATGGTTAAATATCTTCTCTATTACATTCTATGAGTTCGACATTTATAATTTGAGCTTTATTCTGGATTTCAACATCTATAACAGCAGCAAATCCCAATGCAGCCATTCCCGGGTTGACAATAATGGTTTTTCCAGACCTTTCAACTCCTCTTGCTTCATGGATATGACCACAAACCATCAGGTCTGCTTTATCCAGGAATACATTAAGTGCTTTGCATCCAACATGCATGTCACCCACCATGTCAAGAACACCATTGGGCGGCGTGTGTGTAAGCGTCACAAGAATCTCGTCTGCTTTCACATCTTCTAGCATACGGCTGATATTTTCTTCAAAATCACATTCCTGTAGCTCAAATGGAGTGCAGAAAGGTGTTGGATTTGATCCTCCTATACCTATGAACCTTACTCCCTCTACAGAGATCGATCTTTTGTGCAGGTCAGTGGCTTTTGATCTCTCAATAACTTTGAGTATGGACTCGTTATCACAGTTGCCGGGAACAGCAAGTATCTTCTGGCTGAACTTATCAAAAAGGTCAAGGGCCTTTTCATCAGGCCCGAAATTGGTGATATCTCCTGCTATCAGTACCAGATCCACATCACCTGCAATCCTTAACAACTCCTCTATCCTGGAGTAATTTCCATGCGGATCTGCTATGGCGAACAATCTCATCTTATAGTTTCTCCGGTCTTTAGTTGCAGTTTTATATCATCCTGTTCAAATGCAAATCCTGGTTCTTTGTTTTGAACTAGCGGTCTCCGCCAAGCAGGCTTCCAAGCGCGCTGCTGCCAATGCCTGCCAGTCCAGAGGATTCTTCTCTCTGGCTATTGGTCATATATCTTGATGCAGCGACTATCCTGTCAGCAAGGCGTGAGAACGGCAGACTCTGGAGATATACTTTGCCCGGTCCTGTAAGTGTTGCCAGTACAAGACCTTCGCCTCCAAAGAGCGCATTCTTAAAACCGCCTGCCCATGTAATATCGTAACCGACACTTTCCTCAAATGCGGTAAGACATCCGGTATCAACCCTGATGGTCTCTCCTGCTGCAAGATCTTTTTCTACAATGGCGCCACCTGCGTGTACAAAGGCCATTCCGTTACCTTTCAATCTCTGGAGTATGAATCCTTCGCCTCCGAAAAGCCCTGCACCAATCTTCTTTGTAAGTGCTACCTCTATCTCTATACCATTTGCGGCGCAGAGGAAAGAATCCTTCTGACAGATGAAACTGCCACCAAACTTGCTGAGGTCAAGTGGTATTATCTTTCCGGGATAAGGTGCTCCGAATGCCACGTATCCTTTTCCCTGTCCTTCATGGACAAAACTTGTGATGAAGAAGCTCTCACCGGTGACAGCACGCTTCAAACCTTTGAGTAGTCCGCCGCCTGTGGATGTTTCCATCCTGATCCCCGGGCCCATATACATCATGGCCCCGGCTTCTGCCCTTACAGCTTCTCTTGGGTCAAGTTCTATCTCTACAAGCTGCATATCGTCGCCAATAATTTTATAATCTATTTCATCAGCCATCAATTATTCCTCTGAATTCCTCGAATTTTCCTCAAGTGCAATTATTTATTGTTCCTGAAGAACTTGTGATAGAGATTTGTGTTACCAGTATTTATTGCTTTATCATCACAAATGCATGTCCCATGGTTTTTTGCACAACTCAACTTGAATAGTTTAATATAGCTCCTGTGCGTAACCACCTGTTGATAAGTGTGTACCGAAAAAATTTTCCACTTCATTTGAAGCATTATTTGCTTGCATTGCAGGCAAGGAAACACGGCGGGAGGACTCATGAACTGGTAATGAGATTCGACGGTGCCGAATCAGATATTCTTGATTTCAGTTACAACACGAATCCTTTTGGCACACCGTTCGATTTCCAGGCAAGTAACCTTGACCTGAAGCAAGTTATTTTGAGATCGACTGAAAGAATTGAGCAGTATCCTGATAACAGATATTTCGAACTCCGCAAGGCTGCTGCTGCTTATCTCGGTACTAACATCTCTGCTGACAATATCATTCCCGGAAACGGTACATGTGAACTTTTGCGTCTGATAATGGAAACCGTGGTCTATGAAGAGGATGTTGTAATTCTTGCTTCACCTTCATCCGGCGAGTACCGCCATATAGCAGAAGTTTTTGGAGCACGTATTCATTCTTTTAGCACTGATGAATTGCTGAACCTTCCTAAAATGACATTGGACAAGGCAAAGGTCATCTTGATAGGTAATCCGAATAATCCTACCGGCCAGCTCGTACCCAGGGATATACTTTCTGATTTTGCACGAAAATGTGTTGAACATGGTACTTTACTTATTGTTGATGAATCAGCAATTGAACTGGCAGACCCTGATATGAGCATAGCTGAACTGACACTGGATAATGATTATCTTTTTGTAATAAGGTCGATATCCAACATCACGGCCATGCCGGGTATCAGGCTGGCATATGGAATTGCATCTCTTAGTCTTGCAAAAATACTCAATGCTGCACGCCTTTCATGGAACATTGGTGTGACTGATGAAGCTGTTGCTTTAGCTTTCCTTGGTATGGAAGGTGGTCCGCACAGCGAATACCTTAAAAGGTCTCGTGAGTTCATCAAAAAAGAGAGGGAATACATAGTCAAACGTTTCTCCGGAATTTATGGTTTTGATCCGGTTGAAAGCAGTACTAATTATATACTCATTGATGTAAAGGATCTGTTCCTGGATTCAGTAAGACTTAGTGAAGGACTGGCTCTGCATGGTATATTGATACGTGAGTGCAGTGATTTCTTTGATGGAAATAAACGATATGTAAGAATATCAGTCCGCTCAAGAGATAATTTCGAAAAACTGATACGCACCCTTGATGATGTGTTTGCTGAAACCAGCAGGGAAGATGCAAGGGAAAAACTTGAAGAGACAATAGAGCACGGCGGCAGTTCCTGCGCCGGCCGTGGTACATGTGAATATTATCCCTGCCATTTTTCAGGGCAGGATTGCACTTTCTGTTTCTGTCCATTCTATGCATGTAAGGACGAGAGGACAGGAGGTAAATGGATAGAAAGCTCCACCGGAGGGCAGGTGTGGAGCTGCGAACATTGTACTTTGTTGCATAGACCAAAGGTCGCCAAAATGGTGCTTGATGCGCTGATGGCAGACGGAGACACTGATGATAATATAAGGAGGGCATGGAAAGAGATCATAGAACCCCTGCTTTGAACATATAAGGTCAACTGAGCAGGTTAATGTATTTTCTGATCTCTACATGCTTTGATTATTGTGACAGACCAAAGACCATCTCTTCCGGTAAAAAAATATCTTCTAAGCCTTGAACCATGTGTTCACGGCGGACTGATAAGAAAAAGTTCCCAGAAATACGGCATTCCCGAATCTGATATTCTTGATGCAAGTGCAAGTCTTAATCCTTTAGGAACTCCTTTTGAACAGCCGGAGCCTGAGCTGGACCTGCAGGAACTGCTGAACAAAGGGCTTGAAAAGCTTGAGCAGTATCCGGACAACCGTTATCTTGAGTATCGAACCGCTGCTGCAGAATTTGTGGGAATGGGAATGACATATGAGAACATCATTCCAGGGAACGGCTCAACTGAGATAATACGGCTGGTGGCAGAGTGTGTCGTGGCTGAAGGCGATGTTGTACTTATTCCAAGACCTACTTTCAGCGAATATGAGTTGCAGTGCAGTGTCATGGGTGCGAAGATAAAGTACATCGAGCAGGATGATATCTTTGATCTTGACGATCAAGTACTTGCCGAAGCCAAGATAATATTTGTGTGTAACCCTAACAACCCTACAGGAAAACTGTTCAATAAAGAGCAGATGGAAAAACTTGCGCAGCAATGCGCGGCCCAGAAGACCATACTCTTTGTGGATGAGGCTTACATTGAACTGGCAGAACCGGAGCAGAGTGTTGCTTATCTTGTGGAGAATAACGATTATCTTTTCATCCAGCGCTCTTTAACCAAATCCTTTGCAATTCCAGGTATAAGGATGGGATTTGGAGTTGCTTCCTCAAAGTTTGCATGTGTGCTTAACAATGCAAGACTCTCCTGGAACATGGGATGTGTTTCAGATACTATCGCCACAGCTCTTTTGAGTATGAAAGGTGGCGTGAACAGCAAATACCTTTTGGATTCAAGGGCTTTTATAGCACAGGAACGTGAGTTCTTAATGCAAAAACTCTCCCGCAGGGGATTCAAACCAGCAGAGAGTTGTGTCAATTACATTTATGTCGATATTTCCGATCTCTCTCTTAACTCATCAGAACTTGCAGAAAGAATGGCATCACATGGTGTACTGATCCGTGATTGTAATTCTTTCCAGAACAATGGCAAGAACCACATAAGAGTGGCAATACGCACAAGAGAAGAGAATGAACGCATTGCAGAAACCATTCGTCAGGTAATTTATGAATGGGGAAGGGAACAGGCTGAGATGCAGCTTCATGAGAACATTAAAGTAGCTGCGAAAGATGGCCGCAAGGGAAGCAATATGGACTGCGATTATTATCCATGTCACTTTGAAGGACAGGACTGTACTTTCTGCTTCTGTCCGTTCTATCCGTGTGAGGATGATCGCACAGGTGGCAACTGGATAGAAAGCTCAAGCGGTGGTCAGGTATGGAGCTGCCTGAAATGTAATATAGTTCATGAGGAAAAAGTGGTAGATGACCTTTTATCTATCTTTGTTGCCGAAGGTCTCAGTGATGAAAGTGTCAGAAAAGCCTGGAAGGAAGTAATGGAGAACAATCTATGATCCTTCCGGTGCCGGTACAGCCAGATGCCAGTGAACTGGTAATAGTGCTACTGTTAGCCTATGTTCTGGATATTGTGGTCGGTGAACCACCATTCGCAGTACATCCTGTCGTATGGATGGGCAGATTGATAGGCTTTTTTAAGAAGAATATCCCTGCGAAAAACCGGAGGGTTTATGGAATATTCATTGGTCTTACAACGATACTTTTCGGATGTACGATAGCATATTTAGTAATGCTTTTCATGGGCATTGAGTCCATTCCGGCAGTTCTTCGCTATCTTGTGGCTGCTTATTTCCTTAAGGCAACATTTGCCATTCGCTGTCTTTACGGCGCTGCCAGTGAGGTCAGGACTGAGCTTGATGCCGGAAGACTTGACAGTGCAAGGCAGAAACTCTCAATGTATGTGAGCCGCAACACATCAAAACTGGAAGAAGGGCAGGTATCTTCAGCAATAATCGAAACAACTTCTGAGAATTATGTTGACGGGATACTATCCCCTCTGTTGTTCTACGCATGTTTCGGACCTTACGGACTGATTGCTGCATACGTCTTTAAAGCTACAAGTACCCTTGATTCCATGGTGGGATACAAAGATGAACGCCACCTTGAAGCGGGCTGGTTCTCTGCTAAACTTGATGACGTGCTCAACTGGATACCTGCACGTGTATCCGTATTCTTCCTTTCGGCTGCGACTCTTGTTGTGAGTCTTGTGTATCGCAGGGTCAAAATTCCTGATTATATGTCTGCTCTTAAAACAGGTATAAGGGACGGATTAAAAACTCCATCTCCAAACTCCGGTTACCCAATGGCCTCCATTGCAGGTGCCCTGAAAATAAAACTGGAAAAACCAAACACCTATGTTCTTGGTGATGGTTTTACTTATCCTGTGTCAGAGGATATAAAACTAACATCATGGATCATCCTTGTCGCATCGTTCTTTGCGATCGTTGCGTCTTCACTAATAATCATACTATAATGTGTAGTAGTAGCAGTTGTGATAATTGAATATGGTGAAAAACAGCTACTATGAAGGTCTGATATTAAAGTCTAAGAATTGAAATCCAGAAATATAACGATCCAATCTCAAACAATAATCTTATAAACAAATCTCCCCGAAGTGATGGCAATGAAATTATCGGATATAGAATCAAAAGACCTGAAAAAGAACCAGTCAAAAGAACTGGAAGGCGAGATCACCAGGGATATAATAGAGATCCTTGAAGAGGAAGGAATAACAGTCCAGATGCTTGTTGATGCTGCACTTGAGCTCTATGCACCGCATCCGGGCCTTGAGACAAGGGAACTTGCAGAAGAGAAGTTCCTCAGAGAACTTGATATTGCAGTATCTGATCCAAATCTCTGTCTTCTTATCTATTCCGGTATATTGCTTGAAAAAGAGGGTAGAGAAGGACGTTTACCTAATATCAGCAGAAGTTCATACGAAAAAGACCTGACATTCATCATTGCTGATGAGGTGCTTGGCATGAGTATTTCCAAGTATATCAGTGGTGACAAAGGAATGTTCGAGTTCGTGCGCTTTGATAAACAAAAACCGGGAATTCTTGCTGAACTTGGTCCTTTCATGGATGACATAATCGGCGGTCTTATTGGTGGCGTGTCTGCCAACATGTACACAAGGGCAATGGCAGAAGCGGCTGAGAAGGCTAAAACTGAAAGCAAGAAGAAAAAAGACGCGGAAAACAAAAGTGATGTGATCGCAGGATGAACGGATTCTTATTAGCTCTGCGGTCCAGTTTTGGATTCCTTTCAACAATTCCTGTGGGTATTACCATGGAAGGACTCGATGAGTTCTTCAAAAGAACATACCTGCATCTGGTGGTTGGTATTGTTCTCGGGCTAATAATGGGTGCTGTTGCGTACCTTCTTGTGAGTTATCTTCCGATATCAATTGCTGTGGTGCTTCTGATAGCTTTTGTTTATTATATTACAGGACTGAACCACCTGGACGGTGTGGCAGATCTCGGTGACGGTCTGACTGCTCATGGTTCTGTGGAGAAGAAACTCAAAGCACTAAAGGACATGTCCCTTGGGATAGGCGGAGTTGCCTATGCATCCCTTACTATCATTGCTTTCTATGCAACTCTTGTGGCATTGAACGAACAGTCTTTAATAGTATACTCATCCCCTGCTGACGTGGCAAAGGTTTTCTTCTTTGCGATGTTCGTGTCAGAGGTCAGTGCCATGCAGTCCATGCTGACAGTTGCAGCATTCGGCAAGTCCATACACGAAGGACTTGGCTCAATACTTATCAAAAATACCACAGTACCTAAATACCTTATAGGATTTGTAATTGGTATTGTTGCCTGTGTTGCAATATCATTTTACCTGGGCTTTGGTATGACAGGTATCATTCCTTTCATTGCAGCCATATTAGCAACCTTTGTTTTGCTCAATATCAGCAACAGGCATTTCGGTGGTGTGAATGGTGATGTTATTGGCGCTTCCAATGAAGTAGGAAGGATAATAGCACTTATAGCCGTGACACTGGTAGTGATGTATGGAGGTATTGTTTGGACGCTATAATAATGGCTGGGGGATTTGGAAGCAGGCTTGGTATGGGGGAAAAACCCTGTGTCGAGCTACTTGGAAAACCGCTGATATCTTATGTTATCGATGCTCTGCAAAAAACAGAAAGCATAGGTGATATCTATGTTGCCGTATCTCCGGCAACGCCTAGAACTGCATCTTATGTAGAGGAAGAGTATGAGGGTAAAGTTCAGGTTATACCAACAGGCGGCGGTAATTATGTCGGCGACATGGTCTATGCAGTAAAGGCTGCCTGCATAAGCGATCCTCTGATGATACTTATGTCTGATCTGCCTTTGCTTACTCCTGATCTGCTTGAGAAGGTAATTGACGAATACAAGGTATGTGGCAAACCTGCTATGTCCATATTTTCTCCAATATCTGTTTGTAAGAACCTTGGTATAAGGCCGGACACGGTGTTTAACTGGGGAGGCGAAGGGAAACTGATAGTTCCTTCCGGAGTAAATATCATGGATGGTAAGGATGTTGAGCATGAGCAGGAATATGTCAGTCTTGTGATGGATGACATTGAGTTTGCTCTGAATATCAATACTGTTGATGACCTGAAAAGATGCAAGGAAATGATCCTTGAAAGGGATGCAGGATCTATCAGGAATTAAAATTCAGAACAAGGACATAAAAATAGCGGATTAGAATATTGTTAATGATATTTAATTATAATATCCGTACACTTTATATCTCATAATTACTAATATTCTTCAAGGCAGGTTGGAATTGTCTCATTGTGCGGTGGTTGGAGAACTCACAGGCACCTTTTAAAATAAAAGGTGCCATTCAATTCATTGCTGTGTTTCTTTTTTCTTTATGTTGATCTCCATGGTAGGTTCCCGAATAAACCAAAGCATTTAAATCAGGTTTAGAACTAAAACCAATATTATTTCGGTTGTTATTACAGTAAATACACATGAGGATAGGCTTATGATAAAAAGACCTTATATGATCTTTATTATGTGTCTCGTACTTCTGGTTGCAGTTCTTGTAAGCGGCTGTACCGGTTCCGATGACACTGTAAATGAAGAAGAGCAGCAGGAAGTTGTAGAGGATGTAACTCCAACTCATGAAGGAACAGAGGTTGATGACAGTACGTTCACCAATTCTATCGACATGGAATTTGTGAAGATATCTGCCGGTGATTTCCTTATGGGCGCTCCTGAAGATGAACAATACAGTGACAAGGAAGAAAGGCCTGTTCATCAGGTGACCATTGGAAATGATTTCTATATGGGTGTTTATGAGGTAACTCAGGACCAGTGGGTAGAAGTTATGGGTGAGAATCCTTCATATTTCACAGGCGATGGTGATCTTCCGGTTGAGAAAATCTCCTGGGCACAGGTCAATGAGTTTATTGATGCTCTCAATGCGATGGAAGGGACAGATAGTTACCGCCTGCCAACCGAGGCAGAGTGGGAGTATACTGCCAGAGCAGGTACTGACACCGCTTTTTCGTTCGGGGACGATGCATCAATGATGCCGGATTATGGCTGGTTCGACGATAACTCAGAGGACAAGACCAGACCGGTTGGCATGAAAGAAGCAAACCCATGGGGTCTTTATGATGTACATGGAAACGTTGCAGAGTGGGTACAGGATCAGTATCACAGCAATTATAATAAAGCACCATCTGACAGCGGTGAATGGACAAACGGTGTAGACAGAAGGGTTTTCCGTGGCGGAAGCTGGGAAAACGCTGAAGTTAACTGTCGTTCCGCTGCAAGGGACAGCATCGGTGAAGGAAGCCGCATGAATTACATTGGTTTCCGTCTTGTGAAAGAGATCTGATATCCGGTTTGGATATCTTCTCTTTTTTATTTTTTTAATTTCAATATTCTTACTTTTGAATTAGATTCTAAATTGTAGAGGTATATTGATGGTGACAAAAATTATTGATTCAATTATTGATCTTTCTCCTTTTAAAATGGAAATTGTAACAAGAATTCCAATCGATCAACTTGTGACCATTATATGCACTTTTTACTGGCAATTAGGACATAAATCAATAATGGTTATTAGGGACCCAAATGATTTTGATACGTACATAAATTATCATCCTGACAAGAACATTGATAAGTTAGACACAATCAAAAAAATATCCATCTCAACACACAAGAAAAAAGAGAATAAACAAAAATTTGATTCAGTAATAATCCATCTTGATAAAGACGAAACAAATAAAAGTCGAATACACTGGAAGACTAGTTTTGGTTTTAAAATCTGGAATTATGCATACGTAATTGTTACATTGATATTGGGTTTTGTTTTTGCTGGAAACTTTCACACAACCGGTTTAATGATGGTTTATTTGATTATTTTGTCACTCTTTCCTATGTTCTTTATTTCTTCTTTTAGAATTAGAAAAGTAGCAAATGATCCGAGTGTTGAAAAATACAAAAATGAGTTTAAGGAACATATACAGAAGAAAGAACGGGAATTCTCATTTGAGAATTATTAAGAATAGATTCTATGGGAACAGGTGTATAACTTCACAACCGCCCATACTTTTTATGCGCCTGCTCTGCTGTCAGGATATCAAAAACATAGACTCTGTGTTCATTCAGGTCTATCCTATAGAAAATTCGATAGCTTCCTACTCTCAGCCGGTATGCCGCATCATCAGCACCCTTGATCTCTTTTTTGCTGCCTCTTCCTGTTCCGGGAAAAGGTTCCTTCAGTTCTTTGAGTGCTGACTTAATATTCTCTTTTACATCAGGAGGAAGTCTTGTAAAAAGCTCGGGAAGCACTAAAACTTCAACGATCATCTATGCTCACAAACTCATCCTTACGCTCAGCCACGACCTTGCGACTGTATTCCGCAAGTTCATTGCGATTATGTTCTCTAATGAGTCCCTCGATCACGGTGTTATAATCTTCTCCCATGTGACCGATAGAGCGTAATGCATCTCTGGTACTTCTTTTTACCTGAATTGTAGTGGTTTCACTCATAATTACACTATAGCCGATATAGCAATTATAGGTTTCCAGCGAAAATTTGGTTGAAGGTGGGTAATTCATCTATATTCTTTATGCCTTTTTCAAAACCCAAAACTATGATTAATTCACTAGAAGTTATTCTTTAAGCTGAGAAAATAAGTCTGATACTGACTTGAACTTGATTCCTTTGCCGCTCTTAATATCCTGGCTGGCTTGCTTAACCTCTTCAATGAATTCGGGCTTAAAGCGTTCTTCCGGCGGATAAACCGGGCTTCTTAAACCAATTTCTTTTTTACAGTCAAAACGGCGATAATTGGTATGTCGATTCCTCATAGTAAGATATTTTCGGGTTGTAATCATATAAGAATGTTGACTTATCAGACTCAATTCAACTTTGGCAGATGCCCAAGGAGTCAAGAAGCAGAACTCTGCCAGCGAGTTCACCTACTACGTCAACCAGTTCTACGAGATTGACAACGGCACTGCAACCAGCTACTTCTTCCGCGACGCTGAGCGCATAGCCAAGCAGACAGATGAAGGCATGGAGTGGTATCTCTCCGACCACCTCGGCAGTACTTCCCTGATGGTTGATGAAGATGGTCTTGAGGTAGAGCGTACCGAGTACTATCCATATGGTGAGGTTCAGTCAGGTGGGCTGGAGAAGTATGGATTTACGGGGCAGGAGAACGATGCTGACACTGAACTGATGTATTATGGTGCGAGGTATTACTCGCCGGAATATCGGGTGTTCGTACAGCCTGATTCAATTATTGCAAACCCATATAATCCGCAGGCACTGAACAGGTATGCTTATGCTTTGAACAATCCGGTAAAGTATAATGATCCAAGTGGTCATTATGTAGAGACTGCTCTTGATCTTGCTTTCATTGCACAGGATGTGGTGGAGATATCCAATAACCCTTCAGACGCATGGGCTTGGGCTGCACTTGGAGCAGACGTTGCATGTGCTGTCTTGCCAGTAGCAACTGGTGGAGGGCTGGCTGTTAAAGCATTGGAAGAAACAGTTGCCCATGGAGATGACGCTCTAAAGTTAGGGAAAGCTGCTAGCAATTTAGTTGAAAGTGCAGATACCATTGGAGATTCTGTAAGTCTTGTTGGGAAATATGGAGATGACACGGGTGAAGCTCTTGCAAAAATGTCATCTGAAGTTGAATCAATGGGCATAGTCGGAAAGAATGCAGGTGCTACTGGAACTTTGAAACATTCTGCTTTTAAAGAAATGGGTGAAGAATGGGCAGCTGAAACAGGAAAATCAAATGTGTTTTTTGAACAATCCATTAACAATATGGGTGATTTTGCAAACGGAAATCCCCAAGGTTCAGTACGACTTGATTCAGTAGAATTCATGTCTGGTGGGCTGGTTGATGTATATGATTTGAAAACCGGCAATGCAAAATTGAGTAATCCACAGATGAATAGAGTTGCAGCAAACCTATTTAATAACAATAATTATAATACGCTTAGATTCCATGAAGTGAAGAATGGCCAAACAACTTTACTAAGAACAATGACGAGAGAGTGAAAATATATGGCACAGGCATTCAATACGTTTTCAAAGAAGTACATCGGTGATATAATGGAGCAAGAAGGTTTTGTTACTTACAAAACCACTGATTATATCCGCTTGACTGAAGATAATAGACTTCTCCAGTCAATTAGTTTTGAAAGTGGTGCATCAGGTGGATACAGATACTTGGTAATAAGCTATCTCCCACTTTTCATGTTTTTCGGAAAGAGTACAGGATATTCTATTTCTGGAAGAGTTCACAATAAGGGTCCTTGGGGATGGTGCTCTTTAAGGTGGAATTTTCCTAAAGACGATGCTGAAACAGTGGAAAGGTCGATGTTAGGAATAAGAGATGTGCTTCTTAAATATTCAATTCCTTATCTAAATAAATATTCTACTTTTGAGAGTGTCTTGCAAATGATGGAAGAGGACAATCCTGAGATAGTGCCACCACTTTATACTACACTTTTTGGAAAAAAGGCACTGTATAAAGGATATTTTGCACTTGGAGCAAAAGACTACTCTAAAGCTGAGAATTATTTTAAAGAATACTATTCTTCATTCGGACCAAAATATGTGATTAACGAAGCCACAAGAAAGCACAAAGAGGAAATGGAAAGGTTAGTAGAAGCTGTTAAGGATCCTGAAGATATTGAGGAATTAATGAAGAAGAACAGACAAAAGACTATCGAGATATTGAATTTGAGGAAATATGTCGATGTTGACTGAAAACTTTAAATCAGTATAAACTTTTATTATTATATGCAAAGTTGGTCAACAATGTGCCGGCTTCATTGCTTGGTAGTATTCTGTGGAAGGAGAAATTTGAGGAAAATTGAGCTGAGCAAAGAGTTCTATAACCACGCGATCGATTACTGTGAATAACCCTTCAGTAAACAGAAAGCGCCTCATCAAAACTAATCAGATTAATTCCTATTAACCACTCGATCTTTTCTTTCACACTCAGCAGTGAACGTTCGTCCATTGTTGCAAGAGGGACAGCATATTGGTACGCAAGCACAACTATAGGAGCGTCCTTTGGCTCTATGCTCAGGGCAGTTGCAAGGGCACAGTATTCAGGGCGGCTGCGTACTTCTTCCAGAACCATCATTTCAAAATCAAGTGGTGTAAATGTGGTCTTTACAAAAGGTTCCCTGAAAATAGACCATATTGCTGTTTGAAGTTTATCAAGGTCATACTTCTTTCTGTTTCCTTCTTTCAGCACATTGTTGATAACTTCCAAGCAATGTACGGGGAAACAACAGGCTTCACATCACCTGACAGGACTTTTTTGGTAAGGGAAACGCATCTCTCATCGGTTCCCAGAAAAGCGTGGATCCATATACAGGAATCCAGAACGATTATTATTGCTCCGTAAGATCACGGTGAGCCTGTGCAAACTTCCTGTCCACAAGATCACGGGTATCCTCTATAGAACTGTCAATCTCTTCCTTTGTAGCACCCTCGCCTACAGCAGCAAGGATTTCCAGTGCCTTATCTGCCTGAACAGGTTCTTTCCAGGCACAATGCATGATCTGTGCAGAATGGTTTACTTCCCTGAACAGTTCAGACCTTCGCTTACTCATATCAAGATCTTCAAGATAATGGACAATTGCTTTTTTCACAAGTTTTTCCCGTGAATGAGCATATCCTTCCCTGACCCTCGAATCTATCCGGCGGGCCAGATAATCACCAATATTTATATCTACAGCAGTTCCTGACATTTAGTTTAGATATTGGTTCCAACAGAAATATAAATTCTGTTCAGTTCTGATGAAAAGCTCCGGGAGCACTAAAACATCAAAGCTCATCTATCTAACAAACTCACCCTTACACTCAGCCACCTAATTTTAACAACATTTAACTACAACCTATGCGACTCTCATCCATTATATTTAAATTCAATATTGCAGTAGGATATTCACAATAGGTTTACACGATGTGTTTACATATTAATGCAGATAACGATCATAATTCACATTTACATGGAGAATCCTGAATGATAGAGGAGATCACCAACCAATATGACCCAAAGAAAATAGAGGACAAGGTACATGCTCTCTGGAACGAGATGAGTGCCTATTCCAAGGTACGTGAGCACAGAAGAGGCGGTAAACGATTCTTTTTCGTAGACGGCCCACCATATACAACAGGCCATATCCACCTGGGAACAGCCTGGAACAAGATCATCAAAGACTCCATTTTAAGATACCGTTCCATGAATGGTTTTGATATCGTTGACCGTGCAGGCTGGGATATGCATGGTCTTCCTATTGAGGTAAAAGTGGAAGGTGCACTAGGCTTTACATCCAAGAAGGACATCGAGAGCTATGGCGTCGGTAATTTCATAGAGAAATGTAAGGAATTCGCTCTTAATCAGAAAGACGATATGACAGAGCAGTTCAAGACACTCGGTGCATGGCTTGACTGGAACGACCCTTACATGACACTCAGGGACGAGTACATCGAAGCTGCCTGGTGGACAATGAAGCAGGCACAGGAGAAGAATCTCCTTGAGCAGGGAAAGCGTGTTGTCAACTGGTGTCCACGTTGTGAAACAGCAATTGCTGATTCCGAAGTTGAATATGAGGAAAGGAAAGACCCTTCCATATTCGTAAAATTCCCTATAATCGGTGAGGAGAACACCTTTGTGGTCATATGGACCACCACTCCATGGACCATTCCTTCAAACGTAGCAGTCGCAGTACATCCTTCCTTTGAGTACTCAAGGGTAAAAGCGGTAAATGCAGAAGGCAAAGAGGAAACACTCATAGTTGCTTCCGAGCTTGTTGAGAACGTACTTCGAAAGGGCAGATATACAGATTACGAAGTTCTCGAAACAATGCTTGGTGAGGATCTCATATCACTCTCATACGAAAGTCCTATCGCAGATATGGTGCCAAAGCAGGCAGAGATGAAACACAGCATCTATCTTGCAGACTTTGTAACTGCAGAGAACACAGGTTGTGTACACATTGCTCCCGGACATGGTATGGACGACTTTGAAGTTGGTAAGAAGAACGGTCTTCCGATATTCTGTCCTGTCGGCTCCGATGGTCGCTATACCGAAGAAGCCGGTGAATATACCGGAATGCACATCCGTGAAGCTAACAAGGTAGTCATTGAAGACCTTAACGCACGTGGAAACCTGCTTTCAGAAGGTACCATCGAGCACAGGTACGGACACTGCTGGCGTTGTAAGACCCCGATCATCTATCTGGCAACTGAACAGTGGTTCATCAAGATCGGTGAGCTTAAGGATCAGATGCTTTCAGAGATCGCACAGGTAAAATGGTATCCTGAATGGGCGGGTTCAGCAAGGTTCAAGGACTGGATCGAAGGAGCACGTGACTGGTGTGTATCCCGTCAGAGATACTGGGGTATCCCGATACCTGTCTGGAAGTGTAAGAGCTGTGGCAAGATGCACGTGGTCGGTACCAAGAAAGAACTTCAGGAAATGTCAGGTGTCAGTGATGACATTGAGCTTCACAGACCTTATGTAGATGATATTCTGCTTGACTGTGAGTGCGGCGGCAAGATGAAGCGTGTTGAAGACGTTTTCGATGTATGGTTCGATTCAGCAGTTGCTTCATGGGCAACACTGAGATTCCCACAACAGCAGGAAGATTTCGATAAATGGTGGCCTGCAGACTTTATCACAGAAGGACAGGACCAGACACGCGGATGGTTCTACTCACAGCTTGGCGCAAGTATGGTAGCTTTCGGTAAGGCACCTTACAAGAGTGTTCTTATGCACGGTTTCACCCTTGACGGTGAAGGCAGGAAGATGTCAAAGAGTCTTGGGAACGTTGTTGCTCCGGGAGAGGTCATTGACGAGTTCGGTGCAGATTCCCTCAGGAGTTTCGTGCTTTCATCAAGCGCACCATGGGACGACCTGAAATTCGCCAAGGATGAACTCAAGAACATACACAGGACACTTAACATTCTCTGGAATGTCTATCGCTTCCCATTGCCTTACATGGTTCTCGATGAATTCGATCCATCCAGGGTTTCACTTGAATCTGTAAAACCACATCTTCGCAAGGAAGACAGATGGATTCTCTCAAGAGCACAGTCACTTGTTGCTGAGGTTGACGATGCCATGTCAAAGTGCACACTGCACAGGGCACTCAGGTCTATCAACGAGTTCGTGCTTGAAGACCTTTCAAGATGGTATATCCAGCTTATCAGGCCAAGGACATGGGTAGAGGCAGATGACCCGGACAAGCTTGCAGTTTATCGTGTACTCTATGACGTATTCGTACTGACAGCAAAGGTTATCGCACCATTCATGCCACACCTGGCAGAAGAAATGTACCAGAACCTTGTGAGAAATGTGTATCCTGATGCACCGGTCACAATTCACATGACCGACTGGCCACAGGTTGACGAAAGCCTTGTTGACAGGGAACTTGAAGTTCACATGGACATGATCCGCTCAATAGTGGAATCCGCATCCAATGCCCGCCAGAAGGTCGGAAGGAAGCTCAGGTGGCCTGTATCACGCATAGTTCTCAGTCCTGTGAACCAGCAGGCAGCAGACGCGGTTACAAACCTGAAATTCGTACTTATGGACCAGACCAACTCCAAGGATATTGTGCTCACCGGAGTAGGTGAATCATGGGATGAACTTGGATTTGAGGCGAATCCTGATCCAGGAAAGATCGGTCCGGTATTCAAGGGCGATGCAGGCAAGGTCGTGGCTGCGATTAAACAGGCAGATGCAATGAAGCTTAAGAAAGCACTTGCTCTGGAAGACCAGTGTGAACTGGAGATTGCAGGCGGAACTGCTACTATCAAACCTGAAATGGTCAATTTCATAGAGACACTGCCTGAAATGGTTGCAAGTGCGCAGTCCAGTGCAGGTATACTCTATGTGGATGCCAACCTGACCCGTGAGATCGAGTCTGAAGGTTACACAAGGGAAGTTATCCGCAGAGTGCAGGACATGAGGAAAGAACTCAATCTTGCAGTGGATGACAATATCAAGTCCCATATACAGATCAACGATCAGAGGGTACTTGACCTTGTACTTGACCGCGAGCAGTTCATTGCAAAGGAAACCCGTGCAAACGTTCAGGTAATTGGTCTTGATGTTGACACAGCAGGTTCACTTGAAAAGGACTGGGATGTCGAAGGCATATCAATGACCATCGGCATTACAAAAGCAAATTGAGGTTACAATGGACTTCAATGAATGGGAACCCATTTACGAGTCCATACTAAAGGACATGGGCTTTAGCATGGAAGGTGATGAGCAGGCTGCTCTCATCCTCTCTGCTATGCTTGATTCCTCAAATTCTGTAAATATTTCAGAATTAAAAACTCTTATTGAAGGAAAAGACGTTCTCGTTTGCGGGAATGCTCCTGTTCTTGCACAGGAACTTGAACTCATCGATCCTGATGATTTTGTGATAATAACAGCTGATGGAGCTACTGCTGTACTTGTTGACAGAGGCTTTATTCCGGATATCATAGTGACCGATCTTGACGGTGATGTCGAAAAAGAGATCATTGCCAACAAAGCCGGCGCAATTATGGTGGTACACGGTCATGGCGATAACATTGACAAACTCTATGCCTACGTTCCCTGGCTGAACAGGATCATAGGAAGCACCCAGGCTGCTCCTCTGGAAAATGTTTTCAATTTCGGTGGTTTCAGTGACGGAGACCGGTGCGCTTATCTGGCAAAGGAATTTGGTGCGGCCAGTATAACTCTTGTTGGATTTGATTTTGATGATGTGAATGTCAATCCTATAAAGAAGAAAAAATTAAAATGGGCTCGTCTGCTTATTGAAAAACTAAACGAATGAGTCTTTTAAAACTCAATTTATCTTTTTTCTAAGTTACTTACAGTTGTCGTTTTATCAGAATCTATTTATAATTTCATTATAAATATCTACAGGAATTGCATGCAAACACTGGTAATCTGTATTGACAGGGATAATGACCTTGGGGACAAAGCGAACATAATAGGTCCCCTTATAGGCAGGGAAGCAAACATAGAAGCAGCAGTGAAACTTGCAACTGCAGACCCTGAGGATTCAGATACCAATACCATTTTTGGCGGTGTCAAGATACTTGATGAACTGCTGGCAAAAGGAGTTGATGCAGAGATAATCACCCTTGCAGGTGACCGCAATATCGGTATCATATCAGACCAGAAAATAGCAAACCAACTAGATATTTTATTGAAGAAGTTCCCTGCAGAATCCGCCATATTTGTTTCCGATGGCGCAGAGGATGAAACATTACTTCCAATTGTCCAGTCGAGGATGAAGATCGATTCTGTCAGGCGTATAGTAGTGATGCAGAGTGCGAATCTCGAAAGTACTTATTACATAATCAAACATGCATTCAATGACCCGAAGATATCCCAGACATTTTTCGTACCTCTGGGTCTTGCGGCTCTTATCTATGCATTCTTCCTTCTTATTGACTATTCCCAGGGCGCTATAATAGGTATTCTGGCAGCTGTGGGTCTTTACATGCTTTACAGAGGTTTCAGCGATACAGTAGACCTTTACTGGGAAAAACTGAAAGATTCATTCTATTCAGGCAGGCTGACATTTTTCACCTATGCAACAGCAGCTCTTCTGATGCTGGTAGCCACATTAGTAGGACTGATGGGTGTATGGTCGCTTTATACTTCACAGGGAATCTGGTATTACGGAATTATTCCACTGTTCACATCATTTATCCATAGCACTATCTGGATATATGTACTGGCGATCCTCTTTGCGGATGCAGGTAAGATCATCGACTGCAGGCAGCGTTCAGAGCCAGCTGGCAAGTATATGAGCCCTGTGTTCTTTGTTACGTCATTGGGATTCCTCTTATGGGGAGCTACAAGTTATCTTACATCCATGGATCCGGTAATGGGCGGAACCCAAACAGGTCTGCAGGATGGCTTGCAGATATTTGTATATTCCATTGTGTTTGCCATAATTCTTGCACTGGCAGGTATAAGGGTTTCCAGCAGATCCCAGGAAAAAGGAAAAAGATCAAAAAGGTAGGAACATGCAGGAAAAAGAACTCAATTGTATTGTATCTCCCGACAGTTCACAGGATTATAAAGAAGATGTGAATGATTACAGGGATCTGGATCTTAAGGCTGCTTTGATAGGTGGTGTTGCATTTCCATCCGAAGGGATATCAGATGAGTTAACGGTCAGCACTCCTTATGGTGATGTGACAGTTTATCTAAGTACTATTAGTGATAAGAATGTCGCATTATTGCCAAGACATTCAGGCAGTAATGGTCATCTTCCACCCCATATGATCAATTACAGGGCAAACATTTATGCTATACACGAACTTGGCATTTCAAGGGTTATTTCCACAAATTCAGTTGGAACAATGAAGAATCACCCCATTGGAAGTTTTTTCCTGCCGGAAGACTTTGTGGATCTGACACGTACGCGCCCCTCCACATTTTACAATGACAGGACCGTCCATGCTGATGTTACTGAACCATACTGTCCTGAGATCAGAACACTCATGGCCGATTATCTTGAAAGGAACAATATCGGATATTCGGAAGGTGTTTATGTCTGTACCGAAGGTCCGCGTTTTGAGACCCGGGCTGAGATCCGTATGATGAGACAGTTCGGTGATGTTGTTGGAATGACAGGTCTGCCGGAAGCAGTTCTTGCAAAGGAGATGAACATGTGTTATGCTTCCATCTGTACAATTACCAATAACGCATGTGGCCTTGGAAACGGAAAAATGACAGTAAGCGATGTCCTTGATACCCTTGAAAAAATAAAAGAAAGGTTGCAGGATATCCTGGCAAGCGTAATTTGTGCACTTCCTGAAAAGCCGTCATGTAATTGCAGATATGCATGTTCAGATGCAGAACTCTAGAAACTGGGTTTTATATCGATCAGGCAATATCCCTTGAAGTATCTATCTGGACACCATCGCCGATCTTGAACTTTATAACCTCAGTGTTAGGTATCATTCCTCTTATTTTAGGTATTGCCAGTTTACTTACTACCTTGTCGGCACCCTGGTCCAGCATGGATTCGAATATCACATCGCACAAACTATAAATGAAAGCCTTGAGATTCTCATTGGAAATACAGGTCGACCCGTAAAGGTAAGTTAGACAATTAAGTTCTTTTGTTGTTTCATAAATGACGTTAATTAACTGTTTTATGAGTCCCTTGTTAGCTATAAGTCCTGTAAAGAAACAAAATGAATCAAAGATTATGTTTACATCCTCTCCACTGGAGTCATTTGCAATGTTACGCAGGTTGTATTCAGTGAATTCCAGTATTTTTGAATCTATGAACTCGTTATTCAGATTGTCGGAGATCTCTCCACATGAGGTACAGTAATATTCGCTGTATATGTCCACAAATATTATGTTCGAAGGATCAAAACCAAGGTTAATGACATCATTTAATACGAATCTTGGTCTTCTGTTGGTCGTGAAGTAATATGTTTTTCTGGACTGGGTGAACTGGTAAAGGAATACTTCTGACATGGAGCGGGGATCAGCTGAGAAAAATGTAAGCGAACCTGCTGGTAACCCGCCTCCGAGTGTTCTGTCCAGAACAAATATACCGGTAGATTTCAGTTGAACTCCTTTGTGTATGACCTGATTCTTATCCGGTTTTTTGATGCTGTCATACAGAGAGCTTTCAGCATTATCTCTGAAGTCTTCAGCACCAAGAGTAGCGTTTTCGTTTTCGAGCATGTTTTTAGGATCAAGCATAATATATCCTCTGCATTGCTTACATTTATATTGGTTTTAATATTATAAAACTCTTCTTTTACGGTTTAGGTAACATGAAACAATCTTTACCAAGTCCATTGTACTTCTTTCAGTACCAATAGTTTTTATAAACTGAAAGTCATCAATGAGCAGCAATGACGCTCTGGATACTTGCAAGCCCTGAAAGGTCAAAGATAATCATTCTGCCGATACGTGACAGGAAAAAGATTCCTCTTTTTGTCGGTGAACTCATCCTCAGGAATACCGATGCAGGCCCGCGGCCACATAAGTTCAAGGTAAAAAGCGACGGAAAAGGTGAATATAAACCTCCGTCGGAATTCGTAGATCTTTTGAGGATAGCTGACCGCATCATGATAGCCAGGGACGGTGATGAGAAACAGACAGCAGAGTTCGTTGAAATGCTCCAGGGTTTCCAGCTCAGTGCGGATGTTGTTAATGCTTGCAGGTTCTGTCTTTTGAAGAACAGGTTCAATTTCCTGAACAGACACTCCATAAAATACCATAAGGATAAGATCTGTGAGGACTGTGCCAGGGAAGAGCTTAAGAGGATGCTTAAAAGCTCTCAGGTGAACTATGCTGATGAGGCATGCCAGAGATTTGAAGAGATTATGCTCAAAACAAAGGACCTTGACCGTACAATGGCCATGGTAAGTCCTGAAGACCTTGACCGCGAGCTTACAAGGTTTGATTCCATTGCAGCAAATACAGAGGTTCCTACGGGAAAGATAAAGGATCTGCCTTTGCATAAGAGTTTCAAGAAGATATTGCTTGCAAAATCTGAGACACTCCTGCCGGTCCAGTCATTATCCATAGAAAATGGTCTCCTAAAAGGCCAGGATCAGCTTGTAACTTCTGTGACAGCTACCGGAAAGACACTGATTGCTGAACTTGCAGGAATTGAGAATATACTGCGTGCTAAAGGACGCATGCTTTACCTTGTACCACTTGTAGCTCTTGCAAATCAGAAATACGACCAGTTCACAACAAGATACTCTCCAATAGGTCTGAAAACATCCATCAGGGTTGGAAGTGCCCGTATCAAGACCGCAAAGAATGCTTCAATGAAAAGGACACTGGATTCTGAGATAATTGTTGGAACTTACGAAGGTCTGGATTACCTGCTAAGAACCGGCAGTGCTGATCTGCTTGGTAAGATAGGTACTGTGATAATCGATGAGGTGCACACTATTGAGGATTCTGAAAGAGGACACAGACTTGACGGTGTTATTGGAAGACTGAAATATGTTGCACCAGGTGCCCAGTTCATCTATCTTTCTGCTACCGTGGCAAAACCTCAGTTGCGTGCAAAGCAGTTTAATGCAAGGCTTGTGGAGTACGAGTATCGTCCTGTGCCGATAGAGAGGCATCTCATTCTGTGTCCGGAACATTCCAAAAATAAGATAATGACCCGGCTTGTGAGGGAGGAGTTTGCCACTACCTCGTCAAAAGGACATAAAGGACAGACCATCATTTTTACAAATTCCCGAAGAAACTGCCATCGTATAGCTGAGGCACTTCCGATTTTTGCTGCTCCTTATCATGCCGGTCTTACAAGCCAGGAACGAAAAAAGACCGAGATAGCATTCCTGAAAGGAAAATTGCCTGTTGTGGTCACAACCGCCGCGCTTGCTGCGGGAGTTGACTTCCCGGCCTCTCAGGTTATATTCGAGTCCCTTGCGATGGGTATTGAGTGGCTCACAATGCAGGACTTTTTGCAGATGCTCGGACGTGCAGGAAGGCCGGATTATCATGACCGTGGTGAAGTTATTCTTCTGGCTGTTCCGAATAAGAAGTATTCAGGTGATAAGGGTGATTCCGAGGATGCTGTTGCCCTGAAACTGCTAAAAGGCGAGATGGAGCACACAAAGGTTGAGTACGGGGAAGATGAACAGCTTGAGGAAGTTCTTGCTTCGGTTGCTGTGACTTCATCAAAGAAGGATCTGGAAACTATCCATTCATCTATGCTGGGAGATTTTAATGTTAATTACCTGCTTGAAAAGCTTGCCAAAAATAAGTTCATTCATAAAAAAGGAGACCTGGTATCTCTCACCAAATTCGGCAAGATTGCAGCAGGTCACTTCCTGTCGGTTTCTAAGGCGTTCCTTATACGTGATTCTGTTCTTGTGGAACAGGATCCTATTGTTACGGTTTCAAATATCGAATTCTTTGATTCGGTCTATTACAAGTATGCGAATCGTATCTCTTCTGCTCTGAATGTGAACCTCCCTTCAAGGGTGTTCCAGGGCGCTTCCCTTGATATTCTTTTTGAAGGGGAGAATATGGATAAACTGGATATTACTTTGCGTGACCAGTTGTTCGAGTTTGCCGCAGATTTCCTTACCTGTAATTGCCGTGATTCTCCGTATTGCGGTTGTGCGGAACGCAAGTTCTCTGAGAAGATAATCTCTATCAGGGCTGAAGGATATGAGCCGGAAGGTATCGTGAAAAAGCTTGAGCATCTTTATGGTGTAACTGCTTATCCGGGTGATGTGCTTGGTTATCTTGATAATGTGGTGCGTAACCTTGAGGCTGTAGAGATGATAGCTGCGGCTTATTCCAAGCGTGAGATCTCAGCCAGAGCAAAAAGTTTGAGAAGGCAGGTTGAGGGATAACTGTTTTTCTCTTGCGGGTGAAATCAAAAATTATAATAGTTATGTTGCCAGATTAGAGTGCTGTGAGGATATGATATTATGGACAAAGAAAAAAACGAAGGTGTTGTAATGAGCGATAAACCGGAAGATGCTAAGAAAAAGAAGACAGTGAGAATTGAGCTTCACAAGCCTGAGGATTTCAAGCAGGTATACTCTATCGGTGCTGTGGGCGGTCACAGTCCGTATGACTTCAGGATCGGTTTCTACAATGATATGCCAATGGCAACGGACAAGGCCGGAGAGCAGGTCATCCAGAGAAGACTTGAGACCGAGGTAATTATGTCACCTCTGGCAGCCGTTGAACTTGTACGCTGGTTAAATCAGCATATTCAGAACTATGAAGCTGCATTCGGTCCTATTGCAAGGCCGCAGGTTGGCGTTAAGAAGAAACCAGAGGCTGTTCAGGACAGTACTGAGATAGAAGGATATATGTAATTTAGATTTGAACTGTCAATTATTTATGCCAGAAATCTATACATGTTGATTGTGGCTAATATTCAGTCTTTATGCAGGAGTATGTCGCCAAGAATAAATACAATATTGGCTATTTATATTAGCCTGTAAACTGAATAGTTTCAGTAATATTCTTTTTAAATGAAAGAGAGGATTAATTTTGTTCCCAAGTAAGAAAGTCCAGAAATTAGTTGGATCCAAGGTCCAGGTAGAGATGAAAGGTGACCTTCACCTTCTCGAAGGAACTTTAAAAAGTGCAGACGATTATATGAATCTTCATATGGTCGACACTGTAGAGGTCGCAAACGGTGAGCGTCTGCGTTCCCTTGGTTCCGTCGTGTTGCGTGGAAACAATATCATTCTTGTTGTTCCAATGGAAGAATAAACTCTCAGTGGAAACTAGCATGAGTATCGAAGAGACTGCATATAATCTGATTCGTGACAGCAAAGAAGGTGTTTTCCAGAATGAACTCTGGAAGATGCTGGAGATAGATAGTCGTAAATGCTCCAGGGTTGTTTCTAAGCTTCTCGATGAGGAACTTATTATCCGTGAGCAGGCTGTCTCGAATGGAGCCAGGACTTACCTTCTGAAAGTAAAGGAAGAGGAGAAGCCCTGCTTCGATCTCCTGTTGTCAGGAGAAATGTTCTCTCCTTGCGCAGGTTGCAGGGATGCATGCCAGCCAGAGTCCTGTGAAAAGCTCACTGCATGGGTTGAAAACCTCAATGATAATCCAGAAACAGGTGAAATGTGCTGATTATGGCGAAAGGTTTATATACAATATATACCATGTTGGAGTCGCTTCACTAAAGCGAAATCAACGTGCTCCGGTAGTGTAGTCCGGCCAATCATTCCGGCCTTTCGAGCCGAAGACTCGGGTTCGAATCCCGGCCGGAGCACCATACAATTTTTTAAATAAATTATTGAAGTTAGCATTCTCATTTTCTGTTAAGATTTTGACTGTTTAACTTTGTTGGTATCGTTTGTGTAGAAATGAAAGCATAATCGATAAATTAACGGATATTTATGAATTTTACATTGTAGACAGCAATATGTCTCAAACATCTGATTTTACTGAATTCAACTGAGGTTCACATGTCATTTGATGATCTTAATCTAATTTACCCGCTTCAACGCGCATTAAAAGAGGAAGGGTACACAACCCCTACACCTATTCAACAGCAGTCCATACCACATCTTCTTGGAGGTAAGGACATGATCGGTATTGCCCAGACAGGTACCGGCAAGACCGCATCATTCATATTACCAATCCTGCACAACATGTCAGGTGCTCACAAAAAGACACGCAGGGGAAGTCCGCGTGTACTGGTGCTCGCACCAACAAGGGAACTTGCAGCGCAGATAGGAGATAGTTTTTCAACATATGGAAAATACACCCAGTTCAAACACACTGTTGTTTTTGGTGGCGTAGGACAGGCTCCTCAGGTAAAAGCCATTTCAAAGGGAGTAGACTCACTTGTAGCGACTCCCGGAAGGCTTCTTGACCTTGTGGACCAGGGACATGTAGATCTCTCTGAGGTCGAGTATTTCGTGCTTGATGAGGCGGACAGGATGCTTGACATGGGATTTGTCAAGGATGTCTATAAAATAGTTGAAATGCTGCCATACAAGAGGCAGTCACTCTTCTTCTCGGCAACTATGTCTCATGACATCTCAAAGCTCGCGAAGAAGATGCTGACCAACCCTGTAACAGTTGAAGTAACTCCGCAGGCAACAACTGTAGAACGCATAGACCAGTTCATATTCTTCGTTGATTCTCAAAGCAAGAATGAGCTCATCCTCCAGCTCCTCAGAAGCAAGCATCTGGAATGTGTCCTTGTGTTCACCAGGACAAAGCACAGGGCTAACAAGGTCGCAGAGATGCTTAACAAGAACAAGATCGCTGCCGATGCAATTCATGGGAACAAGTCCCAGACACACAGGACAAAAGCTCTTCAGGACTTCAGGTCAGGACAGCTTCGTGTACTTGTGGCAACAGACATCGCAGCCCGTGGAATTGACATTGAGGATATTTCCCACGTTATCAACTACGACCTGCCAAACATTCCTGAAAGCTATGTTCACCGTATCGGCCGCACAGCAAGAGCAGGTGCTGACGGAACTGCATTCTCATTCTGTGCTGCTGATGAAAGAGAGTTCCTGCGTGACATAGAGAAGCTCATCAGAATGGAGATCGATGTTGCAGAACATGAATTCCATTCCGACAAAGCTATGAATGCCACCGGCGATGAGGCAAAACCTGCACCAAGGCAGCAGGGAAGGCCAGGAGGAAGTTCTGGTTCTGGTGCAAAAAGAGAACAGGGCAGAGGCAAAAAGGGCGAAGGCAATGGTAAAGGTAGTGGAAGGAATAGTGCCGGTAGCAGTAAAAGCAAAGGCACAGGCAATGCTGCAGATGCCAGGAACACCGATAAAAACATTTCCGGTGGCAGCAGACCAAAGAAGAATATCAAGGCAAAGACCTTTCAATCTAAGAACACACAATCGAACGATTCCGGAAGTAAAGGTTCATCTGCCAGAAAGAGCGGCGCAAGCCAGGGCAAAAACAAAAGCGGCTCACCTTCCCAATTTGGAACAAGAAGATAGTCGGATAGCAGTTTATCACTCAGGCAGTTTATGTAGCTGATATGTTCCGGTATCTCAGTGAACCGAAAACACTAATATCTGCTACTTACCTTATAGCATTCCATCAGGCTGCAAATAATGCAGCCCTGTAACGAATACTTAAAAACGCAAGTGACCTTAAATGAAATATATTCTCCAGTTCGCCATCATCTTAGCAATATGCTATCTTGGTGACCTGATCCACAGTTTCTTTCATATTCCTGTTCCCGGAAATGTTCTGGGAATGGTCTTACTCCTTGTACTTCTGCTCACAGGAGTCGTCAAGCTCTCCATGATCGAGGATGTAAGCAATTTCCTGCTAAAACATCTGTCATTTTTCTTCATCCCGGCAGCAGTGGGACTAATCACATGCTTTACGGTACTTGAAGGAAAATGGACTGCCCTTTTTATAATCTCCGTGGTCTCAACATTCATCATTGCAGTTGTTACCGGTGCAACGGTACAGATACTCATCAAAAGGAGGCAGTCCGTTGAGTGAGATCATAACTCAGTTTGTGCAGTCTCCTGTATTTGGTATAGGGATTTCACTTGTGACATTCTATGCAGGTGCTCAGATATACAAAAAGACCGGCTCACCATTGATGAACCCGCTTGTTCTCAGCATGCTTATGATAATAGCCCTGCTTCTGAGCTTTCACATCAGTTTTGATGACTACAACAACGGAGGACAGTTCATATCATTCTTCCTCGGGCCTGCAACTGTCATTCTTGCCGTTCCGCTTTATCGCAAGATAAGTCTGCTAAAGGAGAATGTAGTCCCGATAATCGCAGGGATCAGCATCGGTTCAGCGGCAGGCATAGCCAGTATCATTGTTATGTGCAAGATGTTCGGACTTGATGAGATACTCAGCGTTTCCATGATCCCAAAGTCAGTTACAACTCCGATAGGTATTGAGATCTCCAACCAGCTTGGAGGTTTACCTTCAGTTACTGTGGCTGCAATAGTTTTCACCGGTATTGCAGGTGTGTTGCTTGGACCAATGGTGTGCAAGTTGTTCAAAATCGAAGATAAGGTGGCTCTTGGTGTGGCTATCGGTACTTCATCCCATGCTCTTGGCACGACAAAGGCTGTTGAACTTGGTGAGACTGAGGGCGCAATGAGTGGACTTGCAATCGGTATTGCCGGGCTTGTGACTGTGTTCCTGGCTCCTTTGCTGGCAAAACTACTGTTGTAGTTACGATTTGTTGCTATAGTAGTTATTGCCGTGGTTGCTGCTGTAATTGCCACAATAATTGCAGTATATGGAAACGATTATCTTCTGAGGATGTCATATTTTTACAGGGTAATTCCTATGATCCTAATTCAGAGAAGATACCAGGATGAAGTTGAAGAGATCAACGAAGCCGATGTTGACCGTGTTAAGCTGAACCTTGGTATCACAAGGAAGGTCTGCTGCGGTGGCAGGGAAAAGAAAGATTATGACCTTGGCTGGATCGAGAATCCAAAGGACATGAAGATAACCACTGTAAAGAATTATGAGATAAAGGACAGAGTGCTTGAGGTATGGATAGAACCTTAGTTTCCTTTTTTCGTTTCTGTTAGTCTATTCCTGAGATGAATAACATATACCAGATATAAGACCAAATTATAACTAAAGGAATAGAGTATCTTTTCGGGAGCTTTGAGGCTAGATAACCATTGATTCCTCCAATTGCCATAAGTTTAAAAATATATGGTAGCACATATTTTAATCGATCGGGTGTATAAATATCCAGATTATTTATGTACAAATAAAGGAAGAAGAGGAATATAGGAAGCATTCCGATTAAAACAGAACCCAACACGTTTCTTGTCTTCCATCCGTAGATTATGGGAACTATCGGGAAAATAAAGATCACTAACTCATTAACATAAATCAAGATAACTAGAATAATCGACAGACAAAGAGCTAAAAGCATGTGTTTTTCTTCTAATTAAGCCTTAATAATCGATATATCGGGCTTTTTCACGTTCATTTTTATCCTATAATTTATGACTTGTTGATAATTCCAGCAATATAATTGAATATGGTCGCGGTGAATGTTCCAGTGATATACCCGATCGCTCCATAGATAAAAGGTGCAATCAGTATCACTCCTGCTATTAACAATAGTTCATCATTTCCAATTTCTGATAGCGATGATGGAACCGTTAGTATGATTACAAGGAGTTCAAACAGAATGGCAAAAAAAATTGCAACATTTTTAGCAAATGTGTGAACATTAATTTTTTTGATAATCATGCTTTTCTCACTTTTCCGGATTTTTGGCAGATAAAGGAATCAAGCATCAACTCTCTCCGGTTCAATTTCCAGTTTAAATCCGCCTGAATGTTCACTCACAAAATTGTATGCAATAGCTATTGTTATGCCTGCTATAAAACCGGCTATTCCATAAAATATTGGTACAAAAAGATACGTGAGTAACGTAATTATCATTTCAGTTCTGGCAACTCCTACAATAAGTCCGTACCTGCCACCATTCTCTATTAAAAAAGGTACTATTGCCAGGTTCAATAGTGAGTAAAACAGGAAACTTATGCTCCCTGAGTAAAGTGCAAGTATTTTGCCCATTGACAGGGGATTTATCTTTTTAACATTCATAGTCGGCATATTTCCCACTCCGTTTACGGATGATTTCACATTAGACCATACGTTCTTTGTTAGATCTCTTCTATTTCCAGTTCCAGTCCGCCAATGAATCCGCTTGCTTCATTGAATACGATTGCAGCAATAAGACCTGTGATGAGACCAAAGATCGCATAGATGATTGGGGCCAGCAGAACCATACTTAGCATTGCTACTATTTCAGAGGTTCCAATGCCTGCTGCTGTTTGTACTCCCATGAACAACAATCCAAATAATCCAAAAAAGAAACCTATTACTCCTGTGACAAGCGCAATGACCTTTCCCAGGGATAAAGGGCTGATTTTTGTGACGCTAACTTTTGTCATTTTTACATCCATCTCCTAAATAAGTAATAAAATATCAATTATGAATAAAAAGTTATTGATAGTTAGGAGTTAGTGCGGGTAGTAGTATAATGTGGAGTGTTGCATTGGTATTTTGCAATTGTATATCATAATCTGCGGATACGCTGCTAATTGTCGATTATAATCGGTTATCATCGTTTGGAAAATGATGTGATCACAATAATGGCATTAATTAAGTAAAAAAAGGCTCTGTCGAAATCATATCATTAAAAAATTGTGTGAAGTTGGTAAACCGATTCCTCACAGATAAGAATAACTTAAACAATCCCGAAGGGTCCGGCGAAGCCGGCCTTTCCCATCAGGAATAACAAAATATTCGTCATAATACCTGGAATACTTTCTTCGTGGAATTTCTGCAAAATTCTCAATATGTATTCAATAATGTCTTGAACGATATTCTGTTCAGAATCATAGGAACGTGCCGCCTTCAGCGTATGGTTGCTTTGTTTTATTCAGTTTTAGTTCTCAGTCCAACTCGATCTCAAGGCCGCCGGCAAATCCGGTTACTACGTTGAAGATCAATGCTGTTATTATTCCTGAGACAAGTCCTATTACTCCATAAAATATCGGCAGGGTGATTATTGCTCCGACACCGAACAGCAGTCCCATGGCTGCTCCTTCGTTACCCATGGCGGTTCCCATTGTAAGAGACATCAGGCTCATCATGGCTCCCAGGATAAGTCCCATTATTCCATAGAGTGCTCCAAAGATCTTTCCAAGTGATAGTACTCCTATCTTTTTAATGTAATGTGTTGCCATAAAACTACCTCCTTAATAATACAGTAGAATTAATATATTAATAAAGTATATGAAGTTATTCATAATGATCTATGTTTTGACCATATAGTTTTATTGCAGAGTCTATAGCAAACCAGCTAACTCCACAAAAATCCGCAGACTAAAAAAGTCAACCGGTGACCATCATTATAGAAGGTCGGCACTTGTCATGCATCCGCAGTTGGAACAGTAATAAACGATGTTCATTCCAAGTTTCTGCTTCTTTAGCATGTTCTTACATTTCTTGCAGGATTTTCCTGTTTGGTTTTCCATTCAGAGTCCTCCTTCAGTCAGTACAGCTTCTTCGAACAACATTATAGAGTCAAGTCTTGCGCTGTTCTCTCTTGTCCAGTAATCGCATGTTTTACAGACCAGTATGCCGTTTGGCAACCTGTGAAGCTCCCCAAGGCATTCCGGACACTTTTTTAAAGACCCCATTTTTCACAACTCCTTTTTTCCTGTTACTGTGTGCTTCATGATATGAAACACAAGTTGATCAGTCAATGTAACAGATTCTCTAACAGGCCGGCATTCCCGTTTCCTGCCTGATCTTAAATTTAAGCCAGATGGCTTAATCCCACTTTCAGATATATTCGTGTTACTCATATTTAAATGATTTTAAATATTAAAACTATTATATATCCGCCTTTTTTTCATGTATCAGCAAGAAAGTTAAAAGTCAAAATTGGAACTCAAATAAGATTGAAAATAGATTGTAGATCGTAAATAGTTGCATCTAAAACCTGAAAACGTTAGTAAATGTAAAAAAAGATGATCAGTTGGTCACAAGGTGTTGAAGGTTATTTTAGGATCGGGTTTAATCCCGTCCTGAATTTCGCTTCATTTCAGCTATGCGTTGGTGAAACCGAATTTGGAATCTGGTTTTGCCACCTCCATGCTTTTGCTTCAACCAAATTACGCGTAAATGAAGTTCGTTACAAACGGTTATTATTTCCGTTCTGAACGTTGCTTCATTTTAGAGCTTACTCCCTTATGACCAATCTAATATATGTATCTTATAATATAAGCAACTGGCGGTCGTATAACTGTGAATTATTTTATGAAAAGGGTTTAAAAATAGAAGATTTATATATTAATTTTAATTATGATCGAGAGGAGATGGGATTTTTCAATTGTTTTTGTGCATTTATGTTAAGAAGAATGATGAAGCTAATATGCCATTATCCTAAAACTCTTATTTCAAGGAAAGGTCGGAGTTGTGTGAAGGATACTGATAGAATAAGTGTTATTTTTTCTTTTTACTTTTCGTCTTTTTCATCACCAACCTAAATATTTAATATTACTATGTAGTAATCATTCTCTGAGATTACGTTTTGTTGCTTTAATTTGTTGCAAATATCATCCTTTATTTCACTTTCTTTGTCTTTTTCACTGATATTAACAACAACTCCCATTATTTTATGATAGTAAGGGGCATAATCTGTAATTTGATTAAACAATTCTTTTTTAACTTGTGAACCACCTCTATGCACTTTCAATTCAATTCCAATAGCATCGTTTATAGAAAGGTCTACTCTATGCTTTCCATTTGTATCTTCGTATTTTATGTCATAACCATATCTTTCTCGCAAAACTCCAAAAGCTTGAAATAAATCATCCTGATAGTCTTTTTCCTTTTTGTTTTTTCCATACCTAAGTTTAACTTCATTTTCCAGAAAATCAATAATATTTTTAATATCAGTATCTATGTTTGATACACCAATAATGTGGTTAGAACTAATCTTTACTTTTGTAGACTGTGGTTTTGTATGATATGTAGGACTAGATGTACTACTGCTTGTGAAACGTGAAACTACTAAAATAAGAACTATTATCCCTAAAAATAAAAGTAGCTCATTAAAATCCATATTTAAAACCCAATCAGTGCTTTAGCTACAGTAAAAAGAACATATCCACCGACTAAAAGGATAAAGATTAGTCTTATAGCTTCTAAAGCATCATCTGCAGACACCATTAATAATTACCTTTCTATTTTATTATTTATATAATGAAAAGACATTATTACATCTACACATATAGTATTTTCTAAATTATCTGAGAAAAAATATTATATTTTAAACTTTTTCCTGCCATCACCAGTCATTGATTTTCTGAAAGCACCTTGGGCTGTCTTGCATCCATTTAATTTAAAATCTAATGGATTTCCACAGTCTAATGGATTTCCACAGTCTAACGGATCTTTTGATTTTTTCTTAGCCATAATTTTACACTTCCTTTATCGTTCATATAGTTGGATTCATGATAAATATAAATACACATAATAAAAGTGCAAGCAACTATATAATAAATCACATTTAGCATTATTTGGCGAAGATTGTATAACTGTGTACGAAAATCGGAATTGCCTACATTCTACAAATTTATAAATGTGAAATTATTTGGACTTCGAAACGGAACAATGAGAAAGGGAAAATCCCCCTTTCCTCTCAATCCTTCCCCATCCCCTTCTCAACCTCCAACACCTTAACCGCGATCTTCATCACAGAATCCGGGTTCAGCGAAATAGAATCTATTCCTTCCTTTACCAGAAACTCCGCAAACTCCGGGTAATCGCTGGGAGCCTGGCCGCAGAGACCGCTGTGCCTGTTGTTTCGCTTTGCGCCCTGCACAGCCATTGACACGATTTTCTTTACAGCTTCGTCTCGTTCATCGAAAGAGGATGCGAGGATCTCGGAATCACGGTCAACGCCGAGTGTCAGTTGTGTGAGGTCGTTGGAGCCGATGGAGAAGCCATCGAAGTACTGGCTGAACTCGTCTATGAGCAGGACGTTGCTCGGGATCTCGGTCATCATGTAGACCTGAAGGCCGTTCTCTCCCCTGACAAGTCCGTTCTTTTTCATCTCCTCAAGCACCTTTTTGGCTTCTTCGATTCTGCGGCAGAACGGGATCATAAGTATGAGGTTGGTCAGGCCCATCTCATCTCTCACTTTTTTCATGGCCTTACACTCAAGAGCGAAGCCCTCACGGTAGCGTTCATCATAATAACGTGAAGCCCCTCTGAAACCTATCATAGGGTTGCTCTCCTCGAACTCAAAGTACTCGCCGCCGATAAGGCTCTCATACTCATTGGACTTGAAATCGCTCATACGTACAACCACAGGCTTCGGGTGGAATGCGGCTGCAATGGTAGCGACACCCTGTGAAAGTTTTCCCACGAAATAATCAGCCTTATTCTCATACCTGCCGGTAAGTTTCTCGATTTCTTCAAGCACTTTCTCATCCTCAACCTTCTCAGGATGGATTAGCGCCATTGGATGCACCTTGATGTAGCTTGTGATAATGAACTCAAGTCTTGCCAGTCCGATGCCGTCATTCGGTATCATAGACATGGCAAATGCCTCCTCGGGATTTCCGAGATTCATCATGATCTCGGTCTTTGTCTTCTCCAGACCTTTCAGGTCAACAGTTTCAATATGGAACGGAAGAATGCCATCATAAACTCTGCCTGCATCCCCTTCGGCACAGCTTACCGTAACATCCATCTCATCTCTCAGTTTTTCCGTTGCATCTCCTGCGCCTACAACAGCAGGGATACCAAGCTCACGACTTACAATAGCAGCATGGCATGTCCTGCCTCCTTTATTGGTAATAATGGCTGCAGCCTTCTTCATCACCGGTTCCCAGTCCGGTGTGGTAGTATCGGCAACCAGTATCTCCCCGGCCTTAAACTCATCAAGCCTGGAAACATCGGGAATTACGTGAACCTTTCCGGCAGCTATCTTAGAACCAACACTTCTTCCGGTAACAAGGACATCAGCGCTCTTATCCAGATAATAGGTCTCAAGAACATCCTTTCTCTTCTGGGACTGTACGGTCTCCGGTCTTGCCTGGACTATGAACAGTTCCCCGCTTTCACCATCCTTTGCCCATTCAACATCCATAGGCATGTGATGGCCTCTCTTCCGGGAATAATGCTCCTCAATGGTCATGGCGAACTTTGCCAGTTGCAGAACCTCATCATCCAATATACAATACTTCTTCCGGTCAGCCTCCGGCACATCAACATTACGGGTGAGCACTCTGGAATCCCCGCGTCCGTAGATCATCTTTATTTCCTTGCTGCCTTTCTTCTTCTTGATAATAGGCCTGAAACCCTCTTTCAGTGTCGGCTTGAAAACATAGAACTCATCCGGGTTGACAAGTCCCTGTACCACGTTCTCTCCAAGTCCGTAGGCTCCCGTAATGAACACAACATTCTCAAAACCGGACTCAGTATCTATTGTGAATATAACACCACTGGCTGCAAGGTCAGAACGAACCATTTTCATGACGCCGATGGAAAGCCCTACCTTAAAGTTGTCAAAACCGTTATTCACCCTGTATGAGATCGCCCTGTCGGTGAAAAGCGATGCAAAACACCTGTTACAGGCATCCTTGAGTGAGTGATAACCATGCACGTTCAGGTAGGTTTCCTGCTGTCCTGCAAAGGATGCATTTGGCAGGTCTTCGGCCGTTGCTGAACTGCGAACTGCGACATCGGTATCCTCACCGTACTGCTCACAAAGCTTATCATAAGCAGCCTTGATCTCTTCCCACAGGTCATCAGGAATTCCGGCATCAAGCACAAGGTTCCTTGCCTTCTTTCCTCTTTTTGCAAGGTCTGTGACATCCTCGATATCAAGTCCCTCAAGTGTCATTTTAAGTTCTTCAAGCACACCTGCTGAATTCAATACATGCCAGTATGCATCCGCAGTAATGGCGAAGCCATTCGGTATCTTGATATCCTTGTCGGTCAGTTCCCTGTACATTTCACCGAGGGAAGCGTTCTTTCCGCCCACGGATGGTATGTCGTCAATTGTAATTTCCTCAAACCATCTAATGAATTTACTACCTGTCATAATATGCCCACTCTCCTCCTGATTTTTTTAAAGTGTATGTATTATTGTGTTTGAACAGTATTAATATCTGTGGGCGATAAAAAGAAGGTTCTGTAGAAATCCTGTTTATGTGACTGATACAGTCTTTGCCTATTTTAGTTCCACCACAAAAATTAGCAATATAAAAACAAAGTAACCATCCGTCGAAGGCGGCACATTCCAATGATACTTACAGAAGATCACTCATCAGATGAATACATTATACAGACAATTCTACCAAAGGCCCCGAGTAAAGTATTCTATGGTATTATATGCAGATTTTGTTACTTGTTCTTATGGTAAAGCGCCGGCTTCGCCGGACCCTTCGGGATCATTCAAGTTATCCCTAATTTGCGACAAATCATAATGGTAGGATCTCTACATAGCCAAAAAAAACTCACTATTTATGCTCACCATTTATGCAATAATACTATAAACCAGAATGCCAATTGAACGGCAGGTCACAATCAATTAAACCAAATTCTGTAGCAAAATTCAGGAGCATACCATGGGCACACAGATAGGCACACTACTCACCAAAAACCCGATAACCTACGAGGAACTTTCAGGAAAAGTAATAGCAATAGATGCATACAACACGATATACCAGTTCCTCAGTGCCATTCGCCAGCGTGACGGCTCAATGCTCACTGATTCCTTAGGTAATCCAGTATCTCATATCACAGGTCTTTTTTCAAGAACCAGCAGGCTCAGGGAAGCAAATATCAAACCTGTTTTCGTTTTTGACGGCAAACCGCCGGAGATGAAAAAGGATACTCTTGAAAAGCGTAAGGAATGCAAAGAAAATGCCGCTCTTAATTATGAGATCGCAAAGGATGAAGGCAACCTTGAGGATATGAAAAAATATGCCCAGGCAACATCCCGGATAACTCCGCAGATCCTTGACGAATCTAAAAGACTGCTTGAACTCATGGGAATCCCATGGATGCAGGCAGAATCCGAAGCGGAGGCTCAGGCTTCCTATATGGCTTCCCGTGGAGATGTGGATTATGTAGGCTCACAGGATTATGATGTTTTCCTTTTCGGAGCCGAGAATGTCATTCGCAATCTTGGAAGTACAGGAAAGCGAAAGTTACCCGGACAGAAGAAGTACGTTACAAAAACTCCCGAACACATCTCACTTTCTTCCAGTCTTGAAGAACTGGAACTAAGCCGTGAGCAGTTGATCGACCTTGCAATCTGCATCGGTACTGATTTTAATGAAGGTATGCACCGTGTGGGTGCAAAGACAGCCCTGAAACTCATCAAAAAACACGGTGATATCGATACCATAATCAGAGAAGAGGATAAGGATATCCGTGCATGTGCTTCGCTTGAAGAGATAAGGGAATTCTTCATGAATCCTCCTGTTACAGAGGATTACAGTTTCAAGTGGAAAAAACCTGATTCAGACTCATTGTTTGATTATCTTGTAAACGACAGGGATTTCTCTGAGAATCAGGTATTGAAGAATATTCAGGTATTGGAAGAGAGGGCTGCTTCTGAGTGCCAGTCTTGTTTGGGTGATTGGTGAAGCAAACAGGGAGATTATTTAAAAAGGTAATTCTTCTTAATAACTTAAGATTGCCTTATTTTTGTTTTTTATACTCATTTACTTACATATTTGCCATTCATGTGGGTGGGTCGATTACAGGTATATCCATAAATCCTGCAAGGTCAATTGGCTTTTCATTTTTCAACTAAGACTTATGATTTTTGGTTTTTGAGTGGAAATCGGAAAGATTATAAGATACCTGAATTATGGAATATTATAGGGATTATTCCTACGATTGAGTGGTTGTAATTCGGGGTATAATGACTGCAACTCGAAGTGATATTCTTGAAAGAACTTAAGAGCATTATCAGGAATATTTTACTAATTGTATTGGCATGTTCAATTTGCATAACGGTTATACTAATTGCTCTGACTTATCCTGACTATCACAATACAATGACGGAGAAACAAAAGCAGCTGCTCACTGACAGCAATATTTTGCAAACAGAGTACGGAGATATTGAATATGCTTTAAAGGGAGAAGGGACACCTGTATTAATGATACATGGAGCAGGCGGTGGTTATGATCAGGGTCTCTGGTTGGGAAAAGTGTTTTTCGGGGACGATCATAAGTTCATCTCAGTTTCACGATATGGATATCTTCGATCAAACATTCCGGACAATGCTTCGGTAAAGATGCAATCTGAAGCTTACAAGCCTCTCCTGGACAGTTTAGGCGTAGACAAAGTAATTGTTGTTGGTGTTTCGGCAGGAGGGCCGTCAGCCACTCAGTTTGCCAATGATTATCCAGACAGATGCTCGGAATTGATATTGATATCTGCTGTAAGTATGGGTCCGGCACCAGATGATAAAGCCCCGTTCTATGTTGGAATTATTCATACTATCCAGCAGTCTGATTATGGATACTGGCTTGTTACAAGATTCTTCCAGCCTGCAATTCTGGAATTGATGGGAATACCCACAGACGTATATGATACATTCAATCCGGAGCAAAGAGAGTTGGCACAAGAAATGCTTGATGTAATGCATCCAATGTCCCAAAGGTATGAAGGCACTATTAATGATGAAAGAATGATTAGATCATATATTGTGCCTGCAGAGAATGTAAGTTCACCAACATTGATCATCCACGCAAAAGATGATGTGCTGGTAAGTTACAAACATGCAGAAAATGCCCACAGTAAAATAGACCACTCACAATTGGTTCTATATGATACCGGTGGACATGGAATGTTGTCTCAAATGGACAGTACTAGATTGCTTATTATTGATTTTTTGAATGAATCCTCTTCTAACTAATGTCTCCTGTTACATTAACAGTTGAGTTTCATTTTAAAAGTCTCTCCATATCTTCTTCAACAGTGGTATTGGGTGTTATGTTGAACTTCTCCACCAGTACTTTGAGGACATTCGGTGATACAAAGGCCGGAAGTCTCGGGCCAAGTGTAATGTTCTGTATCTCAAGTCTCAGAAGGGTGAGCAATACAAGGACTGCTTTTTGTTCGTACCATGCGATATTGTATGATATGGGTGCCTCATTAACATCGGTGTATCCAAGTCTTGCCATAAGTCCTTGTGCAATAACGATAAGTGAGAATGAATCGTTGCACTGTCCTGCATCTAATACTCTTGGAATTCCATCAATATCTCCAAGGTTAAGTTTGTTGTAGCGGTATTTTGCACATCCTGCAGTTAGAATGACAGTATCTTTGGGCAATGCCTCGGCAAAATCCGTGTAGTATTGCCTGTCCTTGTGACGTCCGTCACAGCCTGCCATGACAATGAACTTCTTTATCTTTCCGGTTTTGACAGCAGCGACTATCTTGTCTGCATTGGATAACACGGAGTTGTAAGCAAAACCTCCCATGATGGTACCTTCTTCCAGTTGGATCGGAGCTTCGCAGGTCTTTGCCTGCTCGATGAGAGCAGAGAAATCTTTCTGGCCCTTTTCAGCTATGATGTGTGTGGCACCGTCATAACCCACTGAACCTGTGGTGTATAACCTGCCAATATAGCTCTCCCTTGGTGGGATTATGCAGTTGCTTGTCAGCAATATTGGTCCGTTGAAACTCTCGAATTCCTGTTTCTGGTGCCACCATGAACCACCATAGTTGCCTACCAGATGTTCATATTTCTTAAATTCAGGATATGAGTTTGCAGGGAGCATCTCGCCATGAGTATAGACATCAACACCGGTTCCTTCTGTCTGGTCCAGTAGTTGTTTCAGGTCCTTCAGGTCATGACCGCTTACGAGAATTCCGGGATTCCCTCTTGTTCCGATATTTACCTGTGTTGGTTCCGGGTTTCCGAATTCGGTTGTGTTCACCCTGTCAAGGTCTGCCATCACATCAAAACCTTTTTCCCCGCATTTCAGTACCAGTGACACGAGATCCTTATCGGTCAGGCTGTCATCTGTGGTTGCCACAAGTCCCTCTTCAATAAATGAATTGACCTTTCTATTGATATTACCAAGCATCATGGCATGGTGTGCATATGCTGCCATTCCTTTGATGCCAAAGATCAACAGTTCCCTTAATGACCGGATGTCTTCATTCTCTGTTGCAAGTATGCCTGTATTCCTGTCACTGAGGTTCTCGGGGGTCAATGTTGCGATCTCTGGCAGGTCGCTCTCATCAAGTGCGTTGTTGTCCAGAAGTTTCTGCCTGATATCACTCTGTATTCTGAATCCCCTGTCAATACGTTCCTGGATTCCACTCGCTCTGAAATCGGTATTCGTTATGGTTGAGAACAGTGCATCAAGCATAAAGTCATCAGTGCTATTTTCAGATATCTTTGCCTTTCTTGCTTTCTGGTTGTAGAATGCAATGCTCTTAAGCAAATAGATAAGATCATCCTGAAGGTCTGCAACATCTCCTTTCTTACCGCACATGCCGTTCTTTGTGCAGCCTTCCCCGTTCATTGTTTCTTCACACTGGTAGCAGAACATTTTATCACCATTTTATGTATGTTTTTCAGATGTATCTATAACCTGTGGTTGATGGGGATTTTAGGACAATTGGGAGTATTTTATGTAAAAGTGACCAATACCGTTTCCTGTTTTTTGTCGCTCCCGTCACAATAGATGTACCCTGCAAAAATTAGAAATCCCATGCACACAGATTTAACTTTACAGAGGTGTGCAAGTGGATAAAGAGCTCAGACCTTCGATAAAAGTATCAAAAAATGGTCCGTACATTGCTAAAGATGTTAAAACACTCAGGAACTCAAAGGGTGTTTTGATTGAGACAAAACCCGTAATGACACTTTGTAGGTGTGGAGGGTCAGCGAATATGCCATTCTGTGATGGAACACATGCAAAGATCGGTTTTTCCGGGGAAAAAGAAGAAGACCGTGTTCCTGACAAAATGGAGACTTATGTTGGAAAAAATATCAGCATCCATCGTAACAGAGGTGTATGTTGCCATGTAGGTTACTGTGTTCACAACCTGCCTGCGGTTTTTGAAAGGGGCAGGGATCCATGGGCAGAACCGGATGCTGCAGATCCGGAAGATGTCGCAGCTCTTATCAGGTCATGTCCGTCCGGTGCATTGAGTTATACAATCAACGGGGAATTGCATAAGGAGTACTTGGAAGAACCGGAGATTTCGATTCAGAAAGACGGACCTTACAATGTAACAGGGATAGAACTTAACGATCCCGATGGCTCAGTACCCGAGACACAGGACCATTATTCCCTTTGCAGATGTGGAGCATCCAAAAATAAACCATTCTGTGACGGCAGTCACTACAATGTTGAATTCAGGGATGAGAAGAATTAAGTCAACTTGATCTACACCTATCAGAGAGTTATCATCATGAAAATACGCGAGCTTATCAGTCAGTATTGCAGCAGTACTGAGAAAAAAGGGAACGGAATCACCATTTATACTATCGGTGTTCCTGAACCCATAGAGACACCCGAACTGTTCACTTATCTTGATTACCTGTCCGAGGAACCTTTCAGAAAGATCTGGGCCAGCGATGCTTACAGGATGATAGCAACAGAGATAGATGGCAAATTAACTGTCTACGAACACGTGAGGATGGCAAACTACAGGATACAGCTTAATGACCTTCAGGAAAAGTATGAAATGCACAAGGAGGCAGACCTGACAGAACTTGCTGATGCTTTTGCATTTGCTGTTGGTGCACACAATAACACTATGAGGAAGTCCGGTACTCTGTATATATCGCATCCAATGGATGTAGCATCCACACTTCTCAAAGAGAATGCGCCTCTTGAACTTGTTATGGCAGGATTGCTCCATGACGTTGTTGAAGACACAGATGTTGATATTGAAACAATATCAAAGAAATACGGCAGGCAAGTTGCTGATTACGTGAACGCTGTTACCGAACCCGAAGAGCTCAGGCAGCCTGTCACCGGTAACAAAGCACAGACCTGGAAGCAGCGAAAGGAACACACCATAAGTGAAATAAAAAATGCTGACCGGGAGGTCAAACTTCTCTCATGTGCGGACAAGCTTGCAAATATCAGGGACCTCATCAGCGAACTAAAGATGGAAGGAGAAGGCTTCTGGGACGAGTTCAACGCACCAAAGAAAGAACAGGAATGGTACTACCGCTCTATGCTGGAAGCTTTCGCTACGGGTCCGCAGAATATTGTAGAAACCCGCAGCTATCTTGAGTTTAAGGGATGTGTGGAGGAGCTGTTTTGAGTTGTTATGTGTTCAGCATCCGGGGTATAGATTTGAGGGGAGATTGGAACACTTGAAAAGAAACATGCTTAGGCAGATTCTGTAGTTTACTTTGGAAAGGAAGCCAAGGTTGAAATGCAGGATATTGAGAGCAATACTATTGAAATTAATCCGGATATTGAATTGATAAGGGAATTTACTCAACTTAATGACTGCTGATTTAGGTTAAAGATGAATATAATTCATAATAGAGATGTTTGAAGCAGCACCTTTTTATATGGTGCACACATTTATAAAAAAGAAAGTTTAAATTTTGGGTTTTGAGCTGTAAATGTAGTATGGATTTAACTTCTTTAATCCACTATGTTTTACTTAGATTTGTTTTTAAGCTATCTGTCTCGATGCGTATTTTTTCTTAATGTGGGTTTTAAAATCGAGATATAGTCAAAATAATAGTAAGAAAAATGGTAAAGTCTCAATAATCAACATTATGAGAGCTTTGCAGGTGGGGTTTTTTAATGAAAAGTATATTGGTTGTTGAAGACAGTAGAATAAACATGGAACTGATTATGTGTCTTTTAAATCAAAAGAAATGCAAGATTGTGAAGGCAGTAAATGGGGAAGAAGCTTTAAAATTGGTCAAGATAAATAATTTTACTCTTATATTGCTAGATATATGTCTGCCAGGGATAGATGGATATGATGTTCTCAAAATACTCAAAAAAGACATGAAGACAAAAGATATTCATGTAATAGCTATTACAGCAGACGCAATGTTGGGAACTAAGGAAAAATGTCTGAATGCAGGATGTGATTCATATGTCACAAAGCCCTATGACATACATGAACTCAGCAAATTGATTGCTACATTTTGTTAGACAATACAGATTATATTCTAATTGGTACTGCTACTCTCTTTATGCTTCTAAAAGTCAGAACTTGGAGACAATCTGATAGGAGATCTTGAAAATATCGTTGTACAACTGATTTAAGTAGAAGCAGGTTGTATTAATATATGCACATGTGAAACATGTGATATATAAACGAAGGGTGGGGTTACCGCATTATGCGAAGGTTTTCAGCATAGTGTATAGTAGGGAACTGGCACATGCAGTAGGATTTAGACAATATCCTATTTTATGTGTTGGTTTCATTTTTGTATATTGAATACTTAACCTTTTCTAAAGAATCTTAGTAATATTTATGAAATTCATCAGTCATTCAGAATAAATCATCATTATTAAAGCAGACATGCATTTCGTTTTTACACATACGAACATGTTTATATAGTATCCGAACATAATAAGATTGCTTTTAGAGGCTTAAACTACTTTGATAATTATAGGTCTAGATGGTATTACCTTAACTGTATTTACTGTTTTTTCGTATCTTTAACCAAATTGTTGTATTCTTTTTAAGCTAATACTTAAAGGACGTGAAATATTTGTTTAATAACATGCAGTCAAATGCTCCAGTAGAAGCTGGAGAAAGCTATGAAGTAACTATTGAAGATATTGCAAGAGAAGGCGACGGAATCGCAAGAGTAAGTGGATTTGTTGTTTTTGTACCAGAAACAAAAGTCGGTGATGAAGTTACAATTAAAGTGACTAAAGTACTGAGCAAGTTCGCATTTGGCGAAGTTGCTGAGTAAACAATTAACTATTAATTAGGAAAATCAAAATCTTGATTTTCCTTTTTTACTTTTCTTCCATCAAATATTCTATTTGTTTATGTAATACAGTGTTGAATTGATGATGTTAAGTTGTTAGGAAGGATTTGATTATTTTTTTACTAATTATGGCGGTTAATACCCACATAATGTAATAAACTAAGGGGTTGAAATAATACAAGCAAAAAATGAAGACTATCGCAAGCATTTAATGCAGAGTCAATTTTCCAGACAGGAGCAAAAATATTTTATTCGGGATTGCTTTTATTTTATCCGCGAAAACAACAGCCAGACACAGAAAAGACTTCAAGAACTATTGTCAGTATGGGTAGCAGACCGAAGACGACAATATGGTATTCCTTTGAATAGGAATGAACTCTCTCTGTTCGAACAATTCATTAACAGTTCTTACCCCCATTACAAACTTCGTATAAGTTCTTCGTGCAATAATGATCACCAATCTTAATGTTCATGAGAATTAAGGCACAATGTAATAAACTTTAAATCGCCACACTCAATTACAATTTGAGTATTATTTTGAAATAAATACATTAACATTCATTTTTTTGTATTTATTTGACAAGCTCATGACATTAAAATTTTTACTAACCTTTCAGGGAGATTTGAATGAAAACTCATTTTAACATACAGACTATAAGTCAGAAGGAAATATTTAACAGGATAACTGACTTCGTAACTGTCGTCATCCTTTATATATTGTTATTGGCCTTGCTTGCAGGAGTAATGAGTTTATTGTGGGATACAAAATCAATGTTTTTTGGATCTCTAAATGGTGGTTTTGGTCAGATTGTATCAGGTGTTCTCACCATTTTTGTTTTAATTGACCTTTTCAAGACGTTTGTTGATTATCGTGAACATGAAGAAATAAAAATTACGTATGTAACAGATGCTACAATTTTAATAGTTATGCGTGAAATAGCAGTAGGAGTGTATGTTCAACGGTTCGATTATCAGTTTATATTGGGTATGTCTGCATTGTTGCTGACGTTAGGTATAATAAGAGCACTAGCTGTAAAGTATCCTCCTATTAAAGGTGATCACCAGCAATAAATACGGAAAAGTATTTTGGGTAGCAGCTATAATATTATAATGGGAGATGGGAATAATGTATACGGTTTATATAAAAACATTAGATAAATCACGTATAAATATAGACCATATAAATAAAATATGGAATGAGCTGAACCAAATAAAGATCATGACTTCTGATTCATCTGTAGAAACAATTTTTTGTGGAAATACAGATTACGCAGAGGAAAAAGTAGACTCAGTGCTTTCTCTAATAGATGAAGCAAAAAGAAAATCAGAAAATATTGGAGATCTCGTTATACTCGATTTTTCGAAACTAATTAAATAGCAGATGTGGAAGTTTTATTTAGTGCAAATGGATAAAATCTTTAATATTATTTGATTTTTTGGCTAAACTTGTATAAATAAAGTTCTTTTTATAACTCTATTGCCTATAGTACATCAAACAAAATCTATAATTATCATCGTTCCAAAAATATCGTTATTATACTGGGGTGTCTATAAATGGCTTATGAAGTTTATCCAATCTATGATTTGGAAATCTTATTTAATGACCATGGGGAGAAAATTGATGAAAAAATTTCTTACAAAAATAAGGTTAATAAAATTATTTATTTAGATGTTGGACTTATTTTGGAATATATTGAGGAGCCAACTGTCAGACATGAATTTGTACCATTATCTAGCATCGCCAAGATTTCTTATAGAACACAAAACACAAAATAAACTGAATCAGTGTACTATAAATCAGTCCCCCCCTCATTTTCAAGTTGTTAGTTTAACAACTCTACAATAAATAAAAAATAGGAGTCACAGATCGCTCCGATGCCTGCAACTCTCATCGCATTCCCGGTTATACTGTGTATATTCACATTTTATATAGAAGTCTGCTTTTTCATGCCAGTTGAGGTCGAACATATCAGACAGGTATTTCACTCCCTCTTCCAGGGAGATGCGGGTTGCTTTCTTGCAGCATCTGGCTCCTCCAGCATCGGCTATGCATTTCAGGGTACATGCCGTGGCCCAGTTGGCATGTGCTCTCTCTTCTGGCGTAAGGGGAGTGGCTTCAAGCAGCACGCACATTCTTATCCTTTGTTCTGGATGACTATCTGTAAACAACATTCAACAGTTTCAGCGGATCCTTGCTCCTGTTAAACAGATGATATGCCAGTGGATATGCCAGTGGTCCCAGTATCTCAAAGAGCTTCCTGTTCCTATGTGAATGCTTGAGCTTCTTATACAGATTCTCTCTTATCAGATCATCATAGGACTCTCCGGTCATGATACTTCTTGCAGCGAAGTTTGCACTCTGGAAGGCATATCTCATGCCAAATCCCCAGAGATAATCCTGAAGGCCGCCTGCTTCTCCTATGAGCATTGCACCGTTTTCATCGTGGAGGGTTTTTCTGATCTCGAAATATCCGAAACCTCCGAACTTCCTGCCGGATCTCACTTCTTCAGGGTTGTAATAATTAGAAAAATAGTCAATGGTGTTGTTCAGGAAATCCTCTGAATTATGCAGATCCTTATTGCCAAAGACCGTTGCTATGGTAGCTTCACCGTTCTTGATGAGCAGATATGAGTAGAAACCTTTTGCGATGTCGTCGCCAAATGCCATATGGTAATTATCAGGACTCTTTGTCTGGAACTTGATACCTTTTGCAAAGATGTTGCCTTTTTCAGGACCGGTTGCAACCACATGAATAGGTGTGTCATCGTCAGGTTTTGTATCATAGAGGATGTTAACTCCAAGACTCTTTGCCTGGTTCAAAAGGCATGTGTCAAGACAGTCTTCTGCAGTGCCTCGTTTTACAAGATAACAGGCATTATCTCCTGTGAGGGTGCGTATCTTATCCGAAAAGTGAAGGTCGAGTTCGCAGACCGGGACATAATCAAAGGAAAGGTCAATTCCAAACGACCTTAGTTCATCAAGCACATCAGTTTCTTCGGACCAGTTCTCAATTCCCTGCCAGTCGCTGTTAAACCTTTTACCTGTGACTTTCCTTTTCTCATAGATATTGACATCATGTCCGTTCTTGCGAAGAATGATGGCACAAGCAAGCCCGCTGATTCCTCCTCCGAGGATGTTTATTTCCCTGTCCATTTTAGCACCCTTAAAAACAGGATATATCAATTCCTGCCGACACTTTCTGCCTGTTATGCCATAAGGAGTTAAAAGGATTTTGACATTTAACAGTCCTATTTGAACCCCTTATTCTCGTTATATGTTTTTTAATATTCTCTCTTTATGATTATCCCTATATTCTCTTTATTACTCTTTTACTCCGATTCCCACCGGGTGCTCAGGGATCACAGGCGTTTGCTCGACAACTCCCATGACGTTGACAACTCCAAATACAAGTCCAAGAGCTATACCTCCAATCCCAAGGAAAGCATATGCATCGTAGAGTGTTCCGGTTTTCAGGATTGGCTGGATGATGATGGGGCTTACGAGCTGTCCGAGGAAAAGTACGGTGGTAAATCCTGAGAATATTTTCCCTCGTGAGTCTTCCGGTGCTATCCTTCCAAGCCAGCTAAGGTTTGTGGCATTGATTATTCCGAATGCGATTCCGGTTATTATAAGTCCTGCTATGAGTGATGTCATATCAGGTGCAATGGAAAGGATGAAGATGCCTGCTCCAAGCATGATGAAGAAGAACAGATTTGTCTTCATCTCATTAAGGTATCCTGATACTTTTATCTGTCCAAGTGCTCCGACCGTACCGAAAAGTCCGGGAATAGATATTAGAGCACCTATCATAAGTGCAGAAGTAATGCCTTTCTCATCCAGTACGAACGGAAGTTTTGTCGGTACTGAGAAAAAGAGTACCATGAGCGTGAATGTAGCGACATAGATAAGAGCAATACTTTTAATCGGGAGCGTTTTCTGTTTTCCGGAAATATCGGCATGCACGTGCTTGTGTCCTTTTTGATTTCCAGAACCACTTTTTTTCATGTCCTTGATAGAAACAAAGGCTCCGGGGATTATGAGAAGTGCAATGAGGTATATGTAAAATGGAGCATGCCAGCTTATATCTGCAAGGGCGCCGCCTGCAATTTCAAGCACCACGGCTCCAAAACCCATGCATGCGGATTGCAGACCTATCTTTTTCTTAAGCTCGGCACCGGAATAGTTGTCTGCAAGAAGAGCTGTTGCACAGATTGTCATTCCTGCGATACCGACCCCAAGTAATACTCTGAAAGCGAGTATGAGGTAGAGTGAATTAAGAACAGCGCCAGTGGCTCCTACTATCGCAAAAATAGCGAGGGCTATAATGAGCATGTTCTTCCTGCTGTATTTGTCAGCAAGGATACCGATGAATGGTGAACTGATGATAATTCCAAGAGCAGGAAGGGTGACTATCATGGATATCAGCAGACCTGCATCTGGTACGTCAGCAAAGAATTCCAGCATCTCCGGGAGTGCCGGTGCGATTGCAGCCGCACCCATGATGGTCAGCATGGATGCGCTGAGGATGACTATGAGCTTTAGTGTCTCATAACGCTGGTCATTTTTCAAATTCTGTTTTTTATTTTTTACTGATCTTTCAGTGGAAATTCCTTCCATTTTCTGTCACCTTTTTCGTAAGCATTTGCATAGCTGTTCTCCGCTATTTTGCGAAGCAGTGCTTTTGCCTGTTTTTTCTCATCTTCTGTAAAATCAACTAATACAGCCTCTTCCCACTGCCTGTCTATTTTTTCTACCTCAGGAACAAGTTCTTCGCCTTTCTCGGTAAGATAAACAAGCACAGCTCTGCGGTTATTTTCATCCGTGATACGTCTGACAATCCCGTTTTTCTCAAGAATGTTCACTGCTCTGGCAACTGTTCCTTTGTCAATGAGCAGTGAGCCTGCAAGGAAGTCCTGTGTAATACCCTGCTGATCAGCAAGTACCATGAGTACATGGAACTGGCCTGATGAGAGTCCCAGTTCTTTCATCTGGTTATTAATTCTCACAAAATGACTGCGATAGGCCATTGAGATGTATGCCCCAAGTGGTGTGTATTTCATTTGTGTTCCTCTACTATATTGTTGTCATGACAACTATTGCTGCAGCAACAAATTGTGTATCAGATATTTAAGAATGTTGGTGCGTAAATATATTTGACAAGAAAAGGTTGTAATAATGTGAAAACGAAAATAAAGGAATAGATGCTGATAGTATTCAGCCCTCTTTTCTTTTTAGTTTGGATAAATGCGGATGCTGTCAAGTATTTCCAGCAATTTCCTTCCATTATCGGTGACAGTATACCTTTTCCAGGTTGACTTTTCAGGGTTGATACACATTACAAATCCCTGTTCTTTGAATTCTTTAAGCGCATGGCTGATGTTCTGCACTGATCTGTTAGTTTCCTGAGCGATGAAAGATGCCTTCAGGATCGTGTGCTTTTTCATAGATTCTGTCAGAACCATTCTTCTGTCAACGTCAAGTACCCATGCGATAAGTTCGTCATCGATGGTGTTCCTGGTGTTTTCTTCCTGTTTGATATTTTCCATTATTGTTGGCACGATGAGTCCTCCGTTTTTCCAACAGTTGTTTAAACAACTGTTGTCAAGACAACAATAAAGTAACAACTCATATTTATAGGTTTTTAATATTAATGCAATATTTGAATATTTTTTGATATAATAAAAAAGACCAGATTTTGTTTTCCGTACCCGCGCCAATTATAATAATATGTCTGAAATCCGCCGCCTGCGGCACATTCCATAATGAGCATGCTGAAACATCATTTCTTTCATAAGAAGTTGGACAATATAACCAAAAGATTTACATATAAAACAAAAATAAGCAGTTAATATGAGCTTAGACACGTACCTGTATGTTGAAGACATCGATGACTCCTTCATATCTTTGTGGTTAGAGAAACTTAACCAGCTTGATATGGAATGTGAAATTCATCCGGATTTCTCATTTGGTGATGCTTCCGGTTTTTTACCTTTTAAGATTAAACTTCATAATTCCCTACATCCAGAGATGCTGAATAAAGAATTCAGGACAGGATTTGAACTTGACATCGATGATTTTAATCTTGACAATGAATTAGAGGAAATAAAGCCTAAACAAACCTTCCTTGGAAAAATCATGAACCGAAAATCAAAGGTTTTCTTTGCAAATCCTGAAATCGATGAAAAACTTAAAAAATGTAACAAGGTTTTGTATTTCAGATGGGGTTCATCAGATACATTTGAATTGAGAATGGCCTTATTAGGGTCTGCAACACTATCAGTACTCATAAATGGTGTTTGTTATGACCCACAGGGTGACATCTGGTATGATAACAGCACAATAATCGAGGAAGCGTTAAAAGGCGTTCTTGAATATGAAAATGACTTAAAATCCGATGAACTGAAGCTGGATCAATTCGAAGAGTGGCTGTAGACACTCCATATATGCAGCAAAAAAAAGGAATAAGAAGGATATCTCAGTTACTTTTTCCTTTTTTCAAAACATTTCCTGAACTTCTCACGCAAAAATGGCTTTCCATGTCCTGGATAAAATATACTGCATCCTGTGGTCAGAAGTCTTTCCCAGCTTATGATAAGTTCATCTTCGTTATTGGCAAAAGGCGGATAAACTGTTCCCGGAATCACATTGAAAAGCGTGTCACCAACGATAGCAGATTCATTGTTGATTATCACGCAAATGGAACCGGAAGTATGACCCGGGGTGTGAATGATATTGATCGCCAGTTCGGGTGTTGAAAGGTCATAGTCATCTTCGATCACAATGTCCGGTTCAACAGGAGTAAATCTGCCGCCACTGGAAAATAACCGGTTTCCGGTATTACTGATTAACTTAAATGGAAGCATTGTTCCTTTTGGAAAAGATGTGTGCCCTTTTTTGAGATTATCAACTGCATCTATGTGAGCTATAATCTTTGCACCACTTTTCTCTTTAATTTCGGCAAGGTGTCCCACATGGTCGTAATGGGAATGGGTCACTATGATATAATCAATATCAGTAAACTGGTGCTTGTTTAGGATTAACGCCTGCTCTAAAGGATCCAGGTTTTTGGAACAGCCGGTATCGATGAGAAGAACTAAGCTGGAACTTGATACCAGATAAGCATTGGATTTTCCCATTGGTATTGGGATTATATTGTAACTTTGACTTTGTTCGGTCATTAACCCCATTTTTATTGGGTCAAGGTGCTTAAAGAATTTTCCATTCATTTTTTATTTCCACAAAAACAATTGGTAAGCTAAAAACAAAGTAACCATCCCCGAAGGCGGCACATTCCAATACCTCTGTGCAGGGAAATTGCATTTATGCTTGAGAATTCTATAGAAGGCATACGAAGAAAGTAGTCCACTGCAACATGTAATTATTTTGTACTATATGATTGGAAAACGCCGGCTTTGCCGTACCCTTCGGGATAACTTTAGTTATTCATTAATCTGCGATGAATCGTTTTTCTGCTTAACTTGAAGTTCTAATGCCCGAAGTTCTACAGATGACAGTTTTTTTCCTTTTATTTCTGTATGTAAAATCTGTAAAGGCTGGAAAAGAATCCTGTTGCCAATGAAGCTTTTATAAAGCTTTATTTCTAGTTTAAATCCTCTTACTTTCTCTTTTCCTGTTAAGTATGCTTATATTAAAGACGGCTAATCAGGGATTTGTCAGAAGAACACTGACTCGGACTAACATTCAGAGTTTGAAGTGATCTGACAAAAAAGCACGAAAAACGATGGAGGAAATGTAATGAGAGATACATGGATGACATTCGTGGGTCCTGTATTGCTATTATTTGCAATGTCCAGGGCTTTGCTTCAGGCTTTCCTGCCTGATGAATTAACCATCAATAATAAGAAAAAGGCACTAAAAGGAGGATATGAATGAAACACAAGATCCTGAAAGGTGTGGCCTGTGTAGCGGCAACCGCTGTTGTGCTAAAGGCTGTGTTACCTAAAAAACACACAAAAAGCGAAGAATGATTACAAAATAACAAAAGCGATTTGTTGTAAACTATCCACAATACCACCAACTTTGAGATAGGATATTTCCTATCTCACAACCACCTCTTAACTGGTTTTAAGCAGATATTTTGACATTATTTCAGTTAAATAAATACACTAAATTAATTTCATGATAATATTAAATCTAATAATAGTTACAAGAATAATTACAAGAATAGGAAAGAATAGGAAGGGACTTTTGTGAAGAATTTTAAATTTTATACGTTAATGGTTCTTCTTATATTAGTGGTTCTGACTTCCGGTTGTACCACTACTCAGGAAGAACAGACATCAAGTGATGATACTAATTCATCTGATGTTCAAATGGGAGAAATGGGTGAAGCACCTGCCGGAATGGACGGAAACATGACCCCGCCAGATGGAATGGAAGGCGGTGACATGGGTATGCCTCCGGGAGGCAGCGGCGGTTCTGCTACTGTTGATACAGGTACCGGAGCATATGTTCTCGTTGACGGTGAAGAGTTAAACGGCGGAACATACACATCTTCAAATGACGATGAGAATGCGATCAGAGCTGAAGGCGATGTAACTGCGACACTTGAAGACGTAACCGTAGAGAAAACTGATGGTTCTGCATCAAGCAGTGATGCGTCCAGTTTTTACGGTCTGAACTCAGCAATTCTTGCACTTGATAATTCAATCCTTTACATCAATGGCGGTTCAGTTACAGCTACAACTGAAGGTTCCAATGCTGTCTTCGCTTACGATGGTGCAACAATCTACATAGAAGATACCGAGGTCACTGTAACTGGTGGAAATGCCGGCGGTATCGAAGTTGCCGGTGGCGGAACAATGTATGCGACAAATCTGAATGTACACTCAACAGTAAAAGCTGCAATACGCAGTGACCGTGGCGGTGGAACAATGGTTGTTGACGGCGGAACATACACAACCAGTGGAAGCTCCGGTGCACCTGCAATTTACAGCACAGCAGATGTTACAGTAAGCAATGCAATACTTACAGCAGAAACCTCTGAAGCAGTTGTTGTTGAAGGACTGAATTCAGTTACCATCAATAATTGTGATGTAACAGGAAATATGGAAGGTGTATATGGCGATGAAAGTTCAGAGAACATTCATAATGTAATGTTATACCAGAGTATGTCCGGTGATGCAGAAGTCGGAACCAGTTCATTCACAATGACCGGCGGATCTCTTGTATCTAATAACGGAGATATGTTCTATGTCACAAACACTGAGAGTGTAATCACGCTGAACAACGTTGACCTGACACTTGCTGACGACACATATCTCATTGTAATCGCAGGCAACGATGGTTCAAGAGGCTGGGGAACTGAAGGTTCCAATGGCGGTATCTGTGAGGTCGACTTTATTGACCAGACTGCAACAGGTGACATAATGGTTGATTCAATATCCGAAATGACCCTGTCAATATCAGATGGATCAACATACACCGGTGCAATAAACTCAGACAGAACAGCAGCTTCAGTGCTTTCAGTCACAATCGATGATACAAGCACATGGACTCTTACCGGTGACAGTTACGTTACAGAACTCAGTGGAAGTACCGACAACATTGATCTGAACGGTTACACACTGTATGTAGATGGCGTTGCTTTCGAGTAATTCTATTAACAGCAGAGGGGAATTTTCTTCTCTGTTATTTTTTGTTTTTTGTTGTATTTATTTTCCTTATTATTTCCCTGCATTTTTTGTTGTAATATTAATTTCGATCAATTATACCACAATTTTTTAATAAGATTGCCAGTAGTATATCAACTGATGAACAACAACTAAGCATCCTGTTCTATTAAAAGTTGTTAGCAGTTAGTCGAAGATATTGAGTCCCGGGACTTTTCCCTAAAGGAGGGCTCACTTATGAATTTAACAGATATTATTGAGTTTACACAGAAACCACAGCTATACGCTGAAGGAAATGCGGTTATGTGGACGGATGCCCACATATCAGAACAGTTGTTGAACATCCATCTGAATCCTGACATAGATCTGGCAAGCCGGAGAAGGTCAAGTATTGAGACTACGGTCGACTGGATACTCAATTCAGTCAACATGGAAAAGATGAACATATTGGATCTCGGTTGCGGACCGGGTCTGTATTGCGAGATGATGGGTAAAAGAGGGCACAATGTCACAGGTGTTGATTTCTCGAAGAATTCAGTCGGGTATGCCAGAAAGCAGGCCAGAAGTAAAGGTCTGGATATCAAATATGTGAACCTGAACTATCTCGACCTCAACGAGGAAAATAAATACGACCTCGTGATGATGGTCTTCACAGACTTTGGCGTCCTGCGACCACATGAAAGAAAGATGCTCATCAGGAATGTCCATAGGGCTTTAAAGCCTGGTGGAACTTTTATTTTTGATGTCCTGAATGACAGGAACCTCAAAAACAAAGTTTCTGAAAGGACATGGGAGATGGAAGAATGCGGTTTCTGGAAAGAGAGTCCATATGTGATACTTTCGGATTCATTTCTGTATCTGGATGAGAAGGTGATACTGTACCAGCACATAGTGATGGATGAATCTGACAATTTCAATGTCTATCGCTTCTGGACACATTTCTTTGCGTCTGAAGATCTGAATCTAATACTGGAGCCGGAAGGTTTTGAGAATATCAGGTGTTTTGATGATGTTTTGCCGGATATTGATATGTGGAACGGGGAAAATGTGCTGTTCTGCAAAGCGAAGAAACTTGTTGGAAAAAAGGATGCCTGAAGGCATCTATTTATTTTTTCAATATTCTCTTTTCTTTTCTTCCTCTATCAAAAACTTTATTCACCATAACATCTTGAGCATATGTTATGAATGGTAAATACAGTAATTACAGTAACAAAAGAAGTGATACTTCAGCTGTAAGTCAAATTCCCGGCTGGAACGACTCACTTGATTCTGCTTTTTCAGTATATAATGGCCCTTATATTCCCGGCAGGATCACAACCCAGCATAAAACCGTCTTCAATATCCTTACTGAAAAAGGCGAGATACAGGCATCAATATCTGGAGCTATGCGTAAGGTCGGCAAGCAGCCTGTTGTCGGGGACTTTGTTGTACTGCTTGACCAGAGTGACATAGGTTCATACACCATCGTGGACATTCTCCCAAGAACATCCTGTCTTTCCAGAGGTTCTGCAGGTGATTCCGGTGAAGAACAGTTGATAGCAGCAAATATTGACACAATCTTTATTGTCACGGCTGTGGGACATGACCTTAACGTGAGAAGGCTTGAAAGATATCTCACCATCGTTTATTCTTCCGGTGCAAGACCTGTTATTATCATTAACAAGATCGATCTTGCCGAAGACCTGCCGGATGATGAACTGGAAACGATACAGGAAATAAGAGATATCGCTGATGATGTTCCGGTGATAACTCTCAGTGCCCTTACAAGTACTGATCTGGAAAAGCTGGACTCTTTCATGAACCCGGATGAAACCATAGCTCTTGTCGGTTCTTCAGGTGTTGGCAAATCCACCCTCATCAATGTTCTTTTAGGCCACGATATCCAGAAGACATTAAGTGTACGTGAAGATGACGATAAAGGAAGACATACCACAACTGTAAGACAGCTTTTTACTCTCCCTAACGGCACGATATTCATCGACAACCCCGGCATCCGTGAGATCCAGCTTGGAGATTCGTCCGATGGCATCGACAGGACATTTTCCGACATTGCCGAACTCGCTCAAAACTGCCGTTTCAAGGATTGTACACATCGCAACGAGCCACACTGTGCTGTCAGGAAAGCAGTGGATGATGGCATCATATCTCAGGAAAGGTTTGACAGCTACCATAAGCTCAGCGATGAACTGGCTTTCCAGGCAGATAAGGCTGAGATTGGGTTGAAGGGAGTTGAGAAGAAAAAGTGGAAAGGGGTGGCTATTGCAAGGAAATATGTCAAGTCTAAGGAACAGTGATGGTGGATTGAGTGCAGAGTTACTTCCCGGGTAACCTGCAATATCTATTTCTTATTTTTTACTTTCAATATCTGACCTTTTTCTGTAAGCCTGTATTTTTGCATGCGGCTTGTGGGTTTATTCGGGATGGTCATTTCGATTATTCCAGATTCCAGTGCAGGCAAAAGATAGTGTTTTCTAAAGTGTTCATCATCTTTTAAGCTTAGAGCATCCTGAAGTTCTTTTCTAGTCATTTCACCAACAATGGTATTAATTAAGAGAACTTCCGGGGTGACTTCCGGGGTGACTTCCGGGGTGACTTCCGGGGTGACTTCCGGGGTGACTTCGTTAGCTTTATTTTTTCTGCGAAGTAAAAGCACGAAAAAACCATCTTCCAATCTGAATTCCGGTTCCATCAGTTCATGCTTTCTGCAAAGCTGAATCATGTCTAAGGTGCCAGTTCCTGCTTTTTCGATATATTTTGCCAGAAACAGTGGTTCAGCAATAAGAGGATTGGCAGGGTGAGATGCATGCGGTTTGCGCAGGCTTTCCAGAGATAGTGATGGTGGTAATCCTCCGGGATTCCATATTTCAAGGCGGTCGGCAAAAAGCATAACCTGAACACTGGCATTGCTTGTATAGTCCCTATGGGCAATTGCATTGACAATTCCTTCAGCTACAACCGCCTGTGGAATATCATATTCCACTGGAGCTTCCGTTCCATGATCTCTTGTGCCTACGGAACGTGCAAGTTTGGACATCACAAAATCTACGGATTGGTCTACCAGATCAAAGACAGTTCCTTTATAGATTTGATAAAATGGGATTGGTTTTTGAAGAAACGCCTGAGCAAAGCATAACCATTAATAAAATCAAAAAGAGATTTGCATTCGTCTGCAAACTCTTTCTGGACCATGCAATGACAAGATTTTCCATGTATTGTCAAAATCCTATCATTATGAGGTCGTCTAATTAGAATTTCAGCATAAAAGCTTAATCCTTTTTTTCGTTACCTTCAAAACCTATTTTTTTTTTTTTTGGGGGGGGGGGCGGCAGCTATAAATAGCATAAATTTGGCCCGTCTCATGGCTAAAAAATCTATAATGTATGGAGGAGTCCACTTTGAGGATTCAATTGAAAACTATCTGAACAGAGAAAGCGCCTCAATTTGCCAATTCCTGCACTTTCTCTGCATAGAAGATATTTCAAAGCACGTGGAACGTGCTTATTATGCCAACAACAGTTGGCATTTTAAATATAGCATTTCTTCGATGATAAAGCTCTTCATTGTGATGTGTTTCAGGCAGTTATCCTATGAAAAAACTATTGCCTCATTGTCAAATGAAGAGGCAATACTACTCGCTTTTTATGGTGATAATGACCTCGTAAAGCTTCCTTCTCCAAAGACGCTACATAACTTTGTAAAATATAGGCTGGGCGATGAAGGAATCAACGAAATAATGATGTTAGTTGGAGAAAGAATCCTTAATCTTACTCAAATAAAAGAAGCTAAGATCGATTCAACTCCACTTGAAGCATCAAGATATGATAAGCATGCTGATTACAATCCACATTATGGATGTAAGATGGACAAAGCCCATATTACAATGATAGGAACTTATCCAGTGTTCATGACACATACAAATGGCAAAGCAGGAGATACTCATGAACTCATCAAACACATTCAAGCATTGAAGAAAATGAATGCTGATATTGACATGTATTCTGCAGATACGGGTTATAAAGCATTCAAGAATCATGCAGATATCTGGTATCATTTGAATGCAAGGCCAGTTATTGCATATCCAAAAAATGCTGTGATCAGCAAAGAGGGTGAAATGGACAGAATCAATCATTGGGTGAATAAAATGTGGTTTCTAGGTGGGAATATACTTGCAAGCACTGAAGAAAAACTAAAATTCCTATATGAGATTGGAATGTCTAAACAGGTTGGAATGAACTTACGAAATCAAAATATGAGGGATCAATCGTTCTATGAGCTATACAAGAAAAGAGGAGAATGCGAATCAAAGCACGGACACATTAAGGATGTAGTCAAGTTTGATATAAGAAGAATCAGAGTAGAGAGTAGAAAGCTCTACTCTCTACTGAATTTTGTAGCGTATCAGTTGCTTGTACTTACAGAAATACAAAATGGATTTGAGAAAAGAAATTCATTTGGAAGCTTTTATTGAAAATGTCTGTCTAATTAGAATGGAGGGATTTGGGAGCTAATTAGATAACCTCCTTGTAGAACTTTAAAGTATAAATATAAATTATCCCTATATTGATATATTTTCAGTATGTTTAGTATATCGGTTAATTTTCATGTAAAGTGTGGGGTTTATTCCTACTTATATAATTCCAATTGAATTTTCAATAAAAAGGCGGGATAAAGTTGAAAGTGAACACCGAAAAACTGGTCATCGTTTTTCCCATTGCATTAGCTTTTGTAACTACCATAGTAGCCATGATTGGCTTACAAATATCTCCAAGTCTACACTACACAGATGAAGAGCTTCAGGCTCTTTATGAAAAATACAATATCACTGAGAATGATCTCAAATATGCGAAAGGCGAACTTCCACCTATGACTATTACAGAAAATGATTCCAGGGTTATAGCCACAGAAGATGGACTTCCTCCTGAAGATCTGGTACAAGGTGTCGACTACGATGTAATCTACACGCAGGCTGAATGGCGTATTATGATTGCAAAAGCAGAAGCAGAATACATAGAGAAATATGGAGTTGATCCGTCTGAACCCAAACTTGATTGGGTCGGTGGATATTACCTGCCACTGCAAGAAATAGATAGACTGGCAAGGGAAAGCAATATCGCACTCTGTTGATTTTGAAAAGATAAGAGATAAGTTCATTTCTTATAAATGAAGCATGTGTTGGTATTTTGAACTTATCCGAATAATCATGTCGCTGTCCGAAAAGTGCCCAATATTTCGGACAAAGCGGTTATCATGTAGAACATTTATTTTGTCTTATTGAAAAACGCCGGCTTCGCCGTACCCTTCGGGATTATTTTAGTTATTTCGAATCTTGCAGAATCGGTTTGCTGATTTCCTTTAAGTTCTAATGGCAGTATTTATACAGAACAGAATAACCCACATTACAGATCACCGGATATCATTGCTTTGTGATATGCAGCAACTAATATTTTGGGCTTTGGTATCTAAGTATAGTTACATAGATTGAGTGCCAATGTCTCAATATGAACTGTCCAAAATGTAAGAGTTCCAATCACAAAAAGAATGGAAAAGTTGGTGGGCGCCAACGCTACAAATGTCATGATTGCGGATACAATTATACCGTAGAAATAAAATCAACTGCTAGTTCCACTTCTGTTAAAAGACAGGCATTACAACTTTATCTTGAAGGATTAGGTTTTCGTTCTATCGGAAGAATTTTAGGAGTAAGCCATGTTTCAGTATACAAATGGATTAAGAAATTTGGCCAGGAATTAGAGGATCTAAAAAACGAAAATGAGATAGAGATTGTAGAATTAGATGAGATGCACACTTATATAGGTAACAAAAAAAATATTGCTGGATCTGGATTGCTATTGATAGAATTGGGAAAAGATTCATCAACTGTTCTTTTGGCAGCAGAGGAACAGAAACTGGCATACAACTATGGGACAAACTAAAGGATATTGGGATAAAAGAAGTCATGACGGATCATTGGAAAGCATATGCAGAGTTTATTCCAGAGGCCATTCATACTCGATCCAAAGCTGAAACATATACGGTAGAAGGATATAATAGTATATTCAGGCATTTTCTGGCAAGGTTGAGAAGAAAATCTAAATGTTATACAAAGAGTCTTGAAATGTTGCGATACTCTGTCTTAATGTTAATGAAATACCGAAATAATGAGATGACTATGTTTGATTAACAATGCCATATTTTGTTAACAAGTTCGGTAGCTTCTTCTTCAGAATCAACCATTCTTATGGTAACCTGAGCATTCCTGAAAAAGTTTAGTTCTTTTATACCGATCCGCAATGCTACCATCCCAAGTTCTTCTGAATATTTTCCATTCAGATATTTTGAGATAAGTGGCAGGTCAGGTGTTTCATCAAGGTGTGCGATTATCCTTAGTTTCCATGGGTCAGCAATACATGGAAGGACTTTCTCTATACTTTTTACACGCATTTAAACCCCAAACATTAAACTTCACATTTAAATCCACTTTATTATGGTGAATATGCATTTAAAAATCTTTTGAAACACATATACTTAAATATCCACGCAACAATCTATAAATTAGAACTTCATATTATTTTTAAAAAAGGTGATAAGAGATGCATTACGGTCTTGGGATTGATGCCGGTGGAACATATACGGATGCAGTGCTAATAAGAGGCTCAGACGGCGTTATAGTTGATTCTAAAAAGGCTTTTACAACTTATCCTGACCTTCAGACAGGCATAAAGAACGTACTGGATTCACTGGATCAGGAACTACTCAAGAATGTCAACCTTGTATCAGTTTCCACAACCCTTTCCACAAACTCACTACTTGAAGGCACCGGGACCTCAGTTGCTCTTATCATCATTGGCGAAAAGCCTGCTCAGACAGAATTTCCGGCTGAGTTTGTAATTTGTGTAAAAGGTGGCCATGATACACGGGGTGACGAGGCATGTGAGCTGGATGTGGCTGCAGTTGAGAGTTTTGTCCTGAGTACAAGGACAAAAGTATCTGCTTATGCAGTTTCGGGTTATTTCGGTGCACGCAACCCGGAACATGAGATTCAGGCCAAAGAGTTGATAACTAAGATGACCGGGATGCCGGTAGTTTGCGGCCATGAATTGTCACAGGAACTTGGTGCTTATGAGAGGGCTGTTACTGCTGTCTTAAATGCCCAGCTCATGCCCATCACCTATCAATTCGTAAATTCTGTTGTAAAAGATGTCAGGGGACGTGGCATTGATGCACGTCTTCTGATGCTCAAATGTGACGGCTCGGTCTATAATATAGAGGATGCGCTGGAAAAACCCATAGAAACTATATTCTCAGGTCCGGCTGCAAGTCTTCTGGGTGCATCATACCTGTCTAAAATGGAAACATGCGCTGTAATTGACATAGGAGGAACAAGCACCGACGTTTCAATGCTCCGTGACGGTGTTCCTGAGATAAGTAGTTCCGGCGCTGTTGTTGGCGGCTGGAAGACCCGTGTCAGAGCCATGAAAATGGAAACATCGGCAACCGGCGGTGATAGTCACATCTGGGTGCAGGATATGCAGGCTCATGTGGGACCCAGAAGAGTCTTGCCTTTGTGCGTCGCTTCGACAATGTATCCTGATCTGCTGAACAAGCTCAAAAGAAGCAGGGTTGTGCCACGGAATCATATGGATGAGAATCTCCAGCCAACAAAGTTCTTTGTCAGGACAGCATATGAGGCTTCTGATCTTGATGATGATGAGACCGAAGTTCTCTCAATGATAGGCAGTGAACCTGTTTCAGTTACCGATCTAACTTCGGACATGAGGAGAAACATTCCGCCGGGGGTGCTGGATTCCCTTATTCGAAAAAGGCTTGTACAGGGAATAGGATTTACACCCACAGACGCACTTCATGTTCTTGGAATCTATACAAAATGGGATGTGCAGGCTTCTGAGACAGGTGCTGCCAATCTTGCACGTTATACTATGAAAGGAAAATATGATTTCTGCACGCAGGTGAGGGAACTTGTGGCAAAGAACATGGCAGCAGATCTCATGTCCTATATACTGCCACATCATCCCGCCGGGATGATAGCAGACCTGCTTGACGATAAATATCCTGCAAAATTCAAGGTTGAGATACCGGTTGTTTTGCTGGGAGGTCCTTCCGGAGCATATGATAGTGAACTAAGTTCCATGATCGATGCTGAAGTAGTTGTTCCAGAATTCTCAGACGTTGGAAATGCAGTTGGAGCACTTGCTGGTAAAGGCGTCAAGAGAATTGAGATAATGATAACTCCTGCCTCCCTGGAAAATCCTGATGAGGATTTCCTTGTGTTCTCTCCTGTTGGCAGGGGACGCTTTAAGAATTATGTCGATGCTGTGGAATTTGCAACAAATACCGGCAAAGAGCTTGTCCTTGATTATGAGATACGTTGTGGTATTTTGGAACAGGACACTAAAATTACTGTCTCAAAGAAAACTGTCTCACCTGATAACTGGTCACATCCGCCACTGGAAACCAGGGTAATAGTTGTAGGAATTGGCAATCCTATGATGATACTAAAAGATTGAGGATCAATATTTTAATTTCAATTTTAATTTTGATTTCAATTCATTGCAGGAAGGATCACATGGACCTTTGTTCCAACACCTTCCATGCTTTCTATCCAGAGTCTTCCGCCATGATCTTCTGTAACCCTTTTACAGATATTAAGGCCAATGCCTGCACCTCCATATCTGCGTGTCAGTGAACCGTCAAGCTGGTAGAAACTGTCAAATGTTTTCATTACTTTTGTATCAGGTATTCCTATACCTGTATCTTCAATGACCACGTGTATTCCGATCTCTTCATGTTTTCCTGAAATTGAGACTTTACCACCGGATGGTGTGAATTTGAATGCATTGTCGATCAGGTGAATGAAAACTTCACTGAGGTAATTCGAGTCACCACTTACAAATGGAAGTGAATCAGGGACCTTATTCTCTACTGTAAGTTGCTTATCTGTATTTTCCATTGCAATTATGGAAAGTGCTTTGTCTATGACCTGTGGAAGTCTTAGTTCAGAGTATTCATAATCATAATTTTTGGCTTGCAGGGAGCTCATGAAAAGCAGCGATTCTATCAGACGCTTTAATTGTCCTGAATTGCTGTTCACAACTTTCATGGCCCTTTTCTGTTCCTTGTTCAGCGGACCGAGTGTCTCATCACCGACCAGCTCACCAAAGCCCATTATAGAAATAAGAGGGGTTTTCAACTCATGGCTCATTGTTGCCAGGAAATTGCTCTTCATTTCATCAAGGGAATGAAGTTCATCATTTGCTTTCCTGAGTTCATTGTTGATGTCTTCCAGCTTACTGTTGTAGTTTTTCAGTTCATCCTCTGAGTTCTTGAGCAGGATCATGCCTCCCATCATCTGGGTTATAAGGGAAAGCTGTCTTGCATCACTCTTTGTGTAATCCTCTTTCTTGTTTGCAACTGCCAGAAAACCTACAACTTCATTTTCATAGAGTATTGGCGCTGCAATATATGACCACATCTTCAGTCTTTTGAATATCTCCGGACATCTTGCAAGCTCAATTTCACTCGGTTCATTCATTATGAGAGGCTTTTTGTTCTCCAGCAATTCTGTCCACCGATAGCAACTTTCAAGTCCTGATATCAGGTCGCTGTCAGTAAAACCGTGCATTTTCAATATATTCTCGGGCTGAGTAATTATAGAGGACATATTTCTATTTGCATCAAAGAACCCAAGAACTCCGGCTTCACTTCCGGTAAGTTTAATTGATTCTGCCAGTGCAAAATTGCGGATGTTATCTATGGATAATCCATTCATGTAGCTTAATTCATGCAGTGTTTCAAGACACGATTCATCAACAAGCAATGCACTTTGCGCTTTTTTGAGGTCTGTAAAATCGTTAATTATGAATACTGTTTTGTCACCGGTCTTTGCAAAATAGGTAACAACCTCTCTTTTACTTCCATCAAGACATGTTATGATCCTTTCACCACTTATTCCGGTATCACTACTTTTAGATATCTCATTCCAGTTTTCCTGAACCTTTCGGCGGTATTCCGGATCAGGGTAAACTGTTTCCCACCATTTGCCAATAGTTGGTATGTCATCGGTTGTGTACCCAATCATTTCAGTGAGCTTGTGGTTTGTATATTCAAACTCTCCAAGAGAATTCATAATGGCTATGGGAAGCGGGGAGTTATCGATTATTTTCATGAAGTTTTCTTCATTTTCTTTTATTGCCCTTTCAGCCTGCTTTATTTCAGTGATATCATGGGTTATTTCAAGACGGACATCGCTTCCATCTGTCCATTTGATGATTCTGTCCATGACAAGATAATCCCTTTCAGCAAGAGGATTATGGTATTCCCATTTGTACGTCTGGTTCTTATTTTTGAGTATAATGCAATTAGTACAGAAATCACATGGTTCACTAAATCCCTGAAGCACATGATAGCATTTCTTTCCAATGGGGTTCCCTTTAATTATCTGCTTCAGGAACTTGTTGACATATAATATTTCATGTGTGTAAGGATCAGATACATAGACCGGTTCCTCAATGCTGTCAAATATAGACAATAATTGCCGTCTTTCCAGGTTAAGGTCCTTTGCAATAGAGTTTTTCCTGAATGCCATGCTAAGCATATTTGCATAGGTGTTAAGTATCGCAATATCCTTGTCAGCCCATTCTCCGGTCGTTCTGACATTATCAAAACCTATGAAGCCTCCTATCTCACTTTCGATAAAGAATGGAAGGACGATAAGTGATCTGATATTCTGGCTCATAAGGAGCTGTTTTTCAGCTTCTGCTTCCGGTGGAAGTTTTTTAATATCTATTATATGGATGGATCCATTTTCCTCAAGTTCCTCGTTCCACCAATGGAAATCAGAGCCCGGAAGATCCTGAAGCCTGTCTTTTTGCGGTTTAACGCCATTTGCACACCATTCATGTGTGTTGCTTGCCAGATTTCCGTTGTCGATAAGTCTGAATACGTATGCACGGTCAGCATTGCAGAGTTCACCAAGCATACCAAGTGACTCTTCTATTTTCTCATCCAGATCGTCTGCAAAGGCAAGCTCAGAAGAGATTTTAGACAGCATGCTTTCAATCTGATATTTTATCATTAGCCTGTCGTGGGCATCTTTATTTTTTTGTACTTCTGCTTCAAGGTCCTTTTTCAATGCAGTGACTTTGAGATTGTGCGCTATTACAAAAAAGATAAGTATTGCAAGAAAAATCATCCAGATTAGTTTTTGTTCACCTTCTAAGACGTAGACATGGAACAGGACAAATCCCAAAAGCACTAAAAAAGGCAAGATCATTATGCATAGCTTGTTTTCAGCGTTGTTTTTCATCCTTATCACAGTCTTTAATACATGAATCTGTTGCAAATAAATGCAAATAAATGCAAATATGATTGCCGCTGCAACATTCTAATGATTTTATAACATTGCTTACCCCTTTTAGTATATAAATTTATTTAATTATTTTTAATAAAAATATTTGTTACTGTGCGTTTTCTAACAAAACGCTCCCTATCTTGTTTTTGTATATTATTTCTTTTTTCACAGAGCGTTATGTTTTTATAAGTGCACAAATACACTTTCTTACTTATCTCTAGGTGTCTTTGATTGAAATATCAGAAACATGATTGATCTATCAAAGAAACTCTTATATCCGTATGGAATAAACTGGTTTTATGCAGAGATTTCTTGAGCTTCTGGAAACGTCAGAGAATTGTGTCTTTCTAAGCGGAGCCGGTATATCCACATTTTCCGGAATTCCGGATTTCAGAGGCAGTAATGGCCTTTATGCAAAATATGATGCAAACAAGATATTCGATCTTGCATATTTCCATAAGGATCCTGCATATTTCTATACCCATGCCAGGGAATTCATCTATGACCTGGACACTAAGGAACCAAATCTAATTCACAGAACTCTGGCAACGATGGAGAAACAAGGCCGTTTAAGTTTTGTCATCACCCAGAACATCGATCTGCTCCACCAGAAAGCAGGCTCAAAAAGCGTAATCGAGATACACGGCTCGCCTGCAAAACACAAATGCCTTTCCTGCGGTTTGAATTATTCCTATGATGATGTCCGTAAGCTTCTGGAAAAAGAGATGGTACCGCATTGCACTAAGTGCAGTGGCCTTATTAAACCGGATATAATATTCTTTGGCGAAATGCTGGATGAGACTGCAATTACGGATGCTGTAACAGTCAGTTCAAAAGCAGACCTTTTTGTGGTGATCGGCTCATCACTTGTAGTCCAGCCAGCCGCAAGTCTTCCTATCTATTCTCTGAAAAGTGGCGGCAAGCTTGTGATAGTTAACAATATGCCAACGCCGCTGGACGGATATGCATACCTGAAATATGATGAACTGGGTGACTTTTTCAGTCACCTGTCATCTTATCTCAATAAGTAAAAACAGTTCACCCATGCCTTCAGTCAGATTCAGTAATTCCCTGTTGCATCTACAAGGATGAAACTGGCATCTATGCCTGCTTTAATGACGATGGTCTCGTTCTGGTTTATGCGTATCTGGTCGTTCATTGCGAGCTTTTCACCGCAGGCTGTGATCTCTCCTTCAAGCACATAAATGAATACATACCTTGAGACATCTGTCAATATTTCAATAGTCTTTCCTGATTCAAGTTTTGACATGTTGACCGTGGTATTTGCCCTGAGTTTTACTGCTCCCGTATATCCCTGGCCAGCCACAGGTACAAGTTCATTGCGGCGGCTGTCAATGTCAAAATTCTCCATCCTGCATGCAGGTTTCATATTCTGCATAAGAGGATCGATCCACATGCGGCAGAGGCGTGTGTCCTTGCCGGACATGTTCATGTCTGTGAAAGTGACTCCGCTTCCACTTGAAAGTACCTGCACGTCACCGGCCTTCAATGTTTCTTTTACTCCGGTGCTGTCCTCATGGTTCAGTTCGCCTTCAAGGACAATGGTGACGATCTCCTTATCGTTCACTGATTCCGGTTTGTAGAACTTGCCTGCCCTGAGTATCTCATCGTTGAATACCTTCAGGTCTCCGAAGTGCGTGTTTTTCATATCCAGATAGTCTGAATATGAGAATATCCAGTAACCGCTTACAGCGCTGTTTTCGACGAAATGTCTTTCATCTGCTCTAACTACCTTTATCATAATATCTTCCTGTTTTTTGGGAGTATTTGACATTGGTGTTTAAGTATTTGACTGTGAAGCAGATGCTTTTTGTGGAAAGCCAGACAAAAATAAAGTCAGGTTGAAAATTTTAGTTCCAAAAAACGGTTTGCAATCTAAAAACAAAGTAACCATCCGCCGAGGGCGGCACATTTCGATAATTCTATACAGAAAATCATTTATTACGATTGTATTTAGGCTAGAATTGTTACGAAACTCATACAAAAAATTCAATGGCATTACGCAGAGCATTTGATTTTATCATTAAGGAAAACGCCGGCTTCGCCGTGCCCTTCGGGACAAGTTAAGTTATTCATGAAAGACAAAAAATCATATCAAGCTGATAAAACCATCCTGCTTACTTTAAAGATTACATAGAGCCAAAGCAGGAATTCTAAGAGCCAAAAAAAGAAAATAGTTTAACTGCCGCCTTATTCTTCATCAGCGGCACGTTCAAACGTAAGTTCCAGTACGCCATTCTTGTAACTTGCGACCATTGTTTGCGGGTCTACGCCACATGGAAGATCGATGACCCTTGAGTAACCAGTGTCGTTTGTTATAACAGTTATTTCAACGTGGGAGCAGTATGGGTAATATTCCACATTCTTTTCCTCAACTCCAAGGTCTGCAAGCAGGACAAGCTTGTCATCGGTTTCAAAGATGTCTATGAAAGGCTCCTTCTTGAGGATGTAGAAATCATCTTCCTCATCTTCATCTTCGTAATCAAGATCCTCATATTCATGCTGTCCACTGAACCCGAATACAGTAGGCTTCTTACCTGGCTGCCCGATGATAGTAAATCCGCGAATCACAGTTTTTCCGTCTTCTTCTGTGATGCTGCCGGAGAACATCTTTAATATGTGTTCTATCAGTTCATCGATGCTCGTTATTCTGTCAGGCGTTTCGTCATCACCGGAGTAATGATCTTTTTCGTTCATTCCTATACCTCTTTTTCTGAAACAGGGTTCATAACGGACTATTCAAAGGTAACATTTTTCTGTTTTAACTGCCTGATGCAACCTTGATTGTTCTAATTTATGCGAACAAGTTGTATATATATTCTGCGTTCAGAATCAGCAGCCTTAAAAATAAAAGTAAGTTGCAAGTTCCTGTTTTAGTTTCATTTCACAGCTTTTTCCAATCAACTATTTATCTTTGTACCGAGATTTAAGGAACCAGAGATTAAAAAGAGGAATTATATGGTGTCAAAACAGGTTCCATTTACAAAGGAAGAGATTACAGGGCTGATCGCAAAGTATCCGACACCTTTTCACGTATATGATGAGAAGGCTATCATAGAGAACGTCAGGAAACTCAAAAAGGCATTCAGCGTTGTCAACGGTTTCAAGGAATATTTTGCTGTAAAAGCGCTTCCAAACCCATATATCATGAAGTTGCTCAAAAGTGAAGGTTTTGGCTCTGACTGCAGTTCCCTTCCTGAACTCCTGCTTTCCGAAAAGGCGGGAATTGTTGGCGAGGACATCATGTTCAGTTCCAATGACACACCTGCAGAGGAGTTCATTAAGGCAAAGGAACTTGGAGCTATCATTAACCTTGATGACCTGAGCCACATCGAATTCCTTGAAGAGTCTGCCGGATTACCGGAGATCGTCTGCTGCCGCTACAACCCGGGACCACTGAAGGAAGGAAACACTATCATCGGCAATCCCGAGGAAGCAAAGTACGGATTTACCAGGGAGCAGCTTTTCACCGGATACCGCATGATGAAAGAGAAAGGTGTGAAAAGGTTCGGTCTGCACACAATGGTCGCATCCAATGAACTTGATCCTGCTTACTTCATTGAGACTGCAAAGATACTCTTTGAGCTTATTGCAGAGCTTTCAAAGGAGCTTGACATCAAGTTCGAGTTTGTGAACCTTGGCGGTGGAATTGGTATCCCTTACAGGCCGGAACAGGAACAGGTTCCATACGATGTCATTGCAAAGGGTGTTGCAGAAGCATACGATGAGACTATCAGGGCAAACGGCCTGCATCCATTGAAGATCTTCCTGGAATGCGGCAGGGTTATCGCAGGACCATACGGCTACCTTGTGACAACTGTACGCCACATGAAGCACATCTACAAGGATTATGTTGGTCTTGATGCATGTATGGCAAACCTCATGCGCCCAGCTCTCTACGGAGCTTACCACCACATAACAGTTCTTGGAAAAGAGCATGAGGAACACGAGATGCTCTACGATGTCACAGGTTCCCTATGTGAGAACAATGACAAGTTCGCCATCGACAGGCTCTTACCTGTAATAGAGAGAGGCGACATCCTTGTTATCCACGATTCAGGAGCACACGGCCATGCAATGGGCTTTAACTACAACGGTAAGCTCAGGTCAGCAGAATTCCTCATGAGACCTGACGGCAGTTTCGTCCAGATCAGAAGAGCTGAGACAATAGACGATTACTTTGCAACCCTTGATTTTGAAGGACTTGCAGATTTTGAATGAATACTTTTGTATTCATTCTTTCTAAATTCGATTTTATTAAGCAGACGTGATCTCTGTCACCGTTTCAATTACTGTTCCTTTTTCTTCATCAACGAGGAAATCTACTATTCTATTTCCAGATTCTATTTTTAATGCAGGAGCACATCCCGGTCCTTCATAGTTTTCTGAGGTTGGATGACAGGAATATGTTACACCTACGATGGTTCCACCTTCAAGAATTAGTTGTTTTGCACTTTCATTCTCTAGAACGATTTTAGCTATGTTAGACGTGTTTGTCTTGAGCCAGTCTGGTTTTGATTTGTTATAAGGCGGAAGTAGTTCAATTGTCGAGTAATCAATCTCTATATTGCTTGTTTCATCGTTTGCAGAGTCTTTAATGTTCTTTGAGGTATCTGATAACATGGAAGACTCTTTAACTGAATTCTGGTCTATGCATCCTGCAAGGCAATTAGTCAATAATACAAGGATTATCAACATTATTTTTGTTTTAGATTTTGTAATAATAACATCTCTCTACTTATTTAAAAGAATTTTTATTTGAAAAATAACATTGACTTTACAATTAAATCTTTATCTAATTAAAAGTTTTTATAGACATCAATTTTTCAAGATATCCTATTCATTTTCGGCTAGTGCAATAATGCTATTAAGAGCCAGAACAATAGTTGATTTTAGTGACGACAATGCAGATCAGGACCAGTAAGAGAATAGAGCTTATTGATATTACAGGCAGGGTGAAGGAAGAGGTAAAAAACACCGGAGTTCAGAATGGAATCTGCGTGATAAGTACAAAACACACAACGACCTCGATTATCGTTAATGAGAATGAATCCGGTCTTGTGTATGATATACTCGGCTTGCTGGAGAAACTTGTCCCTGCACATGCCGGTTATGCTCATGACAGGATCGACAACAACGCCGATGCACACTTAAAGGCAGTCCTGCTTGGAAGCAGCGAAACCATTCCTGTTATAGATGGCAGTTTGCATCTTGGAATGTGGCAGAGCATTTTCCTTGCGGAGATGGATGGACCAAGGACAAGAGAGGTCACGGTCACTATAATCAAGAGCGCCTGAAACGCAATGATCCAATAATGAAGCAATCATCCGCCGCAGGCGGCGCGTTCCAATGCTGCTGCGTAGAAAATAGTTCCAGATTTTATTGCAGTTATGTTGATAATTCTGCATAAGTTCTGCGAAGAAAGTGTTTCGTGGTACTATGCACATTCTTTTGTATCTTCTGATGGGAAAACGCCGGCTTCGCCGTGCCCTTCGGGCTTGGTCAGAACTTATGACCTCGGATAGATCATCTTCAAAATACAGTATATTGTTGAAGTAAAAAGTGAAAAAAAGAAAGTAATTTGATTTTATCTATTATTACTCTGACTTTTCGTAGTCAGCGTGTGCATAGAAGCATCTTTTTGGAGTGCAGACTGCATCTGAGCTCTTAAGTTTCTTGAGGATCTTGCTGACCTCTTTGCTTTCAATGCCGGTTGCTTCTGCAATCTCTCCTGGTCTCATTGGTTTATTTGCATCTTTAAGTGCGTCAAGTACTTTCTGTTCATCATCTGCCATATTTTATTCTCCTACAATTATTTTACTATAAATGTTATCGTGAAATAAATAAGTGATGTAATAGATGCATACTTTCTGAAACTAACCTGTTTTCCTGTTTCCGAGTGCTTTAAAACGATTTCCTGAGCTTTTCAGCAAGTTCGGCAAGGTTGTCAGTAGCCGGATGCAGTTCTACAATAGTGTGCATGTTGCCTTCTCCGTCACCTGCACGCCTTGGGATTATGTGAACGTGTACATGAGGTACGGTCTGCCCGGCAATCTCTCCGTTGTTGATGCCGATATTCATGCCTTCAAGTCCCAGTGTCTCTGAAACTATCTTTGCTATCTTGTTAACTGAAGCAAACAGAGCGCCTGCACTCTTTTCATCCATATCTGTGAATTTATCAAAATGCTTTTTCGGAAGCACTATCGTGTGTCCCTCAGAGCATGGATAGATATCCAGAAACGCATAAACATTCTCGTCTTCATAGACCTTATGTGAAGGAATCGCACCGGCAACGATCTTACAGAATAGACAATCCATATGTATCACCTACTTTCTTTGATGCTCTGGATATTTAATTATTGTTGTTGCATATTGCAGGATTGCCTAAAAGCCTGCTTGAATTACATTATATATTCAAATTTCTACAAACAAAAAAGATATGATTCTGTTAATTACAGAATCATTCAGAGAATATAGGTTGTTTCCGTATTTATGTATCAATTCTCTAGCTTATGCGATACAGGACATTTGTGACATCACCTGCGACATAGATCGTACCTGATGGACTTACATCCACACCGGTAAGTATGTATGTCGGAACCATGCCCGGAACCATAGGTGCACCGATTTCAAGGCCATCTGCAATGGTACTTACTTCGCCGGTTTTAAGGTCTATCTTTGAAAGGGTACCTTTTCCTGTTTCCACAACCAGCAGGTTCCCATCCGTATCAACAGCCATTCCCTCAGGGAATGAAAGATTTGATGCCACAGGCATTGGTTCGGGAAGTGCATCGCCGTCTTCTATAAGTTGCAACACCATGCCTGTATACCAGTCACTGACCCAGAGATCCTTGTCTGTTACAGCAAGTCCGGCAGGTACAGCCAGTCCGCTGGCAAGAGTGCTGCGACCAGCATCATTGATCCTGACAACACGTGCCATTCCTTCTTCCATACCAAGTTCTGTTACAATTATATCATCCTGGAATCTGATCGCGTCAATTGGTACTGAAATGTTAAAGTATTCATCTACCAGTTCGTTCTCAACGGGATCCCACACCTGAACGATATTATACAGCCATGAAGATATGATGAGATTCTCACCGTCATAATGAAGACTTGTAGGAGCCGTAATTGCTCCGGATTCAGTACCATCATAGAATAGAAGATCTCCCATGATGTGTCTTTCAACACTGAGCTGTTCACCAGTTTCTCCATCCAGCTCACGTAAGTAAGACAGGTCTGCGATATAGACGGTATCCTTTCCTGATGATGAAATAACAGCCACACCACCTGGGCCTATCATACCGCCTTTAACTACTGTTCTTTTAGTTCCATCTTCCAATATTTCATACACATAGCCATCCTGTGCAGATGCATAGAGACTGTCAGATGAATCAAAAGCAATATTGTCGATGATTTCCATGCCCGAGATTATTACCTCGTTTTTGTTATTGTTCATGTCAACGCGGTAAATTGTTCCCAGATAGTCTGCTACATACAGATTGCCTGCTGAATTAAATTTAACAGCAACAGGAATTGAAAATCCATCTGCAACCGTAGTTATTTCTCCGGAATCAACATCAACACGGACAACTTCTCCTTTTGTCCATATAGGACCATACAAATATCCATCGGAACCCCAATCCATAGCATTCATCCAACCAAGGTCTGAAGCTATCAGACGTGGTTCATCGGAAAGTTCAGGATCAAGTTCATACAAACCGTCCCCCATGAAGTCCAGTGCTACAAACAGTCTTCCATCATCTGAAAATGTAATTGAATTGGTACCATACGCCACGAACTGGCTTGTTGATACATTATCTGGTGTAAGTCTCCCAACTTCTCCTACAGCAAGATCGGTATGGTAGAGCGAGCCATCAGGTCCGAATATCAGGTCATCCGGGCATTTCACGCCACTTTCGATACCTAGTTTCTCTATAGTTTCTCCGGACTGCGGATCAACAACTACGATCTCCCCGCCATAGACACTTGTCAGATATAACAGGTCATTGTCATCAAAAAGAATTCCGTTCACATTACGGATAGCAGCCCCTGTTGCAATTATCTCTACATCCGGCTGCTTATCATCTTCTGATAATTTAATATATCCGGAAAAAAGAACCGTGGTAATTATCAGAAGTAATAAAATATACCACATATATTTCATAGAACCCCCAATTTTACTATGAAGTATCATGAGATAAAGGTAATCCTGCCTTTCATAGGCTGGTCTGAACATCAAAACTACAATTGATCATAATTAACACAATGTTTTCATGTTCATTGAAACATGCTTAGCAGAAAATTTCATGAACATATGCTTTTTAAACCCGACATATATTGTCCAACATATGAGAGTGGAAACTACAAAGCCTGGCAAAAAGTTTGCTTCTATCATCGCTGTATTGATGATAGTACTACTGTTTTCCAGTCAGTCCATGGCAGGAGTTGTAAATCTTATCAAAGATGAGATAGATGAACACGATATTTTAGTTTCCTCTGATGACACAGTAGCTGAAAAGGACACACCTACAAAATCATCAAAGAAATACAGTTCAAGTGGCAGCTCCGGTATTAACACAGGTTCATATGATGCTTCAAATATTGCTTCCTCTTCAGGTACAAGTACATCGCAGGCTAAGAAGCAATCAGTCAATATCGACCTTTTCAGTCTGCTCAAAAAATATACCGAATACTACAATAACGGGATCGACGAGGTTCCGGATGTAGTTCAAAAAATAGCAGGCAATGATGTCATTCTTCTTGAGGTCGCCATGAACGATAAGAGTGACATGAGGGTTAAAGTTCGCACCGAGGACGGTCTTATCACAGAGTTCAGTAAACTCTCATCAATCTCATCAGGTGAGGATATCGAACCAACAGTAACTATCACAAGCGATGAAAATACAATTCGCAGCATTCTAAAAAGCGATGATCCATTAGGATATTTCATATCATCATTAAACCAGGGTTCACTCAATATCGAGTGCAAGGGATTTGTAAAGAAAGCAGCATTATCGGCTCTGAAAGCATTGGGATGAATAGATAAGAATCTATTCATCTTCATTTTGATCATTACTTTTCTTTTCTGCTATCTGTTCTCATCAAAACCATAAGAATAGCAATAAAGCCGTATACGATCTCAAATCCTGGAGTTTCTTCAATATCGGTAGTTTCTTTGCCATCATCAGACTCTACCGTTGCAGTCTCATCTTCCACAAGCGGCATTTCTTCAACGAGCAACGCTTCCTCAACAGACTCTTCAGTAACCTCCTCAGCTACAGCACCATGACTCACGGGCGGTGCAGCCGGTTCAGGCTTAGGTTCTTCCTCTTGCGGCATTTCAACATAAAGGGAAGTGTAAGGCGTTACAAACCCAAATTCCATTGACATGTCGATCACCTCTTCAACAAGGTCCGCATCTTCACCTTCAACATCAATGCGGTCAAGCAAATTCATGATATTCTCAAATGCCCAGAGTCTGGGAATAAAAGAATTAGCTGAACCAGATCTTACAACAAAACTATTACTGAACTGCTGTGCTCCGGTACGTGTGCTTCCTGTTATGGTGGAACTGATAGTTCCGGTGCCAGCCGTATATTTTCCAAGCACGATGGCATCAGAACCTGCAAAAAGACTGCTTTCTCCTGTGTACACAATATCTGTGACCTTTCCGTCATAATCGTACTCAATATCTGTCATCAGGGGAGTGGAAATTGTATCATAGAAATTGCTGATATCTTCCATGGAATCATCGGAAATGGAAAAACTGTCTGCTTTTCCATAATTCTCAAGACTCAGGATTTTAAGGAAATCATAATATCCTTCATCTTTCTCAATTCCAAAAGCAATAGTAAACAATGCAGCCTTCACATTGTTCTCATCACTGATGTCCTCACGTATGCTTTCTGTGGATGTGACTCCTGAAGTCGGTTTACCATCTGTCAGGAAAACAACAATGGGAACACTGTCACTATTCTCATCGAACATTTCAAGTGCCTTTACAAGAGCACCATCAATATCTGTTCTGCCACTCGCATCAAGGCTGTTTACAAAATCTATGGCAGCTTCCTTATTTTCATCATTTGCCAGCATAAGCTCATCCGAATATTCAAGGATCCGGTTATCGAAAAAGATGACATTGAACCTGTCCTCTTCCGGCAGGTCTGATATGATCTCAGAGAATACGGTCTTCACCTGCTCGATCTTCGTCCCCCTCATAGACTGGGATTTATCTATCACGAAAATAATATCTTTGTTCATTGCAGGAGTTCCAAGTTGTTCCTGAGTAGGTGAGAATATATGCATCATGTAACCCTGCCCGGCAGTTTCGTAAAAGAGCATATCTCCTGTAAGTTCCGGATTTTCCGTGCTGAAAACTATCTTCATATCACGGTTTGGAATTGAATCTGAGCGATAGCTTATCCTTTTCTCAGTATTGGATACTGAACTTATCTTCGTATCATTAAAACCCGGTGTTTCCAGAGCGAGTATCTTATTTTCAGATACGATGTCCACATTAACAATAAGGTCATCAAGGTCATGTTGAATGTAGAGCGGCTGCACATACTCATATTGTCCAAGGGTCTTTTTGAGCGCCTGCTCATAGGTCATCCTGACAATAATGCTCTGCTCTGCCTGAATGTTCAGCGCATATTCAAATCTCCCGTCCTTTTCATCAGTCAGGAGTCCGGCAGACTTGCCCTGAGAAACCGCTTCCATCATACTCTTTTCAGCTTTTCCCTTCGGCAAGACTTCCGAGCTGTATTCCTTATCGTTTATCAACAGAGTAAAATCAGAAATGAACGCCTCTTCAGGTTTGTATATGCTGAAATCATCATAATCCGCTTCATCCTCATTATTGGTCAGCTTCTGCTCAACGGTCGTTATTACATATCCGTTATTGATGTCGATGTCAACTTTCATATAATCAACATCTGCCGTAGCAGCAGCCGGAGGGACTGTTGCAGACAGCAGTAGCAGCAGCCCCGGCAACAATAGTACCAATAACAAAAAAAATGATAATACCGATGATGACGGCAAACGCACAGGTAACCTAAAATTACCACCGGCCAGACGACCGATTCTTTCACACATTCCTGATCTCAATTCAATAACCCCTGAAACAATTCGGAACACAATCGGATGGAATCCGGTTCCTGATTGTAGTTCTGTCTAACATTAAAACAATATGTATTTTTTAATACTTATATTTAGTGAATTTAATATGTGTATCAATGCACACATATGGAGAATGAGGTATCCCGGGCAGAGTTACTAAATATCTTTCCCGCAGTTATTATGTAAGCATCGCAGTTATCATGCAAGTATGTAAGATAGTGTCATCTTCATGTTGAGCCAGTTTTTAATAAATGAAAGCCTGAAAGATTATCATGTCTCCAAAAATTTCCTCTTCGACAACGGCTCCCCAAAAAGTCCTTGAGATTCCCACAGATACTGAAGGTATCCTCATAGAAAGGCCGAATCGTTTTCTGGCCATTGTTGAGGTCGATGTGAACGGAACCAAAAGCCATGAAAAGGTACATGTCCACGACCCCGGCAGACTCGTAGACATACTTTATCCCGGAAACCGTGTACTGCTTAGAAAAGCCAGCAACCCAAAAAGAAAAACAGGCTGGGACATGATAGCCGGAAGGTCGGGAGATAACTGGATACTTATCAATTCAGCTTTTCACAGACAGATATCAGAATGGGTAATTCTGAATAACATCATCGACCTGTTCAGCAACGCAGACACTGTTCTGCCGGAGCAGAAATTCGGAGAGAGCAGGCTTGATTATCTCCTGATGAAAGGAGACACGGATATCTGGATCGAGGTCAAGGGCTGCACACTGGTAGAAGGGAAGACAGCATCTTTCCCGGATGCTCCAACAACCCGTGGAAAACGCCATCTTGATGAACTTATCAAAGCAAGGTCAGAAGGCAACGAGTCAGCAATCCTCATTCTGGTACTCAGACCTGAAGCAGAATGCTTCACTGCTAATGGTATAATTGATCCGGATTTCGCACATACTTTTGAAAAGGCACTTGATGCGGGCGTTAATGTGTTCCCGCTTTTGTTCTCATTTGAGAATAACACGGTTATATATCATTCACAGCTTCCGCTCTGCAGGAATGTTCTTTACGAAAAGTAAAAGGAAAATTGGCTATGTGGAATTCCTTTTAATAGATTGATACAGCCTTTGTCTAATTCTATTTCCACAAAAACAATCTGTAATCTTAAAACAAAGTAATAATCCGCCGAAGGCGGCACATTCCAATGATTCTGCACAGAAGATGATTCAGCATACTTACATTTATACAGAGATTTCTACAGAAGGTATGCGAAGAAAATATTTCACTGCAACATGTCAATTATTTTGTACTACCTGATGGGAAAGCGCCGGCTTCGCCGTACCCTTCGGGATTGGTTAAGTTATTCATTAACAAGCCAGCAGTGACAGTTTGCCTGAAAGATATTCCTTCTTGTGAAATTAGCCGCAATGCAGCTTCCTCTGCAAACAGAAAGCCACTGGCATCTGCTGCATTCACCTTTCATATCCGAGGCTTTCAGGCTCCTGAAGTAGTTCAGGAAACGTGAATTGTCCCAGATCCACCTGAAAGACCTGTCTTTCACATTTTCAACATCGGCACCTTCAAAATAGTTACAGGGGAGCACATCTCCTTTTGAGGTTATAGTGCAGTATCCGATGGCGCCATCACATCCGATCCGAATGTCCGTATTATTCTCAGTCTCAGTTTCAGTCCCAGTCTCAACTTCCTGTATTGGAACCGGCCGGAAGGTACACTCAAATTCCATGGGTGCGATCTCAGGACCATCTGATTCCCGCTTACCGAGCAGGAATTCTGTCAGCTTCCGCATCCTTTGCGGTTTTACTTCCAGATCAAGAGCATCTGCTCCACGTCCTGAAGGAACGAAGGGCAGGATTCTGAATGTCTGCACCCCAAGCTCTTTTCCAAGTTCATAGAGTTCAGGGATGTTATTTACATTCATTGTAGTTACTGCGGCTGCCATCGTTACAGGAACACCGGCTCTAACCAGCAACTTAATTCCATTTACGGTTTTCTGCCACGAACCCGAAGACTGGCGGAAATCATCATGAATAGCAGGAACGCTTGAATCAAGGCTCACCTGCGCTCTTGCTCCGATATCTGCAAGTTTCCCGGCAGCCTGTTCATCTATCAGTGTTCCGTTGGTGGCAACCTGTATCATTAAATTTCTGGAAGCTGCGTATTCAGCGATATCAAAAAAGTCACTTCTGATCATAGGTTCGCCGCCGCTAAGTATCAACTGACTGACTCCTAATTCTGCAAACTCATCGATAAGCCTGCAACAATCATCAAAACTTAGCTCATCGCTGCACTGCTCACCTGCACTTACAACGCAGTGTCTGCATCTCAGGTTGCATTTCGATGTCAAGTCCCAGAGCACACCGGCAGGAGCAGGGACTTTCCAGTAGTTCATCCTTTCACTGCGCCACCACAAAAGTCCCCTGGCTGTGAGTTCATCAAGGACAGGTCTGCTTTTATCCATTACAGTGTCACTGTCAGCGTGAAAAGATGTACTAAGTTGTGTAATAACTTCATCAAGTGTCCGGTAGCCGTCACACATTTTCAGAAGCCAGTATGCAGCTTCATTCAGTTCCTGGATTTCAGAACTGAGCGGGTCTTTAGTTATCCAGGTACCATTATCCTTACTTATCCTGAAAGGAAAATAAGGGACAGCAGAGTTGTCCGGAGAACTGCTGTCACAGATAAGTCCGGCATCCGCATCCATTGTATAGGTGTCTGCTGTCAATATTCCTGACTGCTTTTCTATCACTTGATTTCCCCGAGCATCACAAGCGTCTTCTTTCTCCAGTCATGTATCCTGTTCTCTGAGATTCCCAGTGTCTTTGAAAGTTCAGTTATCTTCTTTGCGTTCTCTGTTGCTTTCAGGAAGTCTCCAAGGGTTGATATGGAGCGTCCTTTGAACAGGATCGCGGTTTCCGGTCCGATACCCACGATCTCTATGATGTCGGTCTTCAGTGTAATGATCGGGTTCTTGACACGGATGTACGGATCATATGGCAGTGGGTCCGGTCCTGGCAAACATGAAAGTCCCGGAGATGGCGGACAGGCTATGTATGGTGACGGTGGACAGACTACCATTGGCGATGGAGGGCATATGAAGTCCGGTGCAGGCGGACAGATGTAAGGTGCCGGTGGGCATATAAATCCCGGTGCAGGCGGACATAGTATGTGTGGTGATGGCGGACAGATCATTGGTGCTATCCAGCATGTGAACGGACATATCACAGACGTGCCAATTCCCACAGCAGCAAAAGCATTGATAATGCTTGCTCTCCAGCGTGCATAATGAGGATTAGCGGCGTAGAGGTCATCAAGTGAATCAAGAACTGCGTCCCTCATGTCGCTGAAATCCGAACTTGATACCAGGTGTGTTGTAAGTGCCTGGTAATAGATAAGTCCGAGTACGTCACGTCCAAGTCCTTCGCATATCCTGATTCCTCTGTGTGTTCCTCCGGTAGCTATCAGGTAAGCAGCCTTGTTCATTATTCCGCTGTTGATGTGGACTCCACCATAGTCCTGTGCTCCGGTGTACTTATCGGTCATATGGTCCGGCTGATGGCCAGCAAGTACACTGGTTATCGGGTCGGCGGGGTCATAGAGTCCTCCGTTGGTAGGATCCTCCAGATTACGTGATCCGGGTGCCGATGCCAGCAGCCATGGCTCTTCACCGTAGATCCAGTTACCGGCTATCAGACAGGAAAACACATCGGACATGGACTCGTTGAGCGCACCCGATTCCCCGCTGTACACAAGGTCTGCGGTGTATTCGGTCACAGCATGTGTCCACTCGTGTGCTATCACATCAAGGGCAGAGTACGGGTCAGAGCGTATGCCGTCACCGTTTCCTATTTTTACATAACTGCCATTCCATGAGGCATTATTCCAGTTGACTCCGCAGTTGGCGTAAATATGCATATCAGCTCCTGCGTTATCATAGCTGTCACGTCCGTGTACGGTAAAGAAATAGTCGAACACCATTCTGGTATAGAGGTGACAATCAACTTCAGGGCCCTGTCCGGAAGAAGACCAGTTATTATTGTCATCTTCCGAAACCGGGGCAGGAGGATAGCCGCCGTTGGCATCATGGGTAATAACTCTTGCAGAACTTGGTACCCATTGATCCTCAAGCAGGTATTTGGCTGTGCCGTGATCATGTAGTGTGTTGATGGTTACGGAACCTGCATATTTTCCGATTCCTGAACCCGTGGTTCTTGTATGGGTCTGCTCATTATTATATTTCCAGACCACTTTTCCGGTCATCGCATCAACAAAATATTCCCATTTGGCAGGCGTGTCATCCCCGGCAAGATCCTTGTCGGTTCCGTTAACCGTCACATGCCATACAAGATGTGGCTTTTCAATAAATTGCGACAGGACCATCAGTGTCGGTTCTGCATGCAGTTTTCCTTTAGTATTGTTCCTGTTGTCCCCAAGAACGATTTTCATAGCTTCTTCTTCTGAGATCTTAGCCTTGTCCGGCAGGTCCGGTTCAGGAATAAGCTTTCCTGTAGTCCCTTTTATGTTGTCTTCGGCATCAATGTGGACTATTATCTCGCTCCCAAAAACAGGCAGTTCTTTGTACATCTGCTGCATGCGCACATGTCTGGCACCGATACGGTCAGTATCGATCCTTTTAACAAGCATTTCCTTACTGACAGAATTTAGCAGATAGAGGTCTTTGTTAGCTTTCATAAATTCTATGGCAGCTCTTCCCGGATCCTTCTGTTCTGCTTTTACAAGCAAGCCTTTAAGTCTAAGTGGAATGCCTGTACGCTCATCCCATTTGACATCTACATTCTGGTCGATGCTACTAAGCTTATCGAGTATATCCTTTTGTTTCCTGACAGGTTCATACATTCCCTATCTCCCCCTGGATCGTTTACACTATGCTGAATTGCACGTTAGTCAGGGTAAATGAAAAAGATCACAGCCTGCCCTGGGCACCCCTGCCCGGCCAGGCCCGGAACCTTCTCCGACTACTTATTACCCTAATTATAAATTCCCGCTAATAATCTATAAAGTTTGCTCTGGGATTTATGAATATAAAAAAAGTAAGGACAGGTAACATCTCATACTTTTTTTCCGGATTTTTTCTTCTCTTCCTCTTCAACGGTAGTGTTATCGCACCATGCATCAACTTCAAGATCAGCAGCACTTTTCTTGTCACTATTTGAATCCGGTACGGTACACCATGTATCGATCTGCTCGTCAAGGCTTGGTATCTCTATATCTTCCACTTCTTTCTTTTTAGCATTCTTCCTGTCCATAATGATCCTCCGGTTTTCCATGTCTTCGTATTCAAAGCATGCGTTCTGTTTTCCTGAATTTCTATCGGTCATGAAGCTTAAAAAATGTTTTTACCGTGAAGGCTGATTCAGGAATGATGCCAAATATTATTAAACTAAAAAAATGAATATTTCTGCAGGAGAATTATCAGTTCCGGGGAAAAATGGGGTAGCTATATCTATGGAATAGAGTCTGGCTGCTAAAGTTGAAAATAGATTTGTTACTTATCGTTTAATGGAGATTGTTATGAAGCGGATCGTTTTAGGATTCCAGCACGTGCTGGCCATGTTCGGTGCCACGGTGACAGTTCCTCTGGTTGTTGGTTCTGCCATTGGGCTCTCACTTTCGGAAATTGCAGTGATGATGCAGGCTGTTCTTTTTGCAATGGGAATTGCAACCCTGCTGCAGACATTTATCGGTTCTAAGTTCCCAATTGTGCAGGGTTCAAGTTTTGCATTCATTCCGGGTCTCATCGCTATTGGTTCCGGTCTCGGTCTTGCGGCCGCAGAAGGAGCTTTGATCGTTGGCGGTATCATTGAAGGACTGACCGGTGCTTTAGGTCTTATCGGTAAACTGAAAAAACTCTTCTCCCCGCTTGTTACGGGAATAACCATTATGCTTGTGGGTTTCTCACTTGCCAATGTGGCTGTCATGTACACGTTCAACTACTACGCTGACGCAGCCGGTACAAGTATCCTGCCTTCTTCTATAATTGCCCTTGCAACATTCATTACAACAATTCTTGTTGCGCTCAAGGCAAAAGGAACATACAAGACAATGCCGGTTATTGCAGGTGTTATTGTAGGGTACATTCTGAGTATGGCATTCGGTCTTGTGGATTTCAGTCTTGTGAAGAGCATGCCGATATTAAGTCTTCCGAAACTTCTCCCCTGGGGAACTCCGGTATTTGACATCAGTGCTATCATAATCCTGCTCTTTGCCTTCATGGTAAGCATTATTGAGAGTGTGGGCGACTATCACGCAATTTCAACCATCGCTGACCTGCCAATTGATAATAAGAAGATAAACAATGGTATAGCTTCAGAAGGTCTTTCATGTTCCATTGCAGGTGTTTTCGGTGCATGCGGCACAACCAGTTATTCTGAGAATATCGGTCTTGTGGCTCTGACAAGGGTTTCCAGTGTTCAGGTCGTGCAGATAGGTGCCGGAATTCTCATCCTGTTCTCACTGATACCAAAGTTCTCAGGTCTTCTTGCATCCATTCCTGCACCGGTTCTCGGAGGACTTACAACAGCGCTCTACGGAATGATCGGTGTTACAGGTCTGAAACTAATCAAGGACAGAGTGGAGCTTAACGACAGGAACACGCTGATCCTTGCAAGTTCACTGGTTCTGGGACTTGGAGCTCCTCAGCTTCCTGCAGAGTTCCTTGCAAATTTCCCGCAGATAATTGCAAGCATACTCGAATCTGGAATGGCAGTCGGCGCTATTTCAGCAATAGTAATGGACCAGTTGCTCAAATAGAAGAGCAACCGGGTGCAATGTGTACGACGGATACAAACACATAAAACATGTACTGGATATTAATCGATACTAATCAGGGTTGTTAAAATGATAGAAGATAAAAGATGGGAAGGTGTGTATTCCTTTGAAGATTCTCCATATCTGATGGAGATACTGACAGAGCTTCGTTCTAAAGAAACAGAGAATATAAGGTTCAGGAAAGGTCTTGTGAAACTTGGAAGATACATGGGTTATGAGTTCACAAAGACCATGGATTTCAAAAAAGTGAAGATAGAGACTCCTCTTGAGAACACGGAAGGCATTGCTTCCGGTGACAGGGATCATGTGTATATCATCACTGTGCTCAGGGTTGCAATTCCACTCATGGAAGGTCTTATCAAGACACTGGAGCATTCAAGGGTAGGTATTGTCTCTGCTTCCCGTGGCAAGGCTCCGGATTTCAATATTGAGATGAGCTACATAAAAGTTCCTCATATGAGGGAAGAGGACACTGTCATTGTCTGTGACCCGATGATCGCTACAGGTTCAACTCTTCTGAAGACCGTTTCTGAAATTAAGAAATGCGGAAACCCGAAGAGGATCGTCATTATCGGTGTGCTTGCGGCTCCAGAAGGTATAAGCGCTTTGAAAGAAGAACTTCCAGATGTTGAGATATATGTCACGAAGATCGACAGGGAACTCAACGATAAAGGCTACATCCTTCCTGGTCTTGGAGATGCAGGTGACAGAGCATTCGGAGAGCCTATCAATATCTCAATGCTTCCAATGATGCACAATCTGGAATAATCTGAAAGGTTGAAAATTATAACGAAAATATAACGACAATTATAACAAAAATTATAATAAAAGTTATAACAAAAAATACGTTTAAAAATAAGAAAGGTCTGTTACGGGTGTAACAGATCGCTGTTTTCTTTAGTTGTAATTCAGGTTTAAAGTTTACAGTACAGGACTGATCGTTCTTAGTTCTATTATCTGTCCCCACATGTGGAAACTCATCATATCATCACGTGTATAGGCTGTGAATCTGACTTCTGTTCCGTCTGTACTGAATTCAGCAGGAAGGTTCATAGTATCATATTTTGCATCATCTGTTCCTACAATTCCATAAAATCCGCCTTCAAGGTCGTTGTATGTCACAGTTCCTGTGTCAGTTATGAGTTCGCTTTCCGGAATTACTTCGATAGTTAGTTCATAGCTGTCTTCGTTTCCTGTAACCTCTTCCCACGGACGCACGTAAATTCCGGATATGCTTTGCTCACCTGTGTCAGTGACTTCAAAGATCCATGTATGAGAACCGCCTGCACCAACAAGGCTTACATTAGCGCTTGCCTGGGTATATGCATCCTCCTGAACCTCAAGTCCTTTACTGTATGTCATATTCCATGAGTAACCGGTTGTGGGATTCTCTTCAAGTTCAACTATAATTAGATCTCCAATAATGGCATAGACTGTACTCTGGCTGTCGTTCTCTGAAAAACTATGAGTAACTGCTGTCATTGTGCCTATGGCAATGTCTGAATTAGTGACTTCAGCATTATCGGTGTTTCCTGTCTGTTCTCCTGTATTCTGTGTTGCGGTGCTGTTGTCGTCAACGCTGGCGTTACCGCCTGTACCATCATTGTCTGATACGCAGCCGGAAGCCATGCATACCAGAAAGATAACTGCTGTAACTGTAAGTAATCTGATGTTCATTTCAATGTTCATCTCCCTGTGATTTTAATTACAGGATTGTTTTTCAGCTATATACAGGTTTATTTAACTGCGGTTATGGTTGAAGTTATGGATTCTGGCAGGATGTCTATTATCGATTCTGTAGAAATCCTGTTTACATGAGTGGCACGAACTTTGCTTTTTTTTTGTTCAGTTCTAAAACCAAAAAAACAATTTGCAAACTAAAACCAATGTAACCATCCGCCGAAGGCGGCACATTCCAATACCTCTGTGCAGAGAAATCGCATTTATGCCTGAGAATTCTATAGAAGGCATGCGAAGAAAGTATTCCACTACAACATGTCAATTATTTTGTACTATCTGATTGGAAAACTCCGGCTTCGCCGGACCCTCCGGGATAATTCTATTTCTTCATGATGTATAATGAATCGTTTTTCTGCTTGACTTTCAGTTTTAATGGTAGGATTTCTGCAGAGCCCTATTATCATTAGATTGAAGTTACATGATAGGTTCTAAGGCTTATATTGGACAACTATACGTTTAAAAGCCGATATTTTACGTCATTTATGATAGCTGTTTTTGCGGGAATTTGTGTTAAGTGGATGCTTGCTCCTCAAGTTTGCTTTTCTTATCCAATCGGTTTCAGTCATTTTTCAGCAGCTCAACAATAGTCTTAAATACTATAAAGTCAGATATAGACTGCCGATTAAGGCTAAAAAAAGGTGAAAACATGGATATAGCAACAACACTGAGGTATGGTTTGATCAATATGAACCATTTCAGAAGATGTATGATGAGCAGAATGACCTACCAGCTGTCATCATACTGGAAAAAAGGTGCCGATATCCCTGCTTTCGACATGAAACCGGCAAATATCTCACCTTACACAGTATAAGATTCAATCATCGCGAAAAACGACTTGCCATCTCTCCAATAGGAAAAGCCGGTTTCATTAAAAATGAAGTCTACTTGGGTGCACAAAGCACCCAACTCCTCCCTACTTCCTATTTTATTTTTTGCTAAATCTCAATGAACAATATTATTTGTATTTTCTTATTCGTCACCAAATTCTATGCTGACTCTCTCAGACTGTTTTGCCAGGGTCTTTGAAAGCATACCAAGCTCCATTTTACACACATGTAATACTCCAGCAGGAACTATGCAGGTTGTACAGCAGACATTTTCTGCCTGGTCCATTACATAGTTTTCTTTAATGTTTAAGGTCTGTTTTTTAGGAATTTCCATATGTGCTATCTTGGCTACCTTGGAACAATCCGTTTCGATGTATGTTATTACGTTTTTCCCTTCAAGCGTTCCGTTGATCTTGTGTTTGAAACCACATATTGCAGAATTAACAGTTACCTGTGATGGCATTTTTAATCATTCTCTCCTGAAATCAATATTATTGATTGAACGGGAGTGTTTTTAAAAGTTTGTGTCTAAGTGAAAATATCGTGCTTTTTCAGCAGTTCTGCTTCAGTATCATTGTTACAAAATCAGAAAATCAGGAAAAATGAAAAGAAAAGATGTATTCAATCTATTTCTTATCCTCAACTGAACAACTGCAACAGACGTTGCCTTTCATTATCTCTTTCCAGTCACCTATAACATCATGGGTCCAGCAGTCATCAGCACCTGCAGCTTCTCTCATGGTGAGTGCGAGTATGTATGAAAGTTCCTTTACGGTTGCTCCGGCATCCAGTGCGCCCTTGAAATGTTTAAGGACACATGGTTTTGACCTTGCTTTGATGGAAAGTGCAAAGCAGAGGAACTGGTATGTTTTCTCATCTACAGGTCTTTTTTCAGCGTAAAGTTTGTCGATCTCATCAAGTTTTTCGGTAAATTCCGGGAAGAACTCTTCTAGCATCCTCATGGTAAATCTCCATTATTATTGAAGTTAACACTGTTAATCAACCACCAATCTCTTAATCTCAAAGTGGTTACTTCAAATTATGTTGAAATAGCTATTTAAGCTTAATTATTGCATCTTCAATGCGGACACAAAAAGAAGGAAAGATACATCAAACCTGTATCTTAAAGTATTTTCCAAATATCTTCGGACTTTTTTCCATCACTGCGATATAAGCTCCAAACAGGATGAACACGCATCCAATAACAGTATTCATAATCAGTGGAGTGTGAACAATGGTGAAATCAAAGAATATTCCGCTCACCGGTTCCAGCAGAGCAAGAATACTTCCCTTCTGAGCTTCTATCTGGGAAATACCGCTGACATAAAGAAGTGCTGCAAGAGCTGTATTGATGATACCAAAGAAGATCAGCATTGGCATGTTATCAATTATGACTGCATCCGGAACACCGCCGGATAGAGGGAGCAACAAAACCACTCCAATCAAAGTATACCAGAAAAGCAGGGCGACACTTGAGTAATCATCCTTGATGTATCTTATAATTACTATCTCGCTTCCAAATGCAAATCCTGACAGGATCCCGGCGGCAATTCCTAAAAGGTAACTACCACCTCCATTCCCTCCGTTCATTCCTAAGCTAAGCCCGGCTACAACATTTCCTGTATCAATGATAAAAAGAAGGCCGGTTAAAGACAGTATCAATGCAACTACACCTTTTTTTGTTATTTTTTCTTTCAATACAAGCGGTGAAAGTATGGTTACATACATAGGCGCAGTATAAAGCATGAGTATGGCAACTGAAAAACTGGTATATTTGATACAGGTGAAGTACGAAAATATCGTGAATGTATTGATCAATCCAAGAAGTAGAAGATATTTCTTTTTCCTGCGAGGTACGATCTGGGATAGCTTTCCGGTCAATACGATGAAAATGAGCAGTGAAAGCAAACCAAAAAGCTGCTTGTAAAATACCATTGGGCCTGTGGGGACAGCTTTCAGGTAATCAACGAAAACTCCCAGAAGTCCAAACATGACCGAGCCTGTTATCAGTTCAAAATACGCTTTTTTAGAACCCTGACTCATAGACTGGAAATATCCAGATAGGCTATAAAGCATTTGGTGGGTACGTTTCTGATCTAAGGACAAAGATATTAATAATCCTGAGTACAAATTTAAATGGGGGTTAAAAATGCCTGCGTTCATACATATAGATATACCAACAGATAATGTAGAAAGAGCCAGAAAATTCTATTCCGATATTTTTGAATGGACCTTTGAAAAACCTGCACCGGATATGGAGTACTACCTGTTCAGCACTAAAGACCTTGATGGTAATGAAGGTATTCGCGGAGGTATGGGACTTCGCGGCGAACCGGACCAGAGAATAGCTGCGTACATCGGGGTAGATTCTATCGATAAATATGCATCTAAGATCGAACAGGCAGGTGGTAAAGTCCTGAACAAAATGCCGGTTCCAGGGTGGGGAGCTCTTGCCATCTGTATTGATACGGAAGGAAATCTCTTCGGTCTTTGGGAGGATGTGAAAGAGAAGGAAACAAAATAAAGTAGAATGTAAAGTGGAATGACAGGTTTTCCTGAGAAACTTTTCTTATATTTTAAGATACTCTATTATGCATTTGTAATGTGCATATTTTTTGTGAAATATAGCCATTGCACAGCAATTTGAACTCTATTAATATATCAATCAGCACAATAATGACAAATGATAATGGTTTTTAACTGTGATATTGCTGAGTAAGAAATATATTTCTCACATTCTAGACGTTAACTTTACATATCAGACTTGCACTTAAAGTAGCAATTGGTATAATGTATATAAATTATCTGTCATTAAGGCGTGACAAGCTGTAAACGACATGCGCTATTTAAAAACGAGAACATATAAAGGAGTTTCAATGCTAGATATAGACCCTGCGGGTATCCTTGTCAGGTACAATGTTAAATTAGAAAGTGAATTAACCCCTGATGAGGTAGCAAGAGAACTATTCCCCACTGATATTCTACTAAGGAACATAGTTGAAGCGGTTTTTGAAGGTGATGAGGACGAGGTTATAATAACCCTCAAAGATGCTGTAAAAGGCGGCAAAGATCCAATATCCCTCATAGACGATGCGCTTATGGTTGGCATGGATATAGTATCCCAGTTATATGATGACGGGCATCTGTTCCTTCCGGATGTGATGATCGCATCACATGCAATGACAGATGGTATTGAATACTGTAAGCAGATATCTGGCAAGACCCATGAATGTAAAGGAACTGTAGTTTCCTATGTTGTAGAAGGCGACATACATGATATTGGCAAGAAAATACTGACAGTGCTTTTGAAATCTAACGGATACGAAGTAATAGACCTTGGAAGTGATGTTCCAACAGATGAGGTTATCAGTGCCGTAATGAAATACAGGCCCATAATGATAACAGGTACTTCCCTGATGACAACCACCATGTATTCTTTCATGGAAGTTAACAACAGGCTTCTTGAGAACGACATAAAGATCCCTCTTGTATGTGGAGGAGGCGCTGTTACCCAGGACTTTGTTATGAACTATGAACTTGGCATATATTGTGAAGATGCTGCCCTGGTGCCTAAGATCGCAGATTCTATTCTTAAGAATAAAAGTATAGAAGAACTAAGGGAACAGTTTCATGTACATTGAAACTATTAGGGCATGGTAAGCAGCGAAAAAGGTGGCTCACATCCAAAGATAGATCCCTCTTGTGTAGATTGGATTGAAGGAAGTATTGTATTCAGATGAGAGCCAATTTATGCTTTTCATCTTCATGTATTTAATATCTCCTTTTTTCTGATATTTAAATGAAATAAAGGAATGAAGTCTTCGGATACACTAATAATGTCTGTTTGCACTATGTTTATGTTTATAACTAAAATACTATCAGGTCTAATGTCGTAAGAACACAAATTGCGCAGCGCGGGGGTAATATTATCAGTTCAGAAAAAATACCAGAAAATAAGTATTCTTTACTGAATCTGAATCCCGATTGCCGGATGTCTGATGCTATTCTCTCTTTTCTCTGGAAAGGGATTGATCAAAAAAGTATAGTTTCAGTTTCTGAAAATGTATCTCTTTTAGGCTACGATCCTGCTGATCTTATTTCTGGAAAACTGACTTTCTTTGATATTATTCATCCATCTGACGTTGATATTTTAAAACAGAAATATGCTTTGTTTATAAAAGATAATAATAGTCCTTTTTTCGTTGCAGATTATAGACTTATGTCTGCTGATGGCAGGATATGTGAAGTCAGTGAAAGAACAGTTGAATTTTCCCTGGATGATAGTTGCCTTTATCATGGAATAATATCTGTGAAAAGGAGTTTTGAGTTCGATACTGATAAAGAAAAGAACTATTGTAAAAGTATAGTTGATGGTATCCAGAACCCTCTTTTAATTCTTGACAGCACATTCCACGTTTTTGCTGCTAATCAGTATTTCTATGAACTTTTCAAACTGAAACCTGAAAACACCGAAGGAAAGCATTTCTTAAGCTTAAATAATACGAATCGGCGTGAATTGAGTTCCTTTTTTGATAAAGCATTTCAGGACGAGTATTTCTTTGATTCTATTGAAGTTGGCTGTAGTATCGATGGCCTTGGAAGCCGTATTATGAAACTTACTGCCCGTCCCCTTGATACGGGTATGGATAGGAAGAGGTTGATACTGGTTTCAATAGAAGATATAACTCTGCAAAAAATGGCTGAAGAAAAACTTCGGGCATCTGAGGAAAAGTATTCAACTCTTGTTGAAAAGGGAAATGATGGTATTCTTATTGTAAACAGAAAAGGGGAACTCAGTTTTGCAAACTCCAAGTTTTCCCAGATGACGGGGATTGAAGAAAGCGAACTTTCAGATAAGAATTTCCTGGATTTTGTACCTCTGGATTATCATCGCATGATAGGGATGCGACTCAAAAAAGTCCTAAAGGATATGCGCAGCATAAAACGTAACGATGAGGTCGAGTTCATCAAAGCAGAAGGCGGAACATTTTCTGCAGAGATAAGTCTTTCTTACATATTACATGAACAACAGCCTTCTATCATGGTAGCTGTGAGGGACATATCTGAAAGAAAACGTGCAGAGGCAGAGATCAAGGCATCCGAGGAAAAATACTCTACACTTGTTGAAAAAGGAAATGATGGAATTATAATTCTTCATGACCTTTCTTTTAAATTCATTAATTCTAAATTCTCAGAACTGACTGGTTATTCGCGAGAAGAGTTGCTTGATAGGTCTTTTACAGACCTTGTGCCGGTAGATTACAGGCGCATGATAGGAAAGCGTATCAAAAAGGTCCTGAAGGATAAACATAGCATCCGCAGGAACGATGAACTTGAATTTTTGACAAAGGCAGATGATATCTTCCCGGCTGAAATAAGTCTTGCTTATATTTTACATGAGGAAATGCCTTCTGTAATGATGACCGTCAGGGACATCTCTGAGAGAAAGCAGGCTGAGGCTGAACTCAAAGCTTCTGAAAAGAAATATTCCTCCCTTGTAGAAGAAGGTAATGACGGCATCATTATTGTCCAGAACGGGGTACTTGTTTTTGCTAACATGAAATTCTGCGAGATAACAGGTTTTTCAAGGACTGAAATACTTCACAGGCCCTTTGAGGATTTCCTTTCTCTTGAATACAAGCGGCTTGTTATGAATAAATTCAGGAAAAGTCTTGAGAAAAAGAAGTCTTCACTGAAATATGAGATCGAGCTCGTTGCAAAAGAAGGTCGCAATACTCCTGCTGAGATCAACTCTTCAATTATCGATCACGAAGGCGCGCCTGCAATAATGGCAATTATCAGGGATATTACTGACCAGAAAGAAAAAGAACGTGAACTCCTGGAACTTATCGAGGTGCAGAAGGTACTTGAAACTGTTATCAAGAGCAGTCCGGCTGTTGTCTTTTTCTGGAAACCGGATGAGGACTGGAAGGTTGAATTCGTTTCTGAGAACATATCACAGTTTGGCTACCAGGCAGAAGATCTCATGTCCGGCAAGATCCTTTACGGTGATATCATCCATCCGTCTGATGTGGAAAGGCTCACCATGGAATATGATATTTTTTCCGGTGAGGAGAATCTTTCATTCGAGTATCGCATACTTACAAAAGCCGGCGAGGTTCGCTGGGTTGATGAAAGGTCAGTCCTGAAGCGTGATGCGGAAGGTAAGCTCCAGTACATCCAGGGTATCATTGTAGACATTACCGAACGCAAGAATGTGAAGAACTTCATGCAGATAGGTAATGATGTTGGCATGCTTTTCAGTCCTCTTGGTGATGTGGGTGACATGTTCTCACAGCTTGTGGAATTCACCACCCAGCTGGATAACCTGGACTGTGGTGCTCTCTATCTTGTGGATGGGGAAACAGGGGATATGAATATAGTTGCGCATTCCGGCCTTTCGGCTGAGTTCATTAAAAGCTCAAGGCATTATGCAGGCAAATCTATCCATGCCCGTCTTTTGAAGACAGAATACCCTCTTTATACAAGATATTACGAGCTTACATCCATGATCCCCGGGGAAAAACTGAGTTATGAGGGTCTGGAAGCTACGGCACTCATACCTATAAGATATGGAATGGAACTTGTGGCAATACTCATGTTGTCATCCCATAGTGTTTATTCAGTTCCGTTTGAAGTCCGGGATTCCCTTGAAACAGTAGCTTCTCAGATAGGGCCTGTGATAGGGCGCATGCGTGAGCAGGCGGATGTCCAGAAGAATATAAGGAATCTCCAGGTTATTTTTGATGTCATGGAAGATATGGTCTTCATGCTAGATGCTGATGGTTGTATCCTGTATGCGAATCCCTATGCTTTCACAAGGCTTGGATACTCCAGAATAGAGCTTATTGGAATGAATCTTATCAACCTTTATCCGCAGAAGGTGCTTCTTGAAGCCGCAACTGAGATCAAATCTATACTGGAAGGCAGGGCAAATGTCTGCGCGATTCCTTTTGAGTCTGTTTCCGGGGAACTTGTGGGCGTTGAGATGCATTGTTCAATGGGGCAACTTGATGATGCTCCAATAACGATATGCGTCTCCCGTGAGAAGGTATAATATAATCCTTTTGGTTGGTTTGTCCATTTTAGTGTGATTTTCATTCATCGAATTACTGTTCTTATATAATTTTAGTATTATTTTACTATGGACATTCATTTTCATTCATAATCATTTTTGAAATCAGAATTTTCTCCGTTATTTTACTAAAATCATTTATTTTCGCTCTAAAGACTGAAAATTAAACCTATATAAATACTTCTCTCTGAATCTCTTCTTCAAATCAAGTAATATTTATCTTTTTAACAAATCACAATCAATAGAGCAATTATTTATCAGGTATTTCTCCTATTTTACTAAAGGATATTATTTAGTGTACATTTGTTTTTATAGTAGTATTTCTTGAATTGTTTTCAATTCATAATATAAGAACTATTGCCTATATTTTGTAGCTGAAGATGTTCAAAAAAACAGTTTGTTAGAAAAAACAGCAGCAATAAAGCATTTTTCTTGATATTATTAAAATCACATTATTAATCAAAATTAGTTAGTTTTTTATAGTAGTACTTGTCCAAAGTAACCTTTATATATGATAAAAAAAGTGCATGATTTGAGGTTCAAAAGAACCTTTTTGTGTAGATTGGATTGAGCTTGACCCAAGCTCAAGAAACTAGACTATCCAAATTGAAGGAGGTATAGAATGTTAATAGTAGACAAAGAAGGTATCCTTATCAGATACAACGTTAAAATGGAAAAATCAATGACCCCTGAAGAGGCGGCAGCAGAACTCTATCCAAAAGAGGAGTTATACAAGCCAATCGCAGAAGCGATCTTTGAGGGTGAAGAAGATGATGTTATCGAAGGTCTTGAGGCAGCTATCGCAGCAGGAAAGGACCCAATCGCACTCATCGACGATGCACTTATGGTAGGAATGAAGGTAGTAACAGACCTTTACGACCAGGGTGTAATTTTCCTTCCAAACGTAATGATGTCCGCAGATGCAATGCTCGAAGGTATCGAGTTCTGTAAGAGCCAGTCCACAGAGACCCCAGTCCAGAAGGGTAAGGTCATCTGTATGGTCGCAGAAGGTGACGTACACGACATCGGAAAGTCAATCGTAGCAGCACTCCTCAGAGCAAACGGCTATGAAGTCATCGACCTCGGAAGAGATGTACCATCCGCAGAGGCACTCGCAGCTGTAAAGGAACACAAGCCAATCATGATGACCGGAACTGCACTCATGACAACAACCATGTACGCATTCAAGGAAGTCAACGACCTTCTCGTTGAGAGCGGAATCACCATGCCATTCGCATGTGGTGGCGGAGCAGTTAACCAGGACTTCGTATCAACCTACTCACTCGGTGTATACGGAGAAGAAGCAGCAGATGCACCAAAGATGGCAGACGCTATCCTTGCAGGCGCAGACATAGCAGCACTCAGAGCAAAATTCCACAACCACTAAGGTGATTAAAAATGGCAATTAACAGATTCACATCAATGGCATACTCCGAAGCAGACGAAATGGTCTTCGGAACAGCAAAGAAACCTGTAAAAGCAGGTCTCGGTCTTGAGATCGGAGCAGGATACACAACCGCAGAAGTAAACTACGCACCAAGGCCAGAAGCCGGTGAGTCAATGGAGAAACTCGTAAACGAGTACCAGAGAATCACAAAAGACATCATGGCAAGAATGGTTCAGGTCGGTTTCCCATCCGTAGTACTTGAAACAGAGCACGTTCAGCAGATGACCAACAACCCATCATGGGGAGCAGCTGTTGCACACGCACAGAAGACCATCATGGAAGAGTACTATGAAGAATATGGAATCAAATGTGCACTGAGACACACCCCTGGTGACATCAGAGAGCACAAAGAGTTCATGCAGCTCAGAGGCGACAAGATGACAGTGGTCATGGAGTCCTTCGACCAGATCGCAGAGAGCGGCGCAGACCTTCTCTCCATCGAATCAATGGGTGGAAAGGAAATCTTCGACTACGCAGTACTCAGGAACGATGTTCCAGGTATGCTCTACGCAATCGGCTGCCTTGGTACCATGGACATGGACTACCTCTGGCAGGAGATCGCAAAGGTTGCACAGCAGAAGGGCGTAACCGCTGCTGGTGACACAGACTGTGCTCAGGCAAACACTGCAATGTTCATTGCAGGTGGTCTCCTTGACAAGAACCTTGCACACACCCTTGCAATCCTCGCAAGAGCAATCTCCGCTCCAAGATCACTCGCAGCATACGAGGCTGGCGCAGTAGGTCCAGGAAAGGACTGTGGATACGAGAACATCATCGTAAAGGCAATCTCCGGTATGCCAATGTCCTTTGAAGGTAAGACTTCAACCTGTGCACACTCTGATGTAATGGGTAACCTTATCATGCAGTGCTGTGACCTCTGGTCAAACGAGTCTGTTGAATACCACGGTGAATTCGGTGGTACAACTGTACAGTGCTGGTCCGAGTCCCTCAACTACGACTGTGCTCTCATGAACACAGCAATCAAGTCAGGAAACGAGAAGCTCCTCAGAGACCTCCTCATGGCTTCCGACAGATTCAGAGACCCACAGTCATATGTCCTTGCATACGACAACGCATACACCGTCGGTGAGGCAATCGTAAAGGACTCTGACGACATCTTCCTCCGTGCAAAGAACGCTGCAGTAGCATGCTGTGACCTCCTGAACAAGTCAGAGGGTCTTGAGATGACAAAGTTCGAGCTCGGTGCACTCGCAAAGGCAACCGCAGAACTCGACGCAATCACCTCAGAATCCGAAACATTCATGAGCGAATGCATGGAGCGCTTCTCAAAGGAAGTTCCAGTATTCAAGCCAGAGAACTACGCACTCTAAATTTGAAACAAGGACTAGAAGTTTTCTCAGGAAAACTTCTTTCCTTTATATATTTACATTTCAAAAACGAAAAACAATCACAATTATCAATTCAAACTTAACTCCACAATTAAAGATCATAGGCTTTACAGAAAAAGGGTCATAATGCCATCAATTCTACCTCCAACTCCACAACCTTCATTTTATGGCAGTACCTAACACTTCCCTCTGTAAAGCCTTTGATATCTTCATACCTTTTCTCCTCACTTTTCTTCCATCTTTTCTTCACGATCTTACAGTTGTAGCAGGAGTACTTCTTTTTCACAGTGAGAAATGTCCGCACTTAAAAGTGTTTAAATGATATTTCTAATTTTAATAATATATTGAATGAATTAATGCAGATCTCTCGCAGACAATCCAGTATCCTGTGAATGGCTGTCATCTCCGGCAAAAATACTTTTACTTGTATGTGGGCGAACTGATGAATCTCTGTTAGAGGTGGAAATGATGTGGAAGCGAATATCCTATTTGCAGAAGAATCTTGTATACAGCATACCCTTGTTTATGATACTTGGAATAATATTTGGTTATAAATATGATCCTTCCTTTTTGAAAGCACTTATTATTCCTCTAACATTTCTCATGGTATATCCCATGATGGTAAATCTCCAGATAAAAAAAGTATTTTCCAGAGGTGATATGAAAGTACAGGTTGCAACTCAGTTTATTAACTTTGCAATTATTCCATTCTTAGCTTTCGGACTTGGAAGAATATTCTTTGCAGATAATCCATTGGTTGCATTGGGTCTTCTTCTTGCATCGTTGCTTCCAACAAGCGGGATGACCATCTCGTGGACAGGTTTTGCTAAAGGTAACCTTAATGCTGCGATCAAAATGACTGTAATAGGTCTTATTGTAGGTTCACTGGCAACTCCCCTGTATGCTAAATGGTTAATGGGTGCGGTTGTTGAGATCCCGCTGCTGGAAGTTTTCAAACAAATTGCTCTAATTGTATTTTTGCCCATGGTTGCGGGGTTTGCCACTCAGCGCTATATAATATGGAAATATGGGGAGGCAAAATATCATAAAGATATCAAAAACAAATTTCCAATGCTTTCAACACTTGGAGTTCTGGGAATAGTATTTGTTGCAATGTCCCTCAAGTCTAAAACAATAATATCCCAGCCTTCAATGCTTATAGAGCTTCTAATACCTCTTGCAATATTCTATGCCCTGAACTTCATACTCAGTACACTGGTTGCGAAACTAGCTTTCAGCAGAGAAGACGGTATTGCTCTTGTCTATGGAACGGTCATGCGTAATCTTTCAATTGCTCTTGCCCTTGCAATGGCAGTATTTGGAACACAGGGTTCTGATATAGCCATGATCATTGCACTTGCCTATATAATACAGGTCCAATCTGCTGCATGGTATGTCAAATTCACGGATGTTATATTCGGAGGAGCAATAGACAGAGCACAGGATATCATGGAAGAAGGGATCTTTGCACTTCATGATGAATCAACCCTGCATGCTGCAATAAAACTGCTTGACGAGGAACACATCCACTCGATTGCTGTCCTGAACAAAGATAACGAACCGTTTGGAACGCTCAGCTCTGAAATGATCATTAATCTCCTGGCAGATGGTGTTTCAATGAACGAGAAACTGAATGCAGTAAAGTTGCATCCAATATTGAAAATAGAAGAACGACTTCCGCTCAAGGAGGTAATTTCCATGATGAAAAGACAACATGAATATAAGGCACTGATAATTGACAATAAAGGAAATTACAGGGGCGTGATCACTGAATCAGACATAATGGGCAAAATAAACGAATAAATGAGTTATTCTCATGCATGAGAATATTTTCCTCCTTTTTTTTCAGGTTCGTTCAAATCTATGCTTCATTTCTGCAATTCAGGTTCATGCCGTATCCTGTTATCACTTACAGTTTTCTGAATCCGTATTCTCCTTTTCTTTTCTCGATCACATCACCAACTCCCCACTCAGGTCCAAGCTCCATCTTCTTCACTTTACCGTTGTCCAGCTTCACGTATGCGTAAGTCTTGTATTCCTCATAGGTCGCTATAACCCTGCCTTCATCATCATATTCTTTTTGAGTATAACTTTCCTCTTTGAATTCAGTGATGACACCTTTCCAGCTTTCGTTCATCTTCTGACGATATAACAGCACCCCGAACGATACTGCAATTGCAGCTCCAAGGGCAGCCAGCGGCTCTCTTGTAAGCACATATATAACTGCTACAAAGATCACTGCAAAAATAATTCCTGCATATTTTTTCATGATACCTCCTGACTGATGCAAATAGCTCAAAAGGACAAATCCCTATTTGATTATAATTGTATTGTCTGTCAGGTAGTTTCATGATATCTCTTCCAGAAACCAGCTAGAAAAAAAGAAACAGTCTATGTACATGCAATCATATTTCATGTACACATATTGAGGTTTAATACTCATTATCCTAATATGCACAAGCAAACTACCTACATTATGGTGCTTTTTATGTTTATTAAAAAACGTTCAAGTTCATTTATTTTCCTTGTTCTCCTATTAGTGGCTGCTTTGCTAACAGCCGGCAATACCAGTTCAGCCGGGCTTTCTGTCAGTGAAATAAGCGTCACACCATCCAGTTACCAGGTTGGACCGGGAAGTACATTTACGATCGATATTGACATTGATCCGGTCACTCCTGTATCAGGCGTACAGTTTGATCTCTTGCTTCCATCATCCGGTTTTTCAGTAGTCAGTGTTAATGAAGGAGACCTGTTCTCCCAATCAGGAGCTTCTGTGGCTTTTGAATTAAAGAATACTCCTTCATCATCTTCTTCGGGAACAGTTTATTCAGCAGTCCTTGGAAACCTGTCAGCCACTGAAGCCGGCACAGTTGCAGAAATAACCGTTGTTGCAGGAGAAGAAGTCGGAGCTTATGAAATAGGTCTTAACAATGTGATAATGAGTGATACAGCTTCAAATCCTATGGAGTTTGTTTCTAATTCTGCAAACATAATTGTGGACGCAAAACCCCTCTTAAGCGATCCGGGACTGGTTCAGGTTACTGAGAACAACCTTCTTGATCTGACATTACAGGCAGTGGACGCAGATGAGGATATACTTACATTCTCAATGAATTCTCTTCCAGAAGGTGCATCTTTTGACGAGTCTACTGGCAATTTATTATGGACGCCAGATCCTGCACAGGTAGGCGAGTATTCTATTGATGTTTCAGTAACCGATGGTTATCTCAGTGATACAATGGTCCTTACAATTGAAGTCCTTCCATCTGATCTGCCACCAGTTGCGTGTGCAAATGGTCCTTATACAACAAGGATTGGTAAAAAGATAAAATTGACAAGCACGGGTTCATATGACCCTGACGGAACTATAATGTCATACATCTGGGATTTCGGAGACGGCAGTACTGCAGTCGGTGCAACTCCTTTCCACACATATACCATGACAGGGGTTTACACAGTAACACTAACTGTAATGGACAACGCCGGAAATACTGATACCGATGTGACAACAGTAACATCTGAGAGCTTCTTTAAGTATTACTTTTGAGGCTCTGTATAAATCCTTATTTTGACAATAAGTATAGCCTTGACATACCTGTCAAGGTTATGCACTAATAATTTGAATTTGACTTCTTTTAGTTGATTCCAATACCTTTTTGCCCTTATTTCTTCACCATATTTTCTTTTCAAAACAGAGAACATCGTTTCAACCAAGTTTCTGTTATGATACAATTCTCTGTTAAATTCCCGTTCCATTTTTCTACGGTACTTTCCTTTGATCCTTTTCCTCTTTCTTTGTCTCAAAGGAATCATAGTAATAGAATTCAGTTGTTCTCTCACTATTAAATGTATGTCTTCTGAATCGTATCCTTTGTCCATTACATAATACTTGGATTTATGATTCTTATGGCATTGCTGAAGCAATGCCATTGCATGCTTTGCATCATGAACAGGTTTATCTGATATTTTGAAACCTGTAATTATGAACTTTTCAGTATCAGCAGAGATACTTGTTTTTAGGAAAGATCTTCGTTTCTTTCCTGTACGCAAGGAATAATAGTAGCTACAATGTCCACTTGTAAATCCACTTGAATCAATAGCAGTGATCTCTATCCTTTCTCCACGAGAATAAAACCGTTTTAGTGTTTGTTGCAATAATCCACTAAAATAGACAGAGTTAAGTCTTGTAATGAGTTTATGAAGAGTCGTAAAATGTGGTACTTGTTTTAGTCCAATTTTCTCTTTGATTTTATCCATTACTTCTACAATTTCAATTATATCTCGATAATCCTCGTTAAGATATTCTTTCAACAAAACCAATGTCAAGAGCTGGTGCTGAGTATATTTCCTCTTAGAATATTTGCAACTATAGATTTGAAGGTGTGAGTTTCCTGATACAGCTTGCGCTGTATCAACAAACTTTAAGTACTTATTAGACAAAACACAATCATTCCCTTTGTGTTTTTGGTAGCAGAGAATATTCAGGGGATTTATCCTTTTTAAATTAATAGGTCAAAATAAAATTCAAAGTAGGTTTTCTACAGAGCCTTAGAATCTGTTAAACTTTATTACATTAATAATAGAACTAGTCAGAAAAGAGCGATGTAGAATATCTTCAATTCTAACAGTTCGAAGCATCTATGAATGTTCTAACTGTGTACAGTATGTTGATTCTTTTTGTCAAGTTTAGACTATAGCTGTTGACCTCAAGCGGATTTTACAGGATTACATCGATCAAAAGTTATGAACCTTTTGTTTTTATATTATTGTGTCAATTATATATATCTGATTGATGGTTTCGCCCCTGATATCACCGAGCATAAAAAAACAGAGGAAATATGAAACAAAAGGAGTGGAAATATCGACATGCATACAACCTTTTGCATGGAATAATGGAAAGCCCCAAAGATATCTCTATATTAGCTCTTGATAGAAATTACCAATACCTTGTATTCAACAAAAGTCATCAAGTTATAGCGGAACAAATATGGGGAGCAAAGATTGCGGTTGGTGCCAGCTTTCTCACTTACATCAAGGATCCTTCAAACAGAGAAAAAGCAAAAGTGAATTTTGACAGGACACTTGCAGGTGAATCATTCACAATTATTGAAGAATATAGAGATATATTACTTAAAAGACATTGGTATGAGAACGTGTTCAGTCCTCTTAAGGACGATGAAGGGAATGTTATAGGTCTCACAGTATTTTTAACAGATATTAGTAAACTCAAAAAAAATGAGATTAAAATTGCCGAAGAAGGTGTCAGAAGACGTGTTCTCATAGAACAATCCAGTGACGGTATCGTTGTCCTCGGCAAGGATGGAAAAGTTTTTGAAGCAAATCATAAATATGCAGAGATGCTTGGTTATTCACAGGAAGAGGTCCTTTCTTTGCATATATGGGACTGGGACGCACAGTTCACACGTGATGAATTAGAGAATATGCGTAGTAATATTGATGTGAAGGGCGACCACTTTGAGACTATACATCGTCGCAAGGACGGTACTCTTTTTGATGTTGAAATTAGTTCAAATGCAGCCATGTTTGGAGAACAGAAACTAATTTTTTGCGTATGCAGAGATATTACAGAACGCAAAAAGGCAGAGAAGGAATTGCTGCATGCTAAACTGGAAGCTGAATCTGCTAATAGGGCAAAGTCTCAGTTCATTGCGAACATGAGCCATGAATTAAGGACTCCACTTAATTCAGTAATTGGTTTTTCAGATATATTGAGTAGTAACATGGGTGGTGAACTGACAGAGAACCAACTCAGATATGTCACTTATATCAATGAAACTGGTAAGCATCTTCTAGAGATCATAAACGATATTCTCGATCTGTCACTAATAGAGGCAGAAAAAATGGAATTAGACTGCGAGACATTTTCTGTTAAGGAAATACTCGATAAGCTTGTTAATCAGATGACACCTATGGCATCAGAGAAAAATATCAGTATTACAGTTGATAATAAAATCCAGCCAGACGAAATTGTCGCTGACATACTGAAATTCAAACAGATTATGTACAACCTGCTCAGCAATGCCATTAAGTTCACCCCTGATAAAGGCAAAGTTTCTGTTACTGCAATAAAAATAGATAATGAGGTACAGATTTCAGTATCAGATACAGGGGTTGGTATTCCAGAACAATGGCTGGAACATATATTCACTCCATTCGTGCAGGTCAATGGATCGCACACAAGAAGATACGGTGGGACTGGATTGGGGCTTTCTATTGTAAAGCATTTTGTTGAAATGCACAAAGGGAATATCTGGGTAACGAGCGAAGAAGGTAAGGGAAGTACGTTTACGTTCACAATTATAGTTCCTGATACTACTAACTGAGGAGAAATTGTAGAGAAAGCCATTGAGAATATTGACAGGTTCAGTGAGAAATACCGGATATCTCAGTTCATCTTGGACAAGGATATTGGAAAGCGAATGATGATGGAAATGGCTTGAAACTATTTATGCCATATTAGGAAAAAAGCCATGTCAATATATGTTTGATAATATATAATTTATATGTATAAGCTCGTTTCAAAATATAAATACAACTTAATGCAATAGTTATATGAGAGTTTGGATTGCTTTAAGTCCTAAACTGCGCATAACCAAGAAAGGGGAGTATACATGGAACATGATGAAATCATTAACGATGTAAGAAATGCTATTGCCCGTATAAAGGGGGTAGAAACTACCTATTTACTCAGTGAAGATGATCAGGAGATTGTCAGGGAACTTGAGAAGAAGGCTGATGAGATGACCCTGCTGGGACTTGGCAGGGGAGATAATAAAGGTGTAAAAGCTGTCCTGAAAAATAATGTGATTTTCGCATTCACCACAAATATGGATTTCAATTGGCCTGAAGGACCAAGTGTTATCCTGATGCATGACGATCGTATTGTAGGCCAGAGCCTTGACGATGAAGCTAAACTGGAGGAAATGAGGTCATGCAAGGATAAATTATTGATCGGTAACATTGTAATATATGACACAAGTGTCTTAAAAGGAATGGATGCCAAGACAAATCCACTGATCGTTGTATTACCTGCAAAGTCCTGTAAAGAGGTAGAGTGTGTAGATAAGGTATGTAATGTAGTCCTCGCATCACCATCCACGCCAAGCGATGAATATCTAAAAGGAAAAATGGGACTTGAGTGTCTCCACGGGAAAGGTACTTTCCTGCTGGGATTTGATTTTGATTCCTCGGCTCTGTAGAATACCTACTTTGAGTATTATTTTAGCTTTCAATTTAAAAAATAAATCTATTGGGTTTTTGGTGGCAGATAACATCTAGGGTATTTACCCTTTTCTAAATAGTAGATGAAAATAGAATAGGAAGTAGGGTTTCTACAGAGCTACTTTTGATAATACTTAAATAAAAAATAGTTTAATGTCAGAAGGCTTCAAGCCTCCTGCCATCCTGTTTCTGTAAGTGTTTCAACAGCACTTTCTTTTACTTTTATTGTGTACTGACAGTTTCCATCATCAAGGCTTTCCTGGCTCATTTCTGACACTTCAATGTTATATACAGTGCCAAAATATGCGATCGCAAGTTCTTCCCCGGTTGGTTCTTTGAAGAAATTGATATTTCCTTCTGCATACCATATCTGCCATGGCGTTTCGTTGCATTTCATTTCCTCTGATACCATAGTGATAGTCTGTTCCAGCATTACCTGACTCACTTCATCCCAGACACCGTCAATTGTTGCGGTTATCACATTCCAGTTGTAAAGAACCACTTCAATATCGTGTTCAGTTATTACCTGAGTTATCATTTCTCCGGATCTGTTTCCATAGCCGCCGTGGCTGCTTGTGAATGTATAGGTTAGTGTAGATTCACCGGGATTCTCTGTGCTTAACTGATAATCTGTGAATTCAAGATCAGAGCCATCAAAACTGTAAGTTGGTGCATTAATTATCCATTCACTGGCAGTTTCTTTAGCTTCGTCTTCAGTAGGCGCGATTACATATTCTATTAGTTTAATTAGCTCATCGTTTATTTTGTTCAGGCCATCCGGCATATATTCGGAAGCATATGGTTCAACCTTGACAACTTTTGTAGTATCGCCCTGCATAACCTGGATCTCAAGTGTGCCTGTGTCCGCGACGATAGGCATGCCATCTTCGGGTTCATAGAGTTCATCCATTTCCATGAAGTTGTTGTCATTAAAAAGAGAAATTAGTTCTTCTCTGGTCTTCTGGTCAATAGGTTTGACATATCTGGCTGTCAGTTCATCCTGATAATTGTAATAGCTGAATTCCACGTCAGTTGAATTTACAATCATCCTTTGAACTGCCATTTCAGGTAGTGTGTAAGCACCGTATGAAAGGCGCACTATTGTAGCATCATCAGACACTGCATTTTCATTAGTATCGTTCTGCACTTCAGTGCAGCCAGCACTTATTAGAAAAAGTGCGAGTAATAAAATAGTTATCAGTTTCTTCAATAATAACCCTCCCGTTATTATATTGCTTCGTTGCTTCTATATTATTGTTCTTATTGTTCGTACTGTCTTTCTGACAATAAGCATGCCTGAAATAACTGATTGGTGAATGTATGTCTTCTGAATCGTAACTTTTGTCAGATGGTACCTTGATATGTGATTTTGATAAAGCAGTTCCAGGAATACTTGTTTCATGCTTAATTACTTAAATTATTTTTAATGCCTTGAAAAAGATTGTATGTGGAAATGAAGCTTTTCTAAAGCTTTATTTTCTATTTTCATGCTACAATTGGCCATTCTTTTGTTAAGTATGCTTATATTAAAACCGGATAATCAGGGATTTATCAGAACGCATTGGCACATGTTAGACAATACTCAAGTTCCACTGTAGCTGGGCTGTATTGGCTGAAAATCACACTAATGGTATAAAAAAGGAGGAATGGAATGGAACCAATTCGAAAGTTCAATAGGTTCGAATTAAAGTATCTGCTTTCAATAGAGCAGGCACGTGAATTAAAAAAGCAGATAGGGGCTTACATGCTTCCTGACCAATACGCATGGGATACAGGAGACTATGTGATCTCCAGTCTGTATTATGACAGTCCGGGTCTTCAATGTTATTGGGAAAAAATAGATGGGCTGAAATTTCGCAAAAAGCTCAGAGTTCGCATATATGAGACTGAAGAGAACATAACAGAGGATTCCATGGTTTTTGTCGAGATCAAACAACGTTACGACAAAACGATACAGAAACGCAGGATAGCAATACCTTACAGGGATGCTATGACACTCTGCAACGAGCGCTGTTTCCCGGATGAGTATGACGAAAGGGACAGACCCGTTATGGAAGAGGTTCTGGCAATGATCGAGGAAAGAAACCTCCAGCCAACACTCATTACAAGTTATTTCAGACACGCTTATACAGGAACGGATTATGACAACGGCCTGAGGATAACATTTGACTCGAACATAAGATACAGGATTAATGACCTGGATCTGGCCTCCAAGAACCCTGGAAGATACATAGTATCGCCTGACCGGGTGATCATGGAGATCAAAGCTAATGAAAGGGTACCTTACTGGCTTACAGAACTCATCGCCCAGAACAACTACAGACTTGTCAGAATCAGCAAATACTGTACAGGACTGGACGTGGAGAACGAGTTCCCCAGAAAAATTGAGGTTTACTAATGGCAATAGATATTGAAAGTCTGTTAGATTTTGAAGACCTGAGCGGAACCTTCACAACAAGCGACGTTTTTGTTGGTCTTGTTTTAGGTTTCATATTGTTGGCAGCCATTGGATGGCTTTACAAACGCACGCACAAAGGAACATCTTACACCCAGAGTTACGTCCACACTCTCATCATGATGGGACTGATCGTAGACGTTATCATGCTTATTGTGGGCTCGAACATCGCACGTGCATTCTCGCTTGTAGGTGCATTGTCCATCATACGTTTCAGGAACGCAGTGAAAGAGATCCGTGATATTGGTTTCATATTCTTCGCTATGGCGATAGGTATGGCAACGGGTACAAGATTCTACATGCTGGCAATCATCGCAACCGGCGTGATAGGTGCCATGATCTTCATAATGTATGAATTTGACTGGTTTGCAAGACCGGCCATGAGTCAGATACTGAAAATACAGCTTGACAAGGATGTTGATTTCGAAGAACTGTTTGATAAGGTATTCGTCAAATACACACAATCAGCAGACCTCATCGGAATAGATTCAGTCCGCTCTGGAACAGTTACTGAACTCGTCTATAGCGTAGTCCTCAAGAAAAAGGTCAACAGGCATGAGTTTATCCAATCTATCAAAAATCTGAACGGAAATCAGAAAGTATTCCTGATAACCGGTTACAACACCACAGACCTGTGATATAAGGAGAAATCAGGAGCTGAGAAAAATGGACATAATAAGGAAAAAGAAAATGAAAACTTATATTTTGATAGGAGGAACTTTACTGGCTCTATTACTTATTTTTTTAAGTGTAGGAGGAAGTCTTGTTTCCACAACTACAGAAGAAAGCAATAATGGTCTAAGTGGTGAAGGAAGTATTGCCTCTACAATTACAGGAGAAAATAATGAAGATATTCCGACATCTGCAGCAAGCTCAGAATTTACTGACAGGGATCTGGAACAGGAAGCTGACCTGGAAAATGCAACATATATAGAAGCGGAGTCTGATACTGATATTACAATTTCTGAAGAAGGAGTTTACGTAATAAGTGGAGAGGCTACTGAAGTTACAATTTATGTAGATGTACCTGATGAAAGCAAAGTCCAGATCGTTCTAGATGGTGTGAATATTGTTAATGAAGATGTGCCAGTTATCTATGTTAAATCAGCAGACAAAGTTTTCATTACCACCACAGATAGTGATAACTATATGGAAACAGCAGGGGCTTTTGTTAGCGATGGCGATACAAATCTCGATGCAGTCATATTTTCAAAAGATGACCTGGTTTTCAATGGTGTCGGATCTTTAGAAATTGTTTCGTCAGAAAATGGAGTCAGTAGCAAAGATGACCTTAAGATAACAGGAGGAAACTATTATGTTACATCAGTTCTGGATTCATTCGAGGCTAACGATAGAATCTTAATCTACGATGGAACATTTGATGTCGATTCTTCAAAAGATGCCTTCCATTGTGAAAATGATGAAGACGATAGTTTAGGGAATATCCACATTTACAATGGAACGTTTGAGATCTATGCGGCTGATGACGGGATAACCGCTGCCGGATTTATACAGATAGATGGCGGAAATATCATAATTACAAAAGCTTCTGAAGGAATTGAGGCTACTTATGTCGTAATTAATGATGGTAATATCGATATTTACGCAACCGATGACGGAATCAATGCTGCCGGGAAAAGTACTGCCTATGATATTGAGATCATAATCAATGGTGGAACCATCAATATAGAGATGGCCAGTGGCGATACTGACGGAATTGATGCAAATGGCTCTGTAACCATAAATGATGGCTACATAACGATCTCATGTAATTCCGGGATTGATGTAGATGAACAATCTTACATAAACGGAGGAACTGTGATCGTAAATGGTCAGCAGATATATGAGATACAGGCAGAAATGATGGGCGGCGGAGGAATGCGCGGTGGAGGTGGAGGAAATATGCCTCCAGGCGGAGGAATGCCAAGACAGTGATCTAATTGGAATACAAAGTACAGTATAAATTGCACTTAAAGTGTGATCTTATACTGTTTTTTTTTAGTATAGATACGGGAATCTGTATTGGAATCTGACAATTGTATCAGGTTCCTATATACTTAAAAAAGAATGGCACATCCAAAAAAGATTCGATTAGCAATTTACAGGTAACTAAAAAAGAGGGTCATTCGCAATATCGAACAACCCGCTTTAGAATATCATATTCGTTCTTTATGAGATGAGTAATCTGTCTACGACTCCACCTTCTTCTATCGCATCAAGGATCTCCTCGATGTCATCTTCAGTTACCTCGCCGTACCAGATCTGCTGAGGGTATATCATGACAATTGGACCTTTCTCGCATATACCTACACATCCGGTTGCAGTAATCATCACCTCTCCTTCAAGGTCTCTGTCCATTACTTCTTCGGAAAACATCGCTACAAGGTTGTGTGATGATTTGTTCTGGCATGCGCCCTTAACAATTCCGTTCAGTCTTGTGCTTGCGCAAACAAATATGTGGGTTTCTGGTTTTTGCATGATAAGCCTCCTTAATCAAGTTCGGTCTGTGTTTTGAGTTATATCGGTAATCGATGAGTACCCGGAATGCATTTACTGATGTAATTATATATAAGACTTTGCATAATCTACTTCAATCTTTTGTTATCTGAAATAATGGTTTAATTTATAGTTAATTACCTATCATTCTTAACTTATTATCTAAAAACTTCTCGATCCATTTTCTTGCATAGCTAAGCTTTGACGAACAACTGATAAACGTTTCAGCAATCAGATTTTTCATGTGGCTTAAATCTTTCACAAAATTACAAGAAATAACTCTTTTAACGCTCTTCCATATGAATTCTATAGGATTCAAGTCTGGCGAATAGGGAGGTAAATAAACCAATTCGATATCATTTGCCAGTGCAAAATCCACTGTATCTTTTGCTCGATGAGATCTGAAATTGTCGAGAATGACTACAATCCTATATCCTCTATTGCTGTTTTTGATAGTTGATAGAAATGAGCATACATCTTCTTTAGTTGAATGCTCCTTAAAATCAATAACAGAATTGCCATTCAATGCATAAAACCCGAAGGAGTTTGCTTTTAGACGGGTTGTGTTTTTAAACATAACTGGTTTGTCGAAAGACCATAGACGAACCGTATTTGCTGTTGTCTGAGGTGATGATTCATCAAGAAAACCAATTACACAATCCTCATCGATCACAGGTAAGTTTTTTTAAACGATCTTCTGCATCATCTGGCCTTCTGTGATCATGAGAATATGGTTTGGCATGATGCATGCCAAACTTTTTCAAAATCTCCAATATTTGTTTACCTGTATATTTGACATCGAACTCATTGGAAATAAGTTCCTTAACTTCATTTGTTGACCAATCATCTCTCTGATGTAAAATATCTTTTAATTCCTCTTTTTGTTCATCTGAAAGTTTGGAAGGACAACCTCCTGCAAACCGAGGTATCAAACCATCATATCCATCTTTGTTCCAGCGTTCTTGCCACTGATAAGCTACGGGTTTTGAGGTTCCTACAAGCTTGGCGGATTCTGCAACAGAAGCACCCTCGTAGCGATGTTTAACAAAATAAAGACGCTGTAGAACTCTTGTATCTTTTTCTAATGATTTGATTATTTTAAGCAATTCCTGGGATGAAAGATGATTTTCGATTGGTATTTGTTCAGGTTTAGCCATAATATATAATAGGAGCTGTTAAGTAACAAAAGTTTGGTTATTAACTATAAAAAGAATAAAGTTAAAAAAGCCATGGATCATATAGGAGTACTTCATCTTCATAATGATATAAAACAGGAGCAAGTAAAATGGGTGATTATGAATTAAGCGATATTGAAGTTAAAACCATTGACAACTGGATAATGGAAAACATAGTCCCGCAAAAAGGGGGAAAAAAGACTCATGCAAGCTTTGCACTCAAAACCTTATTTGAAGAGTCATCAGTTGGTTTCTTTATCACTAATAAACAGTTCAAAGAAGCAATGGTCAGGTGCAATTTCACACCAGTGAATAAAAATAAATTAAACTGGGATTTCCGGGTTTCCCTTAAATCTGAAACCTGAACCCAGGTATTCTTTGAATTGCACAAGCCTGTTTATCTTAAGCATCAACATGGGAATTGATGAAGATGATCCATTATTCATCCTGCTTCTGAAAGATAAGTGAGACTCCTCAAAAGCAGCAGTAGTAGTTGCAGAAACCGGCTGCTTTAAGATAATATTTGAATATTCCATATAGTCCTTGAATATACTTGCTCCCATATCGCAGGGGAACAATAACAGTACATCCGGTTCATTACAGATATTGAATGGAAACAACCGGCATATAGCCGATCTTTCTTCATAGACACTACACCTGTCAATATTCAAAAACGGGCATGGTGGAGATATCTTGTAATGACGTTCTCCTTCTTCATCGCAGGACATGACCTTATCGGTTCTGTAGTTAGATGACTGCTTCAATAGTTCCAGATCATTTTCATCCAGATTGATGTCTGCTATCTTACAACAAAAAGCATGACAGCTGGCTGGACATGAATAGTGGGAAAGTATTCCCTGGACGGCTTTTAGTGTTTCACAAATAGGCAAATCAACCACCCTTATATTCTGTGAATACTAAGGCGGTAAACCGGTTTCTATATGAATATTTCTAAATCGTTCTGTAAGGAGAAATACGGATCGATCTCTATCCGTTCATTTATTATCTTCAAGAAGATATTCCAGCACTCCGTTCCACAAATAACCCGTTATCAGTGTCTCAATAGGCTCAGGTGTGACATCTTCCATCCTTTTTTTGAGCACGTTTAAGTCATATCCCTCTTTTATTATAAAGAACCTGAATTTTCCGGGTTCAAGAGCTTTTGTGGGACAACCATAGAAACATTTTAGGCATAGCAGGCAGGAGTCATTGAATACCGGCTTTCCATCATCCATAGTAATGTTGCTTGCAGGACAGTTCCTTTCACACCAGCCGCATCCATTGCAATTATCCCTTACCTTTATTCTCTTTCCAAATATTTTAGCACCTTTTTTCTCCAGCTCGCCAATTCTGGAAAGAATACGGTCAGAGAGTGGAGGGTCTGTTCTTTTTTCTACTCCTGACAGAAGATCTCTGACAATGACCTTTACTTTCAGAGGCAGGATATCAAGAAGTCTTATGGCAATTCCATCGGGTGTTTTCTTCATCCAGTTCGAAGGCATTACCAGCATTTCTTCATAAGATACATGACAGTTTTTCCTTTCCAGTCTTTCAATGGTGCTTAAACGGCATGCTATGTTTGGCTTTCTGTTGCCGCCTGCAGAAACCGATATCACAACCGTGGAAACAGGTTCCTGAACAGTTAAGCTTTCTATCCATTCATAAACGATCTCAGGGGCATTGCCGGCATGAACCGGAAACAGCAATATAAGAAGTTCTTCATCATCAACTGACGGAAAATTCCCTGCTTTTATTTCCCTTCTGACAACGGGAATTTCATGCCTGATAAATTCCTGCTCAAATTCCCCGGCAGCCAGAGCTGTGCCACCGGTCCCCGTAAAAAAGATTATTTTTACCTTCTGGGTTTGAGGTATTTCTGTCATGAGTTTTCCTGAAAGTTAATTGCCTGATCTTTAAAGAAAACTTTATAGCAGGATATGATAAATATTTTGTTTTTGTCCGTACCAAAAACAAAACAATGATCAATATTATCTCAAGTGCACTTTTTTAAGCGTTAGTTGCCACCGAATTTCTTCGAAGACAGGAACATTGAAAGCATTTCAAGCTCATCAAAAGGTATCTGCATTTCTTTAAGGACTGGCTTGAAATGGAAATCTACAAGTTCTGATTCATATGATTCTACATTTTTTTGCCATTCTTCTTTTATCCTGACCTTTTCCTCATCAGAAACTCCTGATCTTGAAAAGGCATCAACTATCCATTCTGCAAAATCCCGGATGATCAGAAATCCTATAGGACATGGCTGCAATCCGAGAGATGTGCCGGAGGTGTTGACCTTAAAAGGATACATGCCGCAAACTGTAGGTCTGCTGTTGTAGACTTCACACCTGCCGTTAGTTTTTAGAAAAGAACAGGGAGCATTCATCTGGTAAAGTCCGGCAGACAGGCCCTCATTTGTTATATTCTTAGCCTTTTCCTTATCCAGAATTGTCAGGGTTTTGACTTCGTCCTCGAAAAAATGGATCTGACCCTTACTGCAACAGTGTGATCCGCATGAATCAGGGCATTGATAGTGCTTCAGAATATTTTGAACCACGCTATACCGAATTGCTTTTTTTACAGCAGCGCTAATCTCCATAAACCGTTTTTCACCAGCTTTTGACGTATTTTAATGACTCTGAATTATGTGTGTATATAAATACTGAGGATTTAAGGTTTATGCACGAAATAAACTGTTTTAACAAGGTTTATTGTGCTAATATAGATTCAAAGCAGTCTATATTCAATTATAGAGGAAATAGTCTGTTTTATCAAAATAAAACCTTATAATACGCTATTAATCAAATAAAAGATAGATAAAAATCAGTTTTAATGTTAAAAAATGCAATTAAATCAAAATATGATGAATTAAGTTGTAAATAATGTATTTCATTCTTAATTATACTTCAATTGTACCTTGATTTTAAGCCTGCAGTAGTAATATCACTGCATATGATGAATCTGGCTTCAATTTAGCTCAAAAAGATCTTAAATCGCAATAAAAGAACAAAGAACGGAGAGAATAATGGAGAATAGAATTGGATAGAATTGAATAGAATAGAATAGAATAGAATAAACCGGATTCTAACGAAATCCGTTGATGGGATATACCAAAAGCCGAGTTATCAGATAACAATAACAACATGGAGCGAATATCGATTTGAGTGATCTATCAAGGTTTTGCACTTTTATCCTGAAGGTTCCAGTGGTCCTTCAGAGGATAAGCCTTCCGTTTCTTATCGTCTTTTTCATATGCGGTTTCATATATGTTCTGCGAGATCCTGCGAAGCAAATCTCTTGCCTGTTTTATCTCTTCCTCTGAGAAACCTGACAGAGAATCGTCTTCCATTTCCTGATCTATCTTTCGAATTTCCGGAACAAGCTCCTCGCCTTTTTCCGTAAAATAAATGCGAACAGCACGGCGGTCATTCTCGTCAGTTAAACGTTTTACAAAGCCTTTGTCTACAAGGACGCTGACAGCCCTTGTAATGCTTGCCTGGTCTATCAGAATTTGGTTTTAGTGAGACTTTTTTATCCGGAAAACTGCTGCTGGTACTGCAGCTAATACTGCTGAAATACTAATAATAGACTAAAAAAGGGCTCCGTAAAATTCTCCATCGCAAATGCAATTTCTTCTGCACAGATGTATTGGAATGTGCCTCTTTTGGCAGATGATTACTTTGGTTTTAGCTTTTAAATTGTTTTTTTGGTTTTTGAACTGAAAAAGAGCAACTTGAAAGTCAGAACAATCTGGTATTTTAAAAAATTGCATACTTCCACAAAAAATGAGCTACTCACTATTTAATAGTAATAATTGCTAAGATTTCTTTATGTATGAATTGAACGGGGTTTTACAGGTCTTTATTGCAGGTTTTATTGGAGGCGGGTTAGCTGAATTTCTCCGCTGGTATCGGTTAAGAGAAAGCCTTAATTTTCCGCAATATACAAAAAGCGGGATATACTGGGGACTTACTATAGGCATGATGGTTCTTGGAGGAGCTATTGCCTGTTTATACGGTGTGGATGCTAAAGATGCAATTCTGGTAATTCATATTGGAGCATCAGCACCCATTATACTTTCACGTCTGGTTCCTTCCTCTTCGGATGAGGTAGATCCCCAACTGATACAGGAACTCAGAACTATAACAAGTGAAAATTTCAACACATCTGACATGTTCAGAAACGTAGACCTAAAAATCCAAACCACCAATGGCTTTCAAATTATAAATGGGAAAAGAACATCTGCAAACATGTCCAATTTCCTCAAATGGAAGTGAGAGGCTACTCATAAATGAATTTTTAACACGTCAGAAATGTATTTTGATGTGTTATTTTCCTTTTCCAAAGTGCATACTTACATGATAAACCGCATCAAATAAAGAAACGTCTTTGAATTTCAATTGATGGTTCATGTAAATATTGTACATCGGATGTTTGTACATGTCTTCAACACGACTTGTTTCAATTGTCACATTTTCTACAAGTACATTTTGTCCTTTGATAACAGAAGACTTGCCACATAGCTCATGAATGTTTACTGACATTTCATTCAGCATTTCATCTTTTATCAATTGAACATAGTTTAATGCTGTCATAGATACTCCCCAAAATTGATTATGTAATTGATAATAATTATAGTTTTCCAAAAAAGATTTTTTTGCGCATATTAATATAGAATTATTTAGTTGTTGAGCAAATGAACATATTACCACTGGATATTTCAGCAAAGACTCAACTTGAAAAATAAAATAAGTGATCTTACTTGCAAAATCACTTCAAACATCAACAAGCGAGCCTTCTGGAAATATCTTCCTGAATACAAAGCCAACAAGCGGACCTGCAACAAACACTATCAGCGGATATGCAAATACAGCATTGATAACCAGATTATGAGCCCATATCAAAGGCAATTCTTTTGCAAGACCCACTGTTAATATTGAAAAGAACAATGACATTAAAGTAGCCATTCCGGCAACGAAGACCAATGCAGTTATAGCTCTTTTCTGTAAAGGTGTGTGATGGTGTTTGTGTAATTTGAATGCCAGTTTCATCCCATGCCTTGCAACGATGAAATATTCAAGTATGAATGCCACAACAAAAGTTGGAGGAAAACTCAGCCAGGTAACCTTGATCAAGTCTGCGGAAAATCCCTGATGTACCGTTATGTTGTACCCTGTCATTACAAAAGCCATAAAACAAACATACATGAATGTATGGATAAGATTCTCTTTTTTATTTGTTATCACATGCTCACCTTGTGTATATGATTTTTATTAATAAGAAAGTTTAACACAAGGAGTGTTTATATGTATCAAAAAAATTGACATCTTCTTATAACGGCTTGTAGTTAGCCAGATAACAGATAAACATAACGCCTGCTATTTCTGTTTGTAGCTGTATTACCTGTATTTCAATGATCTGAAAAGCCCTTTGGACGGCTTATAAACCCTGTCAGGAAAACGTTCTGTTAGTTTCCAGACTGAGCCATTAACTGTTTTAGGATGAAAGGTGGGATCGGATTCCATTATCTTTGAAACAAGTTCTGACCAGCGCAGCCCATCAGGATACTTATCCAGTAATTCTAATGCGGTAGCATTTATACGCTCCGTTGCTTTTGATGAGTGAATATCCGGTTCATGCGATACTGGCACGATAAATAGTTGAACTTGTGCAGTTAAATAACTGTTGAAGGAGCTTATCAGCTTTTATCTATTGATACCACTTCTATTGTAAATGTCAGGTTTTCACCTGCCAGTTTGGTATTACAGTCAATGGTGACATTTTTGTCAGTGATATTCACAATAACTCCAACCTGATTTTGAGATGTCACTTTCTGACCAACTATCGGAGTGATGTTAGCCGAATGGAATTGCTCTACCGGCAAAGATATCAGAAGCTCCGGGCAATATGCACCATATGCTTTTTCAGGCAGAATTACAACTGTTTTGACATCACCGACCACCATTCCGATAACTGCATCATCAAAACCTTCAATGACCTGTCCTTTTCCGGCTGTAAAGGAAAGAGGTTCATAATGTCTGCCAGCTTTGTAAATGCCTTCTTTCATTGCAACTTCCTCCATAGAAGTGTCAAATACGGTCCCGTCATCCAGTGTTCCCGTATAATTGACAGAAACATGATCTCCTGCTTCTACCTTTTGGCTACTGTCAGACTCAGTGCATCCACTGATAAGCAATGAACAGATCAATATCATGAATAAGATTTTCTTCATATGACCACCCCATGATCCTATATAATCCCACATACTCCATATTTACATTGATAAGAAATGTGAAACTTCAAGATATATAAGAATACTGAGTCCTGTAAGTAAAAAAAGAATGATGGATAATATTACTCAAGCATCCTACTTCAAGTGCATATGTTCTGGATTTACTTCTCTTTTCGATCAATCATCTTAAAACTGCTGTAGTTCTGGATTTGCAAATTCAATATTTATATATTTGCACAAATTTTTTACATTAGACTGGATGAGCAATATGTAGCATATCGGCTATAATCGTCAATTTCGCCACTCACTCTACAGTAGAATCAGATAGATAATCTTCCAATGTCAGCAGTAAAACATCTTCCTGCTTTGCTATCTCATGCAAGTTCTTAGTAAAACCGGACTTGCTGATAAGGGCAAAATGCTCTTTTCTTTCAGGAACCCATTTCACATGAGTTGCTTTCTCTTTCAGACTGTAATAGACATCTGCATTGATCTTCTGCTTTTGCCATTTGCACTCACAGAAAAGTATGTTCTTTGTTTTCGGGTCAAGGGCCACAAGATCTACCTCATAATCGTTTTTCCCTTTTGGCATATTAGGTATCTTTCCCCACTGTCTTCCAATAGATTTGAACTTGAATGGAAGTCTGTCATGCAGATTCAGATCCATGAGCATTTCTTTGCTGACCTGCTCAAATGTTTCTCCCAGATAACGATCATAACTTTTTTTCAGGTCTTCAATAGCATGTGAACTGTCGCCTGCCTCTATGGAATCCCTGTGTACCAGCACATACCTGAACCAGAAACGCAGGAAAGGGTCATCAATAACATAGATCGTCTTACGGGTAGATGTTTTTTCTGCGACAGGATGCTCTTTTCTTAAGAATCCCAGTTTCATCAGGGTATCTACATAATAGGACAGATCCTTTGTTTCCATGAATGCACCGGCAGCAATTTCTCCTGCTCTTGATGCGCCTTTGGAGATGGAATAAAGTATGTTCATGTAGGTGGCAGGTTCTCTTAACTCTTCACGCAGCAGGAATTCCCCTTCTGCATAGAGTACAGCTTCTTTGGAGAAAATCGACTGTTCAAGATTCTCATAAAAGCCTTTCTCAGGATAAAAGAACCTGAGATAGAAAGGTATACCTCCTGTTGATCCATATATTTGCATCAATTCATCCGGCTTATAGCCAGGGAAAAAACCGGACATGTGACGGAAGCTTAAAGGCATGACCTGTATCTGTCCTGTTCTCCTGCCGTAAAGAGGACTTGAATAGGAAAGGGTTGTTTTTTCCATCATGGAAATGGAAGAACCACAGAGAATCAGATGGAAAGATCCTCCTTTGAGTATCTCATCAACAATTAGCTGGAATACCGATGGTATGGACTGATCAGCCTGTGCCAGGTAAGAGAACTCGTCGATAACAACGACAAGTTTCTGGTCTTCTTTCCATTGTCTTCTTATGTATTCGAATACACCGTCAAATGTCTCTACAGCAGGTTCCATGTCATTGAACAGACTCGAAGCTCTTTTTCTGAATCTAAGTGCATTGGATAGTGTTCCTCTCATATCAGCCAGAAAGAAAATATGAGGCTTATCCTTCACGAACTGCTGGATAAGCTCGGTTTTCCCAACACGCCTGCGTCCATAGATGACGGTAAATGAAAAGTCTTCTGAGTTATACTCTCTATTAAGAGATTCCAGTTCCTGAACACGGTTAATAAAATTACGGAACATAATAATTATGATTTAGTTTCGTAATATTTATAGATTATGGAGTGTAATTGTATTTCCAGTCTAAACCAATATATCCATTGAAATCCAATTTAAGTAAGACAGTATCTTGCTCAGCCTGCTTTTGTCCGATAGCAGGATCATTAGATCACTTTTAGCTTTAATTGTAGCAATTTGATCGCTCAAAACAAGTTAATAATGATGTAGAATGTTCAATAAAAATAGTAATGAATTCTCATTTAACGAATTAACAATTAAGGCTCTCTTTAACATCGTGTGGGTAAACGAAGTTTACCCGCCATCAAGAATATCATTGTATTCCTACACTTTTCAGTCTTCAATCCATATGATCTCTTAAAAGCAGTCTTGATCTTGTTGTTCAATCCTTCAACAACACCATTACTGATACCTTGTTTAATTGATTCCAATATCCCGTGAGAATTTCTTTTTATCATCTTAGCCAATGTGATAATTTCCTTGATGTTGCTATGCGTTCCCCAATAATGCCATTTATCGAGATATTCCCTTGCTACTTCTATATTTTTGATTTCCCACATACGCTGAAGTCCAAGCTTAAATCTATAAGCTTTTGCCGTTTTTGTATCCAGATCTTTAATCGATTGAATCTTAGTTATTTCACGATCCGATAGGTTTTCAGGATTTTTCAACCACATGAATCTTGTTTTACCAAGTTCTTTATTTGTTTGATATTCCTTTCTTCGAACCTTATCGATTGCATCGTTCATCATTTTGACAATATGGAACTTATCGTAAACGATCTTAGCATTCGGGAAATATTCTCTTGCTCCACCTTTAAAAGCAGGATACATATCCATTGAAATATACTTGATATTATCAGGATCTATCTTCCTGGAAATAACTTCCCTGAAGTTCTTGAAAACACTTCTTTTCTTCCCATTTTCAATATGAATGACTCTTGATTCTTTCAGGTCATAGAACAAGGTCACATAACTGTGACCTTTTTTGACAGAGATCTCATCTACTCCGATAGTATCAAGTTCAGACAGATCCATCTTTGCTCTTGCTTCTTCAACATAATGAGCTAGAATTATCCAGACTGAATTTTCATGAATATTAATCAATTCAGCAATAGAAGAAGCACTCATTTCTTTTGACATAGCAACGATCAATGCTTCAAAAAATAATGTGAATCCAGTGTTTTGTCTTGTCCATGGAACTTCAACAAGTTTTACACCATCTCCATCACACTTTGTTCGGGGAACTCTTGCATGAATGTATGTTTCATGATGGAAAAAATCAAGGTGTCTCCATACTTTTTCTTTGGTATCATGGAGATCACACAGTTTGTTGCAAACAGGACAGGGGAACTTCGTTCCCCTTGTAAAATCAAGATAAATATCCATTCTCTTTTTAGAAATATCGAGATTTATATCTTTAACATACCACGGAGAGGTTATTCCCAGAGCCATTTGAATCAAAAGTTTATCGTCCATCCAATATGGATTGGATGAACACAATATTAAATTACCCACTCAATCTTGAGGAGATCCTCTTTTTTTCATTGCTGCTTTTCTTGCTTTTTTGATAGACATTGCAGTAGGCTCTTCGGGACTCACAATATATGAAGTATTTTCAACAATAGTTTCTCCGGCATCAAGTGATCCTACTTCATCTATTATTGTATGGAATTTCAGGTTGCCAAAAGCTTTGATGGCTGTATTTATTGGAGTTTCTCTTGCTATAGCCGGTGCAGAAGTCCAGACTATTCTTGACAATCCGCTTGCAAGTCCTTATACTCTTGGAATATCTGCTGCAGCCGGATTTGGTGCAGCATTAACTATGGTTTTCGGATTGAGCTTAGCTTCCTTTGCTAATAACGTTCTGGTTTCTTTCAATGCATTTATCTTCTCCTTTGCCTGCTTTTTTGTGATCTACTTTATAGCTAAAGTAAAATCTGCAAGCAAAGAGATTATTATTTTAACCGGTGTTGCTTTACTTTTCTTATTTCAGGCTTTAGTTTCCTTATTACAGTATACAGCAACGGATGAACAATTACAGAACATTGTATTCTGGCTTTTTGGAAGCCTTGAGAATTCTTCCTGGAGCACAGTAACTATATGCTTACTAATTCTGCTTATTATTGTTCCTTTACTTGCAATGGATTTCTGGAAGCTTACAGCACTCAGGCTAGGGGATGAAAAAGCAAAGAGTCTGGGAATAAATGTTGAAAAACTGCGATTAAAAGTTCTTATTTCTGTATCAATACTGACGGCCTCTGCTGTTTGTTTTGCAGGTACTATTGGTTTTGTTGGACTTGTTCCTCCACATATAGCACGTATGCTTGTAGGTGAGGACCAAAGGTACTTTGTACCATTGTCTGCACTACTGGGAGCACTGTTTCTTTCACTGGCTTCAATTAGTGGCAAGTTATGTTGTCATAAAGGTGTATTTCCAATAGGGATAGCAACGTCTTTGATTGGTGTTCCTTTCTTTTTATCTTTAATAATTATGAAAAGGAGCGGATCATTTTGAAGCTGGAAGCTAATGATATTTCTTTTAGTTATAATTCGCATCCTGTTCTGAATGGGATTAATTTTAAACTTGAATCCCGGATCACAGCATTGATTGGACCGAACGCAGCAGGAAAATCCACTCTTTTAAAATGTATTGCTGGGGTGTTAGATCCTGAGGGCAATTTGTTGATAGATGGAAAAGATATAAAAAATCTCAAAAAGGATGATTTGATAAAATCGCGAAGTTACCTTCCCCAGGATTCAAAAACAAATGCCTGTCTTTCTGTGTTTGAAACTCTCTTGTTGGGAATGGTGCATTCATTGTCCTGGAGAGTTAGTGAGGAAGAACTTGAAGCAGTTTCAACTGTACTGGAATATATGGGCATTGAAGACCTGGCTATGAAAAATATAAATGAGCTTAGCGGAGGTCAGAAGCAGATGGTTTTTATCGCCCAGTCTTTAATACGTAATCCGAGACTTCTGCTTATGGATGAACCTACTAATGGTCTTGATCTTCAACATCAATTAGAGCTCTTTGAATTTATTCAGAAAATCACAAAGGAAAAGTGCATGACAACAATAATCGCTTTGCATGATCTTAATCTTGCAGCAAGGTATGCTGATAATATAGTTATTATGAACAAAGGAAATATTCATGCTTCAGGCACTCCTGAATCCGTTTTGACTCACAATAACATTCAGTCAGTTTATGGTATTAATGCCGACATTAGCACAGACGTTGCTGGTACTTTATGGATTAAACCTCTCAATTCTATAAGAGAGGTTTTCAGGAGCTGATCAGTCGCATTATTTTGTAAATTTAGATGTATGGCGCTCTTTTGCTTCAGAAGCTATCAGCTTTTTAAGGCCGTTCAGCATACATTTATCTTTTTTAATATCTGCGTCATTTATTACTCCAAACAGATCTAATGCAGAATAAATATTACTTTCATTAATGCTCAGTACATGCGTGTTACCATAGATATTACGTGTAACTAGATTTGCCTCTTCCAGGATCTTAACGTTTTTTGCTACAAAAGGAGCTGACACATCAAGTAACCGGGCCAGTTCTTGAATGTATTTTTCGCTTTCAAATAACAGTCTGAGAATTTCCAAACGCATTTCGCTTTCAAGTGCCTTAAATAGTTTTTGCCTATTTTCGCCTTCTAATGGACTGAATGCGGTTTGATTTGATTCCTCCATAGCTCTCTTTTGAAGGAGTTTCTATATAAATATTCTCTCTTATGATACAATTTTTAGATGGATTTGCCTTTAAGAATATTCCTGGTCAGATAATCAGAATCATCTGAATAGATGTTATAATCAGTTCGCTGTCTTTTTATATCTGTATATCAAAATTAAATTAACGGAAATGGGGTGATGTCAAATGACTGAAGAATGCTGTCCTAAATTCGATCCTGAAACCTGGGATGGAAAAGTAATCGAGTGGGAGAACAAGAAATTCGTAAAAGACAAAGTGCTAACGCTTTTCTATATGCCTGTCAATTTTGGCGGAGTTATGAGAAAGCTTGACAGGAAAGTGAGAGAGGCAGGGGCATCGATGCCGGATAATCTCTGCCTTTCTGATCACACATCAAAGTGGAACATGGATGTGTACCTAGCAGTTAACAAAAACATCCTGGGTGCCAATAATGTAATGCTTAGTGGAAAGTTCTTAAGCAAAGTCTATGAAGGCCCGTTCAAGGATACTAAGAAATGGTGCGATGACTTTGAAGTATATGCAAAGGAGCAGGGTCACGAAATTAAGAAATGGTTCATGTGGTACACTACCTGTCCTAAATGCGCTAAAAAATATGGGAAAAACTATGTTGTGATTATAGTAGATGTTGGAGCAGATATTGGAACTGACATCTGAATTGATTTGAGAACAGATTCCAGGCGATTAAATGAAAATAGAAAAAGTGTTGTCTTACTCAGTAAAGACAACGTTTACCTCATTAACATCCCGGAGTGATTCGAGCTTCTCACTAACCTCTTCTTTGATGTTTGCTGCGAACTGGTGATTAGATGGCAGGTCAATAAGCACTCTTACGACACCGTCATTGATCTCCATTTTAGTGACCAGTTCGGTCCTGATAATATCAAGGCCAGCCATAGGGTTCATTACATGCTTCAACCTGCTTCTTATAACATCAACAGTGGTTGGTTCCTGTTCGCTTACAAGGCCGTGCTTTTCCTCATAATCTCTGATGGCTGCACGTAGTCCTTCAACTGCAAGTACGGAACAGTGGGCTTTTACAGGAGGAAGTCCTCCCAGTTCCTCTGTGGCTTCCTGCCAGCTTATCTTTTTTGCTTCTTCAACTGTCTTGCCTTTTGCAAGTTCGGTTATTATAGAAGCAGTAGCAATGTTTGAAGCACATCCATATGACTCGAATTTAATATCATCGATTACCTGTGTGTCTGGATTTACCTGAAGATAGACAGCAACCATATCACCACAAGCAGGGCTGCCTTCCAGTCCTTTTCCATCAGGATTCTCAAGTTTTCCTACATTGCGTGGGTTCTTGAAATGCTCAAGCACCTTTTCTGTGTACGGGAATTTCATTTTCTCACCTCATGCCTCTTTATTGTACAGGGGACTAATTTCCCTGAGTTGCTTTACTATCTCTTTTATAGCATCCACAACAGCATCCACATCGCTCATACTGTTATAGCGGCCGAATGTGAACCTGATCGAACCGTGTGCTCTTTCATGATCCCCGCCAATTCCGAGAATAACATGACTGGCTTCCAGCGAACGACTAAAACATGCAGAGCCGGTGCTCACTGCAAATCCTCTCATATCAAGGTGCAGGGTCATGGATTCTCCCTCTACGTAATGGAAAGTTATGTTTGCATTCTGTGGTGTTCTTTGTTTCTTGCTTCCGTTCAGTGTGACATGTGGGATCTCTTCGAACACTCTTTTAATAGTATAATCCCGTAGTGTTGCCAGAAACTCATTTTCTTTATCTGTGACAAGTTCTACAGCTTTTGCAAAACCTACTGCACCAGGGATATTCTCAAGTCCGGCACGACGATCGGTTTCCTGATACCCGCCGTCCATCCATTTAGTGATAGGTGTCCCTTTGCGGACATATAATGCACCGACACCTCTTGGTCCGTGAATAGTGTGAGATGACATGCTTATCAGGTCAATGGGTGTTTTTGATACATCGATTGGTACTCTCATGTAGCTATGAGTTGCATCGGTATGGGACAGCACATCCTTTTCCTTGCATATCTTTGCTATAGCATCCAGGTTCTGAAGAGTGCCAATTTCCTGATTTGCATGCTGGATAGATACAAGGACAGTGTCTTCCCGTATCTTGCTCCTGAGTTCCTCAAGGTTCACAAAGCCTTCTGCATCAACACTGATGTAGTCCACACTGCAGCCTTGTTTCTCAAGGTTCTTAGCAGTATTCAGGACCGCAAAATCCTCAATTTTTGAGACAATAATATGTTGCCCTTTCTTTTTCTTCAGGGCTGTGCATACGCCTTTTATTGCCATGTTGCTTGATTCGGTGTCACCGGATGTAAACACAATTTCTTCCGGTGTGGCGCTTAATGAGTTTGCTATTACTTCTCTGGCTTCTTCCAGGCCTTCTTTTGCCTCGATTCCCATGGAATATCCAAATTCTGATGTAGCTACTGCGTAGGTATCAAAGAAATATGGTTTCATTGCATCCAGAACTCTTTCGTCCAGACGGGTACTTGCTGAATTATCGAGATAGGTCATTTCTTCTAACATACTTCACTCCCTGTTTCCTTTTAAAAAATATGTGATACTTAGATAAATAGAGTTATCTTAGCATCTTTTGCTTCCATAATGTAAGTGCCAACAGCACCGTATTCATCAATCCATCGGGTATCAAGTTGCTCTTCTTTGATTCCCATGATCTCCATGGTCATCTCGCAGGCGATCACTTTTCCACCAAGTTCTTTGAAATCATCCATGAGCTTTTCAAGCGATACTACGTTGGCTTTTTTCATCCTGCTTTTTACCATCCATTTTCCAAGTCCGAGTAAATTCATCCTTGAAAGTGGTCCTTTGTCAAGCCCATTCTTTTTAAGGCATTGAAGGCCCCAGAATGTGAAAAAAACAGAAGCATCCATTCCCATGGCAAGTGCTCCATTTGCAACAATAAGTGCACTGTATATTTTGTCAAGGTCGCCACTATGTGCTATTATTACTGCTTTCTCTGTCATGCGTTTTACCCCACTGACCCATCATCATTTCACATTTTGATGCGAATCTTCCACTCTTTATTATCATTTTCATCAACTTCCATGATTTCAAGTCCCATCGCTTCACAAGCCATGGGTATTTCTTTTTTGGAAGCCGGATGTGTTCCCAGAATGATGATCTCATCTCCGGGAGAAGCTTTTCGAATTGCTTTACGGCATTCTACAAGGGGGACCGGGCAGGTCTGTCCCCTCACATCAATGTTTGTTTCTGTCATCTGATCTCCCCTATTCAGAATATGTGACTTATATAATAATACTCATTAAGCGTATTTAACAATTGTGAATCAGAAGTTATTGCGGACTAACGAGTAGCAATTACCAGTTCTTCCAAATGTGATTATCGATAATTCATCACCTTTTAGCAGAGCAAAAGATGCATTATTGGATTTGCCTATATATTCAGGACAGGAGAATATTGAAAGCATTTTTCTGTCAAAACACCATGCATGACCTGTAAAAAGGGCTGTATGCCCACGTATCATCAGGGAAAGCTCATTTTTATCCATAAACTCATTAAATACGTCTTCTCCGAAACACTGGGGTCGTGATCCACGAATGGATGCACTTATTCCCGCACAGCCACTGGGGTCATTCCATAAAAAATGAAAAGCTTCTTCTTTGTTTATACTTTCCAGGCCGACTGGTCCCGGAATACCGCCATGTACGCAAAAAATAGAATCATTGATAACAGCAGAAATTGGCATTTCCTCAAATGTGCGATTTGCCGCAAGGAATAGATCCTCGTCAAGTAGTTCATCATAAAGTCCATGAACCCTGTTCATTTCTCTTGTTTCATGATTTCCACGTAATAAAATAAAAGTATCAGGTTCGCGTAATTTCATTTTGAGGATCCTTTCCAGAACCTGCATGGAATGCAGTCCTTTGTCAACATAATCCCCAAGAAAAACTATGTGGTCACATTTCAGTGACTTTCGAATGCACAGGATGAATTCAAGTGCTTCAAGATTTCCATGAATATCTCCGACGATCAGGGCCTTCGATGAGTTTACGTGTACCAATGCACCTTCTGATTTGAAGATATCAAATGTATCCTGCAAAAGTCTGTGTAGCTCTTGTTTCATGGTATCACTCTCTTTAGCAACTTTATAACATTAATATGCCATTGAGTGATTGACATGGATTATTCTCTTAATATTTTCCATATCAATAGCAACCCTGTAAGATTTACAGCTCCTATCAGAGCTCCTCCTACTATATAACGAGAGTTCTGATAGGATTTATCACTTTTGGAATGCTGTGCTGATGTTAAGAGTTTAACTGAAATATCTGAGCCTGCAATGAAAGATTGAATAACAGTGCTATCCGGATCAGATAAAGGTTTGAAAGTCAACATATATTCACAATTAGGCTCAATACCCTGGAAAGCTATATTTCCCTTGATATTGTTTCTGAACAGAATTTCTTCATTTTTGCTAAGGGATAATTCTCCTTCTTCGGGAATTATCACTTCAACATTTGTATAATCTTTAAGTTCAATTGCCTTTCCATCACCAAGTCTCAATTTTCCGGGAATATTCAACACTTCAAGAATAGTCGGTGCAATGTCTTCCTGACCAAAGTCTCCTTCCACAATAACATTTTCGATATCTTTTGTTGCTATTATCAACGGGACTTTTTGTGACTCTGTCATCACGGAGTATTTTTCTGCCTGGTGTCCTCCTTTTGAATCATCAGTGGAAAATGTCATTCCGTGATCGCCGGTAAGTATGAAAGCAAGGTCATTAGCTACGCAGGTCTCATAAAGAGAGTAACTTGCATTGTCTATTCCTTCTATGCATGCAATATAGCCACTGTTCTTTTTGTAATGGCCTGCACAGTCAACGGCACCTGCATTTATTGTAAGTATGTAATTCTGCTCAGGATGCTCTTTTTCCATATGTTCAATAACTTCAATGCCGGTTTCTATGGCCCATATATTGTATTCATTATAACGTTCAACGGAACCTTCAGGATATTGATCCAGTTCTTCCTGCAACATTGAAGAATGAGATTGCATTAGTTCGGTAATGTCAAAAGAGATACTTTTGACTACACTATTTGCAAGCATATTTGTTTCAATGACCATTTCAGGTTCATTTATGGAATTCTCTGTATCGTGCATCACAGCATTCTGTTTGCTGCAAAAACCATGTGAATCTCCCTTTTCCATTATTGCGAATGTGAGGTAATTATAATCGTGTGCAATATCAAAAAATGTTGTTCCTGAAGAGCCGGTGAGTTCCGCATCAGCTCCCGAATATCCGGTTGCGATTACGGAATGTCCTCCTTCAGTGAAAGTCTGGGGTACAGTTACATCAAGTATCCTGCAACTGTTCTCAAACATTTCCTGCATTTTAGGTACATCTGCTTTTTCAAGAACTGATCCGTCTATTGCAAAAGGTGTGTATTCGGGGTAGACGTAACATGAACTCAGCCCGTCAATTATGAGAATAACGGCACCATGAGGGGTATTTACTGTTCCTATTTCTTCAACTGTGTTCGCTCCTGCCTGGACTGTGAATAAACACAATATAAGTAGAAAGGTACAGTAGATCAAAGAAAAGTTCAAGGTATCAGTTTTTCTTTCAGGGTTAATCGTTTTTATGTTTTTGAATGGTGCCATCTATCTTAGGAATAAGATGTGTGCATAATAAAGTTTCTATTTGGTTTTCATTAATTTATAATAGTCAACTATTATTTTTAGTATTATCTTTCAGTAAAAGTGTGAGGATCATAAGTAATGCAGTTCCTGCAAACATGATCTGATAGTTGAATTTGATAAAATGACCCATGATCATGGGTAGGAAAGCAAGTCCCATATATGTATATGTGGTAAAAATACCCATGCTCTTCCCTTTATCATTCTTATCAATGTCCATGTAAGAAACTGCTATTGGCAGGCCTATCATGCCAATACCGGAACCAATTCCAAGAAGTGTGAAGCCCAAAAGTGGCTGTTTGATGGAGATAACGACTCCTGCAGCAGCAAGGATGATTCCTGCATTAATCATTTTCCTGTAATTTATGCTTGATCTTCCTGCAATGAGGTTGGTAACCATGGAACTAATATATACAATAGCGATCACAATTCCAAGTTCAGGTTTGCTAAGCATGCCATTACTGTACTGTGGATAATAAGCTAGCATTACTCCTGTTATTCCGAAAATGAAGAATGCAATTATCCATGTCTTTACATACATTGGGTTTAGTGCAAGGTCAATTATCTTTTTAGATTCATTCAGGAAAATGCTGTACGAATGCGTTTCTTTTCCTGTTTTTGTGGTATGGTTATTATGTTTGTCCTTGTTTTGATAAATTCCTGGTCGGGTTATTCCGAAGCTGAGCGTAATTACTGAAAGTGCTGTGAAAAGTATGATCGCTCCTTTGATGAATCCATCTGCCAGAAATCCAGCAGCTATTGCTCCTGATGCCAGTCCTGCATTGAGGAGGAAATTGAATTCACCCAGGTATCGGTTCTTGTATTCATATTCTGCAAGCATTGCATAGGCAGGTGGGAAAAAAGCGCCGCATGCACAGCCTTCCAGTATTCTTGCCAGTATCATAATGGATGTGTTGTTGGTTAGTGTAAGCATTATGCCGGAGGTTGCTGTAAGGGAAATTGCAAGAATGATCAATTTCAAGTGGTTGTACTGGTCTGCTAAAAATCCGAAAGGTATCAAGGTCAGCAATGCTCCGATAAAGTAGCCGGAAAAAAGTAAAGTGTATGTAATTGTATCTGGTTCTACTGAGGAAGCGGATGCAATTTCTGGCAATACTGGAATGACCGAGTTGGATAAACCCATGATGAGGAACACAGTAGAATAAATAAAAAATCGTTCTTTTGTCATACAATTCCTTCGCGTATGTTTATCTTTTACATGTTATTTAGTTTTAAGTTTTGAAAACTACTTCTAGGATTTTTATCTTATATGAACTGGTAATTGAATTCAAAGAAACTTTATAATATATTATCTAAGGAAATGATATATATACTAAAGTATAGGTATTTTCTCAGATTTTTGGCAAACAAAACAGTTATAATTTTCTCATATTTAATTTGTTTATTATATATAATTTATTATCTGTTTTAATTTTACCACTATATATCTATTTTTTCTTCTTCAAATTTTAAATATTTGCCAAAAGTGACATTTTTATTTATATATTTTTATTTAATACTTTTGCAGTTGCTGAGTATAGACAAAATGCTGTAAAATATATATTATAATTATAGTCTTAAACAATTATAACTTCTTTAATTATCTTTAATAAAATCAATGTAAATCCAAAAATATGTAATTTTATTTTATGTTGTTTGGTACTTCCTAAAATAATGCCAAAATTCCCACTTTGTTCACATACTTTTGCTTCGTCTTATTCGTCAAAAATGAATGATTACTATATTTGAATGGAATTAATTCACTCAGCTATTCCTTTAAAGAAATACTTTTGCATAAATATGTCTTTTGCTATCGTTTCTCTATTGTTTTAATTTTGTTGCTTAATGTATTTTGGAATTACAAACACTATATGAATAAAGTATACGTTATAATTACTATAATTTTTCCTGGTACTTTTATGTGGATCATGTTAGGGTTGGAGTTCGGAACCCCTATATTCCTATATACTATGAAATGGTCGATTTCAGAAAAACATACCCTTTTTTGCATTTTTCGGGAAAACTCAATTTCAATCCCATAGACTATATGAATATGTATTTTTCGTTTAAGATCACAGGAAATAAAGTTAACACTTTGTAATATTTGCTATAAAGTAAAGCTCATTTTTAGCTTTTGTTCAGAAAATCAGCGCAAATTTTAGATTAGTGTTTTCGGTGCTGAGACTCTAGAGTAAACGCATCAAAAACTATTAAATAAAAATAGCATAATAATATTAGTTTTGTGGCATCGGTACATAGTAAATAATATGTGGTTGTTATGCAACAATTATAAATATTGACTACTGTTATTAAAACTTTATTAACTTTAATTCAAAGTATCCTCTAATTTTAGGGCACTTCTTATATTTATTTTTGAACTTCAGTAGATAATAACCAATGGTTATATTTTATCACATGAATAATTATATATCTGGGATTTTGTTCACTAAATCCCTAAAATTGGCCAAAAATAGCGTTTTTGTTCGTATTATTACGAAATCAACAATTAATTAATTGCTATTTTATAAATATAGTTAAATGTATCAATTTTTCACGCTATTTTGTAAATTATATATGTAATAGAATATTGTTACATTGTAATATTCAGTAAAGAATAGAATAGATGTAACTATAAACTGTTACATCTTACTTTTTTGGTGAATCTTTGAAGTTTTCACAGGATTTTACCTGCTTTTCTATGCTTCCCATCCTGTACCACACTGCTATGCCACTACTGAGCCTGTGAGTGTCAATATTTCCGAGCATGGTATTTGATAGGCAGTAAAGGTAATACTCGCACCTGGAAAATATATCCCGAATTGGACTAATAGGGGGTTGTTAGGGGTTATTGTCATTTAAGGCCTATTAGTCCAAAATTCCCGCATAATATTTGATCCCATTTATACATTATTCATACACATGATATCTAAATAGCTTACTAGTATATAGCATTTAGCTAAAATCTGCTTGAATCGAATTAGCAAAGTATGAAGGTAACTAATAGGGCGAAAAAGGTAATTATGATGTGATTGCCCTATTAGTTTAATGAATTGCTATCAAGAACATACCTGAATAACTCTGTATCATATATTATTTTACTAGTAATTCATAATTTTATATGTACTTATGCTACCATTTTAAATAACAAATCTGATTTAACAGATAGGGTTGTTTAAAACAGACAAAAAATATATAGCAATGTCATTGCTCTACAAGTTGTCTTATGGGGCAGGATGAGGAATTACAACAATTGGGTACTATGTTTTGCCCCATAAGAAGCCACTAACCCTAACATATATCGCGTAGATATTGTGGATAATAATTGATTCGCTTCATTGCTATATATTATTGTAGGAATCAAAGTTTCAGAATAATTTTACATGTCTTTTTGATAGGGGTATTTCCGAGGCTAATGGAAATTACCTGATAGGACTCAATGTGCACTGTAATGACAATAAAATAAAAGGAGTCTGATAAGGATATTCTATTGATGGTGGTACGGATTATATCCTCATCAGGCAACCGGGCTAAATTTAATTTCCCACTCAATTTATGCTAATATTGCCCATAGTTACCATAGTTCACCATATTGATCTACGGTATATGGAACCTTACCATAAATCAAGGATTCTTGGTGGTGCTTTTGAGGCCCAGTGACACCACTCTACGCTTCCGACTGGTATTGAATAAAAACAGAAGCGTTAATCTACATTATATATCCATATCTAGATAAAAGTAAATGAAACAAAGTTACTTAACTATATCTGCAGAGTTTATAAGGTGATAGCCTTATGAGACAACTTATTGGGTTACTGTTTAGTCTCATAAGGCAATTGGTAAACCCGCACCAATATTTCAAAAATCACTTTTAAGCACTGTGACTAGTAATCATATGTTCTTTTTCTTATTAAATTCTAAGAAACATTGTTTCAGAACAAAGTTTTCGCCTGTTGTCAATGAAAGAATCAAGAAATCCTTATGGGGCAGAATGAGTTCGGGTAACTGGGTAAAAGCCCCATAAGGTAACCACTAATGCCTAATGGTTAATATAAATTATATTTTACAGATATTTATGATAGCAGGAAGCTATGTTTAGAAATATAGGCATTATCATACAATTAATTGTGGTGGACAAGTTTAACGTCTTTTTTCCAGTTATCTGAAAAAACAGTATGAACCAATGACTTATTAAAATAAAGTAGATAGGACAGTACATTTGATCATCAAAATGATTTATGTTTCAGTTGGTGCGATATTTGGCCTATCTACTGAACTCCTTTATGTTTAACACTTATTTATTATTGTATGAAATAAAGTTCTGAAACATAAGTTCTAATAGTTAAAAATTAAAATATGATTGCCTGATAAGAGGCATGTTAGGGTTGGTTGGTTGGTTTTTGCCAGGATGTGTTTTGCTTATCAGGCAATCTCTGTTTTACCTTCCTGAGCATGTTCACAGTGTGAATAATCCTATTTATAAGTTTATTCAACTAATGATAGTAAAATGGATTAAGAGACAGGCAGAGTTTTATTGCTTTTAAAAACAAGTTGCCTGATAAAAGGATGTGGTTTGACAGGTTGGTTGGATTCAGGCTTATCAGGCAACGAACATCAGTAAACAATGATCATACATCTTTATCCTTCTTGTAAAAAGAAAGGTGCCTGATAAGTGGTGTGTTAGGGTTATTGTTTGTTACTTGATGCTTATCAGGCAACAGGAGGCACAAGTTTATGATCATTTTCATTATTGGATTCTGTTATGTGCATTTGTTACTCTGTAATTCATACTATATATATGTTCCTCAAATTAATTTATATTATTAATATAATTTCTAATTATGCGCTGAATAAAGAAAAGAGATTTGACCTGATAAGAATGCTTTAATGGTGGTGGTAGCAAATATGAGACATCCTTATCAGGCACAGGAGGTCAATAAATGACAACTCCAACCCCGTTTTATTGTTTGATGTTTATATTATATATAAGTTCAATTGTTGTGAGTTAGTTTCATCGTATAAAAGTGATTATCTATGCAATAATCGAATATCATTAGATCTGTTTCAATAAGAGATAACTGATGTGATGAACGGTAAAAAGGATAATAATAAAAGGCCTGATAAGAACATGTTAGGGTTAGGCTAGGCAGTTAGTGGTTATCCTTACAGGCCTAAGGAGGACTTTTTATATTCACTCCTACACTATGCAACTGTTACTTTTTATGTGATACTATATATAATTTCATTTTACTATTTTTTACTATCAGTATAATTCTATAAAATATTTTGAAAGTTTAACTTTTATACACACAGAATCATGGGCGTAACTTGCAAAAAACGGATGCTATATAATGAACAGTAAATTCCTGAGTAAGAGGGAACAAATGATGGTGGTACAATATAGATGGTTAGTGGGTGTTACATAGCTCTCTCAGGAAAATGGATTAGATCTGTTCCCTCACTATTTGTATGTATGCAAATGTTGCTATTTAAAATTATGGTATATTTTGTTACTTATTTGCAGGTTATTTACAAAAACCAGTAGAAAATAAGCATGCTAGATTAAAATATTTGTGAAGTATTTTTCAACATTTTTAAAAAATAAGTGAATTGGCGTATTATTTTTCAGTAGTTTTATTTGCATATTCTTTATTTAACACTCCTATCACTTTCAAATCAAAAACACATTTATAAAAATAGCCATATTTATACATGTTCTTCTTAAAATTATTTTTATAACTACTACTATTTAGCACATTATTCTTAAATTAATTTAGATATAACTTATGATATTTTTGTTTTATACGCACTAGCATTTTGGATTTTTCATATATCTATGCGTATTCCAAATAGTTCATAGAAATCATTATATTTCTTCCTGGCACGATATAAGTACTGACGAACATATTTTTCTCCTTTTGCTTTTGCATACATAGCAGTAGTTTCAGCAGGAGTAAAGACAGTTTCAAGCTTTTTCCGATCAATACTATCAAGGAATTTAATATTGTTACTGTTGTTGATATTGAAAAATTCTACAATAGCTTCTTCGCCTTGCCAATTCCATTCAGTATCATAAAATATTGCATAAAGTGAGTCGCATGATACGCATTTGCCTGCAACTACCATTCCGTTGTGATGAGCATGGTAACTGAGACTGGTGACATCTGAATTGCATGAATTGCAGATCCCTATAAAGTTACGGTCAAGGTTTTCGGGATGCAGGTCAACATCATCGATCTGCATTACATTACTTTCAACATCGTATCTTATGTTCATATCGTCACCGGAAAATTGAGAGTTTGAATAATGCATTTATCGTATTAGTCTTTTTACTTCTAAGTACTTAATATTGGCTTCATACAATAAAAATTTAAAAACATATATATAGATTGAAATACATATAAAAATTTGTGCTATATCTGAGGTGATGAAATGGACTCAATTCGCGCAAAAATAAAACGAAGGTTGCAGAAGTTCATTGAATTGGACGTAAATGGACTACGCAGTCATATATTATCAGTTTTCTTAAAGGTAAAAGAGACAACGGTAGATGAATTGCATGCAAATATCACAGAGAAATATGATATTTCACGCAGTGCAGTGGCATCCATGGTAGGCTATATCTACTCCAAGCTGGGTGTGCTCAGATCTCACAAAGAGTCTTACAAGACTCCAATAGTGTATTCTTTAAAGGAAGAATATGAGGATCTGATAAGATCTGCTCTTGAAGCAAGGCCATCGTCTTCAGGCTGTTAAACAGTTAACCAAGCTTAACATACCTGATCACAATGTCTATAGTCAAAAACGCACCGCGTACATCTACTACGATCGTCATACGTTCGGATTCCAATTCCCGTATAACTCACTCCAGAGACCCGTATTATAACCTGATGAGACGACTCTTTCAGGAAGAGGCAACTGCCATTCGCGGCCAGAAGTTTCTCATGATGGTCGAAGATCGTCAAAAAGCCGGAAGTCCCATCAAGACAAGTGAGTGGGAATCTCTTCTCCAGGAACTCGATATTGGACGTGCTTCATTCTATGCCATGCGCAATAAACTGTTAGGCGCTGGCCTCATTTCTCACAAGGATCACGAATATCGCCTCTCAGGTCAGTTCAGCAAGGACCTTGTTGATATGGCCAGATGGTGGTGGACAGCAGTTCTCAATGAGAATCCGGAAGGTCTGGAATAACCATCCGTCCGATACCTTAATATACAAGCTTTACAATTAAGGAGATGCATTCACCGTAGCCCGGTAGTGTAGTGGTCAATCATGCAGGACTCTGGATCCCGCAACCTCGGTTCGAATCCGTGCCGGGCTACCAAATAACTTTTTTGGATTCAATTTTGCTTTATCATGGTTTTCTATTGTTTCTAGTCTATGTTATCCTTGAATCTGCTTTCTATATCGAATTACAAAATAGTAATTTTTAAGTAGTTAAAAGCTTACTAAAATACCTAAATTAAATTTGGGTGTGGTTATGAATTTAAAGAAATTACTATCAGAAGCAGTAACATATGCAATAATTGTCCTTATCCTGTATTACACTGGAAATTGGGATAGTTTCGGTCTGGTCACTTTTGCATACTTAATAAGCGTTGTTTTTTGGGAGGTTACGAAGGCGTAGATATTGATTATGTGCATAAATAATGGTACCAAATGTGGATTCTTAAAGTATACTCTAGTTTGATTAGCCAAAGTAAAAAAGAAATAAATTTATCCTAAAAATTACATTCATAAGTTATGCCATCATCTGATCCAAAAAAATGGATTTCGTATGAACTTAATAAAAAAAAGATAAAAAAGGAAAGAAAAATAAACCTTCTTCATTTAGTAGAAGTTCTTATCATAATATCTGGATTTTTAATGGCAAACTTATCTGATTTGCCAAAAAATAATATTAACATTTTTTTTGGTTCAATAATACTAGCTTTTCTTATTTGGTCTGTAATAATTCACTCTTTTTCAATCATGACTGATGATGAAAAATACTTAACAGGTGCTTATTGGTGGACTGCTTTTTTATTTCCCTTGATGCTAGTTATGTTTTTTGTACTTAATGGATTTATAAACACTGATTTTAGTACTAATATATATTTAGCTTTACTCAATATATTAAGTTCTGCTTTTTTAGTAAGTGTACTCGCTTTAGTTTTAGTGCTGGTATTTGACGAAAAATTCACGGAAGGTTTAATAGAGTTTGTTAAAGATTCATACGAAAAATATCAACAATTCAAACAGTGCAACTCCTGTAAATTATTTGTCATAGTTGCCTATATAGTACTCATTGATATAACCGCGTGCTTGCAGTCTTTTTTGGGGGTAAAAATATTAATTTACGTACCAATCTTGTTATTTTGCATAAAAATAATTCTTGGTAATACTAAACAAGAAAGCAGTAAGCATTATTTTTTACGTAAAATGATTTTAATCTTTATTTATTTCGTGCTGATTTTGTTAATACTTTTAGGAATTTCGTGATTAAATTTTGATATCGGGAATATTCAAAATAATACTACTTCAATAGACAAACCTTTAAATTCAAGTAACTTTACGAAAGCAATTAAAAATAACACTAATATTCCTCAAAATATATCGGATGAATATATTATAGAAGTCAGATCCAAACCATATAATGAATCTGGCCATCCTGAAATATTTTTTTGATAACACTGTCTAAGAGAAACAAAAACAACCAAACTAACATCTCAACTCCAACGCCCCAATCACTTTCTCAGTATCCTCAGCTTCATCAAAAATGAGCCTTATGTTCCCGTTCTTAAAATAGTAGAGTCTCATATTCTCATCGACATGGGACTGTCCGGGCTCTATTTTGATTCCTCTTGCTTTTGAGGGAGGGGTGCAGTTCAGGGTTATGTCGACAAGTTTACCCAGGCTTTCAAGGCAGTCCAGGGATTGCTCAGGGTTTTTTAATGCTTTTAGTTTGATAGCCATTCCGTTTCTTTTTTCCATGTCTTCTGATGATGAATGGCTGGCAATAGGAATAAGTCGTCTGCAATCGCTTTTAATTCTCTTTAAAATATGGTCATCGTTTAGGAAATACTCGCTTTTTATGTATTCGGCTATCTTAAAAGCATCATAGGCTTCCATGTTGTCAATGAAATCCAGGACACGATCATAATCAATGGGAATTTTCAGGTAATTGTTACTTTCGATCTGAATTATCTGATTCAGGAAGATCTCCTTGATGGCTTTGATAGGAACATTAAGATTCACAGAATCAGTAAATGGAAACAGATACAGAGACTCCCGGCGTGTAGCAGGGATAATGTTGCCAAGATGGGAATTTATCTCCCTGACGGTCGCTTTTGTTTCTTTCTGGGCATTGTACAATACTTCGATGGTCTCATTCTGTAAGGTGTACACCATTGTTCTGTGGTCGTTATCGTTTTCTGCCATCAGGCGTCCTCTTGGCACTTAAATTATATATATTTTCACCAGGAGATGTCTCTTTCCAGTGTCAGCAGATCAAAAGAAACAGGGCAAGAGGTATGAACAGCACATTGTCAGTAATCTTCAGTGTGTCTTTTGTCACAACGATACCAAAAGGTGAATCAAACTCTTTCATGAATTCTTTTACTCCTGATATATCACCGGGGTCTTGGCGGTATTTGACCTCCAAAGGTATTGGAATTACAGACGGCTTGATTATTATGTCAACTTCCTTTTTGCCTTTCCAGTAATAGCTCTTCGAACGGCCCGTATAAGTTCCTGCAAGCCGGGATGCGTGATCCTGTACTATTGTTTCAACCGTCTTACCTACCTCTTCACCAAATTCGAACAAGCGTGTGTTGAGCAGGCCTACAAGTACATTCCTGGTACTGTGATCCCTCAGGTACACTTTTTTTCCCTTAGCAAAAGTACTGTCACTTTTTGAATAGAAATGAGACTCTGATATCATGAATACATCCGCCAGATAACCAAGATAGACCATGAGTGTGTCATATTTTATGCCAACCGCCTTTGCAAAGCTGTGGTAATCGGTAACCTGACAGCTCTGCATAGCACATCTGATAACTGTGTTCTCAAGCCCTTTGATATTCCTGACAGCAAAGGTTCGCATAATATCCTTGTGCAGTGTGAGCATAAAGCGGTCCATCAGGATGTCCTTTGCGTCATCCAAATTAACCCCGAAAAGACCGGGGTATCCGCCTGCAATGATATAATTTGTAAGATAATGATCCATATCGGGAACGACATGAAGCAAGTTATCACGATATTTCAGGAAGGTTTCATAGAGCAAGTCGGGATCGGTCTCTGCCAGAGCATTTCTCACAATAGAAGGATCAGGAAGGGAGAGATCATTCTCTTCTTTCAAGTGAAATTGCAGGTGATCTGCAAAGCTCCACTGTAACATACGGCGAAGCCTGGACCGACCGATCAGAGATTCCGAACTGCCCTTTTCGATCTCGGATACCGAAGAGCCGGAGACATAGAACTTTACGTTTGTTCCAAGGTCATAGTACTGTTTGAGGTAATTGCTCCAATTACTAACCACCTGTACCTCATCCAGGAATATGTAGGCTTTTTCTGATCCGGGAGGGAGTATATATTTGAAAAAAATGTCCAGGATATCTTTAATGGGCTCTTCACTGAGAGCTGAAATGGATGTATGGTCCATGGAGAGGTACATTATGTTATGAGCAGGCATCCTTGTATCATCAAGAAGAAATTGAATTATCTGCTTCATAAGAACAGTCTTACCTACCTGCCGTGGTCCATAGATTATCTCTATTTCAGGAGAATCTTTCTCATGGATCAGATCCTTGTATAATTGAGTTCTATATTGTGGTGTCGTGAAAGGGCGGCTTTTCCACCATGGATTGTACTCATACAGGACATTAAGGATGCCTTCAACGTTGCTCTCTTCCAGTGCCATTACCAATATATTGGTAATAAAACTATATTATAGTTACCTTTATGAAGGTAGCAATCATGGAAATATTTACCAATATAAAGAAACTATATCTGAATTATAGAGCTCTTTTGATGGAAAAATCACTTTCAAGCACTTAAAATGGAGAGTTTATGTAGTCCTTGATGTTTGAAATACCTGCATAGCAGATATAAAGAATCAGGAACAACTTGCATAATGTAAAGGGGATCACAACCAGAAATCCATTAAGTGAGGATGTATTTTGTCAAATGAAAACACTGAGCATGAAGTCATTACTAAAGAAGAGTTGCTTCAGTTAATTGAGTCCGGATTTCCCGGAAGAAATTACCATGAGAATTTGCTAAGTGTTTTGAAAAAGGGCAGTTTTCCGCGTCATGCTGATTTTCTCAGAACTATCCGTCTTATGATTGATAAAGATTGGATGATAGCAGGACTTTTCCTTGAAAATCTTCCCTTAGCAGCAGAAAATACCGGTCTGGAAGGCATCAGAAAATGGGCGGGAACAGGATTCAAGATATTTGATCAGGATAAAGACCTGGCAATTGATTATTTTTCCTTCTCGGCTCCTTTATTAAAGGATTTGAACGTAAGTGAACTGGAAGAGTGGGCCTTAAAAGGCATTTCTATCTTTGAAGATGATCCATTGAAAGGTCGACTTTATTTTTCCCTGAGATCTGAATACTCAAAGCAATTCGCTGAAAGTCTGAAAGGTTCAGTAGAACTCAGTGAGATAATCAACGTGCTCAGATACTACGCCCTCGGACTGTCCGGAGTTAACTTTAATATTCTATCCCGCAGAACGCTTGGAATAAAAGATGAGCCCGATTCTATAAATCCTGTGATTGCAGGTAATACGATCTATCTTGCACCAAGGATAAAGAGATATGGTGATTTTGAGGACAACTACAGGATCTATAAGCTGAGCATCATGCATGAAGTTGGTCATATACGCTTCAGTTCCAATGAACTGGAACGTGACGGAGCAGCAGAACTGATGGCCGATATCAGAAGAAGATACTCTACAATGAAAAAGAGGCTCCCTACTTTAGGAATGCAGGCAGAAGGTAACATTAGTATAGCTGATGTCATAGCCCTGTTTCCTAATCAGACACTGGCAGGAACGATACTCGGAATTCTGGAAGATGCAAGGATCGAGTACAGGATAATGGAAAACTATAGAGGAGTAAGAACCGATCTTGAAAAAATAAGATACCAGATGCTTCTGACAAGACCTGTTCCAAAAGGCGATCTTGAAGAATTCATGGACTCACTTCTGTGGATATCCATAGGTCATGAGCCGGTGTTCGATTTGAACAAAGGGACAAAGACTCTCCTTGATCAGATAAAACCAATGCTGGAAGATAGTATTTTCAGAGAGGATTCGTCCGTGCTAGATTCTCTTGAAACAACCTTTGCAATCTATAAATTACTTGATGAACATGAAGGTCCGTTGAGCCAGAAAGAGTATGAGGTACTGAAAAACCTTGATTACCGTGGTGTGAGCATAGGTGCTTATAACAGCAAAGATTCGCTATCCAGCAGTTCACATGAGAATATCATCAAGAGGTTTATTCCTGAAAGCAAAGTTGAGCTTATAGAAGAAGATGAACCATTCCGGGAAGACAGGAAACGTCAGCCCACTTATGCTGAGAAAAAGAACTGGAACATAGTTGGCAGTTACAGATATGATGAATGGGATGCTGTCATCAGCGACTATAAAGCAGACTGGTCTGTGGTCAATGAAGTCGAGCCCTTTGGCATGTCCGGTGATTACTACCACGAGGCATCAGAACAATACAAAAATGAGATAGCCCTCATCAAGCAGGTATTCAATAGGATGAAGCCAGAAACGTTCCGCAGGATGAAACAGCAGACCGATGGAACTGAGATCGATATTGATGCCTTCATTGATTCTCTGATCCAGAAGAAATGCGGAGTAAATCCCGATGACAGGCTCTACATGAGATGGGATAAGCATGAACGGGATGTTGCAACCCTTTTTCTTGTAGATGTCAGTTATTCCACCCACAAAATGGTAAATTTTGAGGAAAAAAGCATACTTGATGTTGAAAAGGATTCCCTTATCATAATGACACAGGCTCTTGAAAGCATAGGTGACAACTATGCTATTTACGCTTTTTCCGGCAAGGACCGGGATGATGTTGAATACTTTGTCATAAAAGATTTCCATGAGGAATTATCAGATACAATTGCACGCAGGATCAGTGTGCTTGAGCCTGTATCCAATACAAGGCTTGGACCGGCTATCCGCCACTCCATCAGGAAACTGGAAAAGGTAGATGCGAAAACAAAGATAATAATACTCTTATCTGATGGTGAACCCTTCGATATTTCCCGTGGAGAGAACGCATACAAAGAAAGCATTGCTGAAGAAGATACCAGAATTGCAATTCAGGAATGCAATACAAAGGGAATTGATTTTTTCTGCATAACGGTCGATCCTGACCCGGGCAAGTATCTTGATACTATTTTTTCAGATTCAGGCTACACAATAATAGATGATGCCAGTTCGCTTCCCGAGACTCTTCCGGTGCTGTACAAAAGAATAACGACCTGATATGCAAAAAAAGAGTTTAATGGTTATTTAGAACTCTTTCCTCTTGCAAGGGATGCAAATATCCCTATTATGCAGAAGATTGTGAACAGGATAAATGCATAATGCATGCTGGTTACAAACTGAGGATAATATTCTGAAGTAATTACCACAGGACCAATTACAACGGAGAATATCATCATGGCAATACCCATTGAGAGCATTTGTCCAAGCAGCCTCATGGTTCCGTTCGTCCCTGATGCAACACCATAGGATCTTTTGTCCACCGAGCTCATAATAACATTGGTATTAGGGGATGAGAAAAGTCCAAATCCAACACCAAGCAGAACGAGTGTTGCGATTATGTACCAGAGGGAACTTGCTTCGTTAACAAAGGTCAGCAGGAATAATCCTATTGCAGTAAGCCCCATTCCTGTAGATGCTATCAACCGTGGTTCTATGCGGTCAGAGAGCTTTCCGGCAAGCGGTGAGATAAGCGCCTGCATAACAGGTTGTGCGATCAATATCATTCCTGCATGTCCGGGAGTGAATCCTTTGGTGTACTGCAGGTCAAGACTCAGGAGGAATGTTACTGCATAGGTTGCGCTGTAATTGATAAGGGCTGACATGTTGGAAAGTGCAAAGACGCGGTTCCTTGTAAGAAGCCTTATGTCAAGAACAGGTGTGGGTATGCGCATCTCGTAAAGTGCAAAGAGGACGACACCCAGAAGCCCGAAAAATACAAGAGCTGCACCTTTTATTTCTGGGAGTAATGAGAAACCATACATCACTGCAATAACAGCAGTGCCATAGATCGATGAGCCAGCAAGGTCGAATTTTTCTCCACGGCACTCTGCCCATTCGCCTTTGAGTTTCCAGAGAATGAGAATAACTGCTATGGCACCAATTGGTACATTGACAAGGAAAATACTTCTCCATCCAAGGTGCTCTGTCATTATTCCCCCAAGGAATGGACCCATGGAAAGTCCCACATAGACAGCAGTGATGTAGATGCCAAGAGCCGTACCCCTTTCTCCCGGAGGGAACACAGAAGTAACAATAGCAGCTCCTGTACCAAAGATCATGGCACTTCCCATACCCTGAACGACACGAACACCGATCAGCATTCCTTCTGTTGGGACCATGGTCATTGCCAGTGATGCCAGACCGAAGATAATTATTCCATAAAGGAAGACTTTCTTTCTTCCATAAATATCAGCAATTTTCCCAAAAGGCACAAGGAACACTGCTGAAGAAAGGAGATAGGCAGTCGCTACCCAGGAAAGTGAGATAGCATTCATATTGAACTCTGCACCCATGGTAGGCAAAGCAATGTTCACTGCCGAGCCGTCAAAGGGTGTGATGAAACCTGCAAGTATGGCTATAAGCAGGACTATCTGTTTTTCGGTTTTATCAGTTAAAGGTGATTTTTGAGATATTCCACATTTCTCTGCTTCTTTTGATGATGAATTATTGCTATCGGTTGTTGCTGCCATATTTGTTTCCATGAGTTTTATTGAGGTTAGATTATTCCTGCTATAAATAGCATTGCAGTTACTGATAGTTTTTATTAGGACCGACAAAGTTCCGTTCACCAAAACAACTAAGTAATGTCGTCACCTCCGATGCAGCATAGTTTCATAATTGAGTTGATAATATGGCAATTAAAGACGGAGATACAATACAAATAGAGTATGTAGGTTTACTGGACGATGGTTCTGTATTCGATACATCTGAAATACACGGAAAACCACTTGAATTCACAGTTGGTTCCGGAAAGGTCATCAAGGGTTTTGATAAAGCCGTAATAGGTCTTGAGGTCGGTGATGAGAAAGAGTTCAGGCTTGAGCCTTCCGATGCTTACGGAGAGCACAATGGAGCACTGGTGGATACCGTATCAAGGGATCTTGTAAGGTCTGACATGGAAATTGAAATAGGTAAGACATTCTGGGTTCAGGCACCTAACGGACAGACTATGCCTGCAAAAATAGTAGGACTTACTGAAGAGGAAGTGACTTTCGACCTAAATCATCCGCTTGCAGGCAAGTCACTGACATTCAAGATCATAATTGTTGAAGCATGATCTGGTTTTAGTGGAATGTTAAAATTGAACAAACTGTCTAAATATAAAATATGATAATGATGATACTCATTATATATTAAAGTAGACATATATTTATATAGTAGAAAATAATACTAGGATTTGCAGTCACAAGCTGAATATGCAAAAGATTGCATGACCATATACGGTGGTACGATATGGCCTTGATTGAAAGAAACTAAAGCAAACGTACAAAAGCACATGAACGATAACAAACCTGCCACATTACTCCCACAACCACACACTAGGTTTGTTACGTTCGGGCTTTAGTAAAGCTTTGGTCATTACATTCATAATGAGTATGAGCAAAGGGGATTCAGGCCTTTAGGCTGGGGTTATTGTCATTAAAAATTCCCACAGCCTTCTCTTCTTCTCTTGTTTGTTTTTTCATTTTTCACAAAATAGATTAACGGTTCCTATTGTGCAGTTTGGTATTATATTAAATGAGCCAATGAGCCAAAAACCACAAAAAGCATCATAGTAGCAACCAGATTGGTTATTATGGAGTACTCCAGTCCTTTTTTCCAGTAGATCCATCCAAAAACGGTGCTTGCAATAAAATTAGAAACAGCTATCGACATAGCAGTTGCAGGATCCATGTTCTCTCTGGAAAAAAACAGGTAAACAAGACTATAAACAGAACTTACGATTATAATTGATATCCATACACCAATGTTAGTTGGATTCCCTTCTGAATTTTTCTTTATTTTCCAGGAAACCCAGACAAGGAATGTCATCAAAAAGAACCTTAATACGATTTCTTCAGTGACACCTACATAATATGAATACATAAATCGCTGCCAGAGAGGAGGCGTTGCCAGATAAACCAGTAATGGTTCTGAATCTCTCGCAAATACAAATATGTCCAGGATCAAAATTAGCAGAGATATAATTATACCAAATATAACAGATAACTTAAAAGCTGGTTTGAAATAGGAAGGCAAGCTCCTGTTTTCAAAAAGAGAACTAAGGACAGGTGTTTTCAGACCCACTTTTTTTCCAAGATATAAGCCCGTGAAAATACCGATCAGAAAGATCACTGTTGATCTGGCAAACTGTGCAGCTAGTATAGTAGGTACCGCCATGGCCAGGTCATACAATGCATCGCCTGACATTGTAATTCCATAAGGAAGTGCTGCCAGCAATGAGAATTCAGCCACCATGAACAGCAGCCAGTAGATGTTCCAGTCGATTGCGTCCCTGATATCTCTGAAATTCATTCCTGTCAGCCTTAAATTACATTTGATTAAATTAAAAGATCACATAGCGTCCTTTGACGCTTTAGTGAAGTATTCTATTGCCTGTGCAAGTTCAATGTGACTCTTTGCGTATTCTTCAATATCGATCTTCTGGAGATATGCTTCACATGCCTGCACAAGAGCCTTAGCTCCGTCCTGGGTTCCTCCCGGATGAGCATGAACACCTGAACCCATGGTGGTTATAAAATCAACATTTTCCATGACATCAATAAAAGGCTTCAGTCTTACAGGATTAAGTCCTCCTGAGACGATCGGGCAGCATTTCTTCATCCCTCTCCAGCTGTCATCATCAAGCACCACATGATGCGCCATATCAACATTTACTATATTGATAGCGTCCTTATCGGTCTCAGGTATCTTTGACCAGCTCTGTTTGAAGAAGTGTCCTTCTGCACTCATATACTGTATCTCATGTGCAGCAACCACATCCTCTTCAGGCGTACCCTGCATTTTTCCAACACCTGCTGTACCTGTGTGAATTCCTGAAGCACCGGCAAGTCTTGCAAATTTGGAGAGGACGAGTACTGAGAATCCAAGTGGATTTTCAGGTCTTGTGAATGCTCCGTGGGCTGCCCTGTGGAAATGAATGAAAACTCCCGGATATCTTCTTCTGAGAGTCTGAACAGCCATCCAGCCTGCTGTGATTCCATCGATGAGGAATGCATAACTTCCTGGCTCAAAACCTGCATTTACTATCATTTCACACCTTTCGATCATGGTGTCAAAATCAGCGGCAGAAACATTGAATGAATGAACTTTCCTGTGTCCGGTCTCATGAACAGCCTTGTCCATTGCTTCCTTCACATGTTTTACCATCTTGTCGTATGGACAGAAATCCTGATTGGCCTGCGGTTCATCATTCTTGACAAAGTCACCGCCACCGACCCAGAAATCATAACAGACTTCCGCATACTCAGCAGATGTAAGTCCCATTTTTGGCTTGACTATGGTTCCAAGGATCGGCCTGTCATAGACATCGAGATACTTTCTCATGTCATCTACAGTATAGCTTGGACCGTCATATTGCTCTAGCATTGACGGAGGGAACCATACATCAAGAAGTTTCAGGGCTGCAACTTCCTTCATTCCAAGGATGTTGCCCACAATATAGGTGAGAATGTTCTGGACATTTCCTCCCCTGTCAAAGAGTCTCCATGGATATGCTATCCACACGAGTTCACGTTCTGTGTCAAGCTGGTATACACGGGCATTCATAACTCTTGAAAAAGGAGTCTCAGTAGTTACTTTAAAATTAGTGCCCGTTGATGATTCGGCTGCAACCTCCGCAGCTGCCTGCAGGATATTGAATTTTCCACCGGGTGTCAGGTGGAAAACACCGAGAAGATATTCACCATTTGTCGGATCAGGCAGTTCCAGATTAACATATGCTTCCTGTTTGGAGTTAAGCGATTTGACCAGATCTTCGTGAATTGAACTCATATAATAAAAAAGAGCATGCAATCTATTTTAGTTTTTGGCATAAAATGACTCAGAGTGTCATTTCCCGGGATATTCCAAGAACAATAAACAGTATAACAAATCCAAAAAGAATGAACTGAGGCATTGATGCTTTTATTACTTCAGCTTCATTTTCTTTTATGCAAATTACCACAAATGTTGTCAGACTTGCAAGGATCAAAAGTAAGATGAAAACTGAGAGTTGCAGATTGAGATCAAATGCGGAATATATCATTCCTGCACCTTCAAGAAACATCACAACTGATATCTGATGATACGGAACATAACCGGCAATGATTCTTTTTTCTTTTGTGTTGAAATAGTTCTTTTCTCCGAAAACAACATGAAGAATGCACAATACGACCAAAAGCAAACCGGATGCTGCAATAAATAGATTCAGAACAGGAACCCCCATAAATTCAGGAGGCTTATTGTTCAAATGCTTTTGCATTTAATTTTGATCCAGGTGTACAATATTGCAACATAACTTTTAATAGAATATGATTTATCAATTAATTATTCTTGTTTTTTAAGAAAATAAAAGAAAAGTGATCGAATGGAATATGGTAATGTTTTAGGCAATTCAGTAAAAACAGTTCTAAGAAACTTTGTTGCTTATGGATTGGCAACGGTGATTCTCACGATTGGATCTATGCTGGTAGTCACAGCTCCCCCTCTTCTTTATGGTTTTATCATAATGCTTGTAAAAGGAACAAGAAACGAAGCAGTAAAAGTGATGGATATTCTGGATGGTTTCAGACAGGGAAATTTTGTCCGCAGCTGGAAATACATGCTTTTTATAATGATTATTGGTATTTTGGTTACGATCGCAGCAATGATAATGCTCTTTGTTGTTGGACTTGTTTCATTTGGTCTAATACTTGCAGCAGGTTCTGCAATACCTGACTCTGTTGGCGTGGCAATAGCAGCCGCACTCTATCTTGTAGTTATCTGTATTGTCCTGATACCATTCTTTTTCATGCTCTACCTGCTTCCTCTCTATGTTATCAAAGGATATGACGTAACAGATGCTTTTTCTGAAAGCACCAGGATCGTAAAAGCAAATGTCATGACCAGTGTGGTAATAAGCATAATAGTAGGTGTGTTGTCACTTATGGGCTCATTACCGTATTACATAGGCATGTTTATGGGATGGCCGGCCGTTCTGTATACTTCAGTCTACATAATCGCTGTTTTAATAACAATGCCATTAAGCCAGCAGATCCTTGTAAATACAACTTTTGCATTGGCATCATTTCCTATAAGTGAAGAATATATTGAGGAATAAGTTTCTTTTTGCATGTCAAAAGGAAAACGACATCCGCCAAGTATTTATACAATTCATTTCTCCTTTTTTTAATAATACTGGTCTAAAGATGGTGCCATGAGTAAAATATTATTGCTTTTTGAAGAAAGGTCAAACATAACAGAGCTGTCAGAAAGCCTGAGGTCTATTGGATATGAGGTTTCTGAGACTGATATCAGCAACCTTGCTCTTCCAGACCATTTGAGATCGTCGTGCAAGGTCAATTATGACATTGTAATTTTAAGAATGGACACCGGATATGAAAAAGTACTTGATGAACTTAAAAGTGAAACAGAACTAAGTACCATTCCAGTTCTCCTGATTCTCTCAAAGGCAAATAAGCAGCAGGCAATAGAACTTTCATCATTGTCATTTTCAGCCTGTCTTGTATGGCCTGTATCTGATGAACAATTAATGATATCTGTTCAATCATGTATCTCTAAACAGGATTCTCAAAGCCTGATAACTGAAGAGGACATCAGATACTCTCAGCGCTATCGTACCATCGTTGACATGTCCGTTGACGGTTTTATGTATATAGACAGGGAAGGTGGCATACTTGATGTCAACGGCAAATATTGTGAAATGTCAGGTTATTCTTACAAAGAATTGCTGGATATGAATGTATCTGATATTGAAGTTGATATGAATAAAAAACAAGTGATCTATCATATTGACAGAACCATAAAATCCGGAAAAGACCTGTTTGTGACCCATCACCACACAAAAGAAGGAAAAATCATCAATGTTGAGATCAGTGCTATTTACACAAGTGAGGAATCACATGGCCTGTTCTGTTTTATCAGAGACATAAGCGACCGTGCAAAGCTGGAAATTGATCTCAGGGAAAGTGAGAGAAGTAAATCTGTTCTTCTTTCTAATTTACCGGGTATTGCTTACCGTTGTGACCCTGACAGGGACTGGACAATGCATTTCATCTCACAGGGATGTCTTGAGCTTACAGGTTACCACGCTGATGAGCTCATAGATAATCAAAAGCTCTCGTTCAATGACCTTATAGAGCCTGAATACAGGGATCATATATGGGAAAAATGGCAGCGTATCCTGGCAAATGGGGACGTTTTCAGGGGTGAGTACAGGATAAGAACTGCATCCGGAGAACTAAAATGGGTATGGGAGCAGGGTAAAGGAGTAGCCGATGAACAGGGCAATGTAATTGCTCTTGAAGGCTTCATTACCGATATCACACAGCGCAAATTAATGGAAGAACGCATCAAAGAGAGTGAGGAACTTTTCAGGACCACTCTGTATAGTATAGGTGACGGAGTTATCACAACAGATACCAGAGGGTTGCTGCAGCAGATGAATCCGGTGGCTGAAGAGTTGACCGGCTGGTCTGAAAACGAAGCAAAAGGCAAACAGCTTGAAGAAGTATTTCCCATAATAAATGAGGATAGCAGAAAAGAAGTGGAAATTCCTGTAAGGAAGGTTCTCAGAGAAGGAAAGATCGTTGGCCTGGCAAATCATACGCTTCTCATTTCAAAGGACGGAAATGAAATACCAATTGCAGATAGCGGTTCTCCAATTAAGAATTCTGAGGGCGATATATCCGGCGTGGTTCTTGTTTTCCGCGACCAGACAGAAGAAAGGGAATCACAAAGAGCTTTACAGGAAAGTGAAGCCCGTTTCCGTGTGCTTGTGGAACATGCTCCTGAAGCAATTTTTGTTCAGACAGACAGAAGATTTGCATATCTGAATCCCACAGCCCTGAAACTATTTGGTGCAGATTCTCTGGATCAGCTAAAAGGCACCCCTGTTATTGAACGATTCCATCCTGATTCACGTGTGCAGGTAAAGGAAAGAATAAACACTCTCAATACTAAAAAGCAGTCTGTTCCTTTGGTAGAAGAGCTCTGTCTTCGTATGGATGGAAGTTCCTTTGTTGCGGAAGTTTCAGCAGTTCCCATAAACTATGAAGGTAAAGACGGAGCACTTGTATTTTTCCGGGATATAACAGAAAGGAAAAGAGCTGAAGAAGAGATTCTCAAAGCAAAAATGCTGTCAGATAATGCAAATCGCAGCAAGGCAGAGTTTCTGGCTAACACCAGCCACGAACTGAAAACTCCGCTTAGTTCTATAATAGGCTTTTCAGATCTGCTTCTTGAAGGCGTTTCCGGGAGTCTTACTGAAGATCAGGCAAAACATGTAAAGACCATTTACCAGAGTGGTAATCTTCTTCTTAACCTTATTAACAATATTCTTGATCTTTCCCAGATAGAATTTGGTGAAATGGAACTCAAGTTCACTAAATTTGATATTGTGCGTACTGTTCACGATGTTTATTCCATGATGTTCATATTGTCCGAAAGAAAAGGAGTTTCACTTGAATTAAGGTCAGATGTAAGCAATGTTGATATTGTGGCTGACAGAATCAAGATAAAAGAAATTCTTTATAATCTGATAGATAATGCACTGAAATTCACTCCAAAAAGCGGGTCTGTAAGTGTCAATATTGAAATGCAGAATGAAAACACAGTGAAGATATCAGTAGCTGATTCCGGTATAGGCATTGCAGAAGAAGACCTTGATAGGATATTTGATCCATTCTACCAGGTTGATGGTTCCTCAACACGCAGGTACAGGGGCAGTGGACTTGGTCTTGCTATAATCAAGAATTTTGTCACAATGCATGGCGGCAGTATATGGGTCAACAGTAAAGTGGGAGAAGGCAGCGAGTTCTTTTTCACAATTCCTGTTAATAAAGTGTGAATTTACACTTTTAGTGGAATAGAGCTGCATAATAACTGTATATTTATTATTTTAAAAATATTTACTGTTTGTTTTTTTAACTAAAGTGTTTGCTTGCTGTATTTTTCATTTTTCCATATGTTTTTGATTAAAAACGATGAAGAATCAGTTTTAAATACTTAAAATGATAATAGGGATGATTTATCAAGTATTTATTTAAAATATTATTTTAAAACTAATCGTTAGCTTTAATAATCTTAAATAATGCTTATTTAGAAACCTGAAAGGAGTAGATATGAGAAAAGTGCAATATGAATTTCCTCTGAGTGATTTCACATCAGAGGCTGACTTTAAGAAAATCAAAGAGTTTTCTAAAGACAAAGAGACTCCATTTCTTATAGTAGACCTGTCCAAAGTGGAAAAAATGTATGATGAACTTGTCAGGAATATGCCTTATGTTAAAATTCACTATGCTGTAAAGGCAAATCCTCTTGATGAAGTTATTGCATCCCTGAGAGATAAAGGGTCCAATTTCGATGCTGCAACAGTGTATGAAATTGACCAGCTTCTGCGACTTGGTGTCCAGCCAGAAAGGATAAGTTATGGCAACACCATCAAAAAGGAAAAAGATATTGCATATGCATATCAGAAAGGCATCAGGCTTTTTGCAACTGATTCCGAAAGCGACCTGCACAAGATAGCCAGAAATGCTCCTGGATCACGTGTGTTCTTCCGTCTGCTCACTGAAAGTGATGGTGCGGACTGGCCACTGTCAAGAAAATTCGGTGCTCACCCTGATGTTATTTATGAACTCATACTTGAAGCACATGAAATGGGACTTGAACCATATGGTCTCTCATTCCACGTAGGTTCACAGCAGCGTGATATCGGACAATGGGACAACGCCCTGTCAAAATGTAAATACCTCTTTGAAGCAGTTGCCCTTCAAGGTATCAAACTTAAAATGATAAATCTGGGCGGAGGTTTCCCTGCAAAATACCTGTCACCTGCAAATGAACTTGAAACTTATGCACACGAGATCCTTCGTTTCATACAGGAAGACTTTGGTGAGGACCACCCGGAGATAATCATAGAACCTGGCAGGTCCATGGTTGGAGATGCAGGTGTCATTGTGACGGAGATCATAATGATCTCAAAGAAAGCAAAACTGAACCAGTACCAGTGGGTATATCTTGACATAGGAAAGTTCGGTGGTCTAATTGAAACACTTGATGAGTGCATAAAATATCCTATTTATTCAGAAAGTAAAGGATATGAAGAAGAAGTTATCCTTGCCGGTCCTACATGTGACAGTATGGATATTCTTTACGAAGATCACAAATATGTATTCCCTGAAAGTCTTCATGAGACAGAAAGACTTTACATATTCACCACCGGTGCATACACCCAGAGTTATAGTTCCATTGCTTTTAATGGCATCCCGCCATTGAAAGCGTATGTTATCAGGTAATTTCTATTTGCTAAAGAAGGGAAAACCTTCTTTTCCTTTTGTTTTTTGCTTCAGGCTGTTGTCCAGTCACTGTAAACATATTTTGTCTCTGAGTTTGAACCCCATGCCCATATTCCAACACGATAGACTTCTCCGTCGGGAACCTTTAGGTTGGATATTGTGTAGGTCACGGTTTCATCAACATCCAGATCCTCATGAGTATCTGTTCTGAGATCATCCCATACCATATTTTCCGTTGTACTTTCAAGGGTAGTATATATCACCAGATCATCAATGGCAGCCGAACCAACATTTGTTATTTCAACATCCAGGTCTGCATATGTCACGTAATTATTTCCTCTTGCATGGCCGCTGAATCCTATCTGCAATTCAGGATATGAATTTAGGACCGGCCGAACGGAAGCTTCAATATCTGCATATTCCTCTGGTATCACGCCTATATCCCAGCCGGAATTTGTAGTCTCAAGATAATAGTAGCGGATACCCTCATAATCAAAATAGCTTCCTTCCAGGGCCTGTGTACCTCTTACACCTACACCCATGTGCCCGGGAAACTCAACCAGTGCCACACCATAGCCCATATCATAGAGTAAGGCTGCCAGGAGTATGGATGAGTCCTCACAGTCTCCTCCTCCGTGATAGAGGGTTTCAAAAGGAAAACGCGGATATTCATCATAACCCGCAGAAGCACTGTCGCTTACATAGGGAAGGGACTGCACAAAAGCCATAACAATATAAGGGATCTCGTCCCTGCTATAACCTTTTACTCCTGCAAGTTCGGTCATCTGTTCCGTTATCATGGAGATAAGTTCGTCATCATAGGGATCATTCACAAAATGACTGTAATCCCTGTTGCGGCTTCTCTGGGAATATGCATCATATGCGTCTGTATCATATTCATATTCAACCGAGAGATCCGTAATATCATATTTCCATCGATATGACCGCGTTATACTATTGCTGTTTATCTTCACGTCGGTCCGGGTAATTTCACCTTCATAGATACCGGTCTCAAGGAATATTTCAGGATAGACAGTGTAGCCCAGGTCAACATAAAAACTGTTGTCAGATATTCTGTTAATCCTTAAATTGTAAATAATGTTTTCCCCGTTAGTGTCTTTTATACTGTAGGTTTTATTTTCAAACAGAGTGCCTGTAGTATATTCACTTTCATCTTTTCTAAAGGAGATGTGGACATTTTTGCTTTGCTTGCTTATATCCAGAACTTTCAGTGAGTATCCATTATCAATGTCCAGAACTCCCGTTCTTTTTACCATCTGGGAATAATTTATGGACTTGGAACCAATGGTCTGTTCAATGCTGGTATTTCGCTCAGTTCCTTTACTTTCAGATACTTCTTCAGTTTGTGTATCTGTGCATCCGCAAGAGATCAAAACAGAAAGGATGAGTAGTAGAAAAAATGCCAAAGAACTGATATCTCTCCGGATATGATTCACCTGCTGCAGTTATTTTCGATAATTGGTTCTTACCGGGTACCAGAGACTCAATTCTGCTTTACCGGTATTTTTACAATAAAACAGCTCCCCTTCCCCGGCTCACTGTCCACATCGATATTACCACTATGCATTTCTACGAACTTGCTCACAAGAGCCAGTCCCAGACCGGTTCCTTCATGCTGTCTGTTGTAGAATGAATCTATCTGTTTGAATGGATGGAATAACAGATCCTTGTCAACATCTGAAATACCGATGCCTGTATCGCGAACAATAATTGTTAGAAGGTCATGGTTTATATTTGCATCTATATCAACCGAACCACCAACAGGTGTAAATTTGACTGCATTGCTCAGCAGATTATAAAGAACCTGTTTCATTTTAGCTCTGTCCGCGTTGATGGAAAGGACATTGGAAACCTTATTTGTCAGAATGATGCCCTTTTTCTGGGCCTGGGAATCCATTATAGTAATGACCTCCTCTATAGCTTCATTAATAGCAAAATGCTCCGGCCTAAGTTCCATCTCACCAGCTTCTATTTTTGAAATATCCAGAATATCGTTTATGATCATTAAGAGGTGCTTACCGCTGTTAGAGATGTTTGACAAGTATTTTTCCTGTTTATCATTAAGCTTTCCAAAAGCACCCTCAAGTAAAAAATCTGAGAAACCTATTATTGAATTCAAAGGTGTACGTAATTCATGACTCATATTCGCAATAAACTCACTTTTAGCCTTGCTGGCGGTTTCTGCAATCAATTTTGCATCAATAAGCTCCATCTCAGCTTTTTTCTGCTCGGTGATATCCCTGACATGTTCAAGTATTTTTGATACCCTGCCTTCATTATCAGGAATTGGTATTACACGTACCTCGCGAAACGTATCATCGATTTCATTGTGCATTTGATAGGTTATTATTTCCCCGGACTCAAAAACATTGAATGGTAAGCATGGATCACATGGCTTATCCTTCTGAAGGAATGTTCTGTAACAAAAACTGCCTGAACCTTTGTTCTCAGCTGTGAAATATTCATGTCCTTTCCAGTTACTCAGAACAATGTTATAATCTCTGTCGATAACTGCAAGAAGATCTGGAATTGATTCGAATGTACTTGCCAGCAGCTTTTTTTGTTCTTTGAGTTCCCTGTGGGTTTTTTTAAGCTCTGTAACATCGCGTATCATTCCGGCTATCATTGTGGGGATGCCATTCTCATAAACCAAATGCGCATTTACTGAAATGTAGACTGCATTGCCATTCTTATTTGCAAGCGTGATCTCGTAATGTGATACAAAACCATTTTTTACTATCTGACGAAGGAATTCACTCCTGTCACTAGACTTTTTGTAAAGGGTTTGAATAGAGCGACCTATTAATTCTTTGTCTTCATACCCGAGGTAATACTGGACCGATGGACTGATGGTAAGGATTACACCTCCAAGGTCGGTCTCATAATAAATATCGTGGATCTCATTGAATATCCTGTGATATTTCTCTTCGCTCTTAAGAAGGAGTTTGTCAGTATTTCGATGTTCAAGAGCACTAACAATGATTTCTCCAAGATAATTGAAAAGACGAAGTACTTCAGGGTCAGTATTGTCCGGTTCAATTGGAGAACTGAGACATATAAAACCAATCTTTGTCCTGTGTCCGTACATGGGGACAATAATAAGTGAGTGATTGTTCTGTTCTGTAAAAATATCAGATGATTTTCTGGTGTCACATTTTAATGTTTTCAGATCATTGTTGGTAAAGAAAAACAGTTTCTTGTCTGTAATGTTAAAACAATCAGGATTTGCGATCACAAGTTGTTTCAATTTATCTTCTTTTGCTATGTCGGTTACACTTCTGTGCCAGCTGTGGTCGCAAAAAAGCCGTCCTCCAGGTGTGAACTGAAAGATACTGACAATATCTGAGTCTGTTATTTTACCAATAGTTGCCAGTGATTGAAGGATATTATCATCGATATCAGCTACTGCCAGGTCTTTAAATCTCAGGTATGTTCTTTCGATGACATCTTCAACCACTAATCTCTGAAAACGGTTAGTTATATCTGTTCCTGTAGAATGCTCCTCGATAAGAAACACATGACCTGTTACCGTTTCAGTGTCATTTCTCTCATTTCTTGTCCTTATCCTGAGAGAAAATTCGCTGCCAATGTCAGGGATATGTCTGATTACTCTATCTGTTTCATAGTTGTACTTCAGGCTTTTTTCAAATATGGTTTTAAGTTCAGTGTCACCTGATAACAATGAAAATATGCTATTTCCTTCATTCAGACTTTCATCTCTGAACCAATGTTTCTCTCTTAAAAAAGTGTTTACAAATGTGATATTCCCGTTAATATCAGAACACATTATTCCAACGGGAAGATCATATACCATTTTTTTATATCTATTTTGGTCAGATATACCCACTATATCCTGTAAACCCATATAATCATCAATTATGTATATTTATTATTAAATAAAAACATTTCCAGAAAGGCCAAATAACTACAATTCAAAAACAGTAGCTCTGCATTAATGTCTGAGCATTTCATCCATGTATTTGTTCAGATGATCTTGAAGAGATCCGATCTCCTCATTTTGCGGCAATGTTGCTATCAGTTTATCTATGAACCCGCGTTCTTTTACAAGACGGAACGTTTCCCTGTAATTAAGATCAAAAAGCCATGCCAGTCTTGTGAGGTTCATATCATTGCATGTTCTGACATGACTGACACTTGCGACCTTATTTTCCAATAGCTCCTTCACAATTTCCGGTGAATACTCCGGCCTGTCCGGTAGTCCCATCTCAAGGGCAGGATTTGGTGTTTCATCCTTCTTTTCATGGTGCTCCAGCAGCACTTTATAAATGTCAAGTTTGTCTGCATCTCTTACGAGCTTTGCATGAAAAAGAGTTCTTTCATTCAGGTTACCTTTTACCTGAAACCTGTTGTGGTTAACAATAGCAAGCAGTATCACTTGTTTCTCAGCAACCGAAAGGCCAGAGAGTACATTCCCGGCTTTCAGTACTTTGACACCTAAAACTGCATGATCCTCAGATTCACTGTCCTTAAAGGTCCTGTATTTGCTTATCTGTTCAAAGCGTCCCACATCATGGAGAAGTGCAATTGCTTTTGCAAGAAAATAATCGTCATTATCCAGTTTTTCAGAAGCAGCTATCAGGGACGCATTTTCACAAACCCTGATGCTGTGTTCTTCTTTGAGTATGACATTCTGTTGAATGAAACTGTCATTTGTGTAAAATGAACTGACATAGTTACCAAACCATGTTTTCAGTTCATTGAATTTTTCTTCATCCATCTGATGCTAGAATGGTAATTAACAGCATTATATTTTATGCATTAATTTCAGATGGTCAATCCATATTCAATCTATATTCAATACTGCAATGAGAATAACATCCTGTCATCACTGTCTTTCAGGTACAGTTTCAATTGCTCTCCTTCAAGCACAACGGAATCTACATTTCCAAGATAGGCAAGATATTTGTTGTCAATTGAATCTTCTCCGCATGCCATAAGTGTCATGGGACCGGGATTTAATGTCAACTGATCGTTTTCAAGCACAAAGGTTCCGCTTCCTGAATTGCAGTCTGCCAGAATATAATATGTGCCATCTTCCATGAATTTTATTGTGTATCTCTTAGGATCCGGGACGACCAGCGGTGTTTTTGCATCTTCTTCAATGGTGCCTGTCCATTCCCATGTCACATTAGATATGCTCTCTATGCTAACTTCTGTATTTGCAATCTCATTCTCCTCACCTGTATCTTTATCAACACAAGCAGAAACCGAAATTGAAAATGTGATTATAGATAGGATAATTAGTGTTTTGATCACCTTCTCTGTAAGTCTCAACATTTTAACCTCCTGAATTTCAATATAACTGGAAGAAGATTATATATTATCCGGTCAATACCTTTATGAGCACAAACTCAGGGGATGAAACGTATTCCGGACGGAAAAACACACGATGCTATAAATGCAGCAGTGCTGACGATAGTACTGATTGGTTTTTACTATGCTTTCAGGGAAGGCATTGCTCCTGTCACCGCTTATCTTGACAGTTATACAATAGCAGCCTTCTCGGTAGCCTACATTTTTGCCACACTGTTCCTGAGTCCTGATCTTGACATCAGCAGCAAGCCCTACAAAAGATGGGGAATTCTCAGGATACTCTGGTGGCCGTACAAAGAGCTATTCAAACACAGAGGGCTTTCACATCATCCTGTCATCGGACCACTGTCCATTGTTTTAAATCTCGCAATGATAGTTGCTGCGGTTTTCATGATCATCGGGATAGATTATGAGGCAATACCTTCCAGCCTCATGATTTCGAGTATCACAGGAATGGTGCTTTCAATAGAAGTACACATCATTTCTGATAATGTGGTCTCAAAAGTAAAGGGAATTTTCTGATCTAAATGTTCGAATCTAAGATAGTTTAAGGACATTTTAAGGACAGTTAAAAAAAGAGCAGGATTTAATTTATCCTGTCTTTGAACTCAGTATCGATGTGTGTCCCGTCGCAGAATGGTTTGCTTTTAGATTTTCCGCACCTGCAAAGCGCATAATGATCAGAGGTCTCAGGTTTTGAATCTTCTTTGTCCTCAAGTTCAATGCTACCTATTGCATGGTATGGACCATTCTTTACCATGAATATTTCAGGCTCATGAGGATAATCCTTATGAAGCAGACCTTTTAAGGTATAACTTAAAGCTCCTGATGGACAGGTCCTGATGACCCTGGCGATCTCTTCAGGGTCAGCAGCATCCGGGTCTATCCATGGTTTTTCACCTTTCCTGAAAACTCCAGGTAGTTTCAGGATACAATGACCTATATGAGAGCAAACAGCCCTGTTATCATGGATTATTATTTCCTTTCCAACAAAATCCACTCTGGTCGATTCAGTGGCCATATCAGCATTGTTTTCTTTCTTTCCCGAAAAACTGCTGTGCAGGTGAGCTCCGTCACAAAACGGTTTATTCTCAGATTCACCGCACCTGCAAAGTGCCACGGATGGACCAGTTTCTATGAAAACTCCCTTTGAATTTCTGAGGGTTTTAAGATCCTTCACAATAAATGGACCGTCTTTTGATACTTTAATAACAGGTTTTTTCTCTTCGCTCATGTTTTTACCTTTTAATACAGAATGCTGCTATGATTCCAAAAGCAGCAAATATTATCTCAAATCCCGGAGATCTTTCTGCTGTTGTAGTTGTAGTTGAAGTTGCAGTAATTGTATCGTTTGTAACAGATTTACTGTTTGTGACCGTTGAAGCTTGCGTGTCATCGACAGTCTCAGGTTCATTTTCAGCATCGATGGTGGTATTGTCGGTGTTTGCCACTTCTGCTGCAGTATCATCAGCAACATCAGGATAGTCAGCAGGATAGTCAGCAGAATGTCCCGGGAATGTCAGTGCATTGATCTCTTCGATATTAGTAAACCCGTCTCCATCTGAATCCAGATCTTCAATCGCAACAAAGTCTTTTCCATTTTCAGCATATGCCAGACCATAACTGTCACGAGCGCCTCCACCATTTGGATTGACATGACATGTATCACAGGTTGCAAGCCGTGTGTCACGGAGATCATATTGATCAACGAACGCTGTCATGTAATTCGGTCTTGCAGAAACTGATATCGTGAAAGAACTCAGAAAGATTGTTAGCAAAATTAATCCTATTATAAATTTAGATCTCATACATTAACCCCATATTTTTTGGTATTTAGTATTTCAGACACTACATCATATATTTTTCTGATATGCTGGCTCTGTAGAAATGCTGCCATTGAAATTCAAAGACAAGAAGAAGACGATTAAATGCAGATTCAAAATAACTAAAATAATCCCGAAGGGCACGGCGAAGCCGGCGCTTTACCATCAAAAAAAGCAAAAATCTGCATATGCTACATAGGATACTTTACTTACAGGCTTTCGTAGAATTGTCTGTATGAATTTAGTAATCTAATGGATGATCTTCTGTATGGCATCATTGAAATGTGCCGCCGGTGGCGGATGGTTGCTTTGTTTTTAGATTGCCAATTATTTGCGGAATAAAAAAAGTAGAGTTAGTGCTGCCCATCATTATCTGTACACAGTCGATATGCAGCACTTTATTTAATGCTCATTCAATACTTCATTTTCTTAAGATAGAATACTAATATTATCATTGAAACAGCCGTAATTGACTCAAATCCTGGGGATTGCTGATCACTTGCAGCGGTTTCGGTAGTTTCAGAAGCCTCGGAAGTACTGGAAGTTTCTGCAGATACCTCACTTTCCGTCTCAGTTGTTTCCTGTTCCTGAGTATTATCAACCATGGTCTCTTCTGTGGTTCCGGTTACGGTTTCATTAACAGTAGTTCCGGTTGTTTCTGTTGTATTTACCACAGCAACGGTTTCGATCATAGGATGATCACCGGAGTCTCCTGGAAATGTCAGTGCATTAATTTCTTCCAGATTTGTAAATCCATCCCCGTCAGAGTCCTTTCCTTCAATTCCTGTAAAACTTCTGGTATAGGAATATGCCCTTCCATATGGGTCAAGTGATCCTCCGTTTGGTCCGGAATGACAGACATCGCAGGTATCGAGTACCGTACCTCCGGTGTTGTAATGCTGATTGAAGGATGTCAGATAGCCAGACTTTGCTGAGATCACAGGTGTGCCTATCAAAATAATGGTCATTAAAAACAGTCCGATAACTAGTTTATGTTTCATACTCTCTCTCCACATTTCCCGATATGCTTTATTTCTTCTCAGTAATATTTAGCTCTTATTATACTACAAAAAATCTGTAAATACAAAGAAATAAATATTTTTATCAAAAAACTTATTAAAAGTCAGGTACTATTCATTGAAGATTACGTGGGGGTAAAATGAAACTTCAAAACTGTCTTCTAATATCAATTATTTTTTTGTTGGTTCTGATACCAACTGCAACCGCCGATATTATTCCTTCTGGAATGAAAATATATGAAAGATGTATAAGTATATCAAACCTTGATGAATACCCGGATGTAGTTTTTGTAGGATACATAACAGGTCCGGTAATCCAGTGTCAGAATCCGTATGTGATCAATTCCAGCGACTGTTTGACACAATTCTATAAAGCCAATACCCTTACTGTCTATGCTATTGAGAAAGATCATTTTGACAATAACGGAATTGAAGACCTGGATTTTGAATCCGAATCTGAATCTAATTATGTGTCTTACTCTTTTGATTATGATGTGAACTGGGGTTATGCCGTTGTTGCAAATCCCCTTACAAGAGAAGAAAGATACTACTCTGTGGCAGGATTTAACGATACGGCACTGATACTCTATGAAGAAAGAAGAGTATCGATTTATGGTTCTGTAGTTAAAAATGAGGATACGTTCGATAAACCTGACATACCTGATATGAGGTCATTTATCAGCGAGCAGGAACAAAAAATGGAACACAATGACTCAGAAAAATACGACATTCAGTTACATGAAGATAATGAGATTAATAAGACTCAGGTTTCTGAAATGACAGGGAATAGTTCTGATGCCGGAATGAGCATAAAAGATTCAATATTAAGTTTCTTCCGACACATTTTTGGAAAACAGCAATGAAACCTGATTGCCAGGAAAACTCCGAGGAAAATGCTGCACGTTTATAGTTTCATTCTTTCCCTTTTTCTGACAATACTGATAGAGACATCAGTTCTGTTCCTGCTGATGCGATACTATTTCAAGGATAGTGAGATCAAAACTTCTCTCCTGTTATTTGCGGGGATTTTCTCTTCCTTTTCAACGCTTCCATATCTTTGGTTCCTGTTACCCCAGTTCATTGATTCATACGGAGACCTGGTTGTGATTGGTGAATCTTCGGTCATTTTAATAGAAGCTGTGTTCTATTATTTTGTTTTGAAAGTGACTATACAAAGAGCGCTTCAATTGTCGGCTATTTGTAATCTGGTATCATTTACTGTAGGACTGGTGATTGCTGCTTTTATAATTTGATCCATTCCGATTCCTACTCACATTCCTTCTCTTTCTTCATTCTGTTTCTGTTCAGAAGATTCTTTATAGCTTATCGTTCCCTCTACTAATCATGGAATACCAGAACGGGGAATTTGAGGAAGAGACTTTTAAGGGTACTGATCTTTCGGATGGATCATTCAGGAACACTAAATTCATTGAATGTGTTTTTGAGAACTGCAAATTATCCAACGTTGACCTGAACAATAGCAGATTGCAGGATGTCAGGTTCAAGAACTGTAAAATTGTAGGACTGGATTTTTCAAAATGTAACGATTTTATATTCAGTATTGGATTCGAGAATTGTTACCTTTCGTATTGCATATTCTCGGATATGGACCTTGAGAACACTGAGTTTCTCGACTGTCAGGTTAATGATTGTGATTTTGTAAATACTAGCCTTAAAAACACAAACTTTGAAGGTTCTGACCTTACAAACAGTCTTTTCAGGAAAACTAATATGAGTAACGCATCTTTCAGGAATGCGAGGAATTATTCTATCGACCCGAACAACAATTTCCTCAAGAAGACGAAATTCTCAATTCCTGAAGTTATCTCGCTGTTAAGCGTTTATGATATCGAGATCGAATGACCATACAATTAATTATTTTTATAATATATTATCTAATATGATAAAAAGGTAGAAATAGTATACCTTCTATTTTTAATTCACAGTTTAATTTACAAGCCTGGATTTTTAAGTGGGTAAAAACATGAAAACAACATACAAGATAGCAGGTGGTCTCTTATTATCATTTATCATCCTGTATGTGATACTTCCTTTTTTGATCGTTGGAACTCCAACTCCTTTCTATCAGATCAAGAATACAGATACTGTAGGTCATAAGGTTACAGTTGAGATCTTTGACCCACAAAATGAATCCATTCATAAAAAGGATTATTATCTGGAACCAGGTGAAGCTTTTAAAAAAGCCAAACCTCCTGTTCTTATTGCTAAGACCTATTTTATTGATGACGAATGTGGATGCCGCGTTAAAAGCATTCTTGACGACAACTCTTCTGTATACCTTACCATTGACTATAATCCATGGAATGAGCCTTACATTTTCATTTCAGAGAACGGATTTGCTATGAAAGAACATAGTGTCTGTTCTGAATAATGGATGAATGGATTTTTAGATTTTTCAGGATTTTAATTACGAAAGATACTTACTAAATATGTTAGCCTTTGCCATTAAAAAACAGCAAGAAGATGAGACTCAAACATAAAAGCTTATGAATGAGTATGAATACATGTTTAGGAAAATAGTTACAAATTTAATAAGATCAACAAATTCCCATATTTAGTTCAATTTTCAAGGATAGGACATTGATGCTTTTAAGGTGGGTTGAACTTGAAGAAAAAACAGCTTATAGACGTAATATTTGCCTCTGAGAAAAGAAAAAAAGTCCTCCTTATGTTAAAGGATGGACCTCAGGAAATGAAGTTTCTCTTAGAGGAGCTTGACACCAACAGGGCGGCACTTCTTCCCCAGATCAGGATTCTTGAAGACCATTCCCTTGTGTACCAGTCTGGGGATTCTTATGGGCTGACAATTATCGGTAAAATTGTTGTTGACGAGATGAAACCTTTCCTTGATACAATCGAATCACTTAACAAACACAGCCATTATCTGAGCACACATAATACAGAGTCGCTTCCTGATCATCTTTTTGAGCGCATCAGTGAGTTAAGACATTGCCAGATCGTAGAGCCAAGCCTTGTAAACACATATGAGATAAACAGGGAATTCTTTGAAAAAGCAAAAAGCTCAGGATCACTTCGATTTATTTTCACTTTCCTGCATCCGACCTTTCCGGAAATACTTTCCCATTACCTTGTGAGGAATATCGATATTTCCATTATACTCACCCAGGATCTGTTAGATAAGATCAAAACGGATCTTCCGGAAAAGTTTAAACGAGCTCTTGTTCACGACAGGATGAAGTTTTACGTTTACAGGAAAGACATTAAGATAGCATCCCTTTCAATAAGTGACGATTGTTTTGTCCTGAGGTTGCTTTTCAATAATAATGAGTTCAGCAGCAAACAGGTGTACTGTTGCCATCATGAAGCTTACAAATGGAGCCAGGATCTTTTTGACCATTTCATGAAAGATGCTGAAAGGATCACAGGTATATAATCATTGTCAACACATCTGAAGGTTACATACTATGACAAAAGACTTGCTTGATGTTATTTTTGCTTCAGATAAAAGAAAGAACGTACTTCTGATGCTGCATGACGGACAAAAGGACATGCCATTTCTGCTTGCGGGTCTAAATACCACACGTCCGGCGTTGTTACCACAGATCAAGATCCTGAAAAAAAACAATCTTATTTATCAATCGGGTGATAGTTACGGACTGACAAATATTGGTAAGACCGTGGTGGATGAGCTGACATCATTCCTGAACACTATAGATACTCTGGATGAGATCAATGGTTACCTGACCACACACAAAATAGAAGGGATTCCTGAAGATTTCCTGAAAAGGATAAGCGAGATACGGGGATGTCAGGTCGTTGAACCGAGCCTGGTCAATGCACATGAGCTGAATGCAGATCATTTTAAAATTGGAATAGAATCAAAAGCGATTTATTTTGTATTCACTTTCATGCACCCTTCATGTCCCTGGATTTTGCAGCAACTTGCTGATAAGAATATACATCTTGAAATGATTTTCACCAAAGACCTTGTAGATGTATTAATTGAAGGGTGGAAGGATGAATTCAGTCATTACCTTGGTTATGATAATCTAAAATTCTATACATATGAAAAAGAGATCGGAATTTCTTCTCTTACGGTAACTGATACTACTTTTCAGTTAAGACTGCTGTTCAACAATAATGAATTCAGCAACAAACAGATTATTTCCATGAGTCCGCAGGGAAGACAATGGGGTAAAGAGCTGTACGATCATTACCTGAAAGATGCTAAACCTATTACCCATATTTAAAACGAGAAATAAGTCTTAAACTGATATTTACTTGTATGTTTTTAGAAGGAGATGGTACTTATGAGTAACTCATTTGTTGATGTCATTTTTGCATCGGAGAAACGAAAAAACGTACTTTTATTGTTACAGGATGGATCAAAAGATATTACCTTTCTTCTTGAACAGCTAAAAACTACAAGAACCTCATTGCTTCCTCAACTGAAGATCATGGAGAAACATGATATCATCTCACATTCAGGAAGTGATTATACACTCACAAGAATGGGCAAACTGCTGGCAGATGCAGCAAAACCTTTCATTGAAACGCTGGAGACTCTGGACAGGAGTGACTCTTATTTATCTTCTCACTATTATGATGGAATCCCTGAACAGTTTCTGAAACGAATCCGGGAAATTAAGGATTTTGTTTTGATAGAACCTGATCATGTGGATGCACAAAGACTGAATGCAGAATATCTTGCAGAGGCGCTTGGATCAAAAGCGATATATTTTGTATTTACGTTCATGCATCCGGGAACTATTCCAGTGCTTCAGCAGTTACTTGATAGTAATATCGATGTTTCGATCATTGACAGCGAAGAACTGACTGACAAGCTAATAAATGAAATGCCAGTTACCTGTCGGTATTTCCTGACATTTGACAACTTTAGGATCCATTCATACTCTGAAAATATAGGTATTTGTTCACTTACAGTAACAGACAATGGATTTTTACTACGGCTTCTGTTCAAGAACAACGAGTTCAGCAATAAACAGATAATTTGTATGAGTCCGCAGGGACGTAAGTGGGCAAAGGACCTTTACGACCATTATGAGAAAGATGCGGTACTGATTACTGATTTTTAAAAAGGGAATGAATTTAAGGCTCTATAGAAATCTTGTTTATATAAGGGACACGAACTTTGTTTTTTTAGTTCCAAACCCAAAAAAACAATTTGCAAGCTAAAACCAAAGAAACCCTCCGCCGAAGGTGGCACATTCCAATACCTCTGCGCAGAGAAAATTGCATTTATGCTTGAGAATTCTACAGAAGGCATGCGAAAAAGTAGTCCACTGCAAATGTCAATTATTAATCTTTATCTAATGGAAAAACGCCGGCTTCGCCGTACCCTTCGGGACAATTCAAGTTATCTATGGTATGTGATGAATCGATTTATGTTTCCTTTAAGTAAAGGAAGGATTTCTACAAAGCCTAAAAAATGGTTCATTAAGAACCATTTTAATCAATTTTATTCGTAAGCTTCCAGAGCAAGCTCGAATTCCTCATCTGCTTTGTCGTAATTTTTATCATCCATGTATCCGCAGGCTTTTCCACAATGTTCTGAGAAAGCTATAATCATATCATATGCAACACTGCTTTCAATTGCAGTAATTGAGAGTTCAGAATAATCTGAATCTTCAAGATCTGAAATTAAATCTCTGGTATCGGTAAAGTTTGATGCGGAGTATTCAAAGCAAGTTTGAGCTTTCTCCCATTTCTCTTCTTCGTAATATTCAAGAGCTTTATCATAGTTTTCCCATCCATATACTTGAGCTGAAAGACTCTTTTTAAGAGTAAGAAGTTCTGACGTTATTTCCAGGTTATTGTATACAGATTCTCTGTCTAATATCAGAATTGGCTTTAATTCGACAGGAACTTCATCCATTTCAATTTGAGATGACAACTCCTTTGCATTTTCCAGATTTGGAATTGCACTCTCAAGAGATGTTCCAAACTTTGCAATTTCATCATGAGCGCTATCATATTCATCGATATTGATGTAAGTCCTTGCTTTTAGCAGATGATCATAACAATCCAGAAGGTCTTCCTCGGCTGCTATGCTTTCCAGATAATAGTTACATATTATCATATTTACGTCAATAAGCTTCTGTTCTTCTGTATCTTCAGTACTGGTATCTTCTAGAATATCCAGTGCATCCTCATAACTGACTTTAGCTGCATAAAGTCTGTTTCGTGCATCAGTAGGTGAATCTGTATCTATATCTTCAATTAATTCTTCTCCGGAAGACATAAGAGAAGTTGCAAGTTCAATATTCTTGCTGGAAGCACTTTGTTTCTCTTCTACACAACCGGACATTGCTAACATTGTCACTAATACTACCATTATAATCCATTTTTTCAAAAATAACCACCTTTTGTATCAACATTATAACTTGCTGAATAAGTAGGGATTGTTAATATGTCATAAAAATTTGTCGATTATATTTTGAAAAGTGCCTATCATATGAAATAAATTATGAATTTGAGCACTTCGTAAGTCGCATAGAATACCGCTGGAATTCCAACTGTAAGTATGGCCTGTTTTGTTGAGAGATTCCTCCCATGTTTCATTCCATTCATCCATATATACAACGCCAGACCAAATAGTGCAATGGATAACAAGGTGCTGAACACATTAAGAGGTATATTTGCGTAGATCAGTTCATGTACAAACATGCTTGTATCACCTGTCTTATCCATGTTTTCAATTATGGCAATAAGATCGATCTCAGGGATCAATAACCATAAATAAACAGGTGTAAGCAGGGTGTCTATGATGTAAGGAATAAAACCATAAGATGTGAATTCAAGTATTCTTTTAAAACTGCCAGTTCCACGGAATATAGCAGAGAAAAGATAAAACACACCAGCGGTTGTAATCCACATAATAAGAATTCCAATTAAAGAAATTATCAGGATCATCAGGAGAATTATTGCAAAAAACATGTACATGCCAGAAGTAATTGAAGAAAGGTCCATTGCTGAGTTTGAAGAATAATGAGATATGAATATTATTGAGACTAGGGTTAGCATGAATAATCTTGCCAGCCAGAGACCTAAAATAATGTAAAGTGGTCTTTTCAGATCTTCCGGTTCATTCATTCTGTTCCTGAAAAACTCATTAGGATCTCTAAATAATTCCAGCATACCTTTTCCAGCCTTGAGATGTGTTTGTAAAATATCATCCTGATAAGAAAGTTCTTTACGAAAAGAAAACGGCTCTCTATAAATATTTTGCTAATCGTTGCAGAAAAAAGAACCCTGTAGAAATCCTGATTATATGAGTGACATAAACTTTGCTTTTATAATCACAAAACCAAAAAAAACAGAAAGTATTCCACCGCACATGTCTATTATTTAATCTTTATCTGATGGGAAAACGCCGGCTTCGCCGGATACTTCGTTTTCAATCAAGATATTCATTAGCCGGCAAAAGAAGAACTAATATTCTTATAGTTCAGTAATTCCGCTCGCCAAAAATAGCAGAGCCGATACGAACCATTGTGGCTCCTTCTTCGATAGCAACCCTGTAATCACCGGACATTCCCATGGAGAGTTCCTTCAGGTCAATATTATCGAACTTTCCCTGCGTTTCTGCTTTCAGTTCATCAAAAAGAGCTTTCATCTTCCTGAAATAAGGACGTACCTGTTCCGGTGGAACATAGGGCGGGATACACATCATTCCTGTGACCCGGACATTATTGAGCAGAGATATTTCAGTAATCTCCTGCCCGATGTCATCGATTTTAAAACCGGATTTCTGTGGCTCATCACCAATATTCACCTGAAGAAAGATTTTCTGAATCTTGCCAATATCCTCAGCTCTTTTATCAATTTCCTGAGCCACTTTCAATGAATCTACTGACTGGATAACATCAAAATACTCTACGGCCTTTTTCACCTTATTAGTCTGCAAATGTCCTATCATATGTTTTTCACATGAAAGAAGCCTGTCAGCCTTTTCCTCAAACTCCTGAACCCTGTTCTCTCCGATTATAGTTGCACCTGCTTTGATAGCCTCATTGATTCTATCAGGGTCAACGGTCTTTGTAACACAGATGAGTTTTGTGTTCCCAAGTTCTTTCAGGATCGAAGTTATATTCTCAGTGACTGACATTTGATTTTTCCGGTTTGATTTGTAAGAATATGTATTATGCAATTTTCAGTTATTAGTTAGTAGATGAAACGATTTCATATAAAAAGTTCGATTAGAAACCTTAGTAATTCTACAGCCAATAGCTTTATAATTAGGTAAAGCCTACCTAAATAACCGGGTAGAGATATGACAGGGAATAAAGAGCATTTATTTTTGGTTTTTGAGAATCTCTTCAAAATAAAAAGTGAGTGTTCATCTGAGATCCTTTGTGGATGCGGATTACCTGATATCACCCTTAAGCAGATAGGATACCTGAAAATAATAGACAGGCATGGGGAGATAACATTCAGCAAGCTGGCTGAAGTTACCAGCAACTCCAAGCCCACAATTTCGGAAATGATCAATAAATTCATCCGGATGGAATGTGTTTACAAAAAAAGGTCTCCTGAAGATGGCAGAGTGTTCAATATCTGCCTGACCGAAAAAGGACAGACGATATGTCGCTGTGAGCAACATGCTTTGTTCCAGCTAACTGAAAAACTGTCATACTCATTAACTGAGGATGAAATGAGAACGCTTGTGATGATTCTGGAAAAAGTAAAATGATTTTTTTTGAGAATCATTGATTAGGTAAAGACTAACTAACTACGAAAGCAGCCAAAAAAGCTGGAAATAGAGACTATTATAATGACAATAGAAGAAAACAGCATCGAGAATGAGAGTATAATAATCAGGCTCTCTGAGATAGTAGTCTATCCTGAAAGCAACACAAAATTCCTGGCTGACAGAAATGCCGGCGAGATATTGCTCTCAAAGATGGAAAACGAGCAGGAAACAGCATATGCAGTAGGCCTTACCATGAAAAAGGAGGCAAAGCTTGCTGAAATGCTGGAAGATGACCTCTACAAGGTAGGAAATCTCCTTGAGATCGAATCAGTCGTCCCTGCACATGAAGGTTACCTTATATCCGCAAGATCTGCCGGAAGAGTTAAAGTCGTCTCATTGTACCAGAAAGACGAAATGTTCTACGCAACCTACGAGGAGCTTCCTGACTTAGAGGATCTTGACGAGGATATGCGGGACTTCATCCTTCATGATATAAAGCGCACAATACACAATATAGGTGAACATTTCCAGCGCTCAGAACATTTCATCAGGCCAATCGATGATATGGGATCAATTGATCAGATAATGGGATATGTAATGCCATACCTGCCGGTTGACGTTGAAGAAAAACAGGCAATACTGGAAACACTTTCCGTTCGTGAACGCTATTTGAAGTTCTTCTCCATACTGGTAAAGCAGAAAGAGAGTATCCAGCTTCAGATGGAACTTGCAAAGAAGGTTGGCGAAAAGATGAACAAAAATCATCGTGAAGCCATGCTGCGCGAACAGATCAAGGTGATCAGGGAAGAACTCAATGAAACCGATGATCCGATCTCAGGTGAAGGCGGCTATCGGGAAAGAATAGACAATTCTTACATGCCCGAAGAGATCCACAAGAAAGCTGTTTCAGAGCTTAAGAAACTTGAATCTGCAGGCCCGCAAAGTCCCGAATACAATATAATCAGGAACTACCTTGACCTTCTGCTTGACCTTCCATGGACAGCCGGAGAGAAAAAGGATATTGACATCAACGAAGCACGCAAAGTCCTAGAGGACAATCACAACGGCCTTGAAAAGGTAAAGGAGAGGATCATCCAGCACCTTGCCGTAATGAAACTAAAGCATGAGAAGCAGGGCTCAATAATCCTGTTCACAGGCCCACCGGGAACAGGTAAGACCAGCCTTGGTAAGAGTATCGCAGATGCTCTTGGCAGGGAATATGTACGTGTAAGTCTTGGAGGCGTTAAGGATGAAGCTGAGATACGCGGACATCGAAAGACATACATTGGAGCCATGCCCGGAAGGGTAATTCAGGGTATCAAGAAAGCAGGAACCAGAAATCCTGTATTCATACTGGATGAAATAGACAAGCTTTCATCTTCATACTCGGGAGATCCTGCAAGTGCTTTGCTTGAAGTTCTTGACCCGGAGCAGAACAATGCATTCTCTGATCATTACCTGGAAGTTCCATACGATCTTTCAGAGGTTTTGTTCATAGCAACAGCCAACTCGCTCTCAACTGTTCCGGCTCCATTGCTTGACAGGATGGAAATAATAGAGATCTCAGGCTATACAAAGAATGAGAAACTTGCAATTGCAAAGGACCACTTGCTTCCGGATATACTGGAAGAGCACGGGCTTGATACGAATATGCTCCAGATCGATGACCAGGCAATGAACGGAATCATTGACCGCTATACAAGGGAAGCAGGAGTGAGAGGTTTGAAAAAACAACTTGCAAGAACTGCAAGATTCGTATCTGAAAAGATAGTATCAGGAAAAGCAGATCTTCCCTATGTTGTACATGCTGAAATGCTGAAGGAGATACTTGGCAAGGAGCTTATTCGCCAGGATGAAGCCCGCAAGGAAAATGTCCCGGGTGTTGTGACCGGACTCGCATGGACCCCTGTTGGAGGAGATATCCTGTTCATAGAGGGCACATTCATGCCTGGCAAGGGTAAACTCACCCTTACAGGCCAGCTTGGAGATGTGATGAAGGAATCAGCACAGATATCACTGAGTCTTGTAAAGTCAAGGCTTGCAAACACTGCAAACAGCTTTGATTTCACAACAAGTGACATCCATATCCACGTTCCATCAGGAGCTACACCAAAGGATGGTCCGTCTGCAGGTGTTACATTGCTTACGGCACTGACGTCCCTTATAACCGGAAAGGCTGTTGATTCAAAGCTTGCCATGACAGGCGAGGTCACTCTCAGTGGTGCAGTCCTGCCGGTTGGCGGAATCAAAGAGAAGGTGCTTGCAGCACACAGGGCAGGTATAAAGAAGGTCATTCTTCCGCATGAGAATGAAAGAGATCTTGAAGATGTACCTGAGGATGTCCGCAATGAGTTGCAATTCGTACCTGTCGAAACCATTGAGGATGTCCTCAAGGAAGCTCTGGATATTGACCTGCACAGACCGGCGGTTTGCTATTCAGGCCAGCACCTGCACCATCATGGAATAAGCGAGATATAATTTAAATGGAGGCTTTCAGCTTCCATTTTTATATTTAATGAAATTTCATTCTGATTTAAAAATAACGAAAAAAAGAGATTAAGCCTTATTCTTCAAGGCTTGCTATGTCTTCTTCTTCAGAGAAAAGGTAATCCTTAAGCTCATGGTCAAAAGCATCATCATGCTGTCTTATCCATTCAAGAAGCATTGCTGCGTGTTCTTTCTCTTCGTTTGCATTGTGGATGAGGATTTTCTTGAGGTTCTCATCAGTACATGCATCTGCTCTCTGGTTATACCAGTCAACAGCTTCAAGTTCTTCTCTTAAGGAATCGATTGCTCTTTTCATGTTCAGGGTCTTTTCAGACATTTTACTGCGGTCTTCGTGCATCATTTTGATCACCTGTTAATGGGGAATTAAATTGTATATATTTTTTGGGAGGTTATTTCAGTAAAATTGCCTCTACAAGTTTTCAGTCCAAAAAAACAATTGCAAACTAAAAACAAAGCAACCATCCGCCGAAGGCGGCACATGCCTATGATCCTTAATAGAAGATTATTCCTGCATTGTCGCATTTATACTACTCATTTGTGATACTAATAATACCGGAGTTCTAAAAAGAAAATATTCCGGAGTATGAAACCGATTATTTTTTTATTCTTATGGGAAAACGCGGCTTCACCGGACTCGGGATAATTCAAGTTATTCACGATTTGTGATGAATTGATTTACTGCTTCCTTTAGTTTAATGGAAGGATTTCTAAAGAGCCGTTTTTCAGTTATTATTATAATATGCCTTAAATCTTGGAATTATCCTGTGAACATGTTTCTGATAATCACGATATTCATCACCGAACTGTGCTACAAGTCTGCTTTCCCAGTGAAGAGAACCTATGATCAGGTAAACGGTGGTCAGGATGTAAATTATAAGCAGGTTTGTTGTCATAAAAGGGGTCAACCACATGATGACAAGTCCCGAAAGTAGAAATGGGTCTCTTATCCACCTGTAAATGCCATGTATGTCAAGATGAACTGATTGCGGAGAGTTTGGTGCAGATAACTGGGCTTTTAACTGGAACCTGTGTGGTGCATCCCTTAAAGCTCTTGGACCTGTTATCATGGCAATTACCTGTCCTGCTACCATAAGCCATCGCCATGGTGAAGGTATCACATAAAGGAATTCACCAGGATTTTTGTAGAGGACATATACCAGAGGAATGAGAGTAATTATGGCAATAAAATTATAGACTGGCATGTACAATGTGTCTGCTTTTGAACCCAATGACTTTCGTATGAAACGCTTTACTGGCAGACTTGCAAGAAGACTGTGAATTACTGCAAATCCTGCCAGACAAAGAACAAGTATCAATATCGATCCGAACAAATCCTTCAACCTCTATTAATATATTTCAAGGATTCTCTATTTATGGCTTATGATAGCATATTTTCCATCTAATTAAATCAGATAGCAAAGAATATATTCATCCTGTGTTCAATTCATAAATGTCCATGTTTTATTCAAAAATATCTCTTTGCTTGAAAAGACAGGACTAAATGATGCGTAGCTATCCATATTTAGTACAGAAAGGAGGGATATGGTTTATATATGCTACACGCATTATAATTTTATTATAATTATATTACATGTTGGCTGGTGATACAATTAGCGAGAAAAAGGGAAGCATGAAATTTGTCATATTGGCAGTTGGTCTGGTGGTATTAGGTAGTATTTTCTGGGTATATGGTAGTTTTTCATTGTTCGGACCCAAGGATCTTGGTGTCAGATATACTCATGAGGATTATATGAGTGCTCTTGAGAAAACCGGAATGCAGATAGAGTTTGAAGGCATGAGCGGTGAAGAGCTTGCAGCATATGAAGGAATTGAAGATAAAAAAGCTATTGATGATTACAATTTTGAGTTTTCCGATTATCAGGAAAAACAATTCACGCTGACTGCGGAAGAATCTACAGCACTGTTAAATGAGCTTGCGCCTGGATTCTGGTGGTTCGACAATCTTCAGGTAAAAGCTCTGCCTGATGGAACAATGGAAGGATCAAGCACCGCTGACATTGCAAAACTGAAACAGGATCTTTACTCAGATGTCGCAGGTGATGTGCCTATCCCACTTCCTGACACACTTAACATTTACAGCAAGGGTAAGATAAGCATCACAGACAATAAGCTCAGCGGTGACCCGGAGAGTTTCTATCTCGGAGCTGTACCTCTTTCTGAGAAATACCTGGAAGAAGACAGTGTCAATACAATGGAAGAGTACTTCCCTCGTATCTATACAGTTGTCCCCGGACTTGAGATCAACAGCCTGTCATCCAACTCAGAAGGCGAGTTTGTATTTGACGGTGTTATTCCTCAGAAAGTATCCGTAACTAAAAAGTGAGTTTGCGGGGTTTTCCGTTGAAATATATGATGATAAATGGGAAGAGAGAGGAAGTTCCTCCTTTCCCACATCACAAAGCTTACGTGTATAGAAGTAAACAGTTTTTTACAGCAAAAGGTGTTGCAAGTCACCTGACAATGGGTGATTTCATCACGCTGAAAGAATTATACAACGGATTTAAGCATAAATGCTCGATCCCAAGGGTTCTTCTTGTAGATCCTACAAGTGACTGCAACCTGAGGTGCAAAGGCTGCTGGTCTAAGGATTATGAGAGTGGTCACAACATTTCCTATGAGAAGTTCGATGATATACTGAACCAGGCTGAAGAGCTTGGCATCATGGATTGCCTGATGACAGGTGGAGAACCACTGCTTCGAAAAGATGATATCATCAAACTTTGCAGGAAACATAACAAAATGACATTTGGTGCTTTTACCAATGCCACCCTGATCGATGAAGAGTTTGCTGATGTGATGGCTGAACTTGGAAACCTGAATGTTTTCATAAGCATTGAAGGAACTCAGGAGCAAACTGATTTCAGAAGAGGTGAAGGCGTTTACGCTAAAGCCATAAAGGCAATGGATATTCTGAAGGAAAGAGACATAGGATTTGCTTTTTCGGCATGTTACCACTCAAAGAACTACAAGACCATAGCCAGTGATGAGTTCCTTGACCTGATGCGTGCAAAAGGTGCATGGTTTGGCTGGCTTTTCCAGTATATTCCTGTTGGAAGCACTGCTGATACTTCACTTATGTGTACAGCAGAAGAACGTGCTTATGTGCATGAAAAGATCAGGGATTATTGTGAAAAGCACGATTATGTGATAGTTGATTTCTGGAACAACGGCCATCTTTGCTTTGGATGTATAGGGGCCGGAGTCGGTTTTGCACATATCAACGCAAAAGGTGACGTGGAACCATGTGCCTTCTGCCACTATTCAGATTCGAACATCTATGATGTTTCACTTGCGGATGCACTGAGGTCAAAGTTCTTCACAACATTCAGAGAAGCACAGCCCTTCTCAGATAATCCGCTTCGTCCCTGTCCTCTTATCGATAATCCGCAGGCAATTATAGATGTTGTAAAAGCCGGCGGTGCAAAGTCAACCCACCTGGCAAACCCTGAATCTGCCGAAGAGCTTGCCAGCAAGAGCTTTGAAAGGGCGCAGGAATGGGAAGAAATGGCCGCAGATCTTTTCCAGAAAATGCCTGAGTATAACAGGAAGAATTTCCCCAAATTCCTGAGATACTTTGCCTTCAAGAAAGGAATAACCGATGGCAGACGAAGAAAAGTTTGAGCCGGTGTCTGAGCGGTTCAGTGCAGAGCTTCACTTTAAGGGTGACTCTGCAAAGTGGCTTGTTCTCGTACACGGATTCGGTGGCAGTGCCAGGACATGGAAAAAGCAGATAGAGTTCTTTTCAACATATTACAATCTGCTTGTCCTTGAAATGCATAAGGAACCGCAATTCAAAAACCTTGATATCGATAAGGTTTGCAGGCTTATCAATAATACACTGGTCTTTCACAAGGTTGAAAAAGCTCATTTTATGGGCTTTTCTTTTAGCACCCTTATTTGCCTGCGTTTTGCTGTTCTCTACCCTGAAAAAGTTGACACTCTCATCATGGGTGGTGGAATCGTAAAGTTCAACCTGAGAACTAACTTCCTGCTTTATCTGGCAATCACTTTCAAAAGATGGATAAATTACATGGTTCTCTACAGGTTCTTTGCCTATATCATACTTCCAAAGAAGAATCACCGCAGGTCAAGGAGTATTTTCGTGGCTGAAGCCAAAAAACTTGGTTATGAGGAGTTCTGCCGATGGGTTGACCTTATCCCTGAAACAAAACCCAGTTTAAAGTGGCTTGATGAACTTAATAACAACATCAAGATCCTTTTTGTCTCAGGAAGCGAGGATCATTTGTTCTTAAAGGACACACAACGCTACACTGAAAAAATGGCAAACTCAAAAGTTGAAGTTATCGAAAATTGCGGTCATGTTTGCTCCATTGAGCAGTATGACAGGTTCAATGAGATCGTTTTTGATTATCTGAAGTCACAGAACTAAAAATAAAAATACAAACAAAATAAAATAAAATGAACGAGAACATGAAATACCATGTCCTTTATTTTTTTGAATTGAATGTTTTGTTTTTTATAGATTATCCGGGAAAACATCTGCAAGATAACTTGCGATCACCATATTGACATTTGTATCCCTGGATGGCATTTTGCCGCATTCCATGGATTCCATGATATATTTAGGGAACACGTAAATCCATCCTCCTGTCTCATCGATAATAGCACGGAGCTTGCTTCCACCTGCCATGAGAGCAAATCTCAGTTGCGTAAGGCTTGTCATCTCTTCGGGAACCATGAGCACGATTTTTCCGTTAAAGAAGTTGTATATCAGTGATTCCCTGATCGTTGGATCGTATTCTACAGTGAACTTCCTGTTGGCCTTTGTGCTTTCCTGCATATAATCAAGGAGCTTGTTATAAGAATCACATTCTCTGGTAAGCGGTGGAATGAATTGCACGGATTCCAGATCATCAGTCAATAACAGAGAACCCGGATTTGCTGTGATCGTTTCCTTAATGTCTGCTTCTGTAATTCCAAAAACGCCTGTGTCCTCAAGGATCTTGCCCACAGCTACCTGGAACTTGAGTGGTTCCTGTTCTATTTTACATGAAGGAAAATCTTCAGTGTATTGTGATATCATTGCTTCTATCAAAGCATGCTTGATCTGCGTAGGCATTTTCATGATTATAACTCCGAATGGATTTCAGTTGCTGGTTGACGAAATAATGGTGTATTTGAAAATACACGGAAGTCCTTTACTGAGTTTATTATACTTAATGTTTATTGTTATTTTCCTATGTTTCATTTTTCAGTTACGCCCTATAAAGCATATACTTTTATATTAGTTCCACATAGAACTAATTAGTTCCATTTGGAACTAATGGACTATACAAAAAAAGATGAAGGAATTGATATGGATACTAATATCCAAAAAACTGAACATGAGACTCTCATGCGTCTGACGGACGTGTGGAAGATATATCAGATGGGTGAAGTCGAATTTGCAGCATTGAAAGGTATTAATCTGGAGATCCTGCATGGTGAATTTGTAGTCATACTCGGTCCAAGCGGAAGCGGTAAGAGTACAATGATGAACCTGCTGGGCTGTCTTGATCTTCCAAGCAAAGGAGTTGTTGAACTCAACAACAAGGACATTGCCAAAATGAAAGAATCCGAACTTGCTCAGATAAGAGGACAGCTAATTGGTTTCATTTTCCAGACCTTTAACCTGATACCCACTTTGAACACAGTCGAAAATGTAATGCTTCCTCTGGAATTTCAGGAAACTGATCCAGATTATTCATGGAAAAGAGCAGAAGAACTCCTGACAGTTGTAGATCTTTCTAACAAACTATACAACCTTCCTTCCCAGTTATCAGGTGGACAGAGACAAAGAGTTGCCATTGCAAGATCACTTGCAGTAGATCCTAAAGTGATTCTTGCAGATGAGCCTACAGGAAACCTGGATAGTAAGACGGGAAACTACATTCTTGAATTTTTAAATGATCTTCACCTGAAAGAAGGTAAAACAATTATAATGATAACTCACGACCCTGATTTGACAAAGTATGCAGATCGTGTAGTTCACATTAAAGATGGAATGGTAGACAGTATAGAGATAAAAAAACGTGAAGCAATGTGATGAAAATGAGAAAAATATTATTGCTATTGTTAGTATTGATGCTGCCAATAAGTAATGTTGCAGCAGCAGGCCTCAATGCAGGGGCTGCAGGTGTGAAAGTAGATATTATGAGCCAGAATCCTTATCCTGCAAGACCTGGTGAAACTGTTGAGTTTACCATTAGTCTCCAGAATGAAGGAAACAACGATCTGTCTGATGTTGTTGTGAAGATCGATGCTGATTATCCTTTCAGTGAAGTCTCCGGACAATCACTAAGTAAAACAATATCATTCCTTGAAGCCCGCCAGGATGAAGAAGATGCAACATTTGTGAAATTCAAACTGAAGGTAGATTCTGATGTTTCAGATGGTACTTACGATATTGATGTTATTGTAAGTGACAGTGAATCTGATTCTAAATCTGTTACAACACTTGAAATTGAAGTACAGGGCAAGGAATACGCTCAGATCGTTACTATAAGCGAATCGAACATAGATGTTGCAACTGTGGAACCTTTAGAATTTGTAATAACCAATACAGGTACATCACCACTCAAAAACATGGAACTCTCATGGAACGAGCCTACTGGCATCATTCTGCCGGTATACGGTTCCAACAGTAAGTACATTAATTACCTTGGTGTTGGAGAATCTGCCACGGTCGTTTACTCCGTTATGGCTGATGTAAATGCAGAGCCGGGACTATATCAGCTTGATATTACCCTGGAATTCCAGGATTATCAATCCAGCACTACACTAATAGAGACAAAAGCAGGCATGTTTGTAGGAGGTACCACAGATTTTGATCTGAGTTACTCTGAAAGTGATGAAGGAGAAGTTTCATTGTCCCTTGCAAATGTAGGTAACAATGAGGCATACTCTGTAAAAGTATCCATCCCGGAACAGGATAACTTCCTGTCAACAGGCAGTACATCCACTATAGTTGGTAACCTTGAGAAAGGTGACTACACCATCACTTCATTCTCATTAACCCAGATTATGCCTGATGACGAGTCATTAAGTGCGGATCTCAGTGCAGAGGATATAGAGGCCATGAGAGATGAGCTAAAAGATAAAAGCCAGCTTCTTGTGATAGTAGAATATACCGATTCTGCAGGTCAAAGGCATTCAGTTGAAAAATCGGTCCAAGTTGAGGAACTGACTGGTGGTGCAGCGTCAGGAATGGGACAACAGCAAAGCTCATCGAATATTTACGTGCTTTACGCAGCAGGACTTTTTGTTGTATTGGTAATAGGCTTCAACTACAGAAAGAAGAAAATGATGAAAGAGGGAAATTATACACCACTGAATGTTCAGATCAGAAATATCATTAAGAAGGGAAATAAATGAGGAAAAGTACCTATTTTAAACTAGCCACAAATATCCTGGTTCACAGCAAGATCCGAAGCTGGCTCACTATAATAGGTATTGTCATTGGTGTAGGATCTGTGATCACCATCATGGCTCTGAGTGATAGCATGTCTGCAGAAATGGAAGAACAGTTTGCAGACATGGATCTTACAAATATACAGATAACTCCCGGATATTCGAAGGCATCTTCATCATTTGGGCCCCCCGGAATGGGAGGAGGTGGTAGTTCCACAGATGATGCAGAACTGACCGATAAGGACATCAGGGCAATAAAACTGCTGGAGAATATCGACTACATCTATGGTCAGATATCTGACAGTGGTCTGGAAGTATATTTCATGGGTGAAACTGCTGAACTCTCTGTGACCGGTGTTGATACTCAGGTATGGCAATACACAGTTACCTATGATCTGGAAGCCGGTAGATTCCTTGAGGCTACTGATAACAGAGTCGTGGTTATTGGCTATGATATTGCTCATGAAATGTATGACCAGGAAGTTGGCCTGAACCGTGTACTGACAATTGAAGGAAAATCATTCAGGATTGTTGGTATACTTGCAGAAGATGAAGATGACAATGCCATCTACATGCCAATTGATGCGGCTATAGATATAATAGACGATGCAGAAGAAGACGTTTATGACACCATTGTTGTAAAAGCTTCTGATACAGACTATGTAGAAACCGTAGTAGAAGCTATTGAAGAGAAACTAATGATCTCAAGACATATTGTCAATGAAGATGACAGGGATTTCTCTGTTACCGATTCATTATCAATGGCAGAATCTGCCAGTGAAATGATGGACACAATGACAATATTCCTGGGAGCTATCGCCGGAGTTTCACTAGTAGTAGGGTCTGTCGGAATTGCAAATACAATGTTTACCTCTGTGATGGAAAAGACAAAGGAGATTGGCACAATGAAAGCAATCGGAGCAAAGAATGGTGATATCCTTATGATATTCCTGATGAATTCTGCACTTGTGGGATTCGTTGGAGGCGTACTTGGTATACTGTTGAGTGTTATACTGGCAATTTTGGTTACATATACAGGTATTATCAGCTCAACAGTGACAGTGTCTTTTGACCTGATGCTTCTGGGAGTTTCCATTGCGATCTTTGTAGGCGTGTTGTCAGGAGTCATTCCTGCATACAATGCTTCAAAAATGAGGCCGGTAGATGCGTTGAGATATGAGTGATAATTTTCCAGAAATGGATTTAGATCATGTGGAACGGAAGCATGTTCCATATGATTTCTTTGTATTACAACAACTCTTTCTCATAATCAGATGAGGGTGGACCGCACAGGTAAAATAGGTCAAAATGTATGATAGTGACACTTGAAAATGAAAGTTAGATATGTTGGGAAAGAATCTCATAATGGAATTAATTCGCTTATGGAATTCGCAGAAAAAGCAGAACCTACTATGAGTGTGGATAATGGAAGAACATGATACAGAACTAAATCCAGTAGAAATTACTGGCCCGCTGGTAATACTTTCCAGAAGTCATCTTGCATATATGATCAAAGAATTGAAACCTTATGGATTTGGCTGGATCGATTTTGAATTCATAATGATTCTTAATATTCACAAAGAAGGGGTTTCTCAGGAGCATCTGACAAAAGTACTAAAAGTTGGTAAGGCAACGACTACACGTACCATGCAGAAACTGGAGGCTGAAGGTTATGTATCCAGAGTTCGGGATGATGCTGACAGAAGAGCATACAAACTCTACCTTACAGATAAAGGAAAAGATGTACAGGAACTGTTCCGGCAGAAAATGACTGATTGGATAAACATAGTATATTCTGATTTTACACTTGAAGAGAGAGAAGCTTTCAGGATGATGCTACATAAAGCAATGGTAAAAGCATTTTATTTAGATCAGCCCCCTATGCCTCCGAATGGTACTGAAATATTCAGATTTAAAAAGTAGAAATAGACTTTACTATTTGAACACTTACTTATATGTTGCCAGTCACCAATATTTCACCATACTGGCTTTTTGATGTGATTTGCATCTTTTATTTTTAGAATAGGTTAGGCAGAGAAGCAGGAAGATATAATCCTTTTTCCTGAATCCGTGACAAAAAGAGTGAATAGTTAACCTTACTCAGCAACTCACAAATTCAAAGTCCAAAAAGTGATCTTGCAAACTCCATGATCTTTATCGTAAAGCTTTCAGGTTTTTCAGATTCAGTCGTATTTGCATTATAAATAGTTTCATTACCGCCAGCATATTCACACAATGAAACAGCAGAACTTTGGTTTTGTTCTGTCATTGTTGCAGTTGTAGCAATTGTTGTAGTTGTGGCGTTTGTTGTGGTTGAAGTGGTTTTTGTGCTTGTTACTGCTGTTGTTTCGGAAACATTAGAAATGCTCAGATTTGCATAATCGAAAAACTCATTACGGTTATCCGGCAACGCATAATAGGTTCTGCGAACTCCAGATTCGTTGGGTATGAAATGGAAATAGGTCGGTCGTGCCCACTGACTTGAGAAATCATTTGGGAAATCATCGTATAAAGGAACATTCATTGAACCGTTCACAATTTCAAGTTCATATGTACGGTTTGCCTGTGGCTCATGGATATACAGCATATTTCCCTCAATTTTGTAATTGACCATATGTGGCTGAAACCTGAATGATGGTGAAGGTGAGAGAATTACCATACCCCATCCGGGATGATTTCTTGCGTAATCTATGGAATAATCAAAACACAACCAATCACTTTTGTCTTCGTAAAGCAGATCCCATTTGTCTTTATAGGCATCATAATCTGCACCTGTTTCAGCATAGACAACATTAACCGGTGCTACCAGCAAAAATAGCAACAAAATAGGTATTCCCTTTATTGCATCCACTCCATATATTTTTGCTAGCCAATAAACTTTTTTAGATATAAAGTTTATGAGATTCTAAAAAGTTGGAATATAGCGCTGTAGAGATTATGTTTATATGAGTGACACGAACGTTGCTATTTTTCAGTTTCAAAACCCAAAAAACAATTTGCAAGCTAAAACCAAAGTAACCATCCGCCGAAGGCGGCACATTCCAATACCTCTGTACAGAAGAAAATTGCATTTATACCTGAGAATCTACTGAGGTATACGAAGAAAGTATTCCACTGCAACACGTTAATTGTTTAGTACTACCTGACGGAAAAGCGCCGGCTTCGCCGGACCCTTCGGAATTTATTTCATCGATTCGTTTTCGCATTGTTCTCCTTAACTCTAAAAACCACGATCTTCCTGACAATATCAATTGGAAGTGGCTCATCCAATGGAAACTGAACAGAACCTTTGGCATGTTTGTAACCGGCAAGCTCGTCCTCAAATTCAGCAATTCCTGAAGGAGTGGGATAGAATCCGATGTGATTTTTATAAGCGGCAAAATGAACCAGAATACCGTTCAACCTGAATGTCGGCATATTATAACTGATAGTCTCTTCTGCATCCGGTGCAAGTTCCAGAATGGTGCTTCTCAGCTCGTTTAGCCTACCCTGTACATCTTTTGGGAACATTGCGATGTATTCATCGATATTACGGATTTCCGTCTTTGAAGTGCTCTTGTCCATAATAAATTGAAGATTCCCGGATATTTAAAGCTTAACTGCAAATCGACTCTTCATAGTTCATGGATAACAGGAGTCATCCCGATGGATCCGGCGAAGCCGGCGCTTTCCCATAACAATAAAGAAAAAATCTGCATCAATACACGTAAAACTGTTTTGCCAGATTTCAATTGAATTCTTAGTACAACTATGATAGAATCTAAAATTCTATGCACAATCGCAGGAATGTGCCGCCTTTGGCGGATGAAATCACAATGTCATAAGAAGACGGAATCCCACAGAATATGAGCCATAATCCGAATCGAAACTACTTCGATATGATGAGCGGCATTTTTCCGGATAATTGACCCATCCACCACCACGCAGGACAATTCCAATGCTTCCTACAGTGTCCCAGGCAGTGCCTTCGGCAAGGGCTTCCTCATAATTTCGGTGATACCTGTTCTGGCACCATTCCCAGACATTTCCGTACATGTCATGCAGACCCCAGGGATTTGGCTTTTTTTGACCCACCGGATGTGTCTCATGTCCTGAGTTCAAAAAATACCAGGCATAATCTGCAAGTTTCAGGTCAGAATTACCAAAAAAGTATTTCGTATCAGTTCCTGCTCTACAGGCATACTCCCACTCGGTTTCTGAAGGAAGGCGATATTTATCCGTATTTTCCCGGTCATTCAGTCTTTTAATGAATTCATGCACTTTGTTCCAGGTAATGCATTCTACAGGTCTGTTATCACCCTCAAAACAGGAAGGCTCATCTCCCATTACACTATTCCACTGTTTTTGGGTTACCTGAAACTTTCCAATGTAGAATGGTTCCTTTATAGTAACTCTTACTGGAATTTTATAGCCAAATTCAGAGGAATCTAAATGAAATTCTCCAGCAGGGATTAACATGAACTCCATTCCTATTGAATTGTTTTTAGAAAATGAAAGTACCTTTCTTCCTGGTTCTTCATACATATTCTTGATATACGTGTTTTTCCCTGTAGTAAAATCTGTGTCATCCATCTTTGCTAACCATGTTATTTGATTTTTCAGGATTTCATTTGGTAATAAAATTTCGTAATAAGATTATGATTAGCTTCAAATTTATGATTTTTGCATCCGCTGAAGACGACATATTCATTATTACATGGCATTATGCAGATCTTTTTTTGATTTACATAAAGAGCGCAGGCTTTCTACAAAACTGTAAATTAGTGAGTCTATTAAAAAAGAAACAGAGTAATCACATGAAATGATCCATATGATAATTCTGCTTTAAGTGGTATATTAAGAAACTGAATCCTGAGACAGTCTTTTGAGATCATCCGATGAACTGGAAGTTCTCGAATTGCCATGGGTCCGGGTCATGTTCAACTGCCGGATTTTCTTTGAAGAAGACCTTGCGGTTCTTAAGTGGTGTCCAGTCAGATGGGGTTGATATGAAATTACCAAGATACGGAAGGGCGATGTTCAGGACAAAATCATGTGGAAGATCTTCAGGTGTCCTGATCCCTTCTTTTGGATTCTCAAGCATCCAGAGTACAGCAGCTACTACACCGGCAGCTACCTGAAGTGTGGTTGCGTTCTGGCCAGGAGCAAGGGATCTTGTGTCATCGATACTCAATGCACTTCCAGTCCACCATGAATTGTAAGAATGGCCCATCAGAAGCGCACCCAGTATATCTTCACCGGAAACTATCTCATTTGTCATTATCCTGAGCTTTGGCTGAAGTTTATAATTGCGTCCTCTCAACTCAAAAAGAGATGAGAGCGTATCATGACATGGCATGTAAGCGTAATGAACAGTTGGTCTGAATATGGCTTTTTCTCCATCCTTCACTGTCAGATATTTAGAAAGACCGTAAGATTCTCCATGTCTAATAGCCATACCCACGATCTCCTGGTCAGGTATCCATGACCTTACCCAGGTGTTCATACCCATCTGTGGCATAAAAATAACGTTCTGGGGGCCATAGTCTGGAACCTGGGCCAGTGGTGGCATCTTGTTCTCATGTGTACCCCAGGCAATTTCTACAGGAGCAGTTCCTTCTTCCCTGAGACCTTCTATGCTCCATGTACCTACAAACTCATCGACTTCCTTTGCGCGGTTAGCAACCTGAGTGTCGCGTTCACTGCAGTGAATGACCTTCACGCCAAGTTTGTGTGCAAGGTGAGCGAAGTCTCTTTTCTCAATAAGCTGCTTAATTTCTTCTTCGTCTTCAGGGGAGAGTTTTTTGTCAGCACAGGTGCGCTGCGCAATATCCAGCAGGCCCTGCTTTACAAAATGAGTGATAAGACCGGGATTTGCACCGTGGTCAACAACAGCTGTGGGTGCATCTTTCCAGTCACGGGAAAGCTCAAGTAGTTTCATCTGGCGGATATACAAAGATTTATCCAGCAGGGTCCTGTTCAGAAAATCCTCTGTAGGATCCCATACTTCCACAGATGTGTTTACGTACAACACATTATGCTCATGACACCAGGTAATGATCTCAATAGCATCAATATTCCATGAAAGGTCAATTATCAGACCATCGTTATCCATGTATTTGGAAAGAATCTGAGCAAGGTTTTTCGGGGTGATCTTTTCACGGACAAATGTCAATCCCTGATTAGTATATTTTTTAAGGGATTTCGATTTGTCTTCAAAATCGATTAGCGTAATGTTTTCTAACGGAACATCGAGTTTGTCCAGTAAGAGGGGTAAGGTACACTGAGAAACTGAACCATAACCGATGATGAGAACCTTTTTTAAGAATTCTGGTTTCATATCGTTGCTACATGAATTATAGAAATATAACTTTTTGTATCAAAACCAATTTCTTCTGAATAATAATTTGGCAGAAAAACAGATAGATAATACATCTATGATGCATAGATTATAGTAATACTACAGTTACATATGACTATAGTAATACTTCAGAGATCCTGTCAAAAACTACACAAGTACTTCTATGATCCCATTCTCAATTTTAGTCTCATAGGTTTCAACTTTCGGGTCATCCATGTCGATATATTCACCGGTATCGACATTTTCACCGGTCCTTATGTCAAAACCCCAGTTGTGACATGCACACTTGAGTGTGTAATCCTCAAGCGTCCCGCTTTTAAGAGGACATCCCTGATGAGGACATTCGTTATCAATTGCAAATATCTCATTGTTCTTTCTAATAAGAGCTATTTGCTTATTTCCTGCGCTTACAACTTTGATTTTTTCTTCCTGAAGATCTTCTTCCTTTACAGCAGCTACCCACTCAGGCATGATATAAACCCCATATCTTGTTTTAGGTATAAGGACTGGACCGGTCCGTAATTTACAGCTTGTTCTTCGCAGACTTCCTTCCCTTTCCCATAATTATTTCGGACTTTTATTTATAAATACATTTCCTAATCTATAATGAATTGTAATTCAAATTTACCGATAAGCTTAATTCCATTGTTGTCATTAACAGAGCACTGATCTTTTTTGTTTTGCTTTACCAAAACAATTTGGAACGTTTAAAGACTCAAAGATTTAATTTTAAATCTGGCCAAATTGGAAACCGTTGTGATGATTTATCTCATCCTGTGTTTGCATAAGGCCTATCATCACAGGAATTATTAATATGGAATCATCAACTTTCAAAGACCTTCATTTATCACGTAATCTTGAAAAAGCAATTGAAGAACTGGGTTTTGAGGAGCCAACTCCTATTCAGGCTCAGTCAATACCTTTTATTATTGAAGGTAGGGATGTCATCGGACAGGCCCAGACAGGTACAGGAAAAACTGCAGCATTTGGAATTCCTGCTCTTGAAATGGTAAACCCTAACAGCAAGAAGACACAGGTACTTGTCCTCTGTCCTACAAGGGAACTTGCTAATCAGGTTGCAGAAGAGATGGGCAAACTTGCCAAGTATCTTAATGTACACATACTCCCGGTTTACGGTGGACAGAATATTGACAGACAGATCAAGGCTCTCAGAAAAGGTGTTCAGATAGTTATCGGTACTCCTGGAAGGGTTATGGATCACATTGAGAGAAATACACTGAAGCTTAACGGCGTAGACATGATCGTGCTCGATGAAGCAGATGAAATGCTGGATATGGGTTTCAGGGAAGATATTGAAACAATACTCAGTAGTGTTCCTGATACAAGGCAGACGATCTTTTTCTCTGCTACAATGCCAAAGCCAATTTTGAGGCTGACAAAACAATATCAGCAGAACCCAATGCATGTGAAGACAATACACAAGGTAGTTACTGCGCCAAACATGGAACAGTCTTATTTTGAGGTCAAGCATCACATGAAGCCTGATGTTCTTTGCAGAATGATAGATATCTATGATGTAAAATCTTCTCTTGTATTCTGTAATACTAAAAAGATGGTTGATGATCTTGTTACCACTCTAAAGGCCAGAGGATATCTTGCAGATGGTCTACATGGAGATATGAAACAGACCCAGAGAGAAAAAGTAATGGCTAGCTTCAGGAAAGGTGAGATCGAAACACTTGTTGCAACCGATGTGGCTGCACGTGGTATCGATGTGGAGAATATTGAGGTTGTATTCAATTTTGATATGCCACAGGATGAAGAGTCATATGTTCACAGGATCGGAAGGACTGGCCGTGCAGGAAGGCAGGGAATTGCATTTACTTTTGTCACTGCGAGGGAGATCTATAAGATCAAGAGCATCCAGAAGTACACCAAAACCAAGATACAGTGCAAGAAGGTTCCTACCAGAAGTGATGCCGAAGAAATTAAGGCAGGCATGCTTGCAACCAGGGTAAAAGAGACCATCGATGAGGGTCATCTGGGCAAATATGTCCACTGGGTGGAAAAAATGCTTGATGAGGATTGCACTACCATGGATATTGCAGCTGGTCTTGTTAAGATCATGCTCGCTGAGAATAGATAGTCATTATGTAGGCATTCTGATATTCGGGTCATTGTATAATGTGGGCTATATATACTGATTAAATTATTGGGGATTCCCCTATATTTCATTTATATCCCACGGTTCATATTATATACTATGACCCTGTTTATTGAATACCGATAATTAAGTGCCTGTTAAAAACTGTTAATGTTTTTATTTTTCAGTAACAGGTCATGTATGTTTGTTTTATTTGACTGGGATATTTCTGATGTTGTGTGATCATGACAGCATTTGTCATTAATGTCTTGTATTTGAATAAAGCAGGAACAAAAACAGTTCACACTGAGGTATTAATCTGGCTAATTATAGAAGTAATAAAAGGAAAAGTAACGCAAGTGGAGGAAACACTGAGGGCGAGGTCGTCAGAGTAAGAACACCACGTAAAGATAATGGTGAAGTTCTTGCAACAGTTTCAAGTTTACTTGGAGCAAACAGGGTAAGGTTACAGTGTATGGATGGCGTTGTCCGTATGGGAAGGATCCCTGGTTCTAAGAAGAAGAGAATGTGGGTTCGTGAAGGCGATATTGTTATTGCTACTCCCTGGGAAATTCAGGATGAGAAAGCTGATGTGATCTGGAAATACACCAGGCCACAGGTCAACTGGCTTGAGAAAAAAGGTTTCCTTAGCTAAATAGATGAATTTATATTCATCTTTTTAATAATTCTTTATTTTAATAACTCTTTATACAGGTCATCAGAATTTTGAATATTTCTGATACTTCAACTATGTTATTTTTGAAACCTTTTCCAAATAAATGATAAGATATTTGAAAAACCCTTTCAGAATTTAAATAGTTATATTCATTACAACTTAATGAATAGAACAGGATAATAAGAATAAGTTAAAATCTGAAGTACTGGTGTTACTTCATTAAAAAAGATAAGTTGCTTATTCAGCAACTTCTGCGAAAGCGAACTTTCTGAGTACTTTTGTGATCTTGATGTTTACTTCATCGCCTACGGATGTGCCTGGTACGAAGATTACAAAACCGCTTACTCTTGCAATTCCGTCTCCTTCTCTTGCGATATCCTCGATTGTTACTTCGTATGTCTCTCCGGCATCTACTGGAGCAGTTGATTCTTCTCTGTTATTGAACATATTAAATTCACGTCCTTTTTTATAAAGCCTAAAATACCTGAGTAAGCTGAAAACATAATGCAAAATAGAAATCTACAGTAAAAGTAAATGCCATCTAATGTCAATACGTTTAGCGAATAACAGTCTTATTTTAAAGCACTCTATCATAGGTTTGTTTGTATAAAAGGATTATGCATGGTAGTGTTTTTACTTTTATTATTCCCTCTTTGATAATAATAAATATAATTGTTTCACTGGCAGCACCCATCTTCACCACAGCAGCATGCTTCGCTGTCCAGATCCTTTCCCTTAAGTGCTGCATTTATCATTGCCCATGCACAGCCAACACCACTTTGTACCTCGATAGCCTGAACAGGACAATTACCAGCACATGCGCCACATTCCATACATAACTCCGGTCTTGTGAGTTCTACATGCTTTTCTCCTTCAGTGAAAACCCCATGAGGACAGACATTTGTGCACATAAGGCAGTTGATGCACTTTTCAGAATAGTACAGAAGTGTGTTCTCTTTGTAAGAATTGAACATCAGATCATCTCCTGCAGGTGTGAGATTGCCAGAACAAGCAGGCAAAGTATCCCTGTTCCTGCTTTAAGTGCCATGTAAGGTACATACCTGAATATCTCTTTCTTAACACCGGTTCTTGATGTGTAAGTCGTACAGCCGGTGAAGTTAAGAGCCAGATAGCCTGTCACTGCCGGTACTATCAGGAACATGGCTAGTAACGATAGCATTTCTTTCCAGAGGATCATGTTAGTGTTTGCTGCAAGGAATATTCCAAATGGCAATGCTACAAGCCATCCAAAGACAATCCCTTTAATGCTGAGGTCGTGTGCAGGCAGATAAGGCAGCAGCACAGGGAACAATACTGTTCCTGCAAATGCTGTTACGATTGCCAGAAGTGCTGCAAAGGGACCGGATAGCAGGTATAGAATTATCGCAGCGATCAATGTTGGTTTGATAACATGGACGAATTCTATGGGTGTTAGTATCAGCCTGTCCTTAAAAGTAAATCTTACCTTTCTCATTTCAGGTGTCGCAGTATGGTTCATGAGATATTCCGGCAGGTCTTTTGCACGCACAGGTCCGTATTCCACCTTAAATCCCGACCTGCGTTTGATTTCATGTGCAGAGACACCAGGTGCTCCTAGCTGTGGCAATATCAGGTTTCGATGGTTGACTGTTTTTGCAAGTCCTGACCACCTGATGCGATATACTATCTCATCGGTGCCGAATGTTCCTTTTCCGGCAGCACACCAGACATTTATTCCTTTTGTGTCAATGACGAGGATATAGCAGTCTATTCCTGCAAGTGAACTGCGCAGTGCATCAAAACTGAGTGTGTAGTTGGCAGACACGAATACCGGTGAATCTGCATCAGGATTGCCAAGTATGTAGATGCCAGGTTCTACTATGTGCTTCATCCTGTTCACTCCCCAGCGAGCCAGAAAATGGTCAAACCTGTCGTTAAAGGTGATCAAGCTTGTTGTATCACGGATCTCCGGTGCAGGGATATTTTTGTCCAGACCTACCATCCGGATGAACTGGCCTGTATCCGTTTTGCTGTCAGGAGGGCAGCACGAACCTGTATCTTTGTTTTTGTCCATGTTTCTTGCCTTGAAATATGAGTGTTTCAAAAAGATTTGAACAATTAGTAGTATGGTGAGAGGCTGCACATATATTTATCTGGTGGATTTTGACAATGGTGTTTTTTTGATAAAGAGTGAGAACAGAGGATTATTTTTATTTTTGGAATTTCCGGCTTCGCTGGTATTTCTTCGACATGATTTTGACTACATTTTCTGATTAGTCCACTTAAAAGGAAAATCTCTTCCACAAATGCTATGTATATCGCAAAATCAGATTTTGTATATAAGTACATCTTTAGTATCTAAAATGTCATTTAATTATCAACAAGCTTTTCCAAATCCATAATAAGAATACCTATATCCTCCTCTATCGCTAAACAAAATTTGTCGTAAATATCTTGGCTAATAAATAACTTTTTACTAACCAAGGCTTTAGTTAGTATTTTTGATATTAATGGACGACTTTGTTCTCTTGCAAGATAGCGATTATTGCTGAACATGTCTACATTTGAATTACTAAAATCCAATACATACTCCATTTGTGGAAAATAATCCTCTGGATCAATCATATTCAATTCAGAAGAAAATTCTATGACAGACAACAGCGGATAATAGAGTTTTTCAAGTTGTGAGCTCTTGTATTCAATTTTTCTCGATTTTTCACTATCAGATAATATATTTTCAGTTAAAACAACATATACAGCAGTTACAAAAACTAGCATAACGTTTAATGTTGTATTAACAGATGACTCTTTAACAGGAAATTTAATCACATATGCTTCGACTATAATAAAAATTATAGCTAGACACATAATTAAAAACGGTCTTTTTTTTGTGATTTTACATAAATTATCCAACACATATTCACACCCTATATTTATTACATAGACACGTCTCAAAGATATTTCAAACTTCCTTTATTTGACGATAATGGAAACTCCATCAGACAAAATTAAACCAACAAATTACTCAAATCAATCTCTTCCCCAGTCCTCAACTGATCTCTCATAAGTGTGATCTTCCTGTCAATTTTCTCAAGACTGGTAAGGTGCTTTTTCTCATCATCTGTAGTCTTCAGGAGTTTTGAGATGCCACCGTTCTTAATGACAATACGCTGGTCTGCCGACAGGGCAAGAAGTGGGTCATGAGTGCTGATAAGGACTATCTTGTTATTGCTTACCAGAAGTTCAAGGGATTTGACCTTGTCAACTCCGGCATTTTCTATTTCATCTATCAGGACAACTGATGCAGGGCTTAGAAGTGCTGTGTCTGCTATCATTAATGCTCTTGATTGTCCTCCTGAGAGTTGTGTAACAGGAGTTTCACGGCTGAAAGGTTCACCTGCAAGAATGTTCGCAGTATCATATATCTTCTGGACTATGTGATGGATCTCATCGACCATGCGGCTCTCTACATGCAAGGTCAGGAAATCCTCTACACTAAGATCCATGACGAAGTTCATGTTCTGGGAAAGTTGTGCAATAAAGCGTCCTTCAGTTGAGAAACGTTCCTCATCTGTTGGGGAGCGGCCATCTACCAATATGCTTCGTCCAGTAGGTGTGTCTTTCTGTGCTAGGGATTCAATATCAGCAAGCAGGCGGGATTTACCTGAACCTGTTGGGCCGACAATTGCTGTCACTGTTCCCTTTTTCAATTCAACTGAAAAAGCCTCTTTTTCTCTATTTTTATTATTTCCGGGGAGGACTGTTAGTGAGTTAATAGAAAATCCACTATCCTGCTGGAGAGCTTTGACCTGTTCTATAAACATGAAGAAACCATCAATAAAGTCATGATAACTGGTTCCTTTTTCTGTAAAATGATCCTCGCTGAGTTTTGAACCTAATTCACCCAGCTTCAGGTTTCTGATCTCAGCATGGTTGATTGCAAATGAAGAGAAATAATCCTCTATCCAGGGCATCATTTCCATGAGCTCATCTATCGTCATGTTAAGAAGAGTAGTCCTCATTTTAGTCATCTCCTCTGAAATTGACCAGTTTTGAAACACCGATCTGCCTGTCATCGCCTATCTTTCTCTCACCAAGGCAATAAGAACACAAAGCTCCAGGCATGGTAAACCTGAGTGTTGCTCCCTGTAGGGTATCAACAGAGTTGGTTTTCTCAACTTGCTTTGCAAGGTAGAAACTACCCTGTCCTGTAACACCGTTGATGTGAATTATCATCCCTCTTGGGTTGACCTGTCTCACTCTGTATGCAAAGACCTCACGCTCAGCCTGTGACACAATATCTCCTTTAGTGATGACAACGATGTCTGCCATTTTAAGCATCGGTCCTATCTTTTTAGGCGTATTGACGCCGCTAAGGTTGTCAATAACACATATCGCCAGAACTTCCTTAATATGCGGTGAACAACGGTTGCAGAGACCCGCACTCTCTGTTATCAGGAAATCGAATTTCCTGTCCTCGGCCCATTTCAGAGCTTCTTCAATGTTGCTCACAAAAAAGTGATCAGGACAGAGTCCTCCGGATAGTCCGGTCCTGACAGGTATGCTGTAAGCTGAATAAAGTTCTTCATCCTGTGCCGAGAGACAATCGAATTTCACAACACCAACTGTGTGACCCTTGCTTCTGAGTTCTTCAATTGTCCTGACAATTATGCTGGTTTTTCCTGAAGATGGAGGACCTGCCACTGTAACAAGTCTCAAACAACGCCTCCGGTTGTCATGAACTGCTTGTTGAATACTTCAGCGATTTCCTTTTTGAGTGCACCTATATCATTATTCAACAGGAAGTCCCATCCAAGCCAGTAAAGGGAACCAACATCATCCATCTTATTCTGAACTTCTGGATTTGTAGTTGGGAAGAAGGCTTTGGCAGAGATCTCACCGAACTTCTTTCCGCAGAGGAAATCCGCAATTTCCTTAACCCTTTCAGTTGCTTCCTTCTTCACCAGCATCTGTACTGGGCTTACGATTGCACCTTCCTTTGGTATGGTGATCGAAACTCTGGATTTGTCCTGTATTTTCATTGCAAAGAAATGTGGCATAATATACATTGGCGGCACATCATCCTTCTTGCTGTCGACCATCTTCACCATCTGGGATGGGTGCAGTCCCAGATAGACAGAGGATGCCAGTTTTTTGATTCCTTCCGTGCCATACATCTGGTAGAATGGGAGCAGTACTCCGTTACAGAAGAATCCGTTCTGTCCACGCATGGCAACTTTGTTCCTGAACTCTTCTTTCAGAATTTCTTCCCATGACTGCGGTGCTGGCTTTCCATCCATGAGTTCATTTATTGTAACCAGCACAAGGAGATTTCCAGAGAGCATGGTGAATTGTCCACGAGGGTCTGCAAAACCTATCTTCTCAAAATCACTGTTCATTGGTGATGCACCAAGGTCAGTGAAATATTCATGACTAAGGAAATTCTCATGGAATGGTTTATGGTAGAAACTGTTAATATCAGAACTGATGATTATGTCCGGTAATTCCTCTACCGATGTGACTGAGTCCATATATGCGTAGTATGAAAGCTCATGATTGACATTTCCTTCTACCAGGGAATGAAGTACATTTCCGGTCTGCTTACTGTATTCGGTTGAGAATTCGTTCAAAGCTCTGTTAAACGGCATCTTCATACCGCATGGTAAAAGGGCAAGAAGTGTCAGTTCTTTTTGTCTCTGGGGAGCATCGGCCAGAGTGAAATCTCCCCGGGCTTCATTGTCTGCAATTGCCTGGTTAAGGAGATCAATGAAAGATTCCTTATTTACGGAGACCATTGAAAGAGCGGTTTTCAGTTTAAGTAATGGTCCGAGTTGTTCGAGAACTTCCTTTGTCTCGAATTTTCCCATTCCATGCTGCCTGAATATTTTGAGTAAAAAGGGATATTCGCTTAAGATCTGGTATACGCTCATCGTTTCATTAATTTTTTCCATATTTCGTCCCCTTATACTTTACCATATTTTTATTCTTGTCTTTATTCTTACATCCCGTACAAATGGTGTGTTTTGACTATCAGGTATCCAATAGCCATACAAACATATAAGTATTATCATCTAAGAACTCATTTTCCGGCAAAAAGGTTGCTTTTTTATAGTCAGTCGAAAGCTCATGATTATTGTGCTATTTTTCTATGAAATCATTGCTTCCCCTCATCATTATGATATATCAATTTGTAGATATATTTATGTAGTATTAAAAACTACTCGTTTTAGTCAACAAACACAATAAAAACGAAAAAACGACGATAAAGAAAGATACAGTTATCCTGGTTTCATAGCTCTCCCCTCAGACCATGTCTTCTAAGGACTTAATACCAGTATCTTTCATTTGAGACGTGAAGTGGAGTATGAGCGGGTGGGATTGTGTTTGTTGATGGGGTTATTGTCTTATAGAGGGTTTATCCCTTTTCCTGTTTTTTCCTGTTTTTGCACAATATGATAGAGATACAAATAAGTCACTAGTATCTATTTTATACTTACTATCCTGAAAATATACAGATATTCAAAAATAATTATTGTATTCTGTATCAATATTTCCGAATGTTTATATAGTACGGATGCTAATTTTAAAATGGGAGTTCAGTATGAAAAGCAGTACTTATGTTGAGATAAAGAAAGGTTTTCTAATATTTTTGGTATATGTTTTTCTAATGATATCACTGGGAATTATGTCACAGGTGACCGGATTCATTTAATACCGTATCATCCATTATGATTTTCTTAATCATCAAGTCCTTTGCGGCCGAAAATATAGTTTGCCACCCTTAAGGCATCCTTATCTCCAGTCTCTTTTCCTTCATCATCGCTCAGTTTAACAACAGGTATGTCGTCAATACTGTGCAGTTTGATAACCATATTCAGAGGCGGACTTGATCGGAAGAATTCATAATTGTTAGTAAGACTTGTACCAATTCCGAAACTGCAATTTATACGTCCTTCACATTTCTTTTTTATTTCAATGGCAACAGCCGCTGAAAGTGAATCGCTGAACACCACAAATTTTGTCATAGGATCAATTCCCATTTTCTTGTAGTGCTCAATGACCCTGTCTGCAAAAACAAGCGGGTCACCGCTGTCATGGCGTACACCATCATAAAGTTTGGATAATTTCAGGTTGAAATTCCTGAAAAAAGGCTCAGAGCCAAAAGTATCTGAAAGAGCGATGCCAAGATTTCCTTTGTAGACATTCACCCAGTTCTCCAGTGCAAAGAGATTTGCATTTCGCATTCCGATAAGTGCGGAATTTCCCATGATCCATTCATGACCGATTGTACCTATGGGCCTGACACCGTATTTCTTTGCAAGGTAAACGTTACTGGTCCCTGAGAATGCCTTACATTTATGCAGTACTTTTACAGCAATGTCATGTATCTTGAAACTTCGTCTTCTGCGGGTTCCAAACTCTGAAAAACCACAGTTGTTCTGTTCAAGTTCATGGCCTATATTTCCCATGAGTTTTGCATAGTCCTGCAACAGTTCATCATAATCTCTGCCGGTATCATGGTCTGTGTTTTTCCAGTCGCTTTCAACCATATCGAAATAAAGCTCTGAAATCGTAGCCATAAGAACAATTTCCCAGAGAATGCTGCTGTGCCAGGGTCCTTTTACCACAAGGTCAAGATTGTTGTCTTCAGTAAGTGACACAGATACTTCCGATGGGTCAAAACGATAATTGCGGAGATATTCGACATAACTGGGCTTAAAATAAGGACATTCAGATTTCAGCCAGTTGTATTCGTCATCTGTCAGACGGAACAAAGGAATCTCTTCCCGGATAAGCCTTTTAAGTTCTTCAACAAATTCCGGTGTGAAGCGCTGTTCTCCCCTGTTGGTGAACCTGTATTCTGCAGATGCCTGAGGGAACAGCTCAAGAACTGCCATTTGCATGGTCAATTTGTATAGGTCGTTATCCAGTACTGAGCAAATCAAGTTGATTCATCCCTTTTGATTAGTAATAAATAGTTGCTGTAAAGCTGCTTACATGCCTATTATCTTAATCTATATATCATGTTTGATTGAGTTCGTATTCATTGCCTGCAAATATTATGTAGCTGCAATCCTGTCTAGTATAGATTAATATAGTTTCATACAACTATTATGTACAAAACTAAAAAAGGAAGGATATTTTGAGCGGGACTGGAAACTGTGAAAACACTGATGATAATTCAGTTGGTAGTGTTATGGAGAATCTCTATCTGGAAGAGTTCAGGAATCTGAGGTCTGAGATCAAATCCCTGAAAAAAGATGTCAACAGGGCACTGGAGGTCTCCGGTCACAGACATTCGGACGCACTTCTCATGGAAATGAAAGGTGGACTTTCAAGACCTGTTATCCAGTATATGCTGGCTGACACAAAAGAAAATCTTTCAATTGGTCTTGATACAAGCTGCAAGAATGGTGCTTCCTGCAAATCTGCTTTTTCCGGCCTGCTTCAGGAAATGGCATTGCTTTTGCTTGAGGACAGGGTAAATGAGGAGTCTCTGGCAGAATTCAGGCAGAGATTTGAAGATCTAAAAGAAATGGCGGTTTTTGAGAACTGTGATAACTGCCTGGAGTCTACAACCCGGATATTTGAAAAACAGGTAGAGCTAATAAGGTCATTCAACTTATCATCAGTTGAGGAACAGTCAGCCCTCACTACCATGGACATTGAAGACATCTCTGATGACATAGTAACTCAGATATGTGAACCACTTGCCAACAAACAACGTCTTGGCATTCTCCGTCTGCTGAACTCGTCCACAAGAAGCTTTTCTGACATATCTAAAAGCACAGGTCTTAGAGGTGGTAATCTTCTGTTCCATATACAGAAACTCGTTGACACAGGCATGATACTTCAGAGAAGTGAGCGTGGTGACTATATGATCACAAGAAAAGGCCATATGACCCTAAAAGGAATGGCCGAGCTTTTTGAGAAGCTCAGCAAGGTCTGATCGATTGTATCCGATCAAAGATCAAACAAGCATTGAATTAACGCTGTTACTGGATTCTTTCTTTTTTCCCTTTGAAGAGGTTTTTGTGGTTTTACAGACTTTGAACTTTGAAACAAGTACCTGCATGTCAGCGGAAATAGTTGATAACACCTGAGCTGAAGCTGCAAGCTCCTGCATTGATGCTGTCTGCTGCTGAATAGCTGCAGCAGTCTGCTGCGTCCCGGCTGCCGACTCTTCAGAGATAGTAGCAACTTCTTCAATAGACGTTACGACCTGGTCAATTGATGATGCCTGCTGTTCTGCCAGCGCTGCCATCATCTGGACCATTGTCATTATCTCTTCACCTGATCTGACAACCTTGCCAACAGAATCAACTGCCTCTTCAAGCGATTCATAACCAACAGCAACTTCGGTGTTTACCTGCTCCATTGAGGTAACAGCACCATTGGTTCCATCCTGCATCTCATGGATAAGAGTTGCAATTTGCTTTGCAGCATTACCGGAATCTTCTGCCAGTTTCCTTACTTCATCTGCAACAACAGCAAATCCACGTCCGTGTTCTCCTGCCCTTGCAGCCTCAATTGCAGCATTAAGAGCAAGCAGGTTCGTCTGGTCTGCAATGTTTGTAATAAGGTTAACTATTTCATCGATACGACTGGATTTCTCAGCCAGGTCGTTTATCTGTCTTGCAGAGTCACTGGAAGCAGTTCTAATGCTATCCATCTTGTGTTTCAGATTATTGGCAATAGTTCCCAGACTCTGAATAAGCTGATTTGAAGTGACCGAAGTCTCTGCAGTTTTGTTGGAGTTCTCTGCAACTTCCTGGACCGCATTTGTCATTTCATCCATGGATCTTGTAACCTGTTCGGTCTTTAAGGATTGTACCTGTGCACCTCTTGCCATCTCTTCAACAGTAGATGATATTTCTGTGGATGCCGAGGTAAGTTCACCGGATGATGCGGATATCTCTTCTGCCGTAGCAGCAACATTCTGTGCGGATTTTAGCATATTACTTACGATCTCATTCAAAGCCAGTCTGCAGTTCTCAACTCCCTCTGAAAGTTTTTTAAACTCTCCCACACCTTCAACTTCGACTTCCCTGGTCAGGTCATTGGACGCAATAGCCTCCAGAACTTCATTTGAATCCTCAATAATGGACTGCAATTGATTGCCGAACATGTTCAGTGTATCTGAGAGTTTCTTAAAATCACCATTCGTCTCAATAGTAGTTCTGCTGTTCAGTCTGCCTTCAGCATAATCAGCAATTATCCGGGAGGTTTCTTCGATCGGAGTTACAATTGCATCCAGGCAATTATTCACACCTTCAACGATCTTCCTGAAGTCTCCTCCATGTCTGGATCCATCAGCCCTGGTTTGCAGCTTGCCTTTAACACCTGCATCAGCAAGCATGATGGCATCTTCAACAAGCATGTTCACAGAATCTATACATAGATTGATGTTGTTCTTTATCTCGTTGAAATCTCCCCGGTACTCATCTGTTATCTTATCAGGAATATTACCTTTTGAGATACGGTCAATATATTCCGCTGCAACGTTAAGCGGTCCGATAACAGCATCCAGTGTGGAATTGACACCTTCGATTATAGTCCTGTAGTTACCTTCAAACATTGTCGGATCAGCACGCTCATCAAGTCTGCCTCCAATGGCTGCATTAACAAGGTTTTCAACACCTTTTGTTATCTCCATTTCCTTACTGATGTCAAGAACATATTCCAGACCACCGACCACTTCACCTTCCTTGTTACGTAATGCAGCACCTGTGTATCTTATTGGGATCGTTCCTCCCGGCAGGTTTGCTTTCGTGTCGCCAGTACAGATTTCTCCTGTATTCATGGCACGGGCAACCCTACATTCCTCTGTATTACAATGGGGTGTCTTGAAAAGATCAAAACATTTCTGACCGAGACATTCGCCGGTTGTACATCCAACCGCAGCAGCAGCTGTATTGTTCATGAACTGGACATTAAAATCATTATCAACGATCATTACCGGTGTTGGTATCTTTTCAAGGTAATCAACCTTGACCTTCGCATCTTCAATAGCATTCCGGACTTCAGTTTTGTCTACTACAATTTCAAGTGCACCAACAATATCCCCTTTCTGGTTTCTTATTGGAATACCATTATACTCAATGCACAACTCCTGTTCTCCCGGATGGGCAAATGTTTCACCGAGTTCACGTTCGTTAGATTTCATAGCCCTGGCGCAGGCACACTTTTCAGTAAGACAATCTCCGGTTTTGAAATGTTCATAACATTTTTCACCAAGCAACTGCTTTTTTGAAGTACCCAGAACATCAGCTCCTGCATCATTGATGTAAGAGATGTTGAAGTCCCTGTCAATCAGCATTACCGGAGCTGGTATGTGGTTTATATGACCAACTAATGTGTCAATAACCTGATTTATGTTATTGACAAGCTCACCATATTTTCCATCGAAAGCGTCAGCATTGCCTCTGGTATCTATCTTTCCTACAATTGCTGCATTGATAAGGGCACTTGTCTCTTCAAGAAGCATACTAAGGGAAGCGATACAAAGATTAAGGTTGTTCTTTATCTCGTTGAAATCACCTTTGTACTCATCAGTGATTATCTCAGGTATGTCACCTTTGGATATTCTGTCAACATATTCCGCTGTCACGTTCAGTGGACCTATCACAGCATCAAGGCAGTTGTTCACACCTTCAACAACCCTTCTGAAGTCTCCTGCATGTCTGCTTGCATCTGCTCTTGTATCCAGTTGACCTGCAATGCCTGCATTTGCCAGCACCATTGCATCTTCAACAAGTAAATTGACTGCATCAATACACTGGTTGAGGTTGTTCTTTATCTCATTGAAATCTCCCTTGTACTCATCGGTGATCTTATCAGGAATATCACCTTTTGATATTCTGTCAACATATTCAGCAGTAACATTAAGTGGACCTATCACAGCATCAAGGCAGTTGTTCACACCTTCAACAACCCTTCTGAAGTCTCCTGCATGTCTGCTTGCATCTGCCCTTGTATCAAGCTGTCCTTCAACTCCTGCATTTGCCAGCACCATTGCATCTTCAACAAGTAAATTGACCGCATCAATACACTGGTTGAGGTTGTTCTTTATCTCGTTGAAATCTCCCTTGTACTCATCTGTGATCTTGTCAGGAATATCGCCTTTTGATATTCTGTCCACATATTCTGCTGTAACATTAAGTGGACCTATCACAGCATCCAGACAGTTATTCACACCTTCTACAACTTTTCTGAAGTCTCCTGCATGTCTGCTTGCGTCAGCTCTTGTATCCAGTTGACCTGCAATGCCTGCATTTGCCAGCATAAGTGAATCTTCAACCAGGAAATTCACAGCATCTATGCACTTGTTGAGATTGTTCTTTATCTCGTTAAAATCTCCCTTGTATTCGTCTGTGATCTTCTCAGGAATGTCACCTTTTGATATGCGATCAATGTATTCAGCAGAAACATTAAGTGGACCTATCACAGCATCAAGAAGTTCGTTGATGCTGCCAAGTATTTCCTTTGAGGGACCATCAAAATTATCAGTTCTTCCTCTTGCGTCCAGCTTTCCATCAACAGCATTTTCCACAAGATCAGATATTTCATCAAGAAGAACTGCACTGTCGCATAATCTTGCGTTTTCTTCGAGCTCTTCAACTTTTGTGTTTATGTCTGAAAAGCTGTCTAGTAAAAGATTTATCTGCTCAGCAGCATTCTGATTTTCAGAGCGTGGTTGTGATTGCATTCTGGCATCTAAATTGCCACTCATAAACTGAACAAGAACTTCTATTATTTCGGATTGAAATCCTGTATCTTTTTTAAACATCCCGATCCCTTCCTCAACTGTTAAATTGTTACCCACTAAAATATCCACATGCATCTAGCTGCCAGATATTTTATTATAAATCTGAATAATTAAGATTTTAAATTGTACTACACATTATATATATTTATTCATTATAGTTTATTTTTTTATACTGTCCGATTATTAGATTATAGTATAAAAACACAGAAACAGAGTGAATAAACAGAACAGGATTTATTTATCTAAGATACGGAAAAATAGAATTGTAAAAAGAAAAAAGAGAAGAGAAAAAGCTTCTCCATCAGCACTCGTTCCACATTGCATAAACAGACATAACTTCCTGAGCCCTTTCTTTCCCCAGCTTTTCATTTATCATTTCAATAAAGATGGTCATATAATGAGGCTGCACACACCCAAGACTCTCTTCACCAGTTTTGATAAGAGAAAGAAGATACTCAAGATCATCCGTATCAAGAGCCGATATCCTGTTCTTGAAATCTTCCTCATTCTTCGCGTAGTGGTTTGAAAGAGGCGGAAGTATTGACTTATATGGTGCTTTTGAGCCAGCACACTCAAGTCCTTCACATTCCGGAGCTACCTTTTTCAATACTGCAATATCTCTTTGTGAAAGTTCTCTTGCCATGGTAATTACCTGTCGTTTTTAATTGCGCCTTCTGTTTTAGGTACTATTATAATAGAACTACTTTAGTCACTATATTGCACTCATGGTTTTTATGTTAAACTATGCTTTAAACTGGATTCTTTTCAGGTTCAAGAAAACAATTGGAAGCTAAAAACAAAGCAACCATCCGCCGAAGGCGGCACGTTCCCATGATGCTATACAGAAGATGCTTCTACATACTTGCATTTGCACTTATATTTCTACAAATTACCTGCGAAGAAAGTATTCCTATTCATTATGCTGATTATTTCGTTCCACCTGATAGGAAAACGCCGGCTTCGCCGGACCCTTCGGGTTCAGTCTGCTATTCATGATCTTTGATGTACTCGTTTGTAAAAACTGATAAAACCAACCTGCTTTTCATTAAAATTTGATGGTCGGATTTCTACAGGGCCCTTAGTTTAAAGAACACCTTTGAAATAATGACCCTCGTCATATTCTTCTTCTCTTGTGTTCTTCAGTTTGATTGGTTTTCCATCAAGTGCTTTCCTGAAATTTCGAGTGATTTCCTTTACATCATCCCTTTCGTAAAGCGAGAGGTCAAGTCTCAACACATCAGCACCTGTTGTGGATAATTCTTCAAGTTTTTCCAGCATGTTCAGGACAGTGGAATTATAGATGAGTGTGCGTTCATCCTTCCTTTTTACAGGGAATGAACCTTTGATGCTGTCTATAAGTAAAACTTCGCTGTCCTCATTTATTGTGCCGTCCTGAATAAGTGGTTTAAGCAGGTCGTTCTTTGTAACTAGTAAAAGCTCACGTCCGTAGGCCAGAATTTCGACCTGAATGTCAGGATTTGTGTTCCTGCAAACAGCTTTAGTTTCTTCAAGATTCAACTCGGTTGAAAGTGTGACACGATAAGCTCCGGAACTTCCAAATGCATTTGCAGTCCAGGCATTAAAAGGGTTGAACTCTTTCTGCACTACAAAACCAGTTCCAAGTTCGGTTGCAAGCTGAACTGTTCCATAGTTGGAACATGCAACTCTGAACCCTGCATCAATGACCTGCTGCATGAGTTTTTTCAATTCAGGCATCTCTTCTTCAAAGGAGATGGCAGGTGTCATGAGAACCAGTTCTATGCCCTTTTCTTTCAGTCCCATTGTCCTGAGGACATTCTCCTCGTTCATCATTTCACTGAAAAGAGATATCGGTGCATAGATTATGTCTGCTCCTGACTTTGAAGCGACTATTACAGAGTCGATATCAGAAACCTCAACACTCAGCAGTGGTTGAGTTTTCTTTTTGCCTTTCTTCGTCCGGTCAAACTTTGTGGAAACATCGGGACGCGGACGATTTCGTCCGTGCACATCAAAACGTGATTCGAACAGTTTGTCTACTGCCTCTCTTCTGGTGCCGGAAAGTGCTCCAAGAGGAATGAATATATTATCATCAACATCCAGGATGATATCCTCTGCATGGAATGTAGTATCACCAAGTTTACCAAGCGCCGTTATTATCTGTTCCCTGCTTGTTGGTGCTTTTTTCGCTTCCTCTACGACATAGTCGCCAATTGCTTCAGTTTCAAGATTACGGCTTTTGACCTTGATCTTCAGTTTTTCCCCTTTTCGTGCATGAATGGTTATGGTCAGAGGCGTTGTCATCAGATCCATATTCTGCAATCTTTCAAGCATCTGCGGGTCCATGGAAACATACACTTCATCGGACTTCCTCACCGACTTGCTTGTTTTCGGACTTATCAGCAGGGTTGCAGTTTCGCCTTTGTGAGCAATATCAACCGGCTTGTCATCAACAAGAATACCGTCAATACGGCATCCTATGATCCTGATTTTAGTGTTTATGCTGATACCGTCATTGACCTTGATGTCCTGTTCAGGAACAATTGTCAGTCGACCTTCTTCCTCGGATTTGGCTATGTTTGCAACTTTTCCAAGGTAAGCACCGTAGTTTGCACTATACTTGCGCTGGGTCACATCTTCCTCACCAAGCACAAATCCCCTTGTAAAACCGCGATAGAATAACTTTGCAAGCTCTGTTTCCATTTCCTCTAGCTCTTCATCCGTGAAGTTCTCTCCTGTCTTGCAAACCTTCTCTGCCACTGCCTTGTAAGTTCTTGCACTGGCGGTCACGTATTCAGGCTTCTTCATCCTGCCTTCGATCTTAAGGCTTTTAACGCCTGTCTTTATTATATCTGCAAGTCCGGGGAATGTACAGAGTTCAGCACAACTTATGGGGTAGTCGCCTACAACATTGCTGTCAATTATCTTTCCATCAGCAGACATTTTGAATTGCCTTCTGCATGGCTGAAAACATGCTCCACGGTTTGCACTCCTGTCGGTGATAGCTGTACTGAAAAGACATCTTCCTGAAAATGAGTAACAAAGTGCACCGTGGACAAAGAGCTCTATCTCGATGTTCGTTTTATCAATTATGCTTTTGACCTGCTCGGTTGTAAGCTCCCTTGAAAGGATCACCCTTGAAGCTCCGGCGTTTCCAATAAACTCAACACCCTGTGAATTGTGGATGGTCATCTGGGTGCTTGCATGTAATGGAAGGTCAGGAAAGTGTTCCTTCAGCAGGAAGAAAAGACCAAGATCCTCAAGGATTATTGCATCTATCTTGTAAGAATATGCTTTATGCACAACATTGATGGCTTCCTGCATTTCATTCTGTTTGAGCGGGATATTGAGGGCCAGGAAAACTTTTACCCCATATGAATGTGCAAGTTCGATATTCTCTCTTAATTCTTCAATTTTGAAGTTCTTTGCACCCTGGCGTGCATTGAATTCTCCCACTCCAAGATAAACAGCATCTGCTCCTCCTTTTATGGCTGCCCTTAAAGCTTCAGGGTCGCCGGCAGGTGCAAGCACTTCAGGAGGCGTGCAGACTGAATTCACTGGATCTTTATTAGTATGCATGCAAATCAGTTAGATTAGTTATAATCGTCCGGATCGATCTCATCATCATATTGTGATTCAATTTGTGGTTCTATCTGTGACTCTATAATAGTACCCTTTCCTATAAGCAGGTTATATGAATCATTTGCTTCATTGTATTTGACAAGGACATTGAATATTTTGATGATACTACCATATGGTACTTTTGTGAGAACTTCGTTGTCTTCAGAAAGGTTGTGGGCAGGGATCACAGCGTAGACCGCCTTTTTAGAAGTACCGTCACATACACGGAAAAGCATGTATTTTTCGTCCCCAAGGTCTCCTGACATTACAGAACCCGCAACATTGATGCGTTTTTTGTTGTGTTTTTCTATTTGTGACAGGCGGGCAAACTTTGATTTCACAGGTATCTCTATGAAATGTTTTGCAAGTTTGTCCTTTCTTAGAATTGCATAAGAGTATTTTATGTCAGTATTGATATAACGGTAAGGTTCATCACACTCAGCAAGCATTTCCATTAGTCTTGTTGTTTCGATGTCCTTTTTCTGCTCAAAGCTCCAGCAGCTTTCAAGACTGCATTCTCCTGACCACAGGAATGTACAGGGACTATAGATCCTGACACCCATTTTCTTCAGCATGATAGTGATCCTGCGCAGATCGGTCGAATTCTTCTTGTCAGCGGGTTCAATGATTATGATATTCCCATCTTCTGAGAGCTTTTCAGACATGCTTTTTACAAGATCGGCTTTTTCCTGAAGACTCATATCTTTCATTTCATTCAGCACATTGGAAAATACAATGAGATCGATATTATCAGGCAGCTTTTCAATATCAAGTTTTGATACATCTGTCCTTATGGGCTCTCTGACAGTTACATTTGATTTGCTGGCTGCGTATTGTGGCACCAGGAAATTATAAGCCTCGATATTCTCATCAAAAAGTTCAACGGAGTATACCTCTGCTTTGTGATCGTCCAGACGGTTGTACATATCGATAAGGGCTAAAGGAATAGTTCCTGGACCGCTTCCTACATCCAGTATCCTCATGCGGGTCTTTAACAGCCCGTCCTTTGCCATTTCATAGAGCAGATGCTGGAACTGAATATAGTAGACCGGGAACTGGTATGCCAGATAGCCAAGTATACTATAGCCAGTTTCATAACTAATATTTCTGGAACTGCTTTCATTCCAGTAGCTGGCTTTCTGCATGCGTATGGCTTTTCTGATCTTGTCCAGTGTCTGTGTGTCATCCCAGCTTTTGCCTGTCTTTTTCTCGATATATTGTTCGATAAGACGCTCAAGTTTTCTGGAAACTGCGGCAGATTTAAAGAACTTCTCATTCTTTTTGAGCTCATCTTCACTGAGTATCATCTGCCTGGAAGGAGATGCACGGATAATTCTATAATCATCATTTTCAGGAATTATATCAGCACCCAGGTCGAAAAGAACAGGTGTGAGTGTTTGGTGTATTTGCTGGAGGGACGCTTCTTCTTTCAGATAATCCCTTAATTCCGATAGCATGAATTCCTGTTTCATACGTGAAACATATTTGAATGTGGATATGATCTCCCTGTCTGACATTAATGGATTCATAGCCTGTTACCCATGATAAATATGGTGATGAAATGATGAGGAAAAAGGAGAGGTAAATCAGGAAAGGTTCCTATGTTACTCATTAAGCTATTAACCATTATTCATTCCCGCTACATTTATATAGTATATTGATGTAGTCAAATTCAGTTGTCTTAAAACAAGTAAATTGGACTACCTCCAAAGATCATGGCAACAAGTATCAGTTAAATGTATATATGCTCCCTTTGGACGAGGGATAAATCATTTAAAAGGACTGTCTACATGGAATCACAAAAACCATTGTTCCAGAAAATACTTCAAAAAGCACGGGAATCCATTCTTAATTTCGACAGCACTGAGGCTGAATCTGCTGTAAGGGAAGCAGTAGATGCCGGCATGGACCCTGTCGACCTTATAGAGCTTGGATTCATTGAGGGAATGAAAGAAATTGGAGATAGATATGAGAAGGGCGACGTTCCTCTTTTACATATATTCGCTGCCTCCAGAATTATGGAAAAAGGTGTTTCTCTTCTCAAATGCTGTGCAAATGAGAACAAACTTGACCTGAAAATGTTCGGTAATATTGCCATGAATGCATAAGGCAGACTCCGATTCTGCCTTATGTTCTTTTTTCCTACTGTAACATTTATTACGGATAAGTTTCCATCTTTTTATTATGGGAAGCTCTTCCATTAATGAAAACACCCTGATGAGACGATCGGACATCCTAATCGCTGATGGGAACTATGAGGAAGCCATATCCTGCCTGGATATGGTCCTTAAAGAAAAACCGGATGACGAAGAAGCTCTTTCCATGAAAGGACTGGCTTTATGTCTTAAAGGCGAAATTGAAAAGGGAATCGATATTCTGGAAGAGGCGCTTGCAATAGACCCATTTTCAAAGAAAGTCCTTATCATTTTTGCAGATGCGTGCCTTCATTCATCCATGCCGGAGAGATCCCTGGAGATCCTTGACAGGGCTATAAGTTACTATCCCGATGATGACGGCTTCCTTATGCTCAAAGCCACTATACTGGGAGCTTTGAAAAGGAATGCCATAGATTCTTATTTCAACTGACACAGGTCATTAGTTATTTATGTAAACACTTTCTATTTATTTACATATGAGCTGGTATGTAATAGATGTGATAGATAAGGCTGTGGAAAGGACACGCAGCTTTCTTTTTGAGCCTTTTGACATTACTAAATGGCTGAAACTTGCAATTATAGTATTTTTCATAGGAGGATCTGGAGGTTTCAATAGCGGCGGGAACGGAGGTTCGTATGACACCTCGGGTGCTGACTCCGACCTATCATGGATCCCTGATAGTTTAACAGATTTTATGAGTGGTTTATCTCACCACATATCGTCAGTTTCTGACACAACGATGGTAATTGCTCTTGTTTTATTTTTGCTGCTGATCTTTGCAATAGCTATTATCCTGGGGTATATAGGAAGCACAATGGAATTCGTGCTGGTGGAATCACTTGTAAGCAATGATGTAAGGGTGCGTGAATACTTCAAAAAGTATATGGGCAAAGGTCTTGCACTTTACATCCTGCGTCTTATAATAGTACTGATAGTGGTACTGATGGTTATTCTGATCATAGCAATATTGACTTTGCCTTTCATGTTCCTTGCAGCAGAAGGTGGCTCAGGTCCATCCGGAGCATTAGGGATAATCGGCCTGATCTTTGCGATCATTGCTGCAATCCTTTTATTTATCGTTGTTTTAGGAATACTTGATTCATTCATAAGCATGGCAATTCCAGTTTCCATGTATCAGGGTTCAGGTCTGTTCTCTGCAATTGGAAGTGTATTCAGGCAATTTAGAGTTGACTGGAAGCAAATGGTCATTTACTGGATAGGACGCGGCATCCTTGGTTTTGCTGTCGCTATTATGGCAGGAATTTTAGGTCTGATAATACTCGTAATTTTGTTGTTGATCTTAGGAGTTATCGACCTTGGATTATACTTTGTTCTTAAGATGATACTCTCCGGAACTGTATTATGGTCGCTGCTAATAGCAGTAGTGATCGTGGAGTTACTGCTTCTGAGCTTCACATCAGCCATTATCAGGATGCCATTTGCCATATTCATGAAGTATCACATGTTGAGTTTCCTGGAATTATGGTATCAACTCAAAATGCCAATGTTCGATGAACATTACCATATCCCAGGCAACGGTTCAGGTCAGTGGATCGAAGAAGCTGTGATTCCTGAAGATTAATATAATGAATGATCAAAGGCAACATTAATTGCCTTTATTATTTTATTATATATTATTTTATTTTATGTAATTTTGTTTTAGTTTATTTTAGTTTGGCTCTGTAGATCTTTTTATCAATTCGAGTGACACAAACATTGTTTTTTTACCGGATAACTGATATTCTCTGCCGGCGTTTCAGGTACTATGAAAAAAGTGATACTTGCATCTGCATCTCCCAGAAGAAGTGAGCTGCTTTCCACACTTATAGGTCCGGTCTTTGAAGTCATAGTGAGTTCCTATGACGAGAAGACAGTTGAGAAGCTGACTCCTGTTGATCAGGTGATGCACCATTCAAGAGAAAAAGCACTCGATGTTGCAGAGAAACTGGATGAAGGTATTGTAATTTCTGCTGATACTGTTGTTGTGTGTGACGGAGATATCATGGGTAAACCAATTGATCCTGATGATGCAGTAAGGATGCTTCAGAAGCTAAGTGGCAAGAAAATACATGCAATATCAGGAATCACTGTAATGGATGTGGCTGCCTGCTCAGAGATCACAGAACATGAAATCACTTCTATATGGATGCGTAAGATGTCAGGTCCTTTCATCACGAAATATGTCAATACCGGAGAAACTGAAGGAAAAGCCGGTGCCTTTGCAATTCAGGGAAAAGGTGCAATACTTGTTGAAAGAATAGAAGGTGACTTTTTCAATGTGGTTGGACTTCCGCTTTACAGGTTGGCTCATATGCTTGAAGAATTTGGGATTGATGTACTCTAAAATATAAAATAAGACTATAAAATAAGACTCAAAAGATTGTAGAAATCCTGTCATTAAAGCCTAAAGGAAACAGCAAATTGATTCCTTGCAGATCATGAATAACTTGATTTGTCCCGAAAGGTCCGGCGAAGCCGGCGTTTTTCCATCAGAAAAAACAAAATGTTCAGCAAACGGCTTGTACTTTTTTCTCAGGATCTCTGTAGAATTTCTGCAAAAATCTCAATATGTATTTAATAATTTATTGAACTATATTCTATTCAGAAATATAGGAATGTGCCGCCTTCGGCGTATGTATTCTTTGGTTTTAGTTTAATAGTTGTTTTTGTGGATAAAAAAGCAAGTTTTATGTCAGTCATGTAAACAGGATTTCGACAGAGCCCTATAAAAACTAAAAGAAATACCAATGTGTAAAAAAAAAGAAAAGATAGCCGATCTTTATGATCAGCAATCCTTTTTCCAGCGTCTCAGAATTCCCATTGCACAGATCATTGCAACAATGACTACCGGTGCTTTAAATCCGGGACTTTCTTCTTCTGTGTTATCTGCAGTTGTTTCTTCCACTGCTTCATCTTCTGTGACTTCTTCCACAGGTGTTGAAGATGCTACAAGAGTATATGTTTTAGGAGTTTCCAGTTTAAGGTCATGCAGTTTTATTGAAGATGTGGTCGCTGCGCTGGAAGTAATTTCTCCGTCCACAATGACATCCACATAGAAGCTATAAGATTGATCAGCAGGAACTGTCATTCTCACAGTAGCTCTTGTCTTCTGGTTATTTTCAAGATTGGAGGCAATTGCACTGCCTGTGTACCTTGTGTAATCATCAACAATTGCTGTGACAACCACAGTTATCTTATTTGCCTCATCTCCCTGGTTGTAAATGCCTGGTGATGCTTCAAATATAATATCTTCACCATAGTTCGTTGCCTGAATGGTTTCGATCATAAGGTCAGTAAGAATTACATTTGGTATATCATCTGTTACTTCACTTACCAGATGGACATGAGTTGTAGATTCATCTACAAGGCTGCCGTCTTCAAACAGCTCGATAACCACAAGTTGATCTCCGCTCTTTGGGACATTGAAGGAAATTGTCTTGTAAGATTGCTCCTGTGCTTTCAGGTAGCCAACACTTTCCTCATGCTCGGCAATGATAAGATTTGTAGAATAATCCTTTGCTTTCACTTTCAGGGAAAGTGAACCAGTGTCAGTGTCCAATGGGTTCTTTATGTAAGCTGTCACTTTAAGTTCGAACACTTCGCCGTCAGGTGTGGACATTACATCCACATTGGTGATAATTGGGTGTGGCGTCTCTTCTATCATATTCTGATTAATGCATCCGCTGGAGATACAAAAGGCAAAAATGAAAAAGAAAAGCAGAAGGTTCATAACTTTCATGTTATCGCCTACAGCTTAACTGTCAGTATAAGTGTCTGCTCATCTACGACATTGTCGCCGTACATAAGTTTAACATAGACATCCGTTTCCCCGTTTGGAGCATCGCTCTTCACAGGTATCTGTATACCCTTGGTATATGATGTTCCGCTTCTTGCCATAGCTTCATTGATCTCCATTGAAGCGTCATCAGCAATGAGCTCGTTGTCTACATCAAATTCAACAGTCAGAAGACCTGCTGGTATTGTGCTCTGCCCATGGTTCTTTACAGAGAATGATAATGTTGCATTTGCACCTTTCTTAAGTTCCCAGGTTTCAGATGTTGTTGTACGTAATGAACTCATGTTCTCAACAAATCCAAGGAACTGGAGCTGCACATCAGGCATTATTGTCACTTCAACAGGCACTGACTTTGTCTTTGTTATCTGCTTGCCTTCAGCATCCATTCCTGAGAGATAACTAACTGTTACGGCAGAGTCATTCACATCTGTGTCAAATGCCGATGCTGTTATTTTTGCATTAAGGATAGATGACTGTGCAGTTGCTTCCTTTCCTGCGATATTAACTGAGCCTGTTCCTGTAACGCTGAATGGTATGAAACCTGCTACCAGTACATTCTCAATTGCCTGTGTATCATTGTTCGTTACTGTAAGCGATATGTCCTGCTCCTGGAATTCTTTAATAACTACAGGACTGGTGCTGACAAATACATTGTCAGGGCTGACCGGGTCGGCCGGCTGCACCGTGTCTGTACATCCGGATACCAGCACCATTGCCAGTATGGACATCGCTATGATCATCTTTCGGACTAGTTCTGTCATATATATCTACCTCACTTCTGAAAGTACTCAAAAGTTTAAATATTCTTTGTTATTTTTTTCAATAGATATAATAATTTTTATTTAAAAATAAGCAGAGGATGATTTATTTCCGGCCATTTTTGAATTAGTTTCTTATGCTCGGCATTCATATACGAATAAGAAGCAATTATCAGAGGTTAGATATGTCTGTTTTTACTGCAAAAGAAAGGTTTATTCACTCTCTTGAAGGAAAGGAGGTGGATAAAGTTCCAGTTTGTTCTGTCACACAAACCGGAGTTGTCGAGCTTATGGAACTTACAGGTGCGAAGTGGCCGCAGGCTCACTATGATCCCGAGATGATGGCAAGTCTTGCAATTTCTGCTCATGAGATCACCGGACTTGAAGCTGTAAGATTTCCCTTTTGTACCACAGTGATAGCTGAAACCCTTGGATGTACCTTTGATGAAGGTTCCATTGACACACAACCTTATCAGCTGGATTTTCCGTGTAAAACTAAAGAAGATGCAGCAAACTTCTCAGTTCCTGCTGACCTGGCAGAAAGCAGAAGAATAAAGATCATGCTGCAGGCAGCAGAGCTTATCAGGAGCAGAATAGGGGATGATATGCCATTAATTGCAGGAATGATAGGGCCGGCAGCAATTGCATTCTATCTGGCAGGTGCTAACAATTACCTGCGCTGGTGCATCACAGAGCCGCAGCTATTAAAGCGCCTCATGAAACTGGGTACCGAGGTGTGCATCGAATATTCAAATCTGCTCTTTGAAAAAGGAGTTGATGCTGTGGTGATAATTGACTCTGAAGCAGGGCCTGATCTCTTCCCACCACCACTGTTCACTGAACTTGTGCTTCCTGAGTATCGCCTGCTGACCGCAGGTATGAAAGGGCACAAAATTTTGCATATATGCGGTGATGCCACAGACATTCTTGATGGAATGGCTGATTCCGGATTTGAAGGCCTTAGCATCGAGGAAAGGACTGATCTTGCATACGCAAAGAGCATTGTAGGGGGCAGAGCTTGCCTTATTGGTAATGTTTCACCGGCTGCCACTCTTTTATCAAAGTCCGCAGAACAGATAAAACGAGAAGCAAAACAATGCATTGAGGATGGGGCAGGTATCCTTGCTCCCGGTTGTGGTATAGCTCCACGCACACCGGTTGAGAACATCAAGGCCTTTGTAGCTGCCAGGGATGAATATTATGAGGGGCATGAGGAACATGATGCATAGTAGCAGGATTAGAAGACTACGATGTTACGTTTTTAGATTAATCCTGAATTTTTCCTTTTGATTGATTCCGATTTCGGCTCTGTAGAAATCCTGCCATTGAAAGTTAAAGGTAAGAAGAAAACTGAGTCAGTACAGATTATGAATTTCCAGAATTGTCCCGAAGGGTCCGGCGAAGCCGGCGCTTTCCCACCAAAAAATACAAATTTATCCATAATATCTGGGAAGGCATTCTTCGAAGGACTTTGTAGAATTCTCTGTATAAATGCAATTATCTTCTGTATAGAATCATAGCAATGTGCCGCCTTCGGCGGATGGTTGCTTTGTTTTTAGCTTGCAAATTGTGTTTTGGAACTAAAAAACAAAGTTCATGTCACCAATATATACTGTATTTTTCAAAGCCGATTTACATATTATTTTTATTCAATAATCGCCATATTATATGCAGCCTTAAAAGAGGTTTTATTGATTGAAAGGATGGATACTGTATAAAACTGCTCAGAATTCTCTGAGCCCGGATGCTTATGAAATTCATCGGCTGATAGAAACTGCGGAAAAAAAAGGCATCGATATTGAGGTCGTGTCACCTGACCAGTTCGATCTTCTGGTAACAAGGGAAGACCGCAAAAGCATATTGCTAAATGGTGAAGTGGTACCTCTGCCAGATTTTCTTTTGCCGCGCATGGGTGCAGGTACTTCTTATTTTGGAATGGCTGTTATACGGCATCTGGAAAAACTAGGAGTATATATCGTAAACTCTGCACAGTCTATTGATACTGTAAAGGACAAACTTTATTCCCAGCAGATACTTGCCGGTAACAATATTCCTGTGCCACGCACTATGCTTGGGAAGTATCCTATTGATGATTCTCTTGTGGAAAAATACCTGAGTTTTCCTCTTGTGGTCAAAACACTTTCCGGTTCCATGGGAAAAGGGATCTTTCTATGTGATAACAAATCGCAGTTCAACGATCTGATGGGACTTATACATGTAACAAATCCGAAACTGAACATCATTCTTCAGGAATTCATTAAAAGTAGTCATGGAAAGGATCTCAGGGTCTTTGTTGTGGGAGGAAGACCAATAGCCTGTATCGAGCGGACTTCCAGTGATAACAATTTCAAAGCCAATTATTCCCGGGGAGGGCAGGTTGCCAGGTTCACAATGACACCTGAGGTAAAATGGCTTGCAACAGAGACTGCAAGATTGTTCGGGCTTGATATAGCAGGTATTGACCTTCTTTTTGATGGAAAACATTTCAGGGTTTGTGAGGCAAATTCATCTCCTGGTTTTAAGGGCATCGAAAGTTGCTGTGATATCGATATTGCTGGTGAGATATACAATTTTATCAAGATCCGCCTGGGGCGGTTTGAAGACTAGTGAACTTTTTGAGAAGTTCAACTGTTAAGACTATCGTTTAATCCCTTTTATTTTATTTTTCAGACAATATATTTATAGAACGAGTTTCATTCTCTATAAAGAGAGTTGGCTTAGTAAATGTGGATAAGTGTTGGAAAGACGGCAGTCTCTTTCCGTGTCATGTATGGCAACACTACTTTTATATAGTCACTATTTATATAATACTCTGTGCAAATGAGTAACACGTGTATTGTATCGAGGGAATTAATTATACAATTGCTTATGGGAAAATAGGAAAAATAAAATGAGTTAAAGGGATGCGATTGATTGAATTTTAAAAAAATTACAATAAATAAGAAGATCATTGCTTTTGCTTTGATCCTCACCATACTGCCAATGACAGCAGTTGGTATATTCGCCTATGAACAAACAGCCAGTGCCATCAGAGAACAGCTGTACGAGAGACTTGATGAACAGGTTTTCATGGAAGAAAAATATGTTGCAGCTGTGTTTTCGGTTGCAGAAGAAACACTTCAATCTAGTATTGGTATTGCCAGTATTCAACTGGGTGAATATGGAACAGCTTCAATATCAAATGGGAATCTGGTATTTGGTGATACTGTCATGAATGGTAACTATGACCTTGTTGACCTTATTAAACAAGAAACCGGATCAGATGTTACTATATTCCAGGTATCCAGTAATGCAGCAATTCGTGTTGCTACTACTTTGGAAGATGATAATGGTGACCGTATTGTAGGGACAGCAGTCTCTCAGGAGGTATATCAGACAGTAGTTCAAGAAGGACAGAATCATGAAGGCGAAGCAGATGTGTTTGGTGAAACCTATCTGGGTACTTATAAACCTATAAAGGATACATCTGGAAAAACTATTGGTATCCTTTTTGCTGGTCTTCCTGAAGAACATTATCGTCTAATGATCAAAGAGCAGATGGAATCCATAGTCTTTGGTGAGACTGGATACATGTACGTAATGAACTCAGATGGTGATGTAATCATTCACCCAAGCATAGAAGGCGATAATCTCCTTGAGAATGATTTTGCAAAGACGATGGTTGCTAACAAGGAAGGAAGGGTCAACTATATCTGGAACGGACGTGAGAAAACTGTCAGCTATTCATATTATCCTGCTAATGATTGGATCATTGCTTCCGGTACATATATTGATGAGTTCGAAGCACCCGTAAGAGCTATCAGGAATGGTATGGTCGCAGCAATTCTTTTGTTCGCAATACTTGGTGCTGCAGCTGCATTCCTTATGGGAAGATCCATATCAAGAGGAATTCAGAAGATCGTTTCAGATTTCAAGCAGATATCAGATGATGCGCTTGAAGGCAGGATCAACAGGCGTGCCGAACCTGATGTTGATATCGACTTTATAGCAATCCCTGCGGGTCTTAATGAAATACTCAATACTCTAACCAATGTTATCAAAGTCGTAAGAGACAGCGCTGACAGTGTTGCTTCCACAGCAGAAGAAATGTCAGCATCTATTGAAGAAATGACAGCGGCTTCAAGTGAGATCTCAGACACGGTCGGTGAGATCGCAAGAGGCTCACAGGAGCAGTCTTCTAGAGCTGATGATGTTGCAAAGACCATGAATGACATGACTATCAGTGTCCAGGATATTGCTAACAGCGCACAGAATGCAGCCGAAGCTGCGAATGCTGCAAGGGACTTCATATTCAATGTGGGAATGCAGTCAAAGGACATGCTCAACCAGATGGATGCTATTAAGAATGCAACCAGCAGCTCTTCAACTGTGATAAAGGATCTTGAATCAAAGTCTAACCAGATCGGTGAGATCGTAGATATCATCACAAACATTGCTGACCAGACAAACCTGCTTGCTCTTAACGCTGCCATTGAGGCTGCGAGGGCAGGAGAACATGGACGAGGATTTGCGGTTGTTGCAGACGAGGTAAGGAAACTTGCCGAGAATTCAGGAACTGCAGCAGCCCAGATAGCAGAACTGCTTACTGAGATCAAGAACGGTACTCATGAGGCAGTATCATCCATGGATGCAGGTTCTAAGACCGTAGAAAATGGTGTTATAGCACTTTCCGGTACAGTTGAAGCCGTGCAGAAGATTGTTGAAGAAAGTAACAGGATAGCTGTAATGGCAGAGAATATTGCCGCTGCTGCAGAAGAACAGTCTGCTTCCATTGAAGAAGTTACTGCCACTGTCGATGAAGTTGCCTCAATCTCTCAGGAAGCTGCTGCAGGTACTGAGCAGACATCTGCTGCAATGGAACAGCAGAGTGCTACTGTGCAGGAAATATCCAAGAGCTCACAAATACTTGCTCAGATGGCAACTGATATGCAGGAAGTTGTTGGAAAATATGTTACAGAGTAAAATAGCAATATGTTAAGTTCCTGAAAACTTAATAATACAATGCACATGAGGGTTGCATCCCTCTACTCTTTTTTTATTGCTATTTTTCTTTATTTAAGTCATTTTTATTTATTTCACTTAATAGGTATTACAATCATTTTTGTATAATTGGTATAGTTAGTTTAGATACCGCTTGTTTTTCGTTTCTTTGTTTTTTCTGGTTCTTTTTGCAAATATTTATTTGTATATACATGAATTTCCCAAGTATATTTTTGATATCTTTGGCTATAAAAGCCAATTTTTAAATAAGTGAATCATACGAGCCAGTAAATTTATATATATTAGATATTTATATAAATCAATTGATGTGCAACATATACACTATTAGGAACCTGATATACATTTCATATAATCAATACTTCAATTAAGGATGTGGATCTTTGAATTTAAAAAAATCACTCAATTTTAAAAATATAACTATAAGCAAGAAAATCATTGTATTTGCATTAATTCTTACAATACTGCCAGTTACAGCGGTTGGTATTTTCTCATACGAACAAACTTCAAGCGCTATTCGCGAGCAATTACACGAAAGGCTTGATGAGCAGGTTTTCATGGAAGAGCAGTATATCGATGCTGTTTTTTCGGTAGGTCAGGAACAACTGGAATCTAACCTGGTGGTTGCTGGCAATAATTTCTATTCATATGGTGACCCCGTGATATCTAACGGAAACCTGATGTTTGGTGACCAGTATGTTGTCAACAACAATTTTGATGTCACAGACAGAATCAAAACAGAAACGGGTGGCGATGTAACTGTTTTCCAGGTAAAGAACGGTCAGGCTATCCGTGTAAGTACCACACTTGAAAATGAGAATGGGGATCGTGCTGTAGGTACCAGTCTTTCCAGTGACATTTACAAGACAGTTGTACAGAATAAACAGACCTATAGAGGAAGATCAAATGTCCTGGGTGAATGGTTCATGGGAATTTATGAACCTATAACAGATAATTCAGGCAATGTTATTGGTATTCTTTTTGCAGGAGTCACTGAAGATTATTATCGTTTGATAATCAAAGAGCAGATGTCCGGGATAGTTGTTGGTGACACCGGATATATGTATGTTATAGATTCTGACGGTGACGTGATTATCCACCCGAGTGTAGAGGGCGAAAATCTCCTTTCAAATGCCTTTATTAAAGAGATGGTTACAAATAAGGAAGGCAGGATCACTTACATCTGGGAAGGCCGTGAAAAAGTAATGAGCTATGCTTATTATCCAGACAAGGACTGGATCATTGCTACAGGAACCTATGTTGATGAATTCGAGGCTCCTGTAAGAGCTATCAGAAATGGAATAGTAGCAGCTGTGGTGATTTTCACTATACTTGGTGCAGCAGCTGCAATTCTTATTAGCAGATCAATTTCAGGCGGTATCCAGAAGATCGTCGCAGATTTCAAGCAGATATCAGATGATGCTCTTGAAGGTAAGATCAATACAAGGGCCGAAACAGATGTTGACATTGACTTTACAGCAATTCCTTCAGGTCTTAATGAGATATTGAGTTCACTTTCAGCAGTCATTGCTGTTGTAAGCAAAAGTGCAAACGGTGTAGCCTCAACCGCTGAAGAGATGTCCGCCTCTATTGAGGAAATGACTGCAGCTTCAACTGAGATATCAGATACAGTTAATGAGATCGCAAGAGGATCACAGGAGCAATCTTCAAGGGCTGAAGATATCTCAAGGACAATGAATGACATGACAATAGGTGTTCAGGATATTGCAAACAATGCTCAGAATGCTGCTGAGGCTGCAAATGCTGCAAGAGATTTCATTGCAGATGTAGGCCAGCAGTCAAGAGACCTCCTTTCCCGCATGGATGCTATTCAGAGTGCTACCAACAGTTCTTCAACTGTTATTAAAGATCTTGAATCAAAGTCCAATCAGATAGGAGAGATCGTAGATATCATCACAAGCATTGCAGACCAGACTAACCTGCTTGCTCTTAATGCTGCCATTGAGGCCGCAAGAGCAGGAGAACACGGACGCGGGTTTGCGGTTGTAGCTGATGAAGTGAGGAAACTTGCTGAGAACTCAGGAACCGCAGCATCACAGATAGCAGACCTGCTTACCGAGATCAAAGACAGTACACATGAAGCAGTAGCTTCCATGGACAATGGTACTAAAACTGTTTCTGAGGGAGTAATTGCACTTACCGGTACAGTTGAAGCAGTCCAGAGAATCGTTGAGGAAAGTGACAAAATAGCACAGATGGCAGAAAGCATTGCTGCCGCCGCCCAGGAGCAGTCGGCTTCAATTGAAGAGGTTACTGCAACGGTTGACGAGGTTGCATCTATTTCCCAGGAATCTGCATCAGGTACAGAACAGACATCAGCAGCAGTTGAACAGCAGAATGCCACTATGATGGAGATTACAAAGAGTTCCCAGGAACTTGCCCAGATGGCAACTGATATGCAGGAAATTGTCTCAAAGTACATTACTGAATAAGCTTGAACAAGGAGTGAGTTTCACTCCTGTTCCTATTTTTGCTTTATTTTAAGTTCATTTTCCAATTCATTATTTTCTTTTAACTCAGCCTTTCCTTTGTTCACTATTTTTGTTCAACATGTTTTTGGCAATGATTTTATATTGAAGTTCTGACTTTCGTTCACTGCTCGTCAAATATAAGTATTTGGAACGTAAAAATATCTTATTATCAGTATAAAAATAAAAGACCCTTTGGGATCTGACGTACTGAGCCAGAATGTTGAAAGTAATATGGAGAAGTTGATAATAAAGTGATAATATGCCCGGATCAGAGTTAGATAATAAAAAAGTGTTAATGGTTGTTGCACAGGAAGGCTTCAGGGATGAGGAATTCTTTGAGCCAAGAGAGGTATTTGAGGATGCTGGTATAACCATCACCATTGCAAGTAAAACAACTGATGAGGCTTCCGGAGTCCTTGGAAGGTCTGTAAAACCTGATGTTGCAATAGATAATGTGAATATAGCAGAGTTTGATGCCATCGTTATTTCCGGTGGTCCGGGTTCAAGAAAATATCTATGGTCTGATAAGGATCTTCGCAGTCTGGTCTCAAATGCTTTTGAGCAGGAGAAGGTTGTCGCTGCTATCTGTGTTTCCCCTGTTATCCTTGCAAGGGCTGGTGTCCTTGAGGGTAAAAAGGCTACTGTGTTCAAAGATCCTGAGTCAATAAAAGAGCTTGAGAAGGCCGGAGCTCTCTATGAAGATGAGAGCGTGGTGGTTATAGGCAATATTGTCACCGGAAGAGACCCTGCCAGTGCTGAAGCCTTTGGCGAGGCTGTGCTTGAAGCTCTTGAGAATATGTAACTGTAAGATTTAAGCCGGATATCCGGCTTATCTCTAAAAGCCTTTCTGATTATGTATTTTTGGTTTTGTTCAAATTATGTTCTATTTCTGTTCTTGATCAGGCTCTGTCATTACAGTTGAATTCCTGCCATCAAAACTTCAAAGAAAGCAGCAAACGAGATTATTCATGGTTCATGGATAACTTGAATTATTCCGAAGGGTCCGGCGAAGCCGGCGTTTTCCCATCAGAAAAAGCAAAATGCTGCAAATACGTGTACTTTCTTCTTAGAACTTTTTTAGAAATCTCTGTATAATTGTAATTATCCAAGGGACAATCTTCTGTACATAATCATTGGAATGCGCCGCCTTCGGCGGTTGTTGCTTTGTTTTTAGTTTACCAGTGGTTTGTTTTTGAACTAAAAAAGCAAAAGTTGTATTCATCACGTAAATATGATTTATACAGATTCCAGCAGACTCTAAATTCAATCTGATTCATTCTAATTTAGATACTTCCACTCAAATTTCGACTACCATAAGGTCTTTTGCGATTGTGACCTCTCCTTTGTAGTACTTTTTAATGTGATCTGTTGCTTCCCTGTAACGTCCCTGCATGTGTGGATAGAGGTGTGTGAGATAGAGTTTTTTTGCAGTTAATGGATATTCTTCCATCATGAGGGTAAGCATGTCAGGTGTGGTGTGGTTAGTCATGGGGAATCCTAGCGGGAAGGAGCATTCGTGTACAAGTATGTCTGCATCCTCTGCCAGTTCCATAACTTCTTCACATGGCTCGGTATCGCCTGTGTAGACTACAGTTTTGTCGTTGTTTTCGATACGATAAGCAAGTGAGTTATTGGTATGTATGGTCTTTGCAGTTCTGATGGTGCAGTTGCAAGCGCCTTCTGTACCTTGTGGTGTGAATTTATCTCCTGGCGAGAGTTCTGTAATCTCAACTGTGAATTTATCCCTAAGATAGTCATAGACGTTAAGCGTCTTCTCAAACCATTCCTGTGTGCCTTGCGGCCCGTAAAGCCGCATGTCTGTCTTTCCTACTAGCCAGTTGGCCTTGATGAGTGCCAGTACATCTCCTACGTGGTCAAGGTGTAAATGTGTGAGTATTATGGCATCTATGTCCTTATGATCGTGACTGCTCTCGTAAATCCTGCCAAGAACCCCGCAGCCGCAGTCAAAAAGCAGGAGATCCTCTCCTGTGTCAAGCAGTACTCCGGACTGTACTCTTCCTTCCTGTGGTATGCCAGTACCTGTGCCAAGAAACGTTATTTCCATACCAGCTATAATAAGACTTAAGTAACTTAATTGTTATTATCTGGTGTTCATATCCGCATGACCGGCACACGACTATTATTATTCTTATTGCGAGGGTTGCCCAGCTGGTCAAAGGCGCCGGACTTAAGATCCGGTATCGAAGGATTTCGAGGGTTCAAATCCCTCCCCTCGCATCGTAAATTTGGGATATAGGTAAGTAGAAAAAACGGAACTCTTCTTAAAATTTAATCCAGTATGTCTGATCAAGTAAAAAATCAAAATTATTAAATTGAAGTAAAAATAACTATATTTTATGCTAAGTCAAGATGACTATAAAGTATTGGAATTATTTAATGAGAAAGTTACTAAATTAGAAAACAATAGTTTTGTAAAACACATATTTTCCCAACAAATAGGCTTTTCTATGTCTTGGGAAAAAGGCAAAAATGTAGAATTTGAAAAAAATTTCCCTGAAAAAGAATCAATTGACTCTTTTGTTTTGACGCTAAGATATTTCATCCAAAATAATGAAAAAATAAGTTTTCAGAATATCGCAAAAATATACGATAAACTTCCTGACAGTGATCAAAAGAAGGAGTTTTTTAAAGATGCAGTAGCAAAGCTAAACCATTTTTTAGATGCTCCCGACAAACAGCTAACAATAAAAGAAAAAGATAAGTTGTTAACTAAAAGAGATATATTCAACACAATCATCTATGGAGAATTAGCTCACGCTAATGAAGAAAAAAGAGAAATCTATAAAGATTGGATGAAAAATCCACTTTTAGCCACAATTATTGAAGGCGAATTTAATGCTGTTTTAGGAACTATTATGAATGTACTAAGATATATCAAAGGTCTAAATAATCATTTGATTTTTGAAGTTTAAAGTTAGATTTATTTCAGAATCCATTTCATTAAATATAAGTACAAGAAAAAAAAGTAATTAATTACTTTGAAATGGGGGCATGACAATGGTTTATATAAAACCACTTTCAGAAGAGAAAATCCAATTATATCTTTCAAATTATGCCAATAATGACAATAAAATAAAGATTGCATTTGCACATTTTAGATCTCTTTTAGAAATTGGTATTCGTTTTGAATCTGAAAAAAAAACATTCGAGCAAATGGATGAAATTATTCTTCGTTCAAAAGAAGATCCAAACAAAGTAATTGAGCTAAGGGATTTTCCAGACGAAAAGAAATTTGTTTTTTTAAACCATATTTTTGATTATTTAGATATTGATAAATTTGGAAAATATTTTGTTCTTAGGCGTGTAAATTTGCTTTGTGTTGACAAAAAATATTATTATTTGCTTGAGGCAACAAAGAATGGTGTTGTTATTAAATATGAAGGAGAAAATTCATACTTTAAAAAACTTGAGTTAAAAGAAGGACTTAATAGAGGGTTTATTAAAAAATCTAATAATCCTACATATTTAAGGAAATATGATTATTGTTAACTAATTATACTAATTTAATATTTTATCATGCCAACCTCCTCACCGCCGGAGTATTCAGATTGAGGTCTCCATTCTCCCTTATCCGTTGTTTGATCCCCTGAAACCTGCTCCTTGAAACTCCGAGAGCTTCCGCTTCAGATTGTGACATTTGGAGGATATTGTTCATTATTTCTTGCTTGTTGATGAACTCCTGAGCCTTCTTTACATCAAGAGCCTGCTCATCTATGTTATTGGCTTCTTTGCCGATATAGATAATAGAATCAGCATGTATATGCTTCCTTTCTAGTATTCCTATATCACCGTCAAACTTAGCTTCTGGATGATTAGCATATTCTATTATCGTCCTGCTAAGTTGCTTGAAATAGTAAGAACCTTGTTTAATCTCTCCTGTTTCATAATCAATGAAAGATTCATAAACAATACTCTGAGGATCATTTGAGTATGGAGCTAAAGGTTTTACTGGTTTACAATTTTCCTCAACAGTCTGAAACCCTAAATGATAGAAATTGAATGGTTTAATCTGCTCTTCCCATGACTTCCCTTTATTGAGTTTATCAAATCTCTTCCATACATTAGGAGTACTAACAGTAAGTTTGGAGATAGCATAGAGATTAGAATACTTCTCTTCAATATCAAGTTCTGAGATAATTCTATAGTGTAACTTAAGAAGATCTTCCCAAATCTCAGCCTGCCAATCTCCAACAGCCTTTGGAAATGGATTAGTCAAATGTCCAAGTCCATGCAGTTTAAAAGACCTCTCTCCTTCCATGAATTTGATTTGTCCATTTTCATAAGTGTAAAGAGCATAACGCTTTGAAGATATGCCATAAAACCACATATTTTCTTTTTCAGCTTTCAATAAATCAATATCAAGGCTGTATGGGTTCAATGGCTGGAAATAATCAATGATTTCCTGGGCATGTTCAGGAGGAACAAAAATAGAATCCGTATCCATGTAAGTATGAACTGAACCAAGCTCTCTGCATTTTGCTTCAGCCATAGCCAAGAACAGTTTAGAGCCTGAAGTAATCATAACAGCTAGCAACGGATGATAATAGTTACCTGCTTTCTCATATCTGTTCTCTGAAGTTTCAAAGCTATCTAATCCGTGTACCTGAATAACGCTTTTTTTATCTTCTGGATTTAACTCAATGAATATTCCATAACTCATTGCATTAACAAGAATCTTGATAGCCTGCGCTCTACTTTTAAGAGCTTGATATTCTAATGCATCCTTGCTAATCTCCTTCATCTGAAGTTTGATCTTCTGTCTTTCTTCAACAAGAACCTGAACGAGATTATCATTTTCAGGATTAATGTCAATTCCAAGTATCCTAGAATTTCTTAATCCTTTCTGAATGCCTTTTGGAATAAATTTGACAGCTTCAACAATCTTTGGTACTTTTCCAGTAAGGATAACTGAAGCGATAATTTCAGGTAATGCATACCACAATTGAGAGTCAGAACTCAGGCAATTGATACCAACGTTATATCCTGTTCCTGAGCCTTTATAATCCATCCTGACAGGCAATATATCATTGTCAGGCCGAATCTTAACCATAACAACAAAGTCTTTCCAATTAGCTTTACTTTGAAGAAATGCAAGGTCTACATTTAAGAGCATCTCCTTGATTTCATCAGTAACATCTTTCATCTCAAGAGATTCAGCTATCATGAATCTCCACAAGTCCATTTCCATTGTAATGGTTGGATACATGCTTGTAAAATCAAGAGTTGTAACCTTAACAGGCTGTTTCCTTATCTTGCATTCACATCTTCCTCCATAGTATGATGTCATGATATTACCAAGCATCTCAGGAGAGAATTCAGGATTAAGAGTTAAGAATGATTCAATGCCCAACTGTTTAAGAGCATGTTTTCCAATTGATGCGGAGCTGTATATTTTTGTTAGTGGTATATCAATTCCGTAAATATCCAATTCATCTACAAGCTTTTCGTATACTTCGTATGTGGTTTCTACATCCTGAATAAGATAATCTATGTATCTACTCGTAACTTTTCCGTGTTCTATTCCTTCAATCTTTCGTATTCGTGTATTGAGTTTCTCTCCTGCTCGTTTGAGAGAGATACGCTTTGATTGAAGTAAGACCTCAGCTAGTTTTTGAGCATCAAGAAAATGACCTGAAAAATAATCTTCTCCTTTATTGATCTTAGTAGAAGTGAACTTAAAATTGTGAGCATCTCCCATCTTCTTGATTACAATTGGAGGATTAAACCTATTTTCAGATAATGAAAATGTAAATCCTCCTTTATTATTTCCTCTGGATATACCTACTTCTATAGCTAATCTGCTTATGTCAAATGGAAGATTAAATCCTATACATAAGGTTCTAAACCCAAAAATCTCTGGATAAAGCACAGAATCTATAAATTCTTTTATGGTATAGAGGGATATTTGTTGTGTATTTGCATATATTTTTAGTGTCTCTCCCTCATTCTCTGTTAAGATATTAGGGTTATAGAATAGCCCTGCATGCTGAATATAAGAATCCTGATATATCTCAAAATAACCAATTTTAAGGTTCTGATACTGGTTTATAGTTGTCTCAGTATCAAAAACCAATACCCTGTCATGTCTTAGCGGTACGTTATAAGGCTTATAAGGGTGATTGCTTTTAAGGTGTTTTACCTTTTGAGTATATCCCCTTATAGCGATTTTAGACATTAACTGTCATCTCCGTTCCAATATCTATCAAACGGTTCCCAAGTTCTCTTAACAAAGCTCCAATTGAAATGATGTTGAATGCTCTTTTGTTTTGCGAAGATGCATCTTTAGACCTTACTCTTGGACTCAGTTTGTTTTGTTGTGCTGTAACCTTTGCATGACAGTTCTTGCAAAGTGGCTCAACCCAATCAGAGTTATTTCTTCCGTCAACATGATGCATTTCAATGATGTTATTATCATCTTCTCCACAAATTGCACATGCAACAGGTGGCTTTCCTCCCTTCTTGTTTCTTTTAATGTAATTCCTGTATGCTTCCTTATCCATAGTTACCACTCCTTAGTTACTGTAAATCTCGAAGAATTCCGGCTCTTCTATTGTTTCTCTTATTTCGTACAACCTGTCAAGGTCTGTTTCAAAATGATGTTCTTTGCCGTTAGCATCAATGAGCTTCAGATTCTTGTATTTCCTGAGAACTGATTCATCACCAGTTTTCAAAGCCTTCTGAACATCATTGAAGTACTTTGCAATCCTGCTTCTGTCCTTTGAAGAAGTTGTTACTATTGATTTTAGACCATCTTTTGTATAGACGGACATTTCAACTTCTAGGCTATCAGTCTTGCTTGCAACCCATTTTCCATTTGACTTTTGAAGCTGATTTCCAAGATTCTTTAAAGCAAAGTCTTTCCTGAGTCCTCTTTTCTCCAATACATGAGTCAATGATTCTCCTTTTCTGACAGACCTCAAAATTTCAAGTGACAGGTTTCTATCCATTTTCTGTTGGGAGCTTAAATTCTTCCAAGCGGTTTGACTCAGCTCATAGTCAGATATCTTGAGATTCCTCAACTGGTTTAGGCTCTTATCAGGAAATAGTTGATGTTTCTTGATGATCTCCTTTGCATATCTGGTATCTCTTGGCATGGCTTTGAACCATTCTCCATAAGTCCTGAAGTCCTTAGAAAAAATTGGTCGGCTCATCCTTCAGACTCCCAGAGTTTCATTATTCCCATTCTGATAACTTCAGCCTGAGAGCATCCAAATTTGTTTGACAACTGTTCGAGTTTCCCCTTAAGGAAAGGGGATATTGTGGTTATTATTCTTTGACTTTCGCACATCTGCGCATCACTAATGTACTATATGACACCTATAATGATATTTACATCCACGATTTTCTGAACCTTATCTATAAGTAAAAGATATAAATAATATCAAATATGATATCTATTATGAACAAAAATGAAACTAATCTTGAAGATGAAATTTTATATCATTTGAGAAAAAACACAAAAATGAGGACAGAAGAACTAATAACAGCTATTGTAGATGATCATAAACAAACAATCAAACATGGAGAAAAAACGAAACAAAATACTACAACTGGTTATAGTCGATCTACGATTATCAGAACTCTAAATGATATGGTGAAATCCAAGAACATATTAAGGTTGAATAAAGAAGAACTAAACCGCTATGGATACAATATAACTGATGGAAAAGCTACTTACATTTTTACTCCTGAAAGTTTTGAATTAAAAACCCATATTGACAAAGTCCTTAATCTGCTGAAAAATGGAGATGAAAGCGATAAACAAATGGCATTAAAAGAGCTCACTAGGTACGACAAATTATATTCTTTTGATGAAAGTCAATTAGATTTGCTTGTCGAAAATCTAAATTCTGTTGATGCTGATTTAACCAATAAATTCGTAGTTACTTTGAAAAATTATATTGTTGATAAAAATAAAGAACCAACTAATAGAGAAAAGTTGCTAATAGCTCTTAGATGTGTTTTGGATAAATATGGAAGTCCAAAAGGTAAAAGCGGGCATGTTAGAAATTCTGTTCTTTGCTTATTGACTCACTATAAAGATGAAGGTATAATTGACCAAATAATCAAAGATGCAACTATGTTAGATAATCCCCAAGAAGTAGAAGAGGATTATGATATAACTGCTATTGCTGAACTTGTAGTAAATAATCCTTCTAAGCTCTTTGAAGTTGAAAGGCAGATGTTCAAAGAAGGAAAAACTAATTCTGTAGATTTTATTTCTAATATCCGGTCTGAATCAATGCAACAGCTTGGAATGTCAAACCTTCCCAAAAGAAACACAAACATTGAAGGAAGTGGTTTTTAATGAAAATGCTTCTTCTCAATGGTCATGGAATAGATATGCGTGTTAGTGGTGCTAAACTACATATCAAGAATGGCAGGACTTCATCTACTGAAGAACCTGAAGAGTATGTATTCTCTCCAAAAAGGATGGATATAGACCACATCATTGTTTATGGCAGAAATGGAAATCTTACTCTTGATGCTGTTAGATGGTTGATTAAACATAATGTTCAGGTTACTTTCCTTGATTGGAACGGTAAAATTCTAAGCACCCTGCAACCTCCTGAAACTACCAATGTCAAGACTAAGTTTGCTCAGTATCACGCTTTTGAGGATGAAGAGAGCAGAATAAAGATAGCAAGGAAATTCATTGAAGCCAAGTTTGATAAATCCATTGTAGTTATGGATTATCTAAAACAAAGGTATCCTGAAGTTGATTATAATTTCTCAGAGGATATTGAAAAACTGAAGTCTGCTTCAACCATCAAGGAAATAATGGGTATTGAAGGCGGTGTTGCTTGGAAATACTGGAATGAGTTTAACAAGGCTATTCCTGAAGAATATGATTTTTGCTCAAGGATAGACCAATACAGGAGAGCAACAGGAGCAGGAGACAAAGTTAATGTCATGCTCAATTATGGTTATGCTTTGCTTGAAGCTGAATGTTTAAGAGCGATTAATACAGCCGGTCTTGATGCTCATGTAGGATTTTTGCATGAGATGAATCCAAGTAAGAACAGTCTAGCCTATGACTTGCAAGAGCCATTCAGATTCCTTGTTGATATGGCTGTAATCAGCCTTATTGAGTCCAACAAGATGGATAATACAGACTTTATCAGGACTGAGAGCTATTCACTCAGGCTCAAACCTTCGGGAGCTAAAAAGGTTACTGAGGAATTCAATAACTGGATGAACAAGAAAGTTCCATACAAGAAACAGTCTGTTATGTGGAGTTATGCTTTGTTGTTAAAAACTAGGGAGCTTGCTCAGTATCTTGTTGAGAAAAGAAAGACTCTTGATTTCAGCAAACCTGCCTATTCGGTTGAAAGACAGGACTCAGATGATATAAGGCAGAAAATACTCAGTATATCTTATTCTGACTGGAAGAAGATGGGATTTTCTAAAGGAACACTCCATTATATGAAAAAGAACGCTGAAGCTGATACACCGTTTACCTTAAACTCTCATGTAAAGGAGAGGTTGGAGATGTGGGAAAAGTGATGAACAATACACAAAAAATATATAATATGCTTTTTTAACAGATAAACTAATAAAGATTATTTGGCTGGTAATTAAAGTGGTTTTAATTAGACCTAGACTAAATGACTATCACAACTTACCTTTTACTCAAGAAGAAGTTGATTTTGCAATTCCTTTTTTGGATGAAGACATTCCACTATATTTAGATCCTTTTTTATTATGGAAATCTCCTTCTCATCAGGATAATTCATTGCACACTTCACTAATAAATAGTTTTAATCATATAGGTGTTTTATTAAAAAAAGACAAAAAAGAAGAAGCTATTGATATTTTAATTAAATGTTCTGAATGCAATGAAGTTGGATTAGGTAACTCCAAAACAAGACATGGAGCACATATCGGACGAAACGTGGCAGAAAACATACTTTCATTATTTGGAAATATACCACAAGTTAATGTATCTGGTTTTGTTCATTTTGAAGAAATACAACTATTTGTAGAACATATATCTTCTGATAGAATTAGTGATTTTGCTTGTAGTTTTTTAAAATCGTTTTTAATTGACTTTACAATTGATCAATGTAAAAATTATGATATCCCCATCGACAAAGTACAACTCGGGGTTTATAATTATAGAAAAAATACTATTGTGGAAGAGGAAACATATTTACCCATAAATCCTTCTACAAGTGAACCAATTATTTTTGTACCAAAAAGATGGTTAAGACGTGATACTTGGATTAACTATCAAGATTACCTCAATAGTTATTACCTAGAAAATATTCCTCAAGCAAATTATGAAAACATAGAACATATATCAGTTCTCACTTACAATCGATATAACTATGATGTAGTTCAAACTTACCTTGACATAAAAGAAGCTCAAAATTCAGATTGTAAAAATGACCCCCTATTTAAGCCAATTCCGGTTACTTCTAGTAAAAGAAAACTATCGACAATAAGAAAATTGCCGAGTGGGAAAACGGATAATGCTGATAGAAAATATGAAGACAATGTATGTCAATTATTAGCGACTTTATTTTATCCAAAACTAGATTTTGCTGATGAGCAAAGTCGAACTGAATCAGGAGTTTTAATTCGAGATTTGATATTTTATAATAACAGGTCTTATGATTTTTTAAAAGATTTATATGATGATTATGGTAGTCAACAACTCATTTTTGAACTAAAAAATGTGAAGGAAGTTACGAGAGACCATATTTTTCAGCTTAATAGATATTTAAATGACAATTTTGGAAAATTTGGGGTTATTGTTACTCGCAACCCTCCCCCTTCTAAAGTATTTAGAAATACTATTGATTTATGGTCTGGACAAAGGAGGTGTATATTAATTTTAGATGATTCTGATCTTGAAATGATGTGTTTACTTTACGAAACTAAGCAGCGTTTACCAATTGATGTCCTTAAGAAAAAATATGTAGAATTTATGAGAAAATGTCCTTCATGAAGGTGATTATATGAAAACAAGTGATGATATTGATTTTTTCAAAACGACTAGTGCACAAATGAATGAAATGTACAAAGAATTTTCCGAGTTATCGAAGAAGAAGGCGGATAACCCAATAAATTTGTTTAAATTAGAGTTTATTAATAAGATAATAAATGATGCGAATTCAATTCTTGGAGAAGCCTATAAACCTTTTGATCACTTTGATAATTTTAAGGAGGAACAATTACCTACTAATAGTGATGTCATAATTGTTCTTTCACAATACCAAAATGCACTGGAAAAGCTCCGATGCAACAATATAGAAGAAGATTACAATGGATGGTATTGGTTAATTGAAGGAGAAATATCTTCAATAAAAACAACTCCACCATCACCTAAATTTAAGCGTTAGAGAATAATTAGAACTTATTCATACTTTTTTAATGTGGTGTTTTTAAAAGAATAATTAATTATTAATTATTATTTATTAAATCCACAATATTTTGAAGTAGTTTTAAACTGATACTTAATTTTGCTAAAGTTCGGTTTTTTGGAGTTACCTATATCCCCGCATCTAAAATTTGGGATATATACAAGCGGAAAAAAGTGTACGCTATTTTTACCATGCCAGATTATTTTATTTTGCTTTGAAATTTTAAAACTATTCAACTTACGTGAACAAATTGGAAAGTATTAAATAACTTTTACTTATACTAGAATATATGAGAAGTAATGAAATTATTATATTGTTGCTAATAAGTATATTTGCACTACTCTGTGTAGGATGTTTTGAAAATTTAGATTCTGATAGCTCTTCAAACTCTGTTTCTACAATAATCAATACAAAAGTATTTCAAAATGGGATGACAAATACGCAATCCACACTAAACGCGAACTCAGTTGAAAATTATGATATTGCAGCTGCCAATAATGCTTTTGCTTTTGACATCTATTCAATGACAAAGAACAACGACGAAAATATATTCTTTTCTCCGCATAGTATATTCAGTGCAATAGCAATTTGCTATGATGGTGCTGAAGGGACTACTAAAGAACAAATCGCAAATGTATTTTATTTCCCTCTTGATAAGACTATTTTAGAAATCAGCTTAGGTGAAATGATTAATGAAATTAATTCAGAAGCTGAAGATTATGAACTGGAAACTGCTAATGCGCTGTGGATACAGAAAAGCTATCCAGTAAAAAAGCAGTACATTTCTAATGTTGATAACTACTATTCTGGAAAAGTCGAGAAACTAGATTTTGTTGGACAGCCTGAAAAGTCAAGAAATACAATTAATGATTGGGTAGAAGCAAAAACGAATGATAAAATAATAGATCTAGTTCCAGGAAATGCAATTAATAAAAATACTAGATTGATTATCACCAATGCAATTTACTTTAATGGAAAATGGAAAACTGCATTTGATAAAGAAGCTACAAAAGATGAAAATTTCTATCCATCAGAGAATGATCAAGTTCTTGTAGACATGATGTATGGAATTAAAAAATTTAATTATGGTGAAAGTTCAAATGCAAAAATCATAGAATTACCATATATAGGGAATGATCTTTGTATGTATGTTGTTCTTCCAAATGGTAATGATATAGAAAGTTTTGAAAATAGTTTTTCCGCTAGGGATTATGAAAAGCTTAAATCTAGCATGGACTCAAAATATGAAGTCAAAACATGGATTCCAAAATTTAAGTTTGAATCCAAGACCGATTTATCCAATCAACTAGCAGAGATGGGAATGGTAGATGCTTTTGATGGTGAAAATGCAAATTTTTCAGGAATATATGATGCAGACAAAATATTAAATCCAAATGAGAAAAAGCTCTACATATCAAAAGTAATTCATCAGGCTTTTGTTGATGTTCAGGAAGAAGGAACAGAAGCTGCAGCTGCTACATATGTAGATATGTGTGTAAGCGAAAGTGTAGGGTCTAAACCCATACCTATAAGAGAATTTAGGGCAGATCACCCATTTATGTTCTTTATCGAAGATAAAAGAACAGGCAGTATATTATTTATGGGAAAGATAGAAAGACCAGAATATGAGTAAATGTCATAATGACATTTTCTCTAATACTTTCCTCATCTCTTTCGTATTCAAATTAAACTCCCTTTCCTTCACTCTATCCTTTAATTTTTTCAACGTACTCCTGTACTTAATCCCAATCTCCCGAGCCTCAGCAGGAGTTAAACCCAGAACAAACTCCCTTAATCTCTCAATATCCTGATAAGTCTCAACAGTATTGCTCTCAAGCTCCTGCATTTCAACCTTATTGGCTTCCTTACCAATATACACGCATCCTTTAGGCTTCAGATGTCTCCTTTGCAGTACTCCTATATCTCCTTCAAATTTAGCTTCAGGATGATCTATGTAATCAAGAAATACATCACTTAATGGCTTCCAGTATTCCCTTCCTTGAAGTGTATCTCCTGTATTGTAGTCTATAAACTCCTGCTCAACAACAACCTGTGGATTATTGTTGTAAGGAGCAACAGGCTTGACCTTCTCACCATCTTCATTAATTGTTGCACCGCTACCAACGTACATGAAGTTGAAAGGTTTGATCTGTTTATCAAATGGCTTCCCTTCGTTCATCTTCTCAAAGCGTCTCAATATCGTTCCTGTTGAAACTGCAAGTTTGGAGATAACTGCATAGTTCTCATATTTTTCCAATACATCAGGTAGCTCTTCAGGATTGAAATGAACTCTGAGAATATCCTCCCACAACTTCTTGTGCCATTGGTCTCCTTCCTGCAATTCCCTTTTGAATGGGTTTGTTATGTGTCCTAATCCATGCAGTTTATAGAACAGCTTCTTGCCTTCAGGAATGATAGTCTTGTTTCCTTCTTTCCTGAACAAACAATATCTCTTAGAACTGATTCCATAGAACCAAATATCTTCCATTCCGTCCTCTATCTCAAGGATTGGCTTGTTGAAATCATAAGGATTCAGTGAATCGAATAAATGACTCAATTCATCTGCAAGGTGCGGTGGAACGAAGATTGAATCCGTATCCATATATGCATGTACCTCTCCCTTATCCATCACAAACTTCTCTGCAATAGCAAGCAATAGCCTTGCTCCTGCTGTAATGTTCGCTCCAATGGTAGCATTAAAGAATTTCCCAGGCTGTTCATATTTTCCCTTTGAATCAAACTCAACGTTGCTAAATACTCTCAGCTTTTCCTCATCCTTTGGGTGCATCTCAATGTAAATTCCATAAGTAGTGGAGTTATTGAGGATTTTCAAGGCTCTTTGTTGTGCATCCAGAACATCATATTCATGTGAGTCCTTTGATACTTTCTTCATTTCATCTTTAATCTCTTGTCTGCGTTCAACAAGAACTTTAATGAGGTTATCTTCCTTTGGATTCACATGAACTCCATAGACCTCTGATTCTGTGAGACCTTCCTGTATGCCTTCAGGAATGAACCTGATAGCTCTCTTTATCTTGGGAGTTTTGCCTGTAAGTAGCTTTGAGGCTAGAACGTCAGGGAGGAAGTAATACACCGATTCATTCATAGTTATGCGATTAACGCCGATATTGAACGTTCCATCCTCTCCCGCGTACTTCGTTCTAACGGGGAGAATATCGCCATCAGGCTCGATTTCAACGAGGACATTTAACTGCGTCCACGTATCGCGGTCGAGTGCATCCGCGAATGTGAACGCCTCGATGAATCGCCGAACGTTCTCCGTATCGTCCGCGTATTGAATTTTATCCGCGATAACAAAATCCCAGAGACCAAGAAGGAGTGTTACGGTTGGATACATACTGAAGAAGTCCAGAACTGTGACCTTAGTAGGTGTTTTTCTTATCCTACATTCACATCTCCCTCCATAGTAAGCACTCATTATATTCCTAAGAATATCAGGAGGAAAATCTGGATTCTGTTGCATGAAAGGAGTTATGTTGAACTGATTAAGTGCTTGCTTTCCAAGAGAAGCAGCAGAGTAAATATCAGTCATTGGAATACCTAACTGATATCTTTCATACTCCTGCCTTACCTTTTTGAACAGCTCATAAGTGGACTGTACGTCCTTGATGTTGTATTCAATATAGTCAGGAGTAATTTTGCCATGCTTCTTTCTTCCCTTTTTCTTTATTGGGGTGTCAAATATCTCACAAGCCTTCTCAAGTGTGAGAGATTTGTTGTCGGTTAATGTACATGCAAGATTGGCTACATCCAGAAAATGACCTTTGAACGTTCTCTCCTTCCTGTACTTGCCCTTTGCTCTTGTGAACTCCACATTGTATGATCTCCCTGTCAGGTGTTTGATGCGAAGACGTGGATATGTTGTATCCTCTGTTAATAAGAAAGAAAATCCATCCTTGCCTGAATATCTACCATGTCCGTAATCAAGGATTATCCTTGAGAGGTCGAAGTTGATATTATAACCAATACAGAGCGTTTTTCTTTCGTAGACTTCCAAATAGAATATCTTGATGAATTCTTCAAGTGAGAACAAACGTATATTGTGTTTTTCTGAATATTCCTTCAGGATTTTATACTCTTTTTCTGAAACGTGTCTCTTATCCCAGAATAATCCGGCATATTGGTACACATCATTCTCATTTACCATAAATGAGCCAAACTTCAGATTAAAATACATATCCGCTGTTGTCTCTGTATCAAAAGTAAGGACTCTGGAAAAATCAGGCATCTCCTGTTTATACGTGTAAGGAGATTGTTTCTTCGCATCTCCTTTTGTTGAAAATGTCCTTAGTGCAACGCTATTCATTTATTATTTCCCTCATATCTCTTTCTTAACAAATCAATCTCAATCTCATCCATTCTTTTCCTGAGTGCCGCATGTGTAAGCAGAACATAGTCAAGTCTCTCCGCTAGTGGTAATTGGCTTGATCTATACTTAGGCGGGAGTTCGTTTTGAAAATGCGTGACAGCAGCATGACAATTCAGACAAAGAACTCTAGTTTCATCCGAAAAACCTCTTGTGGAAATGTGATGATTCTCGTAGATCTTCAAAGCATAGGGATTGGTTTCTCCACAAATTTCACAGATACCATTTTTAACAAGCTGTTCGCTCTTAGCTTGCTGTTTTATCTGCAAAATGAAATCTTCGTTGGACAAACCTATCCCCTACTTGAATAAAGGATGCTTAGTTCCTATCATCGTATATTGGCAAGAACTCAGAGTCCTCGATTTGTTCGTTTGCCTCATACAGCTTCTCAAGGTCTGTCTCAAGTGGGTAATCCTTCCCATCAGCACCCTCTATTGTAACATTCTTGAATGGCTTGAGTGCTGCTTCATCTCCCGTTCTTAATGCAGTCCTGACAGCATTCAGATACTTACTGACAAGTGATGCATCCTTTGAGTTTTTGACAACAACACTAAGCCTTTTGCCATTGGAAAAGAGCCATCTGCCTCTCTCAATGCTATCGGTCTTTGTTGCTACCCAACGTCCATTTTTCTTATATACAGCGTTACCAAGATGTTTGAGAGCGTCCTGTACAGTGATTCCCTGCTCCTTTGCTGCTGTGGTAAGGGATTTACCCTTTCTCATGTCATTTACTGCAAGAACAGCTCTTGTTCTCATGTCTCTCTGTACAGGCGATAACATGTCAAATGACCTTGAAGCAAGGGATGCATCAGATAATTTCAATTTTCTCAATTGATTCAAGCTCTTATCTGGAAACATCTGATGTTTCCTGATGATCTCCTTTGCATACCTGAAATCTCTCGGCATGGCTTTGAGCCATTCTCCATAAGTCCTGTATTCTCTGGAAAACTCTGGTCTGCTCATTCTTCATCCCCCAGATACCTTATGAGAGCCATTCTAACCACTTCGGCTTGAGAACAGCCATATTTCTCAGAGTACGATTCCACTTTCTCCTTAAGGTAAGAAGAAAGGCTAACTAGCATTCTTATTTTACTTGACATAATAAGTCACAATTTCCACTATGTAACTCATCATATCTGTACAGAAAGTGAGTATAAGATTAGGTATAAATATGATATAGTTCTTATATCAACTAGGGTATAATTATGTATAAAAAAGGGTTAGACTTTGACCAAGAAGTCAGACGTATATTATCCAATCAAGGCTATGTTAGAAGGGCGCAACTCATACAGAACCTAAAGAATAAGCATAGAAGTGGTAGTGGATATAGTGAAAAGAGTATCAATAGAAAGCTTGACAGTATGGTAAAAAGAGGTATAGTGATCAAGCTTAAAGGAGATGCTCTTAAAGAAGCAGGCATAACCGATGAGGATGGACGTTCTAGTTATTTTACCCTTAAGAAATCAGATGACATAAGAAGACATATAGATTCAGTTATTGATAATATCTCTTCAGATAATCCCATAAAGCAAAAAATGGCACTTAAAGAACTGGAAAGATATGAGAAACACTGTCTACTCAGTCCTAGCCAATTAGACATACTTATAGCCCAATTAGACACAGAAGACATAGACCTTATAGACAATATCCTAAGAATTGTCTATACATACATAGACAAAAAGGATATAGAACCCTATAATAGACAAGAAGCTATTAAGATGCTTAGAAGTCTATTGAATAAGTATCCAAAGCCATTACCACATGGACACAAGAACCTTAGAACTCATTTTATCTTTTTACTAGGACATTACAATGATAGTGCTGTTATTGATAGGCTAAAAAAGGATGCTGAAGAGTTAGATAACCTTCATGAGATTCTTGATTATGACACTGACTATACAGCACATATAATAGAGGAACATAGGGAAGAACTCTATGAGTTTGAGGAAAAGTTAAGGCTAGAGTGTAAAGAAGAGTCTGCTCAGTTCATTGCTCAAGTAAGAGTTAGAGCCATGATTCATCTTGGAATGCTTAAAGATCCTTTTGAACAGAGAATTTCTGATGTGGGGAGATTCTAATGAAGATGCTCTTACTAAACGGTCATGGAATAGATATGCGTGTCAGTAATGCCAAACTGCATGTAAAGGATGGCAGATTTTCAGCAAATGAAGAGCCTGAAAAATACGAGTTCTCGCCTAAGAGGATTGATATTGATAGCATAGTTGTGTATGGTCAGAGTGGGAATCTCAGCTTAGATGCTATCAGATGGCTTATTAAACACAACGTACAGGTTACTATCCTCGATTGGAATGGGAAACTTCTCACTACTATGCTCCCTCCTGAGAGTACAAATGTAAAGACAAAATTTGCACAATATCAGGTTTATGAGGATGCAGAAACTAGGCTGAAGATTGCTAGGAAATTCATTGAAGCTAAAATATCCAAGTCTGAGGCTGTTCTTGATTACCTTAAACAACGCTATCCTGAAATTGAGTATGATTTCACAGAGGATAAGGCGAAACTTGAGTATGTTAAGTCTATCAGGGAATTAATGGGTGTTGAAGGTGGTATTGCTTGGAAATACTGGAATGAGTTTAACAAAACCATTCCCGAAGATTATGATTTCAAGTCAAGGATAGACCAATACAGGAGAGCAACGGGAGCAGGTGACAAAACCAATGTTATGCTCAATTATGGCTATTCTCTCCTTGAGTCTGAGTTTTGAGAGCTATTAACTCAGTTGGTCTTGATTCGCATGTTGGTTTCTTGCATGAGATGAATCCAAGTAAACACAGCCTTGCTTATGATCTCCAAGAGCCATTCAGGTTTATTGTGGATATTGCTGTCATTAACCTGATTGAGAAGGGAGTTATGGATAACAAGGGCTTCATCAGGACAGAGAGCTATTCACTCAGGTTAAGACCTTCAGGAGCAAAGAAGCTCACTGCTGAGTTCAATGCTGTGATGAATGGAAAGGTTGAGTACAGGAAGAAGAATACTACTTGGGGAAGTGTTCTTTTGTTGAAAGCTAGGGAGTTAGCTCAATATCTTGTAGGTAAGAGGAAGACAATTGATTTTAGTAAGCCCGTTTATGTTGGGAAAAGAGATGATACTAATATTCTGAGAAAGAAGATTCTTGCTATTGGTTATACTGAATGGAAGGAAATGGGATTCTCTAAAGGTACATTACACTACATGAAGAAAAATGCTAAAGCTGACAAACCGTTTAGCCTGAATGCTCATGTAAAGGAGAGGTTGGAATTGTGGGAAGGGTGTTGATTTAGGGACATAATCAAACTTTTTAAAATAACCTGCCAGTAGGTAACAGTAAGCTTATTATGGTTTATTGTACTTATTTAAACAGAATATTTCAAGGAGTTAGGATAATTTTTTGTATAGGGATATTAATGGTTCGTAAATCTAATTTTATTGTTGAAGGAAAGTGTTTCATTCCCATAAGCATCAATGATCAAAGATACAATAGTTTGATTGAAAAAATCATTGATTATTTTTATTGGAAGGGATATGATAGATTAAACTCGAGTAACCCCTACTCTAAAAATTATTTGTTTCAACAAACATTTAGTCGGAGTATACAAGATAATGCCCCGCTTAAGTTGAAATTAAAAAAATTCCTTCGATTAATAACAAAAAGCCAATATGACCAAGAAATATATTTTCTAACTTTGAGTAAGCTTACGGATGAAGCTCCCATTAACATTAGTTATTCTATATCCCCTGCGAAAATAGAGAATAACTCGGGTTGCATTATGAAAATTAGTGTGGAGCCTGCAATAATTTTCAAAATGAAACAACTTAATTATAATATAGATGTTAGTGAATCTGCATATAATGATATTATAGAGTACGCTTCTATTACCATCCACGAATTTATAGAAGCTTTTTGGTTTGACGTAGTTGAAAAACCATGTGCTAAAGACTATCTTTCTATTAGTGATTACAAAAAAAGTTTGATTACTATATGCCCATCTTGTTTTAAAGTTCCAGAGATTAACATATTGACAGATTTTGTATCTGTAATGATGCCATTTAATGAAGACTATAACTGTGTGTATTCTACAATCAAGCAGGTATGCAGTAAAGTTGGTTTAGAATGTCGAAGAGCAGATGATTTCTGGAATAATAGTATTTTGATTCAAGATATTTTTGAACTACTTTATTCTTCGTCTATTGTTATCGTCGATTTTTCAGAAAAAAACGGGGGCTGTCAAAAACTTTGGTGTTGCAGAGCCTGGGCTAATTAATAACAATAAATATATATTATGAAAGTGAATATGGTTTTGTGACAAACCATATCATATCCACTTTCAAATCTCATATTAGCTCAATTCAACTTAAACTAAGCGATTGCATTTCAGGCATTACAAGCTTTGAAGATGCTATCACATCTCAATTATCTTCAACTGAAAATAGGAATATTCACAATGAGAAGGAGCTTGTTCTGCATGCAGACAATCATTTTGACCTCCTTTATCCTTGCTGTCCTGTTTGTGGTTCTAGGAAAGTGATCAAACAAGAATATTACAAACGCAAGCTAAAATTAGCAGAGTTTGGAAGTCAGGTCATTTATGTTCGAAGATACTATTGCAAAATTTGTTCTAAAAAATTCACAACACCTCTTGATTCAATTGTAAAAAAAGGACATCAATATGCCCGAACTTATGAACGCTGTATAGAAAAAGCATACGAGACTGGTTATTGTTCATTCCGACACCTACAAAAGATCTTCACATCACTATATGATTGTTCTCCCTCTCACCAGACAATTTATAACTGGATTGCAGAGTCAAACAGAATATCAGTATCAAGCGATGATAATCTTTATTCTGGATACTATTGTTATGATGAACAATATATAAAACTGAATGGAAGTCGGTTTTACAGGCTCAGTTTGATAGACTCTGTCCTGAATAAACCAGTAAAAGAGAAAATTGTGACAGATATCGAATATGCTACTGTTAAGGGTTTTATTAAAAATGCAATAGATTATAAGCCTCTACATGCCATTTCAACCGACCACCGAAGAAAATACAAATCAATTATGGATGAACTAAAAAATCAAGCATCAGCTTTGCATATTTCATCTGTACAAGCTTATTGGGAAAGATGTGTACAAAAAACTAAAATCAAAATTTATTGGCCCCAGGGAAAAGATCAGCTTATGTTTGGCATTTACAAAGATCAAGGAAGTATTTAGAACATATGATATAAATATCGCAATCAACAGACTTCAAGAGATAATCAGTAATATAGAGGAGATTCCTCAATTACTTCATAAATCAATAGATAAAATTGTAAAAGACTTCGAAAGGTTGACTTGGTTTATGGTGGATGGATTCGTTTCAAAAACAACAAATCCTATTGAGAACTATTATCGACAAACGTTACCAGATTCATTGAAAAGGATATTTAAAACACCAGAGGGAATGTTGAACTATTTAAACGTAAAAAGAGGATATTGGGAGGGGAACATATCCAAAAAAGTTTAACACCAAAGTTTTTGACAGCCTCAAAAAACGCAAATGTTTTTTATGAAGCTGGAATCGCACATACCTTAGGTAAAGAAGTAGTTCCTATAACTCAAAATATTAACGACATTCCTTTTGATTTAACCCATCATAGACATATTGAATACAAAAATGATGAAGAAGGTCTAGAGAAATTAAAGGCAAGATTAGAGGAAAGGTTGCAAACTCTCAAAAGTAAACAAATACAAAAACAGTAATCTTATGTTTGTATTTTATTCTATTTTTAACACTATCTATGAATTAAAAATATAAGCACTTATCATCTTGTGATTAACTCAGTTTTAGTTTAGAAACGAAAACACATCTTTTTTTAAAAGTTAATTTTCGGTTGTTTGTTTAACTAATAAAAGCGTACACTTTTTTCCGCTTGTATATATCCCCGCATCTAAAATTTGGGATATAGTTAACTTTGATTTTTTGTACGCTCGTTAATTATGAGCAAAATATGATATATTCGTAACTATTTTAAAATAGTAAATAATAAATAGTATAATTTTACTTTGAAATTTAAAAGTAAAAGGAGTTGAATATTTATGAATATTAAATTATTAATTCTCTCGATCATTATTATTTTAATTCTTTTTACTTCAGTTTGTATTGGCTCGACTTCTAAATATGATCTTCCAGAAAACCAAGAAAAACTTGAAAAGCTAGAAAAAATTGGTTGGGGAAGTTTTGCAGCAATCTTTTTTATAGCACTTTTTCTCAATAAGCCAAAATTAGATGAGAATAAATATGATAATCGCCCAAATCCAGATCAAATATACATTGAAGAAGGCTACAAACAATTATCAACAGATAAATCTAATAAATCCGATGTTATTATCTTGTTCTTTACACTAATTGTCCCACTTGCAATTTTGTTTTTTTTATTTTGGTCTACAAATTTAACCAATATAGCAATAGTATTCTTGTTAGTTATAGTAAGTTTTATTCTTATGTTGATTGGTCAGATTCATTATATACTTCAACGAGATAGACGTCATAAAAATGCACTGAAGATAACTTTAGAAAAAACAGATGGTTTGCGACCAACATGTTGTCCTGAATTCACACCTAAGATGTTTGTATATACATTAATAATTTTTATCATTATGTTTTTAGTTCTTGACCGCTATTATTTTACACCACTCACATAGGAGTAACTCAAAACATTAACTACCTTCTTCACATTCCTGCTCTTGAAATTCAATTCCCCTTCCTTTGCTTTTTTCTTCAAATAAGCCAAAGCACTCCTATGCTTGATTCCAAGCTCTCTTGCTTTTTCAGGAGTTAGTTGTAAGATAAAATCATAGACAGCATTTTCATTGACGAACTCTTGAGCCTTCTTCACATCAAGAGCCTGCTCGTCTATGTTATTTGCTTCTTTCCCGATGTAAACAAGACCTTTAGCATGAATATGTTTTCTTTCGAGTACTCCTGTGTCTCCATCAAACTTAGCTTCAGGATGATTGATATAATGGATAATTGTTCTATTCAATTGTTTGTAATAATACGAACCTTTTTTAAAATCTCCTGTTTCATAATCAATGAAAGGATTGTAAACTATGCTTTGAGGGTCGCTTGAATAAGGAGCTAAAGGTTTTACAGCTTTACCATTTTCCTCTATTGTCTGGAATCCAACAAGATAGAAGTTGAATGGCTTAATTTGATGCTTCCATAATCTATTCTTATTAAGTCTCTTAAACCTGTTAAGAACATTTGGAGTAGTAACCGTTAGCCTTGAAATAGCAAAGAAACTAGAATATTTCCTTTCAATATCAAGTTCTGAGATTATCCCGTAATGTAATTTTAGAATATCTTCCCATATCTCAGCCTGCCAATCATTAACAGCCTTTGGAAATGGGTTTGTAAGATGCCCCAAACCATGAAGTTTGAAAGACCTTTCATGCTCCATGAATTTGATATTCTCATCTTCATAAGTGTAAAGAGCATAGCGTTTTGAGGATATTCCATAAAACCACATATCCACCTTTTCAGGTTTCAACAAATCAATATCTAGGCTGTATGGATTCAATGGTTGGAAATATTCGACTATTTCCTGTGAGTGCTCAGGCGGGATAAAAATAGAATCAGTATCCATGTAGGCATGAGTAGAACCTAATTCTTTGGCCTTAGCTTCAGCAATAGCAAGAAACAACCTTGAACCCGATGTAATCATAACAGCTAGCAAAGGATGATAAAAATTCCCTTCCTTTTCATACCTATTTTCTGATGTTTCAAAACTGTCTAATCCATGCACTTGAATTGTGCTTTTCTTATCTTCAGGATTTAGTTCTATGAATATCCCATAGCTCATAGCATTAACAAGAATCTTAATGGCCTGTGCTCTGCTTTTTAGAGATTGATACTCTGAATCTTCTCTCTCAAGTGATTTCATTCTTAACTTGATTTTCTGTCTTTCCTCAACAAGTACCTGAACAAGATTATCTTCTGAAGGGTCTATATCAATCCCAAGTATTTGGGAATTGTTCAAATTAGCCTGAATCCCTTTAGGAATAAAACGAACTGCTTCTACAATATCCGGTACTTTTCCAGTTAGAAGGACAGATCCGACGACATCAGGTAAAGAGTACCATAATTCAAGATCAGAGCTTAGATAATTAACACCCACATTAAAGGACAAACTATCTTTCTTGTATACCATTCTGATAGGTAGAATATCCTCATCAGGATGTAATTTTACCATTACAATGAAGTCTTTCCAGTTATCCTTATTTTGCAGGTATTCAAGGTTCACCTTTGCAAGCATCCTTTTTATCTCAACAGTAACAACCTTTGTTTCAATATTCTCAGCAATAATGAATTTCCAGAGATCAAGAACCATTGTAACAGTTGGGTACATACTTGTAAAATCAAGGGTTGTTACTTTAACAGGTACTTTTCTAATCTTACATTCACACCTACCACCAAAATAAGCGGTCATGATATTGCCTTTGTAGCTATCGGAAAAATCAGGCAATTGTTCATTTAATGGTTTAATTCCAAGTTGCTTTAATGCATGTTTCCCAAGAGATGCAGAACTGTATATTTTTGTGGGTGCTAGCTGTATTTGATAAAGGTCTAATTCCTCTATGAGCTTTTGGTAAACCTCAAATGTACTTTCAACATCAGTTACAAGATAATCAATGTACCTTTTTGTAACCCTTCCATGTTCTATATTTTTCATTTTCTGAATGTCTGTATTCAATTTCTCACAGGCTTTTGCAAGAGAGATTTTATTTGATTGAAGCAGGACTTCAGCTAGTGTTTGTACATCAAGAAAATAACCTGAAAAATAGTTCTCTCCTTTGTTCTGCTTTGTAGTAGTGAATTTAATGCTGTGAGAAGAACCTAATTTCTTGATTACAATAGGTGGATTAAAACGATTAGAGGAAAGAGTAAATGTAAAACCACCTCTGTTCTTTTTCCTTGAATCTCCAACTCTCATAGCTATTCTGCTTAGGTCAAAGGGAAGATTGAAACCTATACAAAGAGTTCTCAAATCAAACATTTCAGAATAGAAGACATCTTGAATAAACTCTTCAAGGTTATAGAGTTCAATACCATATTCCATTGAATACGATTTTAAAACAACTTTCTCCCTTTCATCAAGCATCGAAGGTTCATAGAAAAGTCCTTCATGCTGAATCCATTCATCCTGATAAATTTGAAAATAGCCTATTTTCAAGTTCTGATATTGGTCTATTGTTGTTTCAGTATCAAAGACAAATACTCTCTCATGTCTTAGTGGATGCTCATTTGTGTTTTTAGGACTATCACATTTTGTGTTAGAAACTTTTTGAGTGTATCCTCTGACTGCTATCTTACTCATCTGCTCCTACCTCAAAGCCTAAAATTAACAATTCGTCTCCTATTTCCTTCAAAATAGCCCCAATAGACACTAAAGCAAAACTTTGTTGAGAATCTTTCCTTGCTTTTGGGCTGAGTTTATTCTGTTCTGCTGTTATTTTTGCATGGCAATTCTTACACAAAGGTCTTGTTTTGGGTGAACGTTTTCTTCCATACAAATGATGGTTTTCAAGTGTTTCAGGACTTGATTCACCACAAATAGAACAACAAAGAACTGTTTCCTTGTCTCTTTTCTGTTTATTGATACTCTTTTTGTATTCTGCTTTATTCATGGTTTCACCTCACTCCTTATATATTTCAAAAAACTCCGGCTCTTCCTGAGCTTCTGCTATCTCGTATAGCTTGTCAAGATCAGTTTCAAAAAAGTGCTCTTTTCCTTTAGCATCTACTATTTTTTGACCTTTGAATTGTTCCAAAACTGAAGGATCATTTGTTTTAAGCGCCTTTTGTACAAGAGCAAAATACTTTCCTATTAAGGCTCTATCTTTTGAATTGCTGGTTACTATGGAAGTGTGTCCTTCGGTTCCATAGAATGACATTTCAACTTCAAGATTATCTGTTGCTGTAACCTTCCATTCTTTACCTGACTTCTGAAGGTGGCCACCCAGATTCTTTAAAGCAAATTGTCTGCTAACTCCTCTTTTCTCTAATATGTTGGTTAATGATTCTCCCTTCCTCATTTCCCTTAATATTTCAAGAGATAGTTTTCTATCACTTTTCTGACCTGAAGTTAAACTACTCCAACCTGTTTTACTAAGGTCACAATCACTAATCCTGAGTTTTCTTAACTGGTTCAAGCTTTTATCTGGGAAATACTGATGTTTTCTTATGATCTCTTTTGCATATCTGGAATCTCTAGGAATGGCTTTTAGCCATGCACCATAAGTTTTGTAGTCCTTAGAGAATCGTGGTCTGCTCATGTTTCTAACTCCTATTGTTTGGTTGTATCTGATTTTACAGAAAAACAGTAGGCAAAATAGAACATATAAACATTTTTTTGCGCCGAATTTATCAGTCCTTGGAGTCTCTAAAGATAGAAAATCAGAAAATTAACTTTCAATATCAATAGACTAACTCTAAAATAGGATAAAACAAAGTTATTGAGATTTTGCCCAATTTCTAGGCAATTTGCATGCAAATTTGCCGCAACTTATGAGTTTTGCATACAAAGTCGTATTTATAAGCAACTTTTATTTAATTCCATGTCTCTGCAATACGATTTTGAGACAAAATTTGACCATAAACACTATATAAAACGACGTCATTTAAAATTTAGACAAATTGTTATCTCTAAGTGGTGTTTTTATGAAATTACTTCTTCTCAATGGACACGGAATAGACATGCGTGTGAGTGGTGCAAAATTGCATGTAAAAGATGGTCGTTTCTCTACAACTGAAGAGCCTCTTCAATATGTTTTCTCACCCAAAAGAATAGATATTGACAGCATTGTAATTTATGGTAAAAGTGGAAACATCAGTATAGAGGCTATTAGATGGCTTGTTAAACACAATGTACAGGTTACCCTACTCAATTGGGATGGTAAATTATTGACTACTATGCTTCCCCCTGAAAGTGCAAATGTAAAGATTAAGTTTGCTCAATATCACGCTTTTGAGAATGAAGAAACTAGATTAAAGATAGCCAGGAAATTTATTGAAGCTAAAATATCCAAATCCCAAGCTGTGCTTGATTATCTTAAACAAAGATACTCTGAGGTTGACTATGATTTTACTACCGACAAAGGAAAAATCAAAAATGTAAAATCTATCAGGGAATTAATGGGTATTGAAGGTGGTATTGCTTGGAAGTATTGGAATGAGTTTAACAAAGTGTCATTCCTATTGAGTATGATTTTAAAGCACGAATAGACAAGTACAGGCGGCCAATGGGAGCAGGAGATAAAGCAAATGTCATGCTTAACTACGGATATTCTTTGCTTGAATCTGAATGTTTAAGGATTATCAATTCAGTGGGTCTTGATTCACGTGTTGGATTTTTGCATGAAATGAATCCAAGCAAGCATAGTTTAGCTTATGATTTTCAGGAGCCCTTTAGATTCCTTGTTGATCTTGCGGTTATTAACCTAATTGAAAAAGAAGCAATGGAGAATAAGGATTTCATAAGAACTGAAAGTTATTCTCTCAGGTTAAAGCCTTCAGGAGCAAAAAAGGTTACAGATGAGTTTAATTCAATGATGAACAGTAAGATTGAGTATAGAAAAAAGAATACTACTTGGAGTAGTGTCTTGCTGTTGAAAGGTAGAGAATTAGCTCAACATCTCACAGGCAATAGGAAAATGATTGATTTTGCTAAGCCTGCTTATGTTGGGAAAAGGGATGATACGGATTTATTGAGAAAGAAGATTCTTGCTATTGGCTATAAGGAATGGAAAGAAATGGGATTCTCAAAGGGTACATTGCATTATATGAAAAAGAATGCTAAGAGTGATAAGCCATTTACTATGAATGTTCATGTGAAGGAAAGGTTGGAAATGTGGGAAGGGTGTTGAAGAATTAATGAAAGAAAGTTAAAAATATAATAAAGTATAATATATATGAATGCAATTTGATTTTAAAAACAAAACATATTCTGAAATCTATTCAATATTTCAAACCAGAAAGGATATGGTTTCAAAAGAACATACGCGAAAAATAGACATCTTTCAACGTAGTATAGAAGTCACCTATAATATAGACATGCTTTTAAATTCTACTTTTAGTAGTGAATATGAGGCCACAGGAAAAATACAAACCGGGCCTAAATGCTTAATTCCAATTCTTTTTGAGAGGAATTATCATTATATAATTGCAGCTCATGAGTTAACCAAATTGGGACTTGCTAATTCCAGTTACCTAAATTTGAGAGCTGTTTTTGAAGGAGTCATGCAGATATATCTACTTCAACTAACAAAGGAAGAAGCTGATTTATGTTATAAAAAAGAGCTTGGGGATTTATCTACTGAAGAAAAGAAAGAACTGCGTAATAAATATCAGTGGCTAAAACCATCAAAAATTAGGGAAATACTGTATACTGACATAAAAAAACAGCAAGTTACTGATTTGTATGGTATAGTTTCTAAGTGTGCACATCCAACGGTAGAAGGTGCTATGAATGACTTTCGATTAAATCATAAAGTTATAAGCGACCTTTTAGACGTGAGTTTAGCTTTGCTAGCAGCTAATCTAATTGCAATCCATGAAAGTTACTTTGAGTTAATTGGAAACAAGGAGAATGAAGATATTACTAGGGTTCTGGATTTAATTGCAAAAGAATATAACAATAAAATGCCGGATATGGTGCCTAATAATCCCAATATACTCGACAAATTGAGAATCAACCTTGAAAAATTGAATGAAATGAGTATTTCTGATTTCTAACTCCACCTTATAATTCATGCTATTTTTTAGATATTAGTTGGAATAATCTAATGATTCATCTTTTTCCAAATCAAGCATAGGAGTGCGTTGGCTTATTTGAAGAAAAAAGCAATGGAAGGGGAATTGAATTTTAAGAGCAGGAATGTGAGGAGAGTAATTAAACAAATAATTGTTTAGTATTCAGGAGTGCTCCTGTGTCCACAAGTTAAACATATGATTCCATTCCAAGGCCCATAGCTTCCACAATATGGGCAAAGATAAGAAATATGTGGATTGTTTATAGGCATTTCACCAAATGTAGTTCCATCAGTCACAGTTGCTAAATTTCCTTCTGTTTTTATTACTTTCCATCTACCAGAAACAATTGGTGATTTTTCTTCTTTTTCTTCTTCTTCTTCTAAATTTCTCAAATCAGGAGTTGGCTTTTGTCCAATTATCTCTAAAACAGTTGTTAATTTATCAACTATTTTTAATTCTTTATTTACTTTTGATTTATATTCCATCTTCAAAAAACTTGGTTTTTCAAGATAATCGGAATCTCTCGTCAAAATTATGAGATCATGTTTAGAATGCGAAAGTAATGTTTCCCATATAACTTGGTCACAGTGAGTTTTCTTATCTTTGGTAATTGGTGGGTTGCCAAGTATAGTTCTAGTATTAGCATTTTGAATAATTGTATCGTTTTTTTGGCAAATAATTGAAGTTGAATCGTTATAAAGCTCCATAACTAATTTATATACAGGATCATTTTCCGTATTGTCTTTTATTGTTTGAAGCCTATTTAGCAAATCTTTTTTTAGATCTTTAACAGAACTGTTTATATCTTCAACTCTAGTAAATAAATCAAGATGGCGTATTAAACTAGTTTCACCAACCGGTTTTGGGATATTACTGATAGCGTTAATTTGTATTTGAAGAATAGAATCCCTATTTCTTAAAAATTCCTCAAGGACTTGATCAGTAAGCAAAAGATGACCCTTTAAAAGCGGAAGGTTTTCTTCAAACACTTTAAGGCTATCATATTTCGAATTATACAAATGCAAGAATATGTTTGTATCGATAAATACTTTATACATATAATCTATCCTTATATCAATAATAATAAAATGTAGCAAGTGCTATAAATATCTATTTATTATACAAGTTTTTACGATAAATATAAGATTCAGCGTACAAAAAATCAGAGTTACCTATATCCCCGCATCTACAATTTGTTATAGAGTACTCAAAGATATCGAAAATATTTAATTGTGGATCTCCTCAAGATTGAGTGGGTAATTTAATATTGTGTTCATCCAATCCATATTGGATGGACGATAAACTCTTAATCCAAATGGCTCTGGGAATAACCGCCCCTTGGTATGTTAAAGACATTAATCTTAATGTTTCTAAAAAGAGAATGGATATTTATCTTGATTTTACAAGGGGAACGAAGTTCCCCTGTCCTGTTTGCAACAAACTGTGTGATCTCCATGATACCAAAGAAAAAGTATGGAGACACCTTGATTTCTTCCATCATGTAACATACATTCATGCAAGAGTTCCCAGAACAAAGTGTGATGGAGATGGTGTAAAACTTGTTGAAGTTCCATGGACAAGACAAAACACTGGATTCACATTATTTTTTGAAGCATTGATCGTTGCTATGTCAAAAGAAATGAGTGCTTCTTCTATTGCTGAATTGATCAATATTCATGAAAATTCAGTCTGGATAATTCTAGCTCATTATGTTGAAGAAGCAAGAGCAAAGATGGATCTGTCTGAACTTGATACTATCGGAGTAGATGAGATCTCTGTCAAAAAAGGTCACAGTTATGTGACCTTGTTCTATGACCTGAAAGGATCAAGAGTCATTCATATTGAAAATGGGAAGAAAAGAAGTGTTTTCAAGAACTTCAGGGAAGTTATTTCCAGGAAGATAGATCCTGATAATATCAAGTATATTTCAATGGATATGTATCCTGCTTTTAAAGGTGGAGCAAGAGAATATTTCCCGAATGCTAAGATCGTTTACGATAAGTTCCATATTGTCAAAATGATGAACGATGCAATCGATAAGGTTCGAAGAAAGGAATATCAAACAAATAAAGAACTTGGTAAAACAAGATTCATGTGGTTGAAAAATCCTGAAAACCTATCGGATCGTGAAATAACTAAGATTCAATCGATTAAAGATCTGGATACAAAAACGGCAAAAGCTTATAGATTTAAGCTTGGACTTCAGCGTCTGTGGGAAATAAAAAATGTAGAAGTAGCAAGGGAATATCTCGATAAATGGCATTATTGGGGAACGCATAGCAACATCAAGGAAATTATCACATTGGCTAAGATGATAAAAAGAAATTCTCACGGGATATTGGAATCAATTAAACAAGGTATCAGTAATGGTGTTGTTGAAGGATTGAACAACAAGATCAAGACTGCTTTTAAGAGATCATATGGATTGAAGACTGAGAAGTGTAGGAATACAATGATATTCTTGATGGCGGGTAAACTTCGTTTACCCACACGATGTTAAAGAGAGCCAATAGATTTAAAGAAATATCAGGTTTGTAACAGACTATTACAATATATTCAAAGGAAAATCCTGTGAAACAAAACACGAAGTTAACTATTCAGGGGATGTTCAAATAAATCGACCAAAAAAGAAAGAAACAATCATAAATATAGAAGAATATCTTGACAATGTAGACCATATTTATGAAGAAAAAATGAAAAAAATAATCCCAAATCATTCTTTTTTCTTTAAAACATTAGTTGACTTTATCCCTATTGGAGAAAAAAAACTTTTTGAGCTTGGTTGCGGTCCCGGATTTATAACCGAAAAAATCCTGATTGAAAATCCGGATTTAAAAATTACCTGTATTGATAAATCCCCATGGATGCTGGAGATTATTAAGAGCAAATCTACTCTCAAAGATGTAAAATTAATACTGGGAGATGTTTTTCATACCTGGCCAGATAATAAATTTGACGCAATACTAACGGTCCTCAATCTTCATCATTTTGATGATGAAGACAGATCTAAAGTAATTAATATGATATACTCGTCTTTAAGCAAAAATGGAGTATTCATAACAGGTGACGTTTTTAAATCAGATAGCAGATCAGAAGAAAATATGTATAGAAAACTGTGGTACAATTACATGAAAAAAGCAGGTTTTGAAGAAGAAAACGCAAGATATATGCTTGAAATGAGAGAAAATGCTTATGATTCTATTGATACACTGGAAGATTACAAAAAAAAGTTAAATGATGCAGGTTTTGAAAATATCTATTGCCCTTATACAAATCTAATCTATGGGATAATAGTAGCGTATAAATGACACACATTATTCTGAAGAAAAATGAAAGTTCCATTTTAAGAGGCAAAAAAGTGAGAGTAAATCCAGACCTGAGCGTAAATGAGAGTGACCTTGAAGAGTTCCAGGAGATAATAGGTTTCAAATTCCAGGATAAAAGCTACCTTGTACAGGCTCTTCTGCACGGTTCCCTTTTTAGCGGAGATAAGGAAAAACTGAGTGCTTTCAGGAAAGCCAACGGACTTGGCAATAAAGACTACGAGAAACTTGAGTACCTGGGAGATTCGGTTCTCGGACTTATAATTGCAGAACATGCATTCCATGATAATAGTATAAATGAGCATGCCCGGTCAAAAGGACTTACAATAGAAGGAGTTGCTACTAAAATCAGGACCGTGCTGGCATCAAATGAGAGTCTGAAACCTGTTGCCAGAAAAATTAAACTTTCACGTTTTGTCCTTTCGGAAGGCCATGTCAACATTGATGGAAAACTATCCGACATTATGGAAGCGCTCATTGGCGCAATTTACATTGATAGAGGAATGGATAATCCTGATGTGAATAACGGAACCTCGGGAAACTATGCCATAGCTAAGGATTTTGTTTATCGGTTCTTCGATATTGAGAGTGCTCTTGAGAGAATAGCAGACTTTAATCCAAAGGGCATGATACAGGAGATATTCCACCAGAACGGGCTTGGAAATCCCTGTTACAGAGTGCTTGAGGAAGAAGGACCAGATCACGATAAGCAATTTACAGTTGGGCTTTACCTGAACGAGAAGCTACTTGCCATTGGTTCAGGGAACAGTAAAAGAAAAGCCGAGAAAGCTGCTGCTGAGCTGCATTTGAAGCATCTGAACGAAACATCATCCAAAGAACTATTATCTGAAATATCAGACGATAACAGGGTAGTTTGATATCATGACCTGGAGCACTGGTATTCGTTCTTCACTTTGTACACCAGCAGGGAAAATGCCAGCGACACAGAGATAGAATTGGCAATGACCAGTGCATTGTCATGGATAATGTATCCGTGTACAAGCCACAACGCCATTCCTGACGTGGAACATATAAGCATTAAAAGTGAGACATCTTTTGTAGACTTTGTTTTTATTGCCCTGACCAGTTGAGGTGCAAAGGCAATAGTTGTCAGTGTTCCCGCAATATAACCTATCATAGGATCATCCTTTTGAATATTACATTGCTGATTCTGTACTTTTGAGAAATTAAAGCTTGTTACTGCACAGATTTGTAATCCTATTGCGAAGGACTATTTAAAGGGAAAAGAGATCTGGCAATAATTATAAATAATTTATCACTATTTATCATTACAATGTTTCGACGAGTAGTCACTATAAATGTGCAGACGAAAGGAGTAGCTCCTTGATAATATGTTTGTGCATTTGAAACATGCATTTAATCGAAGGTGGTAATGAAAATATGCTTTATCCAAACCCCAAAAACCAGCATCCAAAGATCAGTGAAACAGCATGGATTTCAGAAAATGCAGTCATCGTAGGCGATGTTACAATAGGAGAAAATGTTTACGTCGCTCATAACGTTATAATCAGGGCTGATGAACCTGGTGCTTCTATTGTTATTGAGGACAATTGTAATGTTCAGGATGCTGTAATTATTCATGGACTAAGCGGATCAAAAGTTGAGGTTAAGAAGAATACATCCCTTGCTCATGGTTGTATTGTACATGGACCTTGCACAATAGGAAAAGGATGTTTTGTGGGTTTTGGATCGGTTGTTTTTGGCTGCAATATCGGTGATGATGTGGTCATTCTACATAATTCGACAGTCCGTGCAGTAGATATTCCTTCATATAAAGTAGTAGCCGACGGACAGGTTGTTACTGAACAGGCAAAAGTCCAAGAACTTGGAGATATTTGTCACGATCTCAAAAAGTTCAAGACATCTGTTATAAATGCAAATCTTGCCCTTGTTAAAGGATACACCAATCTGGCACAGGATGCAGAGTGAGAATAAAAATAACCAATGATAGATAAGAGTTGCGTGATAATCAGTAACAGTCTTAAAGTAATAAGTATAGTAATAAATACAGTAATAATTATAGCAGTAATTACAGCAATGAATGTCCCTGAGATCATCAGAGACATTGTTGCTGGTTGTTGGTACGAAACATTATCAAGCAGAACCTTTATTTTAAACGAAACTTGCAGAGAATGGAAAGGGAGTACTGGTTTTTTCAGATGAACTTCCCATCCATTTCCCTGACCACATTTCTGCCAGTATCAGTCAGCATGTATTTTTTCCATGTGCTTTTTGCAGGATTAATACATTCAATAAGTCCTCGATCTTCGAATTCTTTCATAGCACGACTCATATTCTGGGTCGACCTGCTGGTTACCTGGGCCACATCGGAAGCTTTTCCAACTATATTCTTTTTCATGTATTCCAACAGTACGATTCTGCGGTCAACACTTAATATCCATCTAACATGGTCATCTGTGTCAGGTCTTATTGCTATTTGACACCTCATGTTTTTCACCTCGTTTTTGATCGCATGATCATGCATGATGCACAATGATGTGAATATTGTTCGTTTTTCATTCAGGTTCCACCTTTCTAAAGCCAGAGACCCATCAGATGAATAACACCTGACCACATGCTTTAAATGATCATTTATGCGGTTCGTTGTGCCATAATTGCTAATGATGGCAGGATACACAACAGAGAAGTGTATATTACATACAGCCTCAATCAACGACAACAAAGCCGCTATTATCGATGATACCACCACACTAATCGAGATTCATGTACGGTCTTATTTTGCTGGACTTTACCAGGAGTAAATTCACAATTGTGTTATTGATATATAAAAGAAACTCTTAATTGTATATACACTACGAGAGTTTAAACTAAACATATTTTTATGTTTTTTTCAACTATTGCATAATCAGAAGCCAGTTATCAATATTTTAAAATTTTTCCAGCTGAATTATAAAAAGCGATGAAAACATATTCAAAATTATGAAGTATATTACTACAGTACAAATAATAAAAGTAGTTTTAAACTTTGAAGAGCATTTATACATTGCGAATATCAAAATAAAAAATAGGATTTTGTACAATCAATATCATGAAAATGTATTTTTTAAGATACAAATTATTATTTTGCAAAATTAAGAAATTAATAGATTAATTTTTAGTAATCTCAGATAATAAAGCAATTTAAAATTAAGCATAAATGCGAACCGTTCGTACTAAGGCGAATATTGGAGTACAAAAAAACAATGTCAAAAGTTTCCAGGCTCATCACTATCGAAGGAATTGTGCAGGGAGTAGGTTTTCGTCCATTCGTATACCGCATAGCGAAAAAACACAACATTTCCGGCTCTGTCAAAAATACAGGCGGAAGAGTTGAGATCATAGCTGAGGGTAGTTGCGGCAATATTGAATCATTCCTTCATGCCTTGGAAACAGAAAAGCCTGCAGTAAGTCAGATATATTCGATCGGATCAAAAGATATCGATATCGGCAACTATGATGACTTTACTATAGTCAAAAGCAGTACAGAGAAGACGCCAAACTCAATACTGGTTCCTGACATTGGAATCTGCAAGAACTGCACCTCAGAACTTGCCGATTCTGAGAACAGGCGCTATGAGTACCCATTTATCTCATGCACAGAATGCGGTCCGAGATACACACTTACAAGGACACTTCCATATGACAGGCAGAGCACATCCATGTTCGACTTCAAAACATGCAAAGTATGTGACGATGAATACACTTCCCCTTCAGACCGCCGTTTCCATGCTCAGACAGTTTGCTGCCAGAATTGCGGACCGGAACTCACATTTACAGACAATGTAGGCAGCATCATTTCAAAAGGAAAAGCAGCCAGCAGAGAGTGTGCAAAAGCCATCGATGAGGGTAAGGTCGTTGCCATAAAAGGATATGGTGGATTTCACCTCTCATGCGATGCTTTCCAGACCGAAGCTGTGAGACTTCTGAGAAGCAGAATCGGAAGACCACAGCAGCCATTTGCCATAATGGCAAAGGATATTGAGACTGCAAGACAGATAGTCCACATTAATGAAGAAGAGGAGAAACTTCTCCTTAGCAGCAAAAGACCAGTTCTTATCCTTAATAAAAATGAGGATTCGAATTTTGACTATGACCTCGAAGAGATAGCACCTGAGCTTCATAATGTTGGAGTTATGTTACCATATTCAGGTATTCACCACATGCTCTTTAAGAACACTTCAAGTGATGCCTATGTCATGACATCAGCCAATATTCCTGGTCTGCCAATGGTTATTGATGACGATATAGCCATTAGTGAACTTGGAAACATAGCTGACAATTACCTGCTTCATAACCTGAAAATTGAGAACCGTATCGATGACTCAGTTATCAGGACTTTCAAGGACAGTCATGTATTCATCCGACGCTCCCGTGGATATGTTCCTGAACCCATCGAACTGCCATTTGAGATCAGACCTTCTGTTGGTGTTGGAGCAGAACTAAGCAACACCCTGATCTTTGCTTCAGGTAACAAAGCATACATTTCCCCTCATATTGGAAATACAAATCATTTTGAAACTGCCATGTATCATGCAGAGGTCTTCAGCAGGTTCTCAAAGCTCACATCAATAGAACCTGAAAGCTGGGGATGTGACATGCACCCACACTTCAATACAACTAAATTTGCAATGGAAACGGGCGGAGATATTGTTGTGCCCGTACAGCACCACCATGCACACATCGTATCGCTCATGGCAGATGCAAAACTAGACCGGGATGCTGAGATTATAGGTATTGCCCTTGATGGTGTCGGATATGGTTCAGATGGCACTGTGTGGGGCGGGGAGATTTTGCAGGCAAGCTACATGGAACACAGCAGACAGGGACACCTCAAAGCCCATGCAATGCCAGGAGGAGACCTCTGTTCATATTATCCTGAACGCATGGTCATTTCAATGCTAAGAGGACTTGTGGATGACGATGAACTGTTTTCCCTGCCATTTGAGCTTAAACACGGAAAAATAGAACTAAAAATGGTAAGAGAGCAGCTGGAGAAGAACATCAATGTTGTAATGTCCAGCAGCTCAGGAAGAGTGCTTGATGCAGCAGCAGCACTTCTTGGAATATGCAAATACAGAAGTTACCAGGGCGAGCCTGCCATGAAACTGGAATCCTATGCAAGAAAAGCAAGTGAAAAGTTGCTGGAACTTCCAGTCACTATTAAGGATAATGTGTTTGATACCGGAATGCTGCTTTTTGAGCTTTACAATAAGATCAATGAAAATGAGTATTCAATACCTGAACTTGCATGGGCATACGAGGATGCATTTGCTCGTGGAGTTTCTGAGATGGCTGCAAGAGCAGCAAATAGAACAGGGATTGATATGGTTGGACTTACAGGCGGTGTTGCGTATAATGAGCACATAAGCTACTGTATACGCGACATAATTGAAGAAAAAAACCTGGAATTCGTCTCTCACTCTAAAGTCCCATGTGGAGATGCTGGAATCTCACTTGGACAGGCAATTGTAGCAAGCCTGAAAAAAGATGAGTGAAGATGGGGCTCTGTAGAAACCCTGATTATATGATTGTAAACAACCTTTTATCTATTTTATTTCCACATAAACAACAAGCAATCTAAAAGCAAAATTACCATCCGCCGAAGGCGGCACATTCCAATGATGCCATACAGGAGATCATCCCTTAGATCATTACATTTATACAGATAATTCTACGAAAGCCTGCAAGTAAAGTACTCTATAGTAGTATCTGCAGATTTTTTGCTTTTTATAATGGTAAAGCGCCGGCTTCGCCGGACCCTTTCAAGATAACTTTAGTTATTCAGAATCTGCGATGAATCAGTTTATTGATTGTCTTTAAGTTTTAATAGTAGGATTTCTACAAAGCCAAAAACTGAGAATAAATAAAGAGAGAACTTGTTAAAATGCCATTTTGGCCATCAAGTTCATTTCTTTTTTCCTTTACCTGTACCCATAATCCTTACTATCAGAAGACTAAGTTCGAAGAATATCACAAGCGGCACGCCCACCATCATCTGGCTGATGACATCGGGAGGGGTGATAACTGCACCGATTATAAGAAAGAGTACGTAAATATGCTTACGATATTTGACCAGAGTCTCATACTGGACTATATTGTAGCGGGTCAACAGTGTCAATACGAGAGGAGTCTCAAAGACCAGACCGAATATCAGAGTGGCCTGAACTGAAAATGATATGAAACTGAATATCGAATAAGTGGCAGTAACACCTGATGCTGCGGCGTTCAGGTAGAGATAATCAATGAAGAGTGGCAGCATAATAAAATATGCATATGAAGCACCTGCAAGGAATGAGAGAATAGCAAAGAACGAGGAGACCAGAACCGGACCTTTTCTTATTTTGATGGTTACCAGTTTTCTTTTCATGAGTGTCTTGACCGCAAAGAACAGTAAAAATGGAAGCAGACATATTGCTCCAATGAACAGCGCTATTTTCATCTTGAGCATCATGATCTCCAGGGGAGATACGTAGACAAGCTTGGCTCCTTCCGGCAGGAGGTCGTTCTTGATAGTGCTTATGATTAAGCCTGCAAACTGGAAAGATATCATGAAAAGAACAAAGAAAACTGAGAACAGCAGTGCAAGTTTCTTTCTGAGTGAAACTATGACCACACTGATATCTTCCATAAATGAATTCAAAATATCACCTTTACGTTTTTTCGGGTACAATGTTTTTATTCTATATATTAAGAACTAATCACAAAAGTTAATATCTTAATGATATTAAGGTGAAGCTTGTTTTTTGATGATGAATTCCGAAAGGAACTGTACATTCTTGCTGCTGTCGGTAAAGACACATCAATATAATATGAATTGGGGTTTCGGTTTTTTAGGATAGTTATTGATCAACCCTGCCAGAACATTCCCTTCTGATATCATCCAGGTCAAAGGCAATAAAACCAAGTTTTTCCTTTCCATCGATCTTTTTGGCCACAAGGCAATAGTTTTCGTTCCATGTGCCATTGACCTTTTTGGCTTTTTCTTTTAGTTTTTCCATTATGCTTGCGGCTTCCATTTCTGAGAGATGCTTCCATTTAACTTCACAAAACAAAGCATCATGACTTGACCTGTCAAAGGCGATGAGGTCGATCTCTGTATCTTTTTGCCACCATTTCCCAATACCAGTGAACCGTAAAGGTAGTTTCTGCTGTTTATTAAGCATGATAAGCATCTCTTTTGCAACATCCTCGAATGCATATCCGAAATAAGTGTTCAGGTCCTTCATGACAATGCTTTCTGCAAGCTCGGGGTCGATCTCAAAGGTTCCGTAATGCTTGTAGATGAACCGGAACCAGAAGTTGAAGAAATTGTCCTGCAGGAAATATCGGGAATTGCGTGATCCGCCGGTTATCACAGGCTCTTCCTTTTTGACCAGTTCATACTTGTTTACAAGCTCATTCAGGTATTTTGAAACTGTTCCATGTGGCATTGCAGTGTAATCAGCAATATGTGAAGGAATTGCTTTACCTGAAGCAATGGCTTCGAGAATTGAAAAATATCCTTTGTGCTCCGAGCCGAATTCCAGAACGAGTATGTTCTTTGCCTCTTCCATGAGTATCTGCGTGTCTATGAAGAGTTTCCTGAAGACACTCTGAGCTTCAGGCTCGCTGAACTGAGCTGCAAGGAGCAGGTATTTGGGTACTCCTCCGAGGATGAAATAGGTCTTCATGGCCTCTTCAAGCTCAAAGGAACTAAGACCCTTCAGGAACGCATAACTGTCTGTAAAAGTGAACGGTTTGATGTTGAAGAGGTATGTGGCTCTTCCAAAGAGTGGTTCTTTGCTCTCTTCAAAGATCCTCTTCATCATTCCCACAAAGGAGCCGATTACTATGAACATGTGGCGGCTATCGCGGTGATGAGCATCCCAGTATTTCTGAAATTTAGAGAAGAAGTCCGGGTTCACTTTTGCAAAGTTCTGGAACTCATCAAGTACTATCACCAGTTTTTCCTGCATTCCAAAAATAACGGTGAAAAAGTCGTCAAAACTGTCCAGACGCGGTCTGATGCCAGTTACATTCCCAAGCTCAATTTCCAGATCACGCAACAAAAGCTCTTCGCTTTTTGTCTCCACAAAGAGGTAAAGGCTTTTCCTGTCCTTCACGAACTCTTTGCTCAGCTCAGTTTTCCCCACACGCCTCCTTCCATAGAACACAACCAGGGATGAAGCAGGTGCATTGTATATCTCTTCAAGCTGAGAGAGTTCCTTCACGCGACCATAGAATCTTACCATACAGTAACTTACTGTTCAGTAAGTATATAGAAGTTATGATTTTGCAGGACAATTGCGTGGTAAATACCAGATGATCGAAGAGATAACATTCTGTGCCTTCGTCTGAATAGCATTGTTTTTGATTTTAAAATTAGGTCGTAATTTCATAGAATGAACGAATCATAAAGTATAGGATAAACAGAGTCCCAATCAGTTTTTATTCTATATATCCCAAACCTATTATGATTTTATGGATGACGAACAAACCATAAACCAAAAACGAAAAACCGAGACTGCAAATTCAGCAGGAATAGGCGTTGCAGGAGATTACAGCGAACACGTCAGATTTCATCTAAAGGAGTTGCGCAACCGTTTAGCCATCATTATTGGCGCAATGATCCTTTGCATTCTTGTAGCTTATCCTTTCACGGAATACATACTGACCCATGCGTGGGATATGTTCCTTGGACAACAGGTCGGTATGAACATCTATACTCCTTTTGAATGGATGTTTGCAAGGATAAAGATTGCACTGCTGATAGCATTGACATTTACGTTCCCGTTTACTTTCTATGAGCTTTTCAGGTTTGCATCAAGAGGACTCTATCCTAACGAGAGGAAGTTCATAAAAAGCGTAGTTCCGATCTCATTCCTGTTTTTTATTGCCGGAGCTGCAATTGCGCTGGTTTTTATCCTGCCACTCATGTTCAATTACATAATTCTGTCCTCTGATACTGTAGCTGAGAACCAGATATCTGTAAAGCAGACAGTGTCTGTGGCTGTAACACTTCTGGCAGGTACGGGACTTGTGTTCCAGATTCCGGTTTTGATGTTCTTTGCAACCAGAATGCAGATAATCAGGCGACAGACACTCCAGAAAATGAGACTTCTGGTGTATGCCTCACTTCTGACACTCTCATTATTTATTACACCAGACCCGACTTTCATTGCCCAGCTTGTCTGTGCAGTCCTTCTGGTAGTGTTATTTGAGATCGGATTACTTGTTTCAAAGTAGACGAACAAATAAACTATATATTCCAGAAAGGAATAAGGGGTCTATTGATATCATGATAGGTTCGCTTGAGATAGTTGTAATATTGGTCGTTGCGTTGCTTATCTTTGGTCCGGACAAGATACCAGAACTTGCACGGGCTGCAGGAAAAGCATGGGGCGACTTCCAGAAAGCACAACTATCGGCTGAACTTGGATTATCTGATCTTGATATGAGTCCGGCTAAGGCTCCAATAGAGCCAGAACCAACTGAAATGGACAACAAGATCAGACAAATTGCAGAATCAGCAGGAATAGATGTGCAGGGAAAAAGCACAGAAGAACTTCTTTCCCTTATGGAAGAAGCCGCAAAGGCCAGATGATATTAAAGTACTAGTATTAGTATAAATTATATACTAGTAATGTATACTAAAAACGTATACCGAAAACGCATAAAAACGGAGTAGTGATAGTTAATGTTGCCATTAGGCCCTACAGAACTTTTACTGATCTTTGGAGTAATCTTTTTGCTCTTTGGTGCTACCAAATTGCCGGAACTCGCACGTTCCATGGGCACCTCCATGGGTGAGTTCAAGAAGGCACAGAAAGAGTCAGAGCAGTCAGTAAAAGAATTTGAACGTTCCCTTAAGAACCAGGTTTACACAACACCATCAGAAGAAACAAAGACCGCTGATGTTAAACAAGTAGCAGCAAACCTCGGTATTGATACAACCGGCAAGAGTGACGATGAGATCCTCGCCGAAATCAATACCATGCTGAAAAAGTGAGTTTAACACCTGTTCTTACTCACTTATCTTTTGTTTTAAACCGTTTCTCATATTTATTCACTTATACTCATAGCAAGTTTTCATGTAATCCTTTTTTGAATCTGAAAACAAAGTAACCACCCGCCGAAGGCGGCACATTCCGATGATTTTATACAGAAAAATTATTGCATTACAGAAGACTAGTAAGAAAATGTTCCAAGGTATTATGCAGAATATTTTGTATAGTCACCTGGAAAACGCCGGCTTCGCCGTACCCTTCGGGATTGAGTTAGTTACTTACGTACATTCCCACAAATACCTATTTTAGCTTCCACATATGAATTGATGACAACGTCCATCGTTCCATCAATGTCAATAATCTCCATGTCAAAGAATTTCGCAAATTCTGAAGCATTTCGATGAAAATTAGCATCTTTGTAGTTCTGGTTCTTTATCTTAAAAAGAAGGCTGTACATTGGACTGCTGAGATATTTATGGACATTCTGAAAAGATACAGTTGATCTGTAATCCGTTTCATTCATGCTGGATAACCACATGGGAGTTGCATATATTGCTCCTCTTCCGTTGCCAAGTAACATCGTCTTCGTGTAAATCTCATTTCCGCCAAGTGCTACGCTAACACAGTCATCAACAATATTCTTTTCATCATCTCTGAGAAAATAAACAGGGCAATCAAGCTTCTGCAGATCGTCCTGTACTTTATCAGAACTATAACCGCATTTTCCGTAAAAAAGAAGGATACCATCTGAGATTTTAGACATTTCTTTTGCGTTCTGATACACTTCTGACTGCAAATCATCAATATCAGAATGCAGATCCTTTCTTAGAAGATTCACAACAACTGTTAATTCTCGTTCATTCTTCCGGTTTAACGAATTACATACTTGTCTGAAGACTGGAATCTTTGAACATAATCCCATGAAACCATCAGGTGTATTTCCATAGCTTTCTGAAACGAGAGAATATAACCTGTCGGATGAAAGCATAAAGGGCCTGAGATTCTCAGATTTGAGTTTTTGTACAAATCTGAAACTGTTCCTGTTCTCTACTACAAACAAGTGCCTGATTTCAGAGTCTTTTGAGAGAACATGAACCAATTCATCCTCAAGCATTTCACAGGCGACTATACTTAAAATCGGCATGATCACTTGCACAGGTTTTTGTTCTTTATTTCATCCCTGATTTCATCTTTTATTGCAGAGTAACATTTCTTGAATATTTCCTGATTACCGCAGACTTCAAAGGTGCTGTATCCAAAAAGATTGGCATAATCCTCGATCTTTGCATCAATATCTTTTACATATGTAAGACCTGTATTGACCTTTGCAACCCTTGAATATCCTGCCATATCATTGACCATTTTTGCCATCTTAAGAGCTTTTTCAGGATCAGGATTATACTTGTCAATGTTCAAAAGTTCCCTCCATGAACTGGCATACATGGGTGTGAAGAAAAAGGCAGGTTCCTTACTGTGGGTTTTAAGCAACTTCAGGTAATTAGCTCCACCGCCGACAGTAGCTCCAATACAGTCATCAACAATCCTTTCATCATCCCGGAGTATTCGGACGATGCAACCATCTTTTTCCAGGCAGAAATCCTCTTCCACCTTACCAAGGACATTGCCGCAAAGGCCGTAAAAAAGGAGTATACCATCGGAGAAAGGAATCATTTCCTCAATAGTCTGATAAACCTCGGATTTCAGTATTTTTGGCACTGCATGAAGTCCGAGTTCCAGAATATTAACTATTACAATTGATTCATTTTCATCCATTTTACCTAGATGCTCTTGCATCTTTTCAAAAGGAATAATCTCATGAGATACATGCTGTCCATTCAATTTTTCCGTAAATTCAGAAATGTTTTCGTTTTCTACGATGATGATCTTATCAATTTCAGGATCATTGCTCAAAAGCCACACAATTTCATCCTGCATAATCTTACATGAGATAATACTCATAACTGACATTACAAATCTCCTCCAGTTTGATGTGTTTTAGTTATTCAATTTTTAAAGCAAAAACAATATGTCAATATAATATGCCTACCTGCATATAGATAGGTAGCAGCCTAATAAAAAAATCAATCCCTCCAACCAAGACTGGATTTTATTGAGGAAATTGACCTCACAAGTGTTTTTCTACCTTTGATACTGGATAGCAACCTGGCTCCCATCAATGTTACAAATACATCTTCTGAGCGTGTTTCGACTGAATCTGAAAAATCAAATTCTCCCTGTTCCAGTCCGGTTCTTAGAACATTAGTGAGCCAGTCACGTATATCGTCCAGTAGCAATATCTCCTGCTTTTTAACTTTCTCAGGAAGCTCTTCAAAATCAATAATCACAGAACCGGGAGGACAGATACATTTGCCTTCCTCAAACTCCTGCAATGCATAATCGAAATAATATTGAAGCTGCTCACGAGCAGACTTTTTAGATTCTACCATCTGTGCAATGGCTGTTGATAAGTTATTTCTTCTCTCTTCAAGCAAGGCAGCAACAAGATCCTCTTTTTTAGGATAATAATGATGTATTGATGCATTTTTTATGCCAAGCTTCTGGGAAATATCCTTGTAACTAAATCCATTATAGCCCCTGCATTGCAAAAAGTGTCCTGCATAATGGAGTATCTGTTGATTAGTAGAGTTAAGATCAGCCATATAAATCCACATTTTTCCTATTCTTCTAATAAGTGAATGATACTCTCCTATAAATGCCTACCTACATGTAAGTAGATAAATTTAGATTGATTTGCAAACACAGTATTTGCACAGGGATAACTCATCTAACACATACTTGCTCTTTGCAGGACAATAATAAACACCACCATTTTCAAAAATAGCCTGATTTTCAGTTACAAACATTCCTGGTGGATGGAGAGGTTCTTTCGTTATGAACGTCAGATATGTGGAAATAATACGAGTATATTCCTTCAGATCCTTTTGACCAGAAGCATACTTATCCATATATGTGTTGACCCTGAAAGTAAAGTCTTCAAGCTTCCCTACATCAATTTCATCAGATATTTCAGGACAGACATTTTCTTTTAGCTCAGAAAACTTCTTGCGATTATATCTTGCAAGACACTGTATATTGTACAGGAGAGTTCCACGAGAACTTTGAGTGTCTTCTGATTCTTTCTCTTTTATCTTCATTAAATACTCAGAAGAGATGCTGGCAGCTCCTTCCTTTAACAAGAGCAATAATTCACATGTATTGATTTGTACTCCTCCACAGTTAAATCTGAAACTTTCTCTTAATGTATACTTAAATGATCCCGAAGGGTCCGGCGAAGCCGGCGTTTTCCAATCAGATGGAATAATATAATCCGCACAATATCAGAGAGCACTCTTTTCACATTACGTCTGTATAATAATCAGTATAAATGCATAGTATTCTGTACAGAAGTATAGAAAAGTGCCGCCTTCGGCGGGGTGGTTACTTTGTTTTTAGGTTCAAAAAAGGATTGTTTTGTGTCACTAAAAATACAAAAAAGAATAACGTTCTGCCCTCTTTAGCAGACTCTTGGAATCGGATCGCCAACAGGTATTCCAAGCTGACGCAGGCTTCCAATGGATGTCCTGAGCAGAACCTTACCCTTGTGCTCACTGACAGCCTTACCAACTATTCTTGCATTCTGGCCATATTTATGAGATTTCAGAAGCTCAAGAACCTGCTCTGCGTATTCAGGACGAACTCCTATCACAGCCTTACCTTCATTAGCAATCTCAAGAGGATTCAGTCCGAGCATCTCACAGGCTGTGCTCACGACCATATCAATAGGAATATCGCTTTCTTCAAGGATGATACCTACACCGCTTTTCTGAGCCATCTCATTGATGCTTGATGCCAGACCGCCACGAGTAGGGTCTTTCATGGCGCTTATCACTGGCTGATCGTCTTCCGTTCTCAGTTCAAGCGGAGCTTTCAGAAGTCCGTTAACTGGAGCTACATCAGATACAAGCTTCGTTTCAAAATCAAATCCTTCCCTGTGGGAGAGTAAAGCTATTCCGTGGTCACCAAGATTTCCTGTGACAATGATTACATCATCAGGAGAAAGTCCGTTGTCCCTGACAACTTTTGGAGCAACTCCAACACCTGTTGTGTTGATGATCATAGAATCCAGCTTGTTACCCTGGATAGTCTTGGTATCTCCGGTTATGATGGCAACTTCAGCCTCTTCTGCTGCACGGTTCATGGATTTGATGACCTCTTCAAATTCTGAGAGTTCAAAACCCTCGGGAACGATTATTGCACAGGTCAGAGCCAGCGGCTTTGCACCCATGACAGAAAGGTCATTCACGGTTCCACAAACAGCAAGTCTTCCAATATCTCCTCCGGGGAAAAATAGAGGGTCAACAACATGACTGTCAGTTGTCATAACGATCTCATAATCATCTCCCATTCCATCAGGTATTGAGATAGTTGAACCGTCATCAAGGTCATCAAGACCAACAGTTCCTGCTGAACGTCTGGAGATGTTTTTCAGGATTATGCCGCCAATGAGTTCCTGCATGAACTCCCCACCGGCACCATGTTCCATGCTAATTCTGTTTTTTTGGGACATGAGTATCAATCCTTATTGTCCATCTATGAGTTTGTCTGCCATGGACGAAATGGTTGAGAACCACTTCTCCATGCTCTGCGCATCATGTATTGAGGTTTTAAGAACCGGAATTTCAGAATTGAGATGTCTGACATCATCTTCCATCTTTTCAGCGCTGGCAAATACAGCTTCTGCAAGATCTTTTTTGTGGATGATTGCAATATCAGTGCTCTTGAAAATGACCGGGTGTTTCAGGACAATATCATCGCCCTCGGTAACACTTACAACCACAACACGCAGATGTTCTCCTAATTTGTAGTCTGCAGGACAGATGAGATTTCCAACATTCTCCATAAGCAGAATATCAATGTTCTTGAGGTCAATGGACTTTAACGCCTTCTCAACGAGCTTTGCATCAAGGTGACACTCCCTTCCGGTGTTCACAGGAATTGTTGTGACTCCGAGCTTTGCTATTCTTCCGGCATCCATGTCAGCTATCACATCACCTGCAATGACCGCAAGGCGATATTTGTCACCAAGATTCTCAACTGTCTTTTCAATGAGTGTGGTCTTTCCGGAACCAATGGCTCCCATAAAATTGATGGCAAGAACTCCATTCTTATCAAGAAGCTTCTGGTTCTTAGCTGCAAGCTTATCGTTTGCCTTGAGAACATCATGGCCCACATTGATCACATGCATTAACATAATAAAAGTCTCCAAATTGTTCGTTTTTTAAGTTTAAGTTTAGACTTGAGTTTAGACTTGAGTTTAGGTTTAAGTTCATAAGTATTTGATGATTAATATATAATAAATTACTGATGCACAAATTAGCAATTGTTGTATGTCATATCATCAAAAATTATTAGTTTTGTCAATCTATTGTTCGATATCGATACTTTCGATAATAAGCTCCCTGCCACCGGATGCATGCATCATTTTCCCGCATTCGGGACATGGTACTTCAAGAAAAGCCCTGATATCATCTATGACCTCATCACCCACAATACAGAACTGTTTACCTTCGCCTGAATATCCACACTGGCACTGCATCTCAGGATAAATCTCATTGAGGATTATCTCTGCACCTGTTGCGACATTATCCTCACACAAAGACTCAATGCAGAACATCAACTGATCAGGGTTCACATGGGCAAGTCTTCCCACACCCACAGTGATCGAGTTAATTTCCTTTGCCTCGTTCTCCTGAGCAATTGAGAGAACATTATTCATGATCTCACATGCCAGCGAATACTCATGCACTGTCAACACCTCTGTAACGGAACCAGTTGTAGCACATGCCTTCCTGGCTTACCATGCACGATCCGACCGGATTTGAAGGAGTGCATTTTTTAGAGAACAACGGACAGTTGTCAGGTTTCTCCTTGCCTTTAAGGATCTCAGCACAACGGCAGAGTGATGAAAGTGAGTTTTCGTATGAGATGTCTTTCATTTTTTCAGCTATAAGGTCTGCATAGATTATCGAAGCATCGTAATGTGAGAATTCAGGTCTTATTATCATTCCTGAATCAGGAATTGTTCCAAGACCACGCCATTCTGAATCAGTTATTTCAAAAACCTTGTTCATCATTTCCTGGGCACGAACGTTGCCTTCATCCTTTACAGCTCTTGGATACGCATTCTCAACTTTGTACTCACCCTTGTGCTCTCCAGTCTTGAGCTGTTCAAGTATCATAAGAATGGAAAGAAGCAGTTCATCCGCTTCAAATCCGGCTGCAATTATAGGGAACCCTTTTTCTGCAAATTGCTCAAAAGGATGAATTCCAATGATAGTACAAACATGGCCGGGAGCAATGAAAGCATCAACTTCGATCTCGTCAATCAAAGCTTCAATTGCAGGAATTGTGAGTTTGTGTGTTAGCAGCAAACTGAAGTTCTCAGGCGGTTTGCGCAGGATAGCTGCCGCATTTGTAGGTGTTGTGGTTTCAAAACCAATGGCAAAGAAAACAACCTTACTTTCAGGGTCTTTTTCTGCAATGGCAATGGCATCATCGATGCTGTACACCATCCTGACATCACATCCCCTCGACCTGGCATCCATAAGGCTGCCATTGCTTCCGGGGACACGCATCATGTCACCAAATGAAGTGACAATGATACCTGATTCTGCCAGAGCGATCGCCCTGTCAATTTCTTCTTCAGGAGTGACACATACCGGACAACCGGGACCACTGAGCACTTCGATCTCCTCTGGCAGAACATCACGTAAACCATAGCGTGAGATGGTTCTCTCATGGGTTCCGCAGATGTGCATAACTTTCACGGGACGAGAGAGTGCACGTATCTTTTCCAGGAGTTCTGACTCAGCAGACATGTTTATTCTCCTGCAACAAGCTCTCCGAGGAGCTCTAAGGTTTCTTTACCTTCTTCTTCACTAAGCAAAGAGATAGCATAGCCAACATGAACCAGGACATACTGCCCAAGGAGCGCGTCATCACAGTCGCCAAGGAGATCAAGTTTGACCTGCCTTTCCACGCCTCCAAAATCGACAATGGCAGTATACTCATCCAGCAATGAGGTCACTTTGCCGGGGATTGCAATACACATGAATCTGAATTAGCACTCGTGGTATATAAAAGATACTTACTTAAAAAGTACATAGCTATTAGAAATTATTAAAGAATATTATGAAAAATTAAAGACAGTGGAAAAGCTTTATTAGCATGAACAATCATGACATTCCGTTCAACAATCACAATTGTAATTATCCATCCATTTATAGGAGTTTAGCCCCATGGAAAAAACAGAAAATCATGACTTCTTAAGTATGGACAGACGAACGTTCCTCAAGGTGGTAGGAGCGATCGGAGCGTCCACTTTTCTGGGATTACACCGCACCCAGATAACTAAAGCTCTCGAACTCTCAAAAACAAAAGTAATATGGCTTCACGGTGCAGAATGTACCGGATGCTCTGCTTCTCTTCTCGATGCAGGAAACCCTGACATCATGCAGGCGATCAACAAGCTCAGTGTAGACCTTGTATTCCACGAGACCATCATGGCTCACCAGGGAATCTTTGTCGACGGCGCACCTGCAGGTACATCAGAACTTAACTCAGAGATCCTTCTTGACGAAGCAATTGAGGAAGGAAATTACATCCTTGTTGTTGAAGGCGCAATTGCAAACGGACCTGATGGCTCAGGTAAATATTGCATGTACGGCGAGCGTACTTTCAAAGATATGTTCGAGCATGCAGCAAGAAATGCTAGCATGATCATGGCTGTAGGAATGTGTGCAGCATTTGGTGGTATCAATTCAGCAGACAGTGACATTGCAGACCTCACAGATTTCAGAGGTGTGGACTTTGTAAAGGAAAGCCACTCAAAAGGAATGCTCACTGAGCTTGGAATTGACAAACCGGTCATCAACATCGCAGGATGTCCATCACACCCTGACTGGATACTTCTCACACTTGCAGCAGTGATCCTTGGAAAGTATAATCTCAATGACCTTGATTCAGTTCTTGACAAATACAAGCGTCCAACCGTATTCTTCCCGGAAACAAACACAATGCACGACAACTGTCCACGCAGGGGCTATTATGACAGAGGCATTCTGGATGACGACTTCTCAGGAGAAGGATGTCTCCTTAAGGTCGGCTGTAAAGGACCATACACCAGATCAGACTGTGGACTCCGTAAGTGGAACAACGGTGTCAGCATGTGCACACAGGCAGGTTCATCATGTATCGGATGCGCAGAACCTGGTTTCCCTGACAGTACATCACCATTCTATGAGATGGGAGAAGACAAGCCACTCATGGGCGGTGTGACCATTGATACAGCAGCTAAGGTCGGAACAGCAGCTGCAGTAGCAGGTGTTGGAGTACATGCTCTTCGCAGATTTGTATTCAAGGACAAGGAAGAGTAAGGAGGTATGAAAAATGACAAAAGTAGTAGTAGATCCATTAACACGTATCGAAGGACACCTCCGTGTATCAACTGAAGTTAATGAGAACGGGGTGATCACAGATGCACAGAGCTCAGGAATGCTTTTCAGAGGTATCGAGCGCATTATGATGAAACGTGACCCAAGAGATGCAGCACGTCTTGTCCAGAGAATATGCGGACTTTGCCCAACAGCTCAGTCAATGGCTTCAGTAAATGCACTTGACGACCTTTTCGGTGTTGCAGAATCAATCCCAAAAGATGCACTTGTAACAAGGAACATCATTCAGGGTCTTAACACCCTTACCAGCCACGCAACACACTTCTATGTACTGTGGATGCCTGACATAGTAAACCCTGCATACAGGGACATTCTGGCAACAGTAGACAACACAGGACCTGCACTCTGGAAAGAATTACTTTCACGCTTTGCACCTATCAGCTACAAGATGGATGGAGAAGCTATCACCCCAGGTACAGGATACATTAACGCTATCAAACAGAAGAAGAGTCTTGAAGAAGCAATGGCACTCATCGGTGGAAAGATGCCACACCAGATGTCAACCATCGCTGGTGGTGTAACATACCTCCCAACCGTTGCTGACATCGGAAAACTTACTTCCTATTATCTTAACCTCATGGACTTTGTGAACAGCTCAACTCTTAGCATCGACGCAGAGACATGGCTTGATAACACTTTCAGAGCAAGCTCTCCACAGAAAGCAGTGAGCTTTGTCATGGAACATCTTCAGGAAGTTGTTGACGGTTCACTTGCATCCCAGAACTTCTCAAAAGCAAAGGGATGGGGAGACCTTGAACTCTTTGCAGCATTCGGTTCTGAGCTTATCGGAGAAACACTCGGACTTCCTGCAACTTTCAAATTTGACAGAACAGGACAGTATGCAGAGGATGCAAATGTCGGTTACCTGACATACGGTGTATTCTACGATGTTGAGAACGGTGACGGTTACAACCCAACTGAATTTGGAAAGTCAGGATTCCAGCAGGCTGCTTTCATTAACAGCTCACTTGAGAAGAAATCATTCGATCATAAGTACATCACAGAGGAAACCACACACGCATTCTATGAAACTGATGAAGGTCTTCATCCATTTGACGGTGTCACAGAACCTGTCAGAACAGCTGATGAGATCAGTTATGAAGGCGGCAGTGACAGCAAATACACATGGATGAAAGCACCACGTTACAATGGAATTCCATGTGAGGTCGGACCAATCTCCCGTATGCTTGCAATGGAAGAGCCACTTACAGTCGGTCTTATGAACCTCTTTAAGGACAACGGTTATTCTGCTGCTAACAGCTTCACAAGAATGATCGCTAAGATGCAGGAAACCCTCATACTCTCAGAACAGTTGCTCAAATGGGTGACCGTGGACCTTGATCCAAACGGAAAATACTATGTGAACACTGACCTGAAAATGGCAAAGGATTCCGAAGGTATCGGTCTGTGGGAAGCACCTCGTGGAGCTCTCGGACACTGGATCAAATCCGGTTCAGACTCAATGGTAACAAACTTCCAGATGGTTGTTCCAACCACATGGAACGCATCACCAAGAGACAAGAACGGTGTAGCAGGTCCTCTTGAGCAGGCTCTTATCGGTACAAAGATCTCAGCAGCAGAGAACATGATGGGAATCGACAACACCAACCCAACAGGAATTCTGCACACTGCAAGATCATTTGACCCATGTATCGCATGTGCTGTTCACACAATTGACCTTAGCAACAAGGACAAAGAACAGGGCACATTCACAATTGTATGATCCAGGGAGTGAAGGAAATGAGGAGAAGACAAAGATTAACTCCCGAAGATAAGAGAATAATTGCACTTCATGACGGAGAGAGGCATATCGAGAGGTATTCCTTCCTGGAGAGGTTTGCACACTTTGCGCACCTCCTTTCCCTTTTCGTCTTGCTGTTTACAGGTTTCAAGATCTACCTTGGCTGGGATTTCATGAGCTATCACCTGGCTCTTTACGTCCATATGATATTTGCCATTGTATTTATCCTGGCAAACTGGGTACTTATCCCTTACAACATTGCAACCACAGAAGTCCCTCACTGTGAGAAATGTAAATCAGGTGAACACAATGAGTTCATTCACTCAGCTATGAACATTGCAGGCAGGTACCTTCTTGGTCCGCAGGATTTCAAGAACATGTACCACATTATGCTCAACTTCATAGGAAAAGGCGACTACCCTGCCTTTACAGTCTATGATGTGAAGAACAAGGGTTACATTGGAAAACTCCATCCGGTTACTAAATTCCTTCTTGTATTTGAAGGAATGGCAGTAGCTGTTATTGTATTCACAGGTATTGTGATCTATAACATCAACTGGGGATTTTTTGGAATTCCTGTAAGCCCGATATTGCTTGCAATAGGTGACTTTGTTGCACCATTGTTCGGAATGGGAACAATATTCTTCATGCGCACACTTCACCTTGCAATGGCTTACTTCTTCATTATAGAAGTGATAATCCACGTAGGTATAATCGAGATGGATCCAAAGGTATGGAAATACCACAAAGCGATCTTCATCGGTGGTCATGAGGATATCTGCGACCACAGCTATGTAAAGCTCATCAATACAGAGACAGAAGCCTGAGGGTGATTCTACGATCCGGATACTTGGTTGTGGTAATCCCCTTGTGGGTGATGACGGAATTGGCATCCATGTCATTGAAAAGTTAGGCGAGATCAGGGACGAGCTTCCTGATGAAGTTGAACTTATCGATGCTGGTGTCTGCGGACTTGAAATGTTGAACATGATGGAAGATGCCAGCAATGTTATCATAGTCGATGCAGTCAAGGGTGCTGGTAACGTCGGTTCTGTTCATCGGTTGTCAGTCGATGATGTAAAAAGAGCCGCATCCGGTAATACCGGTCTGTCTGTTCACGATATCAGTCTTGCAGACGTGCTCAACATAGCCGAACAGGTTCAGGAAATGCCAGACCAGCTCACGATCTTTGCCATAGAGGTTGAGAAGGCCGATGAGATTTCCCTTGACCTGTCGGAAAAGGTACAGGGTTCTCTGGACACGACTGTTAAGCTGATAATTGATGAAATCAGTGCGATGAAAGCTTGTTGAGGGTTTACCTGATCCGTCCCTCAGCAATTATCACTGCACTTACTTCTGAATATGAGTTCGCTCATGTGCAGGCTAGTTTAGAACTTTGAATTTAGAGAGAAAAAGTATCATTGAAACAACCACCAACAAACAATGAACACAGAGTAATAGTTGATTAAAAAACATACTCAGGAGATAACAATGGAAAATCCACGCTCAACTCCGCTAGAGGAACTACTTGTCTGGATCCTCAGTGTTGACCGCCGTGTCATCCTTATGGAGTCTATAGACAATCATCAGGTCATTAAAGCATCTGATGTCGCACAGAAAACGAACAGATCAACTCAAAACATAAGCCGTGCTTTGAAGGAACTCAAAAATAAAGGCATTATTAAATGCCTTACACCTGAAAAGACTACCTGGAAAAGGTATATGTTAACAGATACGGGAATAGAGGTCCGCCAGAAACTTCAGCAGTACCACTGATCTCTTAGCTGTATTTACTGCCACTGTTAACAATGTTTTATAATGGGCTTCTGCCCATTAGTTTTTCTTTTTTTGATTATTTTTGTCTCACTTGAATTATTGTATTCACTAAAAGTAGGAACCAAATCTTAATATTAAAATGCTTTTAATGTATTTATTGTTAGAATGCCTTTTAACTTTAATTGCGTATTTGTAAATATTAAAAATTTGCTTAATTCCCCATTTATACTAGTCTATGGAATATGTTTTCTAGCCATTTTAATCCATGCTTGTATCATAAAAAATGGGAACTATTTTGTAGTAACATTCCTGATTTTCATAATAATAACATTCACATTTTCTTTGATAGGATATCAGTATAAAATGTATCTTTTTAAGGAACAAAATTGTTTTTCGAAAATAATTACTCCTAATGGTATTTATGTAGCAATTTTAATTTCAGATTCATTATCAGATGTTGTGATCAACAGTAAAGTTTCAAGATTTTTGAAAAATAAAATAGTAGATGCTTCTATAGGACCGTTGTATTTTTTACAGAAAAGTTTTGAACGAAGAGGAATAGATTATAAAATAATAAGGGGAGCTTCTGAAAAAAATCTAGATGAACTTATTTTAGATACCAATTGCAATGAACTGTACATAGTTGGACATGGATCAAGAGGAAGCTTTGCAGTTTCAAATAAAAAAGTCTATTATTCGAAATACCAAAGCAATAATCATAAAAAACAAATAATATCGCAATTACACTGCAATAATTACAAGTGTGTTGATAACGAAAATATATCATTAACAAAAATGCTTGCCAAAGATGTTAAAAACTCATATTTGTCAAAAGGGTATTGTACATACATAGAAATTACTTATTATTGTTTTAAACAATGGTACAAATCCAAAAAAAAGAAATTATAATTGACTAGCGAACCTTCTTGCACAAATTCATGTAAACCTCATTCCTGTCCTTTTGCACAAGCTCTTCGATCCAGGCCATTCCACCACCCTGGTCTATGCGAAAACTGAGTTCTTTGAAAAATTCGATTTCGTCATCACTAAAGTAGATCATTTTTCCCATTGCACATTCCTCTATTCTGAGATAGAGCTAGTTTAGTTATAATCACATATATACTACACGATTTCACTATTAATTATTAGTATTATGGAATACAAAAGTGTGTCAAACGAGTACGGACTCTACTCTTTATGAAGGTGGTAGACCAGTTCTATAATGCCTGACCCGTATTCCTTTGATGAGCTTAGATCAAGCCTTATGTTCTTTTTAATGTCCCTGAAAAGCGGTATTCCTTTTCCAAGAATTATTGGTTGAACTGCAATTCTCAGCTCACGAATAAGTCCCCTGTTAAGAAGGGGAGATATTATAGAAGAGCCGCCAACGACCCAGATAAACCCGCCGGTTCCAAGGATAAGGTTCTCTGTGACACCTACCGGATCATCTGAAAATATGACTTTGTCATTGACCTTTTCGCTTTCAGAATAAGGATGATGAGTTGTGAAAACATAGCATTCTTTGCCCTGGTATGGCCACTTGCCAAAATCACGAATCTGCCTGTAGGTTTTGTGTCCCATGAGCAGAGTATCTGTTTTGGCAAGGAAACTGTCAAAATCATATTCATCTTCTTCCAGCAGCCAGTCGACGTTTCCGTCTTCACCTGCAATATAGCCATCAAGGCTACATGTTATCAGTAATATTACCTCACGCATTTAAACCCCATTTCTAATTAGGTGTCTAATTATATTTGCTTAATGGCTATGGTAAATGTGGAAATTGAAATGAAAAAAGGAATATTATTCCTTCTTCCTCGAAAATACAAATGCAATTCCAATTATTGTCAGCATTGGTAAAACCATTGTTGAAAACTCTGGTATTGCTTCATTATCGACAACTTCAGTTAGATCATAACAACAAACAGACTCATGTTGCTCACAATACATAGTTGCAGAATTGGTAATAGTACCACATGCTGTTGCTTTAGTTGTAACAAAAAAAGTTACAGTCTCATCAGGAGATAGAATTCCAATATCCATGCTTACACAGTTTGTGCTTGAATTGAATTCACAGTCAGGTGCAGATACAAAAGTCAACTTAGAAGGAAGAACATTGATAATTGAAACGTTTGTAAGTTCAATGTTTCCTGTATTCTGCAAAGTGATCTCGTAAATGAGTTCAGAACCAGGTGAGGTTTTATCTATATTGTCTGTGATAGAGAAAATAAGCTCCGGTTCTTCAGAGATCTCTTTTACAATTATGCTGATAGTTTGCGAATCTGTTGACCCATAGTCGTCATTAACATCAAATATCACACTGTATACACCTGCATCATTGTGACCCGTAACCCATGAGCCTTCACCGGTTTTATTATCAAAATTCCGGAACAGGTCTTTTCGTGAACAATTAAATAGTGGCACATCACCATCAAGGTCGTCAGAGTCTGCATTTACATAAACGACTTCCCCTTCAGTAACTTCTATACTTGAAAGTCCCGTTATTGTGACAGGGTTATTGTCCAATTGAACATTTGATGAAATGGGTCTTGATAGTGTATTCTTGCTTTTGTTGAAAGCATAGACGACTATAGAAGATGTTCCGTGTGGATCTAACGGTGTGTCATTGAAATAATGATGTGTTGTTGCGTTATGCCAGATACCATTTACACTGACGTTGAATGAATCTGTATTTACGCCAGAATTCCACGACCAATTCACATAGAAGTTACCTTTATCATAAGACAGATCAGTTGGCATTGATACTGTGTCCTGATAAGTAAATTGTAAATATGGATAGCCATCGTTAATATCGGGGTTAATGGACCATATGTTATCAAAATCCCAGTTAACATAAGTGTTTGATGCATGTGGATAAGTCATTTCAGAAGTTGTTCGGCCTATGCCTAATACACTAGATGTTTGATTGGATGTGTTTATGTCCCAGTATGAATTTGTTACAGCACCGTACCACATGTTTCCAATAAGACCACCAACTTTACTGCAGGCACTTGATACATATCCGTTAGAATATGAATTTACAGTATGACCACCATGACTTTCTTGTGAACCAATAAGTCCTCCAACATAATCTATACCTATAACATCACACAAAGAATATGAATTATTCAGATCTAAATTCTCGGCTCTGCCAATTAGACCACCTGCATAATTGTTGCCGAAAACATTTCCTTCAGAGCAAACACAGTTAATATCTGAATTAAAGGACGCCCCTACGAAACCACCGCTATTTTCACCAGTACCTGTTACGTTACCTGTAAAATAAGAATCATTGAGGTAAGAATTTATTTGAACTCCGACAAGACCGCCTACATTATCGATTCCATACACATTTCCAGTTGAATATGAAAGCTTAATGTTCCCATTTTCTATTCGACCAACAAGACCACCTGTATCAGTATCATTGCCCTGTACTGTTCCAGTAGAATATGATTCTATTACAGAGGCCCATTGTGAAGAACCAATTAACCCTCCAACCTGACTTTGACCTTTAACATCGCAGGATGAATAAGAATCTTCTACTGCACAAGAAGTTGGAGAAGTATGTCTTTGCACTCCTACAAGACCACCTACACCTGCGACACCATCAACTTTTCCACAAGAATATGAATTATCTATTTTTATATAATAACTGAAACCAGCAAGACCACCTACAAAAGTATCACCTTTTACGTTGGATATTGAGGAGCATTCTTCTATAGTCCCATCTATGGCATAGCCAACAAGTCCACCTATATTTTTTGTACCTTTTACATTTACAAATGATTTAGAGTTTATAATTCTAGTGTTACCTCGTGAGTATCCTACCAGACCACCGATATGATTGCTACTAAAGTAAACTTCATTGTAAAATCCTGTAATATTTCCAGAAACCTGAGAGTTACTAATTGATGATGATTGCGACTGTGCACCTACAAGACTACCAACATAATTTCGACCAGTTATATTGACATCTTCCATCTCTGTATTCTTAACTGTTGAATTGAGTGTTGCCCCAAACAAACCTACACACTCTTTATCTGGTCTGTATATATACAATCCTGTAACCTTATGCCCCTGCCCATCAAAATTACCAGTAAAAGCAGAAGTCATAGTTCCAATTGATTCAAAACCAGCTCCATCATTCCAATTTATTGTGTCTGATGCATCAACATCGTTCACCAATACATAACTTGCTGCACGATTATATTTCATGTCCTGCAACTCATCAACATTAGATATCTGATATGGATCTGTTTCCGAACCATCTCCACCGGAAAAAGCTGATGCAGGCGAGAGGAACAGTAAAACAACTGCTGTAACTGCGAGTGAATATAAAAGTAATGAACGTGCATTAACTGGTCTTAACTTTTCAGTTATTAAAATACCTATACATGTATGTATTAAAGTTTTAGATTCCTACATAAAAATACCCCATAAATCATTAGATTTTTCAATGTATATAGATATCCAAAAGCCCTTTTAGATAGTTATTATAATACTTAATATATTTAATAAAAATGAGATCGGTTTCTTTTGACTTGTTGTGATGTTTTGATTGTTGATACTAATATAAGTCTATTACTAAAAATCAAAAAAGATATATAGTATTGGCAATACAAGACAATCCCCATAGAAATACTAGAGATTGTTATTAATGAAACTTTCAACAAAAAGTGAATATGCCTGCCTTGCACTTATTGACCTTTCAGAAAATTACGGTGCAGGATACATCAAGATCGAGGATATTTGTCAGAGACAGGATCTTCCAAGGAAATATATCGAGCAGATATTACTATCATTAAAAAGGGCAGGATACGTGAAAAGCCGCCGAGGAGCTGATGGCGGGTATATGCTGGCTAAAGAACCGGGACAGATATCTCTGGCAGAGGTCGTAAGACTTATGGATGGTGCTCTGGCTCCGGTAAATTCTGTGAGCAAATACTTCTACGAATGTACGCCTCTTGAAAAGAACGAAGCACTGATAAAAGTTTTCAGGGAGATAAGGGATTACATCTCCGATAAAATGGAGAGTACGACTTTTGCGGATATGATCAGTGAATAATTTTTTTCAATACAATCTATACTAAACCGATAGAGAATATAGAATCAAAATACAGAATATATCCCTAAAGGAGATTTTTTTAATGACATTTAAAAAAACCATTACCTACCTGTGCAATGTTGCGCAGTATAATGTCAGGCAGTTTGTACGCAAACACCAGGAGTATTTAAACAAAAGTAACCGGGTTAATAACAGGTGTTAGAAGATATGAGAACTTATGATAAACTGTGAAAATTTTCGGGAAAGGTTTAATAACATGAATAATCATGATGTATCTGCGGTGGAAATACCATCATTAATCATTAACTAAATTTGAGGACGGAGACCAGGACCATGAAAAAAGGAAAACTGAATTTTAAAGAGTCTGAATTGGGAACATACCACGAATTACTGGACGGATATTGCGAGTACGAGGAGGAATTTACTTGTTAAAAATGATGGATTCGGTCAGTATGACAGGACAAATTCGGGATACCATGTCAGATGAAGAAATGATCGCATGGGTACTCGGTGTTGACAGACGCATTGTAGTCCTTGGATCTATGAAAAACCATCCAATTCTCAAAGCTTCAGACATCGCTCAGGAAACTAACAGATCAACACAGAACATAAGCCGTGCTCTTAAAGAGTTCAACGAAAAAGGATTCATCATGTGTCTGAATCCTGAAAAGACCACCTGGAAAAGATACACTGTAACAAGTGCCGGAAGAGAGTTACTGGATAAACTCGATGATATTTATTTTGATCCAAATTAAGTGAGAGGTGGCTAACGTCAGGGTCAGCTTTCCTCTTTTACCTCTATTTTTCATTTCACTATCTGATTTTGGTTTCGTTTTCAGGTACTAGAGCTAGCCCGAAGGGTCCGGCAAAGCCGGCGTTTTCCAAAATGACTGAACAAAATATTCTGCATAATGCCAGAAACACTTTCTCGCAGCATTCCTGCAGAATTATCCATGTGACTATACTATATACAGCATTGCTGGAATGTGCCGCCTTCGGCGGATGGTTACTTTGGTATTAGTTTAACGGTTTTTATGATCCGTCTTCAACCTGTCTGATATACGGACCCAGAATCATGTCCTTGTAAGCTCCACCTGCAGGAACCTTGGGATACAGGATTTCTTCCCTGTCCGTGCAAACTTCAAGGAAACACGGTCCTTCTGAATTCAGGAAAGCTTCCATGCCGTCCTTCAGATCATTACGGTCGCTTATCCTTTCTGCAAAAGCAAATCCGAATGACTCTGCAATATCTGCAAAACGGACATCCTTTGGCCGTTGTGTTCCTGTCCTTTTGCCGTCATAAGCAACGTCCTGAAGGTTCTGGACCATTCCATCGCTCCTGTTGTTAAGCATGAGTATCTTGATCGGCAGGTTGAGAGATGCAATAGTGTGCAGTTCTCCCAGATTCATCCGCAGGCTGCCATCACCGTCTATAGCTATAACCCTTGCATCAGGGTTGGCAAAATGAACACCGATGGATGTTGGCATGGAAAAGCCCATTGTTCCAAAGGAACCGGAACTCATGAAGGATTTTGCTGTCTGCATTGGAAGGTACTGTGCTGCAAGCATCTGCTGGTTTCCAACACCTGTTGTAACCATGGTGTTGTCATCAACATAGTCAGACAAAAGTGACATGACCTCAGCAGATTGGATGAATTCGGACTGCCGGTTATAATCCAGTGGCCAGGACCTCTTAAGGAATCTGGCACGTTCCTGCCATTCATGGATATTCAGGGTGATGTTATGCTTTTTCGCGAAGTTCAGCAGGTCCATGATAGCCGTGGCAGCATCACCTATGAATGTGAACTTTGGTCCCCTTTCGATCTTTATCTGGTGCATTTTCTCGGGATTTATATCGATATAGGCTATGTCAGTTCCAATAGCAAAACCGACCTTTTCAGCAACCCTGTCATCCCAGCGGACACCGATTGCAAAGAAGAAGTCGTTCTCCTGGATCAGCATGTTGGCATAGGGTGTGCCGAACATTCCCAGCATTCCGAGGTTGAGTTCATCCCTTCCGTTGATGACACCTTTTGCCATGAGAGTGTTAACTGATGGAATCCCGAAATATTCATTGAACTCACGTATAGCCTGGCTTCCTGCTTCGGAGTTTAGACCTCCTCCAATATAGAGCAGAGGCTTTTTTGATCTCAGGAACATCTGGTAGAATTCCTCACATTGTTCTTCACACAGGTGTCTATCATCATGATAGCTTTCCTCAAACCTCATGATGTTCATGTCCTGGTATTCATGCATCTTCTGCTGTTTGTCCAGCGGGATATCTATGACAACAGGCCCGGGTTTTCCTGATCTTGCAAAGTAGTAGGCATCTTTGACTATCGCTTCGAGGTCATCGCTATCAGAAACCAGCATGACCTTCTTGGCAGCTTCCCCGAAAACGCCCTGGACATTAATGTGCTGGAATGAATCGGTGCCTATCTTGTGTTCGGGGACCTGCCCTGCAAAGACAAGCAGTGGAATGCTGTCACCATAGGCATCAGCAACACTTGTGAGTGTGTTGGTAATCGCAGGCCCGGATGTGACTATGGCAACACCGACATCGCCTGATGACCGGGAATAACCGGCTGCACTGAAGGCTGCTGACTGCTCGTTGGAGTTGATAACTATCTCGATGTCACTCTTCTCAAGGGCATGGAAAACCGGCAGTATCGCCGCTCCGGTATAACCGAATATTTGTTTGACCCCGAGGTCCTCCAGACTTTTAACTAATATTTCTGCTCCATTCATTTCTTCCATTGTAATTCTCCGTGAAAGAAACGATCCCGGCACAGGATACACTAATCAGTAAATTGACCAAAAACAGTGCACTTGAGCCAGAAAAGTTTCGATTATCTTGCTCAAGCGTGTAGCACTACCACTATTACAGACACATTACGTAAAGTGTGAGTTGTGGTAGAGGTTTGCATTAATAAGTAAAAGAAAAAATGATATTTAAGAGTGTTGCCAATAATATTAATTTAATTTAAACTTATTCCCATTATATTTAATTTTCAAAGAAAAATTTCGATAAGTATATATAACTGCCAAAAATACACAATTTTAACTTTTAATTTATTAGATGTGGAAAATATAAAATGGAGATAGTAATGAATAAAAAAGAAATACTTGATCAAAATAATCGTATATATGGCATAGTTTCTTATATATCAATAATTGCTGCACTAATATGCATAATTATATACTTTATTTCTGGAAAAATTGGATGGACCATTAATGGAGTAGACATATTACTATCACTTTTGGCTTCAATATCAATCTTTATTATTGCTAATGCTAAAAAAACAGAAATGGTTCATGATAAAGTCAATCTGATTTATGATGATGTTAGCGTACTGAGGAACGCAAGTCCCACATTATTGACAGAAATAAGTAATGAAAAAGATTTTTATGTATTATTGGACGAAAAAGTAAAAAAATCAAGTCATAGAGTATGGTGGATGCATTTGGATCCATGGGAACCAAATTCGCCTCAAGTTGCTGAAGAACAAAGACAAATATATTTTAACAATATGTTACAATATATAAAATTGAACCCACGTATTGTTTATAAGAGAATTATAAGTATTCCTGATAATGCAAAACTAGCGTGGGTTGAAAAATTAATAAATGATACAAGTGAGTATAATAATTTAGAGTTAGCATATATTAATATTGATTGCATTGAGAAATTTGGTACTAAATCAGTTATGACAGTGATAAGTTGCCAAATAATTGATAATGATAAAATGTTTTTACTTAACCCACTTTTAAATTATGTACCTGAAGCTACAGGCACCTTCAAAAAGTGCTTATATTTTGAAAATAAAGAAATTGTATCGATATATCAAGAATACTATTCTAAACTCTGGGACACAATAACAAGCGGTGGCAATTTGCATGGATGCTTGCTTAAAAGTGGCGTAGGTAGCAAGCGATTTTATGACAATATAGATAGAATTAAAAAAGATATTGCTGACCGAGAATGTGAAAAATCTAAAGAATCAGATTTTCAAAACAACGGATATAGCATGTTTAACCAACAACCTACAAATGACGCTATTAACGCATAATAAACATAAATTTTAATGGATTTAATGATTTATAATGAGGTTATCTAATTAGCTCCCAAATCCCTCCATTCTAATTAGACAGACATTTTCAATAAAAGCTTCCAAATGAATTTCTTTTCTCAAATCCATTTTGTATTTCTGTAAGTACAAGCAACTGATACGCTACAAAATTCAGTAGAGAGTAGAGCTTTCTACTCTCTACTCTGATTCTTCTTATATCAAACTTGACTACATCCTTAATGTGTCCGTGCTTTGATTCGCATTCTCCTCTTTTCTTGTATAGCTCATAGAACGATTGATCCCTCATATTTTGATTTCGTAAGTTCATTCCAACCTGTTTAGACATTCCAATCTCATATAGGAATTTTAGTTTTTCTTCAGTGCTTGCAAGTATATTCCCACCTAGAAACCACATTTTATTCACCCAATGATTGATTCTGTCCATTTCACCCTCTTTGCTGATCACAGCATTTTTTGGATATGCAATAACTGGCCTTGCATTCAAATGATACCAGATATCTGCATGATTCTTGAATGCTTTATAACCCGTATCTGCAGAATACATGTCAATATCAGCATTCATTTTCTTCAATGCTTGAATGTGTTTGATGAGTTCATGAGTATCTCCTGTTTTGCCATTTGTATGTGTCATGAACACTGGATAAGTTCCTATCATTGTAATATGGGCTTTGTCCATCTTACATCCATAATGTGGATTGTAATCAGCATGCTTATCATATCTTGATGCTTCAAGTGGAGTTGAATCGATCTTAGCTTCTTTTATTTGAGTAAGATTAAGGATTCTTTCTCCAACTAACATCATTATTTCGTTGATTCCTTCATCACCCAGCCTATATTTTACAAAGTTATGTAGCGTCTTTGGAGAAGGAAGCTTTACGAGGTCATTATCACCATAAAAAGCGAGTAGTATTGCCTCTTCATTTGACAATGAGGCAATAGTTTTTTCATAGGATAACTGCCTGAAACACATCACAATGAAGAGCTTTATCATCGAAGAAATGCTATATTTAAAATGCCAACTGTTGTTGGCATAATAAGCACGTTCCACGTGCTTTGAAATATCTTCTATGCAGAGAAAGTGCAGGAATTGGCAAATTGAGGCGCTTTCTCTGTTCAGATAGTTTTCAATTGAATCCTCAAAGTGGACTCCTCCATACATTATAGATTTTTTAGCTATGAGACGGGCCAAATTTATGCTATTTATAGCTGCCGCCCCCCCCCCAAAAAAAAAAAAATAGGTTTTGAAGGTAACGAAAAAAAGGATTAAGCTTTTATGCTGAAATTCTAATTAGACGACCTCACAAGATGAAATAGAAAACCATCTTATTTTTCGGTCAATAACATGACTTTTCGGAGAGAATACTGAATATTCAGACAAATCGATCTTTAAGACAAAAAGCATGATACTCTGGAACATTTTCTTCACAGGAGTTCTTCAGGTTCATTCGTATGACTGCAATAATCTTTTGATAAATAATCATATAGCAGCATTGGAATGCGCCGCCTTCGGCGGATTGTTGCTTTGTTTTTAGATTGCCGGTTTCTATTTTGTGGAAATTTAATGATCAAAGGTTGTATCAATTCTAATGTTCATGATAAATCAATACTTTTTTAACCGAGCATACCGTAAGCCTATGAACACGTTTTTGCGATAAAAACAAGAGGAAAATACGATGGCAGATAAGAATATACTAGGTGGTAAAATACGTCAGATACGTGAAATGCAGAAAATGTCTGTAGAGGATCTGGCAACTAACAGTAATACGAGCGTAGAACTGATAAGCAAACTTGAAGACGGAGCACTTGTCCCTTCACTTACTCCGCTCATGCAGATAGCAAGAGCACTTGGAGTTCGTCTTGGAACATTCCTTGATGATGCGCCACATACCGGTCCGGTAGTTGTCAAAAGCGGTGCATCTGACAATGTTGTAAGATTCTCCGGTAACTGCGATACATGCGAGAACAGCACACTGGATTTCTTCTCACTGGCAAAAGACAAAGCAGACAGACACATGGAACCATTCATCATTGACGTTCACCCTCGATCAGGGGACGTAACTCCATCATCCCATGAAGGGGAAGAGTTCATTTACGTGCTTGGCGGTCAGATAGAGATAATTTACGGAAAGGACAGTTTCACACTTACAACAGGGGACAGTATTTACTATGATTCTGTTGTACCTCACCATGTGCATGCAGTCGGAACCGAAGACGCAAAGATCCTGGCTGTCGTTTATGCACCTTATTAATCAGACCAGAAGTAGATAAAAATGTTCAAAACAACTGTTACTCCACGATTCGGCGACATAGACGGACTTAAACACGCTAACAATATTGCCATTGCCATATGGTTCGAACAGGCCAGAAACCCGGTTTTCAGGCTGTTCACACCTGACCTTGACCTGAGCTATGAGAACTGGAAACTCATCATGGCAAGGACTGAGTATGATTATGTAGGCGAGATGTTCTACGGACACGATGTTGAGATCATCAGCTACATATCAAGGATAGGGAACTCTTCCTTCGTAGTTACACAGGAAGCATGGCAGAATGGAACAAAAGGAGCAATCGGCAGGTCAACTATCGTGCACTATGACTTTTTGAACAAGAAGTCAGTGCCAATTCCTGATGAAATCAGGAAACAACTTGAGGAACACCTGCAGGATGAAGACAACAGTTGTAAGTAACTCATAAATTACCTGTAAATAAAATCCTGGAGATTTTACCATGCCTTTTACTAATGAAACGATAGGTGGCTTTTTCGAGAAAACTGCCATGAATGACCCGGACAGGGAGTTCATGATATATCCCGACAGGGATCTGAGGTTCACCTATAAAGAATTCGATGAACGGGTCAACATGCTGGCAAAGGGCCTGCTGGAACTTGGTATAGAGAAAGGGGACCACGTAGGTATATGGGCTACCAATGTACCTGACTGGCTTACCTTCCTGTTTGCCACAGCAAAGATAGGAGTTGTCCTTGTCACTGTGAACACCGCATACAAGATACATGAGGTAGATTATGTGATGAAACAGGCAGACCTGAAAGCCATTGCAATAATCGATGGTTTCAGGGATGTAAGTTACATTGAGACTATCTATGAACTTGTTCCGGAACTCAAGACACAGAGCCGCGGAAACTTAAGGAGTGAGAATTTCCCACACCTGAAGAATGTTATTTTCATCGGTCAGGAAAAGCACCGTGGAATGTACAGCACCAGGGAACTGTTCCTCCTGGGACAGCACGGAAGCGATGAAAAGATCCGTGACATCATGAAGACACTGGACAAGGATGATGTCATCAACATGCAGTACACATCCGGTACAACAGGCTTCCCAAAAGGTGTAATGCTTACACACTATAACATCCTGAACAACGGTTACTACATAGGTGAAAGACAGAAATTCACCGCAGAAGACAGGCTTTGTCTCCCGGTACCACTGTTCCACTGTTTCGGAATAGTACTCGGTGTACTCGCAATCCTTACCCACGGTGGCACACTTGTAATGCTTGAACTTTTCGACCCGCTTATGGCACTGGCTGCTGTGCAGAAAGAGAAATGTACAGCCCTCTATGGTGTGCCGACAATGTTCATTGCAGAGTTCAGCCACCCAATGTTCAAGATGTTCGACCTTTCGTCACTTAGAACCGGTATCATGGCAGGCTCACCATGTCCAATAGAGTCCATGAAACGTGTCATTAATGAGATGCACTGTAAGGATATTACGATCGCATACGGACTCACTGAAGCATCACCGGTGTTCACACAGACAAGTACCGATGATACAATTGACCGCCGTGTCAGCACAGTTGGAACATCCATGCCTGAAATAGAGGTCAAGATCGTTGACCCTGAAACAGGAGAGATTGTCGGACCTAATGTACAGGGAGAGATCTGCTGCCGTGGTTACAATGTCATGAAAGGATACTACAAGATGCCTGAGATGACAGAAATTGCCATTGACAAGGATGGATGGCTCCACAGTGGTGACCTTGCAACTGTTGATGAAGAAGGTTACTACAAGATAACAGGTCGTATCAAGGACATGATCATCCGTGGTGGAGAGAATATCTATCCAAGGGAAATTGAAGAATTCCTTTTCACCATGCCTGGTGTCAAGAATGCTCAGGTAGTTGGCATACCGGATCAGAAATATGGTGAGATAGTCGGTGCTTTCATAGTAAAGGAAGAAGGCTCAGACATAACTGAAGAGGATGTCAGGGACTTTGGTCTTGCAAGAATTGCACGCTACAAAGTTCCAAAACATGTATTCTTTGTAGAAGATTATCCACTCACTGCCAGCGGAAAAATACAGAAGTTCAAACTCAGGGATCTGGCTGTTGAGCTTCTTAAAGATAATACAAATTGAGAAAGAAGAGACTAGTTCTTCTTTTTCTTCATTTTTATGGATAACATGTTTTTGAAAAGAGTGACACTCAAGGACATTGATCCTGATAGGTACGAAACATATCCTTTTTGCATTCCCGCTATCAGGTATTTGGAGTCCATTGATTTTAAAAGCAATGTTACATTTTTTACAGGTGAGAACGGAACCGGAAAATCCACTTTGCTGGAAGCCATTGCGTATCAGATAGGTTTTAATACCGCAGGTGGCAGCCGAAGCAATTGTTTTGAACTCGAAAGATCAGGTTCATCGCTTGGAAATTATATCCGTTTATCGTGGATGCCAAAAATCTCAAATGGATTTTTCCTGAGAGCTGAAACATTCTATGACTTTGCATCCCATATAGATGAACTTGGTCCCGAATCGATAATTCACTATGGTGGCAGATCCCTTCATGAACAGTCGCATGGAGAAGCTTTTCTTTCACTTCTGAACAACAGGTTTGGAAAAAAAGGAATATATCTTATGGATGAACCTGAAGCAGCACTTTCACCCATTCGACAGATGGCGCTGCTTAAAATAATCCATGACATTGAGAGTAATGGAAAAGCACAATTTATTATCGCCACACATTCTCCGATCTTAATGGCGTATCCTGAAGCGCAGATACTGAACTTTGATGATTCATGCATCAAAACCATTGGGTATGAGGATACGGATCATTATAAGGTCACAAAATACTTTTTAAATAACAGAGAAAAGTATTTACAGGAATTGTTCAGGGACTGAACAAAATAGCATGAATAATTGGCTCTGTAGAAATCCTGTCATGTGACTGATACATTCTTTTCCCAATTTAATTTCCACAAAAAAATTGGCAATCTAAAAACAAAGCAACCATCCGCCGAAAGCGGCACCTTCCAATGCTTCTATTCAGAAGTTCATCCCTTAGATGAGTACATTTATACAGATAATTCTACCAAAGTCCCCGGGTGAAGTATTCTATGATCATATGCAGATCTCTTTGCTTATTTTTATGGTAAAGCGCCGGCTTTGCCGGACCTCTGGGATTATTAGAGTTACTCGTGATCTGCGAGATATTATAATGGCAGGATTTCTGCAGATCCGAATAATTTATGATTCAAATTAGGAAATCAGGATAAAAATTTAAAAATGTAAAAATGTAAAATGATGTGAGAAATCTCACACCATCACTTTTTTCTGTAATATCTCTGTCTGAAAACCACTGCAGATAAACCAGCAAAGGCAAGAATTCCAGTGAATCCGGGAATGCTGCTTCCACTGTCTTCATTTTCCACAGGTGCTGCAACACTGGCATAAGCCTCGTAATCTTCGTAAACAGCTATGGATGTTCCCATGAAAGCACTGTCATCTGCATAATAGTCCTCGATCTCAGAAAGAAGGTTCTGTACATCAGCATCAGTTAAGAAATCCTTATTAACTGAGATACCGATGAGTGTTTTTCCTTCCGAAGCCCTTATCTCACCCATTCTGGAAGCTACTGAATCGATTATTTCTGACTTTGTGTCCGGGTTGGTTTCTCCAGGCTCGTATGTCTGGAGAATTATCAGGTCTGCGGTTTCTGAAACTCCTGAAATGTCAGACAATGTGTAAGATGCAGGAATGTCAACAGCAACTGCAAGTTCATTACCTGCTGTTTCTCTTACATCCTCAAGTAAAAGCAAGTTCAGAGCGCATGCATTGTCCAGATCACCAGTACATGGGTCAAGGGCAATATCAACACCGTCGAATGCTGAAAGTGATTTGCTGTTGTAGTCAATTACCTCATCAAGGACAGCTTTTACATAAACCGAGTTATCCTCGTTGGTATCGCTGTTCGGATCGTTGAAGATCATTGCGTAGACCTGCATATCATTGTCATGGGCAGTTTTCACAAATCTCTCAAGATTCCAGATATTATCCTCGTTCGTCAGGACCATGATAGTGTTCAGTCCGCTGTCTTTCAGCTCAACGATAGCATCCTCGTCATAGGCAGTTGAATTAAAGATGCGTATTGCAGTCATAATTCCACTGGCAGGAGTTATGTTGATCCTGGCAGGTGTTTCCACAACTACTTCTTCAGTCTCCTGCATGGAGCTTTTCAGTGTCACTGTAGGTTCATCGGGAACGAAATTACGTACATAGGCATAGTCAATTGATACGTAACCTGTATTATCTGAAGTGTCTGAGTATGAATTTGCAGAAATGTATACCTTCATATCGGTAACCGGGATATAGTTGCTATCTTCGGTGGATATGATGTCCATTTTGCTGTCTTTGACACCATCCTTATACCAGGATATCCTGCCAAGCTCATCTTCCATATACCAGGCAACGCCAATGGTGTACCAGTCACCTTCTATTTCGCCGATGTCGGTCAGGTCTGAAGGGAAATAGCGCACATCAGCCTTGGCATTTTTAATTGTCCAGCTAACCTCTGTTTCGTTCTCAAGTTCAGACACAGCCAGGATCTGATTCTTTGTTTCTTTCTGAGGGTCAACGAATCCCTGAGTTATAACAGGGCCTCTGCTATCTTCTCCAGTGGTTGTTTTTGTTCTTTTGACCACGAACATGGAATTTATTGAGAACTGGTCTTCGGATTTGATACTTGAGACATCCTCCGGATGGAATTTTGGTACTATGAGTTGACACACACCACTGGAAACTTTCTGCTCCCCACCGCCTGTTGTGAACGAGTCCCAGTTTGAAAAAGCGCTGGTACCGGTGAATGCATCAAAGAATACAAAAGTTCCGGGACCGCTAGCAATGTCACTTGCATCTGGATTACCATAATGCATTGTGATCTTGGTATTACTACCTGACGGAATGGAAGGTACTTTTACCCATATAGTTGCTTTTTCCCTTTTAGCATCCCACTTTTCTATCCAGTGTTTAAGCTGTGAATCACCGGATGTGAAACGTATGTCCTGTCCTTCTGACTGGGCAAGTGAAAAATCAAAATTCGAGCTATTAAGAACTATGGGAACCTGATAGTTTGTCAGGCTGCTACCTGAGTTCTCTTTAATTGTAATTTCTTCAGAGTAATTCCATTCACCGCCACCTGAATAGGTTAATGCTGCGCATGTTTGCACAAGTGCCAGGCTGGCTACTAATAACAAAGTGATATAAATTAATCTCCTAAATGACATCCTAACGCCGTCCTCATGTGTTTTGACAATTATTTAGAAATATATTCTTACTAATAATTTGTTATGAGACGGTATAAAGCTTGTGCACTTAAAAAGAAAAGTAGCATCAAAATTAAAGTTGAAGGAGATTGAATCTGTAGAGAACATACTAATTTTAGTTACACAAACTTTGTTTTTTTACAGTTCCAAAAAACAATTTGAAAACTAAAACCAAAGTAACCATCCGCCGAAGGCGGCACGTTCCGATGCTGCGATATAGAAAATAATTGCATTTGTGCTGAGATTCTACAGAAAAAGATAAAGAAAATACAATGTATTAATGCAGATTCTTTTTCTTTTTCTTATGGGAAAACGCCGGCTTCGCCGGACCTTTCGGGATAATCCTAGTTCAGGATTGCTTGTCTATAAAATACCTGATGAGCTGTCCTGATATACTAAAAGTTCCGGGGACATTAGGGATCTCATCAGCCCTGAACCAGCCGGCATCTTCTATCTCAACACCGTCAACCTTAATCTCGCCTTCTGCGTGTTCAGCGGTAAATCCTATCATGAGGGAATCCGGGAAAGGCCATGGCTGGCTTCCAAAGTATCTGACGTTTCTGACGTTGACTCCTACTTCTTCCATTACTTCCCTGACAACAGCCTGCTCTATGGATTCTCCCGGTTCGACAAATCCGGCAATGATACTGTATCTTCCCTGTGGAAAATGTGGAGAACGTGCCAGAAGGACTTTGTCCTCTTTTTCGACAAGGACAATTATAGCAGGAGATATTTTCGGGAATGATGTGAAACCACATTCAGGACATTGTTTTGCTCTTTCTTCTTCCTTGAGTGCTGTTTCGCTGCCACATCTGCCGCAATAAAGAGTATTTTTGTCCCATTCCATAATATGTACGGCTTTCCCTGCAAGCATAGCGAGGTTTTCTTCAAGAATGCCATTCAGTTCCCTGAGTCCCACAAAACAGGTGCTTTCACTGAGCTTACAAACATCTGCCGCAGACTGTGTTTCAAAAGGGTCGCCTGACATCAGGTTTTCTGAATATTTTGAACCGTCAAGTTCCATTGAATAACAGGAGATCTCCTTGAGTTCCCCCAGATACTGAGTTCTTATGCCAGTGTAATCAAGTTCATCCATCTCTTTCATGGAAGGAAGCCTGTAATCTCCCTCATTACCTATGAGCAATAGCTCACGGTTCTTGAATGCAAAACAAAAAGTGGAACTGTTCTCATCCTTCTGCGGTGGCCGGACCAGTGGCATAAAGTCCGAAGCCTTGATTGTGTCCTCTGCGTTCATAACTGGATGAATAGATGTTTGGGAATATTTATCAACATTGCCTTAGGACTTGCTTTGTCCGAAAAATCGCGTTTTGGATTTAAAGCATTATTGCAAACAATATTCCCTTATCCAAAATCTATATCATTAAACATCAAATATCCAAAAATTTGAAAATGAATGAAAAATAGCTGTTATCTCCACCATTTCGTGAAACATAAAATTGAATGTAATCTTTTGCTTTTTTGACACTATCTTCTAGTATTTTTTCTCTTTCAAAATAATTATCATAATTAAAGTCATAAGTTACATACCGAACACCATTACGACTGATAATTTTTTCATCTTCGTTTGCAGGCTTAAAAGTCCAATTGTCACCCAAAAATTCAAACTCATTATTTTTCGATAAGTACGCATATCCACCTATAATCACAAATCCATGTTCTGCAAAGAAGTTAATTACTTCAATAGCATCATCGTTTTTCCAAGCTAACTTATAGTATCCCTCTGAATATGCTTTGTTGAGATCAATTGCTTTTTCCAGTAAATTTTCTGGAAATATAGCTGGATATCTGTATTTTTCTTTCAAGATTTCATAGCTTTCTTTTTTAGCATTAATCTTCCAGCCATTAAACGATATATTATTCATACAATCTATTAGTAAAATTACGATGGCAATATAAAAAAGTATCACAAGGCAATCCACTCTTGATTGCCAGTATACTTGGAATGGTTATTTTTTTTGTTTTGAGAAATGAAATGAGATGATTATAACCCGTTAGATATTCTTGATTAAATCCTCAAACAAATAATGTCCAGTTAATATTTCCAACACGCACCACTTAGAACCTTAAAGTTTTAATATAAAACCTACAGAATACTATTAGGTTAATGGGATTAACGGGAATGATAAAATGAACTACCTGATACTGGTAAGACACGGACAGTCCAGATGGAACCTTGAGAACAGGTTCACCGGATGGGTTGATGTACCACTTAGTGAAAAAGGGATCAAAGAAGCAATTGACTGCGCTGTTGAACTTGAGAATGTGAAAATAGACGTTGCGTTCACCTCCAAACTCATAAGGGCGCAGGAGACACTTTTCCTTATACTGGCAAAGCAGAAGAAAACCGGTGTTTTCCTGCATGAAAGTACTAAAAGGGATGAATGGTCACTTCACCCTGACAGATTTGAAGAGAATGAAATTCCAATATTTTCAAACGATGCCCTGAATGAAAGGTTCTACGGGGAACTGCAGGGACAGAACAAACAGGAAGCGAGGGACAAGTTTGGAGAAGAACAGGTCTTCATCTGGAGACGAAGTTACGATATCCAGCCTCCCGGCGGTGAAAGTCTTAAAGATACATATGAGCGCACAATTCCTTATTTCAAAGAAGCGATCATCCCTCAACTTGAAAACGGGAAAAATGTTATCGTTGCTGCACACGGAAACAGCCTGCGCTCCGTGATAAAATATATTGAGAACATCAGTGACGAAGATATACCAAAGCTTGAACTGGAAACCGGAAAGCCAGTGTTCTATAGCTTTGAAAACGGCAAGTTTAGAAAAGATGAATAAATGCCTTATAAAAGATTATGATGAAATCTTTGTGTTTTTATGTTAGTTCACAAAATCAGTTGACAATCAAAGAACAATGCAACCACCCGCCGAAGGCGGCACATTCCAATGCTGCTATACAGAAGATTATTCCTCTGATCATTGCATTTATGTAAATAATACAGGAGTTCTAAAAAGAACATATCCTGAGTAGTACGCAGATAACTTTGTTTTATATTATCGGAAAACGCCGGCTTCGCCGGACCCTTCGGGATCATTTAAGTTATTCACAATTTAACATTGATTACTGATTTATAATATGCCAGGATTTCTTCAATGCAAAAACCACATCACTCATAAAGAGAAACTTCATCCGGCATAGGGGATGTATGCAGCACGCATTCATCACCGTGTTTTATAAGTTGCTCAATAGATTTTCGCAGAATTGAAGGATATACAAGGCCAACTTCTTCCTTAATGGGATTTCCTTTGCAGAAGAACTTGAAAGTTGGAGTTCCACGCACACCGTATTTTCTTGCAGTCATGGGACTGTCAAGCCCATTCATCATAACAAAAATACATGACTTATGGAATTCAACTGAGTACTCCTTAAAGTACGGTTCTATCTCCTTGCAGTGAACGCAGGTTGGCAGATAGAACATAACTACCATTGGTTTTTCCTGATTTTCAATGAGTTCTGCCCAGTTAGAATCATTAGCTTCCAGAATATTAGTTTCAGCCATTTTACCACTCCAGAATAAATGGAGCCTTAAAGGTATTAAAATATTTTCACTAATAGATACCTATAGGAACTAATACTCATAAGAACTTATTTCCACTGTTTCATTGAAGAAATGATAATAATCAGGAATCTTGTGAAGTAGTACTGATTCTCCATTTGCGTAGCGTTTGAATTGATTAATAAATTTCATAAGATTTTTGCATATATTTAAACGTTCATAACCATAATCATGATAAACAACAACATTTTTTTCAAACTTTATTCTGAATCCCGAATTTAATGCTTTGAAACAGAATTCAATATCTTCTCCAGCAGCTGTTGGAAATGAGTTTGAAAAACTTATTTTTTTTGCTACTTCTGAGGTGATGCCAATGTTACATGTTGGACCATATAATAAAAACTCATTGTCCGAAAATACCCTTCCGTTTAATGTGCCATTTATTTCATGATATGTATCAAACCAGCAGCAATCTAAAGACTTAGTGTTACCGGAAATAATAGAAGCAGTTCTATTTTTCTGAAAAGATTTTATTATATTTTCTACCCACACACATTCAGGCAAACAGTCAACATCAGTGAATACAATAACATCTGATGATAAATCAAGGGCTAGATTAATTCCCGCATTTCTGGCTATAGCGGGGCCCGAATTTTGTGATAGTTTGTGATAACACACACCCTTTGGTATAGGGTAACTCATCGGAGAACAATCATCAATAAGAATAATAGTATCGATTTTACAAGATTGGGATTTTAATGCTTCTACCAGACGAAGAAGACATTTCATTGAAAAATTGTCTTTTATATATACAGGAACTACAACAGATATAGTAGGATCTAATGGTACTGAATTATAAGTATCATTATATGAAAAAATTTTAGAGTTGGTTTTGTTTACTTCACCTATAAACGCATGTTGACCACTCTTGAATGCGGCTATTTCAATCAATTTAGTGAGGATGAAACTTATTTTTATAGAGAAAGGAAGAGGTTTTTTGGACCAATAACATAAGGTTTTCAGAATATTCAACCTATTTCTACCAAAACTTCTTACATATGCAAAACAACTCACGCTGTGCCCCCTAAACATGAACAATTGTTACAGTAATAATAAGATTTATGATTCTTTACAAAATATCTTCTTGGTTCGTCATCCAATATTGAATCAATGTCATTGTCGATTATATTCCCAAACAAATATGGATTAAACATATTACAAGGAGTTACATCCCCATTAAATAAAATGCAAAGTTCACTTGTTAGGGCTGGACATTCTTCTTGCTGACCGTATGTATGTTGAGCTGAATTAGTATCAATTTGAACTCCTGCCATTTGATCAGGGAAAAAGAGATTCAAATTATGCTTCTCAAAATACTTGTGTAGGAATAAATATGATTTTTGAATTTGAGCTAGATTTTCCTTGACTTTGTTCTGAAAAATGTCAATACCTTCATCTCTCCTTACCGTGTTGTAAATAATATTACATTTATTTTCAACTGCAAACGTACCTATATCGCAGATTCTGTGTAAATTATCTTCCATTACAGTAAAAACAATAAAAGGTCTTCTTTTTAGTGATGATAACTGCTTTAGATTACTTATAATCCATTCATAATTGCAACCAACTCTGATTTCTTTTAATTCCTCTTCAACAGTGCTATCAATGGAAACAAATAATTGTACATCATTTTTAAGGAACGATTTTAAAATCCTAGGATTATTAAATGATAAATTCGAAAAAAGGTTAATTTGAGAGTCTGGACATTTTTTCTTAGTGTATTCTATAAAATCAATGAAATTCGGGTGTATTGTACTTTCCCCTCTCCCGTTCAGGCGAATGTTCTGGGCATTTATACCAATTTCATCTATTATTTTTTTAAAGGTGGAAAAATCCATGAATCGCTCAGGAGAATTTGGAACCTGACCAAAACCACACATTTTACAGGCTAAATTACAATTATTACTAACTTCTACTATTAGCTCTTTAATCTCAAACATTGCTAATCCTTCTTTTGATTACATTTTAATGTTTTACACGGAAGATTACAATTTTTCATACATTTTAGAACAAAATTAGTATACTCTGAAGACAAAATTTCATTTACAGGACTGTCCTGTACATTACCTAATGGTGATTCGCATCCTTTGATTTGACTTTGTTGAAAACAAGTGTATACGTCACCATTTGGCATAATTGAGAGATTTCTGCCAGTTGAATAACATCGTATATTCAATTGCTTTTGTGAATTGTTTACTTGCTCTAATTTTGTCCAGTGACCATCAAAACCCTCGTCCAAATAATATTGTACTGAATGATATAGCCCTACTTTTTTTGCAAACATTGCTACGTCATTTACGTGGCTTTTTGTTTGCTCAGCTAAAACAGACTGTATGCTCAACTGTGAAGGTTTTAGAATATCCTTTGCTACCATCAAATTACTTAGAACTGAATCATACGAATCTGATCCGCGTACATATTTCCAATATTCTTTGTCCATTGTGTCAATTGAAAGAACAAAGTGAACATTATATTTCGCTACTTTTTCCAGAAACTCTTTTGTCAGTAGTAAACCATTAGTAACTATCACTGTTGAAACTGTTGGATTTATATTTTTTAAAATATCTAATATTCTTTCCTTATGAAGAAGAGGTTCCCCTCCAACTAAACAAAGTTGATCAAAGTCACCAAGGAAATCTAAAAAAACAATTAATTTACTAATAGGTACTAAATCCTCTTCAGATGGCATTTTCCAGTGAGAACACTTACTGCATCTCTGATTACAGTTGAAAGAAATTAAATAAAAAATATCTTTTGGAGAGTAATCAGGCATAGTATCCACTTTCCCTGCTTTTAATTATAAAACAAAATGATTTTACTGTGCCAAAATAAACATGACCAATGACTAAAAACAATAAACTAGTTTTAACTAATTTTAAATATATCACATATACAAAATATATGTGAATGAATATAAAGTTTTGGACTTAAAAAAGAAATAGGAATTTAGAAATTCCTATATTCAGATATTCTCTTTTGCCCAGGCAGCTGCTGCTTCCAGAACTGCATGGTTAAGTGGAATAAGCTTTGGTTTCTTGGCAAAGGTCTCTGCAAGAGCTGACTTGAAATGTTTCTCTTCAAGTCCTGTAATTCCAAGAGCCATAATAACTCCAAGCATTACAGTGTTTGCAGCCTTCTCAGAACCTGCATCACCTGCAATTTTCACTGCAGGAACAGCTACTCCTTTTACACCTTCAGGAATGTCACATTCGCCGATCGTTGAATCATAGAGAATATATCCTCCTTCCTTTACATCGACAGCGAACTTTTCCAGTGAAGGACGGTTCATTGCCACAAGTACATCAGGTGTGTATACTACCGGAGAACCGATTGATTCACCTGAAACTACAACTGAACAGTTGGAAGTTCCACCACGCTGTTCAGGACCGTATGAAGGATACCATGAAACAAAACGCTGTGCATCACAGCCTGCGTGTGCAAGTGTCAGACCCATACTCAGGACACCCTGTCCACCGAAACCTGCTGCCTTTATCTGGACTTCAGGGAATGAAGGATCAAGTTTTGCGTCAGGTGATGATTCGGTCTCAAGGTTGAAAAGGTCATCAATTGACTTCTTATCAAATACACTGTCTTCCCTGAGGAGTGGTTCGGTCTCATCTGAGAGGTCCCTGAAATTTCCAAGAGGGAATTCCTTCTCCATTTCCTCATTCACAAAAGCAGTGCTCTGCTCGGAGTTCTGCCTGAGATTTGTCGGACATGTGGAAAGAATCTCCACAAAAGCGTATCCTTTGCCGTCACGCTGAATTTCAAGTGCTTTACGGATAGCTTTGCGTGCTTTTCTGATGTGGGAAATATCGGAAACTGAAACCCTTTCAATGAAAACAGGAGCCTTCAGGTTGTTGATAAGCTCACACATGTGAAGCGGATAACCTGCAAACCTTGGGTCTCTTCCGTCCGGACAGGTTACGGTCTTCTCGCCAATTAGAGTTGTAGGAGCCATCTGACCGCCGGTCATTCCGTAAACAGTGTTGTTGACGAAGAATACCGCCATCTTTTCGCCACGGTTGGCTGCCTGCAGGGTCTCGTTAAGACCAATTGATGCGAGGTCTCCGTCTCCCTGGTATGCGATAACAACTGAGTCATCCTGTGCCCTTGAAACACCGGTTCCAACAGCAGGAGCACGTCCGTGTGCTACCTGGATGTTTCCACAGTCAAAGTAGTAGTAAGCGAAAACCGCACAACCTACAGGACTTATCATTACACTGCGGTCCTGTATCTCCATATCGTGCATTGCTTCACCGATAAGCTTGTGAATTACACCATGTCCGCATCCCGGACAATAGTGAGTTGCAGTCGGGGCTGCACCGCCTTTACGAGTATATTCAGGGTAAAGGCCAGTGCTCTTAATTACTTTCTCAGCCATTTTCAGTCCTCCAGAGCTGCGATGTTCCTTATGCTTTCAAGCACCTGGTCCATTGTTATGAGATTTCCACCCATGCGGTATACAAGTGCTGTTGGTCTGCTGCATTCAATTGCCAGTTTTATATCTTCAAGCATCTGTCCGTTGCTCATCTCAACTGAGACGAATGTACATTCCCTTGAATCTGCAATATCTTTCAGTTCTTCCTTCGGGAACGGGAAGAGTGTCTTTGGCCTGAAAAGACCTACCTTGATACCTTCCTTTCTTGCCTGGTCAACTGCAGATTTGCATATGCGGCTGCTGATTCCGTAGGACACAAGAATGATAGATGCATCCCTTGTCATATAATCCTCAAAATCAACTTCCTGCTCCTCAATGGTTGCGTACTTTTCCTGGATCTCGTAGTTGAATTCCTCAAGCTGGTTGAAGTCGAGGAAAATAGATGATACAAGGTTCTCCCTGGTTTCTGCTGTGCCGCTTACAGCCCATTCTGTGTCAATCTCAGGTTTTACTGAAACTTCAGGGAACTGAAGGGATTCTACCATCTGCCCAAGGACACCGTCAGCCAGTACGACAACCGGATTGCGGTATTTGAAAGCAAGTTCAAATCCTTTGATAACGAAGTCGCACATTTCCTGCACGGAGTTTGGAGCAAGTACTATATTCTTGTAGTTACCGTGTCCTCCGCCTTTTACGACCTGGCTGTAATCTCCCTGCTCAGGACCGATGTTTCCAAGTCCCGGGCCTGCTCTCATGATGTCAACTATGACACATGGGAGTTCAGCTCCTGCCATGTAGGAAACTCCTTCCTGCTTCAGGCTGATTCCCGGACCGGATGAAGCGGTCATGACCCTGTGACCGGTAGATGCTGCACCATAGACCATGTTAATTGCAGCTTCTTCTGATTCTGCCTGTACGAATTTCCTTCCAAGCTTTGGGAAATACCTGGAAGCTTCCTGCAATATCTCACTTGCAGGAGTGATAGGATAACCGAAATAACAGTCACAGCCAGCGTATAGTGCACCTATGACAGCCGCTGTGTTACCTTTTACTAATTGTGTTGCCATTTTCTCACCTTAAGTTCAATCGTCCTTAAGCGGAATGTGTATCTCTATGGCAAGCGGCTCAGGACAGGTATAATAACAGTTGGAACAACCTGTGCAGCCCTCACCTGCATATTCGATGTAATGGTATCCTCTTTCGTTGAGATCGTCGCTCATTTTCAGGACACCTTTGGGACATGCTACAATACAACGTCCGCAGGCTTTACACTCTATGATATTAATAACCGGGTATGGTTCTTTTTTGCCTGACATAATACAAAGCCTCATTTGAATGATAAAAATAATATCCCGGACAGGAATTAGTCCATAAAGAGATTGAATAGCTATTTACTTTATGGTCCGGGATTTTATTAAAACAAATAAAAAGAAAGGTTACTGTGAACCTTCCCTGTCGTGGTCACGGATCTCAACACGTCTTATCTTTCCACTGATGGTCTTTGGAAGCTCTGTGACAAACTCAACCACGCGTGGATACTTGTAAGGTGCTGTGACCCTCTTTACGTGATCCTGAAGTTCCTTCTTAAGCTCATCACCTGCTGTATAGTCCTTAGTAAGAACTATGGTTGCCTTGATGACCTGTCCTCTGACCGGGTCAGGAACACCTGTGATTGCACATTCAAGAACTGCAGGGTGCTCAATAAGTGCACTCTCAACTTCAAAAGGACCGACACGGTAACCGGATGTCTTTATGATGTCATCGGCACGTCCTACGAACCAGTAGTAACCGTCCTCGTCCACCCAGGCCATGTCACCTGTGTGGTAGTAACCGTCATGCCAGACCCTTGCAGTAAGTGTCTCGTCTGAACGGTATCCGGTAAAGATCCCTGGTGGATTTCCGAAACTTGTATCAATGCAGATCTCACCTTCTTCACCTGCTTCACATGGTTTGCCTTCACCGTTCAGGAGCATAATGTCATATTCTGGTGATGGTTTACCCATTGAACCTGGTTTTGGCTCAAGCCATGGGAAAGTAGCAACTGAAACAACAGTCTCGGTCTGTCCGAAACCTTCCATGAGCTTCATACCTGTTATCTTGTAGAACTGCTCGTAAACCTCTGGGTTAAGCGGCTCACCTGCTGTGACACAGTATTTCAGGCAACTGAAGTCATAGTTGCTCAGGTCTTCCCTGATAAGGAACCTGTAGATAGTTGGCGGAGCACAGTATGTTGTTACACCGTACTTGATAGCGTTCTCAAGCATTTTGTCGGCACTGAACTTTTCGTAATCATAAACAAAGACAGCACTGCCTGCTATCCACTGACCGTATATCTTACCCCATACACATTTCGCCCAGCCGGAATCAGCAACTGTGTAGTGAAGACCTCCATCTGTTACATTCTGCCAGTATTTTGCAGTTATAATGTGTGCAAGTGGATAGGTGAAATTATGCTGCACCATCTTCGGGAAACCGGTGGTTCCTGATGAGAAATAATTCAGCAGGACATCATCGTTGCATGTTGCTTCTTCACCTGTTGGACGCTCAAAGTCCTCGGATGCCTTTTCCATCTCCTCAGTAAATCCAAGCCATCCTTCTCTTTCAAGGCCGATTACAAGGCGGTTCTTCAATATGCTGCTTACCTCATCGTAAGCCTCGTCAACGTAATCAAGTACTCCTTCATCAGGTGCACATATTACAGTATTGATGATTGCACGCTCTACCCTGTAGACAACATCCTTCTTTGTGAGCATGTGTGTGGCAGGCACTGCAGTGGCACCTATTCTATGAAGAGCAAGGATACAGAACCAGAACTCATAGCGGCTCTTAAGCATTAGCATTACGTTGTCGCCTTTCTTTACACCGAGGCTCTTGAGCATATTTGCAGTCTTGTTACTATAATACTGGAGATCCTTGAAAGTGAATATCTTCTCTTCGCCGTTATCGTCACACCAGACAAGAGCCTTTTTATCAGGCTGCTCTGCTGCATAGACATCTACAACATCATAGGCAAAGTTGAAGTTATCAGGAATGTTTATTTTAAAGTTCGTTTTGAAGTCTTCGTAGGAATCGAATTCCACGCGTGAAACATATTTTTCAAGTAATGAAGTCATACTACCTCCGAATAATCATAATTTTAAGCATAAGTTTAGGCATAAGTTTAAGCATGAATTAAAATGAGATCACAATATCACAGCCAGGAACTTTGCAGGTTTGCCGCCCAGCGCCTGCATTCCATGCGCATAGTTTGAATCAAAGAATATGGAGTCTCCTTCTTCAAGGACGATCTCGTTGTTGTGGACTACAACTTTAAGTGTGCCTTCGAGGACATAATCGAATTCCTGACCAGGGTGGCTGTTAGTTGAGATCGGTGTGCCTTCCGGTTTAGGATCGACCCTAACAACAAAAGGTTCTGCCTTTTTATGAGCGAAATTTGCAGCAATGTTCTGGTATTTGTAATCCTTGCGGCGTTCTGCACTTACACCCTTGTCCTTACGTGTAACTGAGAAAACACGCATCCTTGGAGCTTCACCTGTAAGAAGCACTGACATATCCACATTCAGGGTCTGGGCGATCTCAAGAAGAATACTTGCAGGTATGTCCTCTTCTCCGGCCTCATAATTAGAATAAGTGTCAACGGGCAATGCCAGCTTTCCGGCCATTTCCTCAACGGAAATATCGGAAATATCACGTAATTCCCTTATACGGGCTGCAATTTCTTTGATCTTTTCCTGCATAGAAACACCTTCCTAAATGGCCATGTGAATACAAACGAGAAGTGTTGCAGATTGCGAGCGCAACGGGCATTTATTCTCTTAAAAAGAGATTCTACTCCCCGGTATTCTCCAGATAGGTCTCTGAGTTTAAGGGTTACTATTATTTTAATATATTCGTTTCTAATGTGTCATGTAATAACATGACATAATACTCCTGTAATGGTTTTTCAGAAAATAACGACCAAAAAAACGGCAAATATCAGGAAAATATATTAATATTATAATAAGAGAATAATCATTATCAATATATAGCTTGATAAGTATTTGAATTACAAAGCAAATAATAGATCAGTATGTAAAAAACCAGAGATATATATGGCAGGCATTCCTAAGATATTTGAGAACATGGAACATGAATACAGAAGGCAACTACTACATGCTGCCTTTGGCTTCCTGATTCTTTTGTTTCCTTTTATAGGCCCTGAGATCCTGCTTATTCTCAGTTTTCTTATGATATTCGCACTGACATTTCTGCCGGAAGACTGGCCACTTAACCGTTATCTATACAAAAAACCACTTCCCGGATCAAGGGATATGCTTACGGATAAAATAAACGAGGGACTTAAAAGTGCAAAGAACCTTGCAATATCTGTATTCATCCTGATGCTGATAAGCGCATTACTGGAATTTACGCCTTACAGACTTCCTTTATACGTGATAGCAGGTGCCATTGCAATATCCACTTTTGGGACAAGTTCTGCAAACTTCATAAGACATCGCAAGCAACTGCAGGTCCTGCATTGCAAGTCAAATGCTGAAAAAACAGAATGTTGTCTGCTGCCTTCCAGTATCGTACTACTGGGCGTAGGAATACTGACAGCCTATGTAGCAGGGCTGTGGCTCATGCACTGGCAGGATATTGCCATTGACCTTAACATGCTCTTTTTCCTTGTGGTAATAGGTTCCGTAACAGGAGCGCTTTTTGAATCGATCCCATCTAACATCGATAACAACCTGTCCGTTCCGCTTGGTTCAGGAATGTCAATGTGGCTTTTCAGCTCTTTCGGATATTCGGTTCCTCCGCAGCAGATATTCTTTGCACTGGTTTTTTCAATGGTTCTTGGTTATCTTGCATACAAGACAAGAATAGCTGATCTTTCTGCTCTTTTCAGCGCTACCCTTCTTGGAGTTCTTATAATTGTATTCAGTGAACTGTTCTGGTTTGTTCTCCTGCTTACTTTCTTCATACTTGGCGGGGCCTTTACCAAGTACAAATACAGATACAAGGAATCCATTGGACTTGCACAGTCCAAAGGCGGTGTCAGAAGCTATGAGAATGTCTTCAGCAACAGCACTGCGGCTCTTGTCCTTGCCATATGTTACGGGATCTACCCGCAATATGCAGACCTGATAATCTTCGCCTACCTTGGTACTGTAGCCACTGCAACCGGAGACACTCTTGCAAGCGAGATAGGAACGACCGCCCATTCACAGCCAATAATGATAACCACATTAAAGCCAACACAAACCGGTGTTGACGGAGCAGTAACCGTTCTTGGAGAAGTTGCAGCCCTGCTTGGTTCCATGGTCATTGGCCTGCTGCCGGTTCTTTTTGGTAGAGTGGAGGATGCGACCATGGCAATTGTCGTGACAACCGCCGGAGGTTTCCTTGGAACTAATATTGACAGTATTCTGGGAGCAACACTTCAGAAGAGGGGCATACTTTCAAACAGCGGCGTGAATTTTGTTGCCACATTTGCAGGAGCTGCAGTGTCCGGAATTATCTATCTCCTGTTAAACTGAGTAAACTCTGACCTGTTATTCTAACGGAATATATATTACAAATATTAATATAAGATAAATTAATATAAAAGAATAAGCAGATGGAATCTTCCTGAATATTGCAGAATTTTAGTGTGAGGAGAAATGCATTGCAAGGAAAAAAAGGCAATTATAGCAGAATCGATACCGAATTGTGAAAGTCAGGATAATTTTTTGTGCAATCCTGATTGTCTCAGGCTATATCAAGAACTTCCATTGGGAGTTCTACTGACTGACAGACAGAGACACATTCATTACTGCAACCCCGCATTCACCAGTATTACAGGATTTTCCCTGGAAGAGATACGTGGTTTATCAATGAATGACATTTTTTGCTGTCATTCCCACAGTGATAATAGCGATCCTGACAATGATATTCCAGAAATGGATAATGCACAGGTGTTCACCTGCAAATGGAACACTAAACTGAATATTGAAAAAGATATTCGATGTAAAAAAGTGGAAATAGAGCTGAATGGTTCAGACCAGGAAATATTTGCATGGTACGTTGAAGACCGCAGTTTCTCTTTTGAAGACAAAGAGGATTTCTGTGTGGATGCTGATGAAAATAGCTCAAGCAGCCTTTTACATAGAAATCTGGAGATCGAACGCGTAATATCTTTTATATCCTCAACTCTTGTTGCACCTGAAGATCTTGATGATGTGATCGTAGACTCCCTTGGAAAGACCGGCACTCTTTGTGGAGCCAGCCGTGCTTACTTATTCAGGTTCAACGATGAAAATACCACCATGAGCAATACCCATGAATGGTGTATCGGATCTGTGGAATGCCAGAAAGAAAATCTTCAGGATCTGCCGCTTGATATGTTCCCATGGTGGATGGCAAAGATCGAAAAAGGCGAAATCATACACATAAAAGAAGTGGCAAAAATGCCACCTGAAGCATCTGCGGAAAAAGAGATACTTGAGATGCAGGATATTACTTCACTTCTTGTGCTTCCTGTTTATGTCAACAGGAATGTGAATGGGTTCATTGGTCTTGACAATGTCAATGCTACTGGAAAGTGGAGTATGGAAGATGTAACTGTTCTTGGAGCCGTTGCAAACATCATTGGCAGTGCCATCGGGCAGAAAGAAGCCCAGGATAAGTTGAATGAGCGCAATAGAAAGCTTATAAGAGCCTATGATGAACTGAAATCCATGGAGATCATGAAATATGAATTCATATCGAATCTCAGTCATGAGCTGAAAACTCCACTTAATTCTATTCTTGGTTACAGTGAACTTCTCGTTGATGAACAACTGGGGCCATTAAATCATAAGCAAAGAAAATCAGGCATTGCTATATACAACAGTTCCAAAAAACTTGGTACACTCATCGATTCATTGCTTTACATGGCAAGTGTGCTTGCTGGCAAGACGTGTTACCAATTCGATCCGATACAGATGGAGAACGTTATTGATAATGCGCTTAATCATCATGAATTTGAGGCAACTAAAAGAAAAATAACTCTCAAGAAGAAAATAACCGGAACACTCCCAATAATATATGGTGATGTTTATTTCCTTCCGCAATTAATGTACAAATTGATAGATAATGCCTTAAAATTCACACCTGAAAATGGCAAAGTTACGATTACAGGGATAAAAGAAGACAATGGGATCCATATTGAAATAAAGGATACAGGAATAGGAATTGCTGCTGATAAACTTGAAAAAATATTTGATCCGTTCTACCAGATAGATGGCTCTTCAACACGCAGATACGGAGGAAATGGTCTTGGACTTCACATTGCTAAAAAGGTGGTCGATGCTCATAAAGGCCGGATATGGATCGAGTCAACTGTAGGTAAAGGAGCCAGCGTAAATATATTTCTTCCAGCTGACCCAAGAGATAAAATATCAAATGAGGAATCTCGCCACCCCACAATTTATAGCCTCGTTTGAAACTGCTTTTGCAACTGCCGTTACAACTTTTCTGTCAAGAGCACCGGGAATAATGTAGTTCTCATTCAGCTCTTCATCTTTTACCATATCAGCAAGTGCATACACAGCAGCCATTTCCATTTCAGGTGTAATGTCACTGGCGCAGACATCAAGGGCACCACGGAAAAGACCCGGGAAGCCCAGACAATTGTTGATCTGGTTAGGACAGTCCGAACGCCCGCTGGCAACGATCCTGGCACCTGCCTTTTTCGCTTCGGCCGGCATAATTTCAGGGACTGGATTTGCCATGGCAAAGACAATTGGATCTGAAGACATGGATGCAACCATTTCCTTACTAACAATTCCCGGTGCTGAAACACCAATAAATACATCAGCATTCTGCATTGCATCTGCAAGTGTGCCTTTTATGACACCATCATTAGTTAATTCCGCAAGGTCATCTTTCTCAGGATTCATACCTTCCTTGCGGCCTTTATGGATAATTCCATGGCTGTCGCATATCAGCAATTTTTTGGGATCGACACCTGCACGTATAAGTTTAAGAGCTATTGCCTTTCCTGCAGCACCTGCACCTGAGATAACCACTTTAATCTCATCCATGTTCTTTGCGGTGATCTTCAGCGCATTCAAAAGACCGGCAATTACCACCACAGCGGTTCCATGCTGGTCATCATGGAATACCGGAATGGGAAGTTCCCTGCGAAGTCTTTCCTCAATAGTAAAACAGCGCGGAGCACTGATATCCTCCAGATTGATACCACCAAATGCAGGAGCGATGTTCTTTATTGTCCGGATCAGTTCTTCAGTATCGGTAGTGTCAATACAAATAGGAATTGCATCGATATCGGCAAGTTCCTTGAAAATCAATGCCTTTCCTTCCATTACAGGAAGCGCTGCATGTGCACCGATGTTCCCAAGACCCAGAACTGCTGAGCCGTCAGTGATAACTGCAACAGAATTGCGCTTCATTGTGTATTTGTAAACATCATCCTGTTTTTGTGCAATTTTTGTGCATGGTTCAGCTACTCCCGGAGTATACGCAAGGCTCAGATCCTCAATATTATTTAGAGGAACTTTTCCACATGTTCCAATAACTCCGCCGGCATTCTCGTGCAGTTCAAGTGAGCGTTCTCCCAGTGTATTATCGCCTTCCTTACAAAGGGTTATTTTTGGTTTATCATCCGCATTTTCAGCCATTTGTTCATCATCCCGGAAAATCAAATGTTTTCTTTCAATCCCATTGTAAGAATAGCGTTTTCAAAAAATTTATATGTTCTCCATGTATAGAATTAATGGATGAGCGAAGGAATAAAGGGAACTAAGGGAATAAAAGGAATAAAGGGAATTGCAAGGGAAACTCTGGATTTTATAATGGAGGTCAGCAGGTCAACTTATCCTAATGAATTTGCCGGCCTTTTGGAAACAAAAGATGGCATCATCACAGATGTTATGATACTGCCTGGAACTGAATCCAGTGAGATAAATGCAGTTCTAAAACTTTTTATGATGCCAAATATCTCTGCGGTTGGCTCTGTACACAGCCACCCAAGTTCCATTATAAGACCTTCAAAGGCTGACCTCAGGCTGTTCAGCAAAACAGGGAGCCATCATATAATAGTTGGTCATCCTTTTGGGCCTGATAACTGGAAATGCTTCAACGGCAGCGGTGAAGAGATCAGTCTGGAAGTGCTTGATGTTGAGCTTGAGGATGATGAGATCCTCTGAAAGCAAGATCAACCTAATCTGAATATTTAGTGCTGTTACACATATCCCCAAGCACACCGGAGGGTTCCGAGGATGATAATGGTAATATTATCTCAAAGGTACTTCCTTCACCGGGCCTGCTTTCAAGAGATATGGTGCCTCCTTGAACTTCCACGAATTTCTTAACAATACTCAGACCAAGACCTGAGCCTTCAAATTTACGGTTGAGGGACCAGTCCAGCTGTACAAATGCATTATACAGTATTTTCTGGTCTTCTTCTGATATTCCAATACCATTATCCTGCACGATCATGTGAAGGTCATTGTTCTTATTCTGACCGACCGTGACCAGAACGCTTCCTCCTGAAGGTGTGAACTTTATTCCGTTGCTTATCAGATGATGCAGAATAGTTTTGATCTTGGACTTATCAGCATATATGACCGTAACAGCCGGATCGATATCAAACTCCAGTTTCACACCCTTTTTAAGCGCATGGGAACTTAGCATTCTCTTGACATCAGACATGAGGTTGGGCAGAGAGAACATATCGACATCAAGTTCCATTTTTCCTTCTTCGATCTCTGCGATATATATCAAAGAATCAACCAGGTCAAGGAACCTGGAACCTGCGAACTTGATTATCTCTGCAAAATGTTTCTGTTCTTCATTAAGCTCTCCTGTCTCTTCTGCCAGAAGAAGGTCTGCGTAGCCAAGTATGAGATTTAAAGGAGTTCTCAGTTCGTGATTCATATTACAGAGGAACTCGCTCTTTGTGCGTGAAGTGTTCTCAGCCAGCATTTTTGCATCCAGCATTGCCTGTTCGGCCTGCTTGGACAGACTTACATCCTGCAGGGTTTCAATCGCCCCTATGATATCATTATTGTGATCCCTTATGGGAGCTGCAGTTAAAAGTATCCACTTACCGATCGCTTCAAAATAATCTTCTGCCTGGTAACCGCCTTCTACAAAGGAAGGCTGCAACTTTTTCTCGCCATATGCCTTTTCTATATCAGCAAGGCAATTATCAACGATAAGATCTGCAAGTACGGGTCTTTTCTGATTATAGAAAGCCATCCACGAATTTCTGGTCCCGATTATATCTTTGGCCTTAATACCTGTTGTATTCTCACAGGCTTTGTTCCAGTATATGATATCATGGTCTTTATTGATAACAAAAGCCGGTATAGGACTTCCATTTACGATCTGGAACAGTTCATTTTTCTTGTCCTGTAACTCTACCTCGGCACGCTTACGTTCAGTTATATCACGGCCAACCCCTACCACACCTATCAATTCTTGTTCCTCGGTAAAAAGAGGAGTTTTGAATGTCTCAAGAAGAACTTTCTTTCCATCTGCACGATCTATCCATTCCACACTTTTATAAGAGTGACCGGATTCCAGAACCCTTCTGTCATTGGAGCGGAAAAAATCAGCCCTGTTACGGTCAAAGATATCATGGCTGGTTTTACCTACGATCTCACTTACAGATTTGCCAACATATCTGGAAAACATTTCGTTACATGAAAGAAAAACACCATCTGTGTCCTTAAAGAAAACCAGGTCCGGAACTGATCGAAGCAAGCCGGAAAGAAGAGCTGTTTTTTGAAATAATTCCCGTTTTACCGAGTCGGGTATATCCATTGAGTCAATATTTGTAGTCTCACCTAAGTTACCATTGCCTAACACACCTATTACCCCTACTCTAATTGTCACTTAAAACAAGCAGATGACAGATATCTCAACATCTGTCTTTTGCCGGTATAAAAGCTACAATCTTTTTATTCTGTAAATTAAAGCAATTACTCAGTAGGATATAAATATTTTGCAAGATAGCTCAAAAATTAGAGGAGTTGTATTTAAATACTAATATATTTTTAGATTTGTACCTTAATGTTTAAAAACTTGCATTGAAGATTGGATAAGTAATTCTGAGAAACTCAACACTTATATAGAACTATATATTCTGACCTTTAATTAAAAGAAAATATTCAAAACTTGTGTTGAATGGACATAGAATATAACAATAGAATATATCATACAAGAAAAGAAATGTACGTATTTTCAGTTTATTACTTACACGAAGGGAAAAGAGCAAATGGAACGCAGTATCCATTTATACTCTTTTCTACACTAGTCCCCAAATAGACCCGATCCTTCATTGTGGTACAAATCAGACTACACCGTGGTAGCTGAGGAATGAGTAGTATGTCATAAGAGCGACCATCAGTGAAACAAGCATTGTTCCAAAGCTGTATGAGTTGTGATTAACGTGGTATTCTGTCATGTTTTATCATGATAGACTATATCTTATAACTATAAATAGTTTTCTCGTATTTATCATGATTAATCATTCTATTTGTTATATTACGAACAATTCAGTGAGAAACTAACATTTAATGCAACCAATAATACGACTAATGAAACTAAAACAACTTAAGACAACTAATATAAGTATCAGGAAGACAAACTGAAAGAACACATTACTTAAACGAGGATTTATATGGAAAACATGGATGACATCCAGAGATACTTTTCACAGGAATGTTTCGCATCAAATTCCGGTATGAAAATAACTGAGGTCTCAGAAGGCTATGCAAAAGCCGAGATGAAGATCGAGAAAAGACATCACAATATACTTGGAACTGTACACGGCGGAGCGATATTCACACTTGCGGATATGGCATTTGCAGCAGCATCCAACTCCTACGGAACTGTCGCCGTTGCCATCAATGCAGACATATCCTTTGTGAAAGCAGCAATTGAAGGCACCCTTTATGCAGAAGCAAAGGAAACATCTATCAACCCTAAAATATCAACCTATGTCGTGAACATAACCGATGACCAGGGAGATACAGTTGCAATTTTTAACGGAATGACATACAGGAAGAAAAATAAGCTTGATATTCCTGAAAAATGAAATGCCGACCTGCTTGAAATAAATAAATAAATACATAAGTAAATAAGTAAAGAAATATAGGTTATGTAGAAAAAATGCTATAAAAAGAACCTGGCTTATCCCGAAGGGTCCGGCGAAGCCGGCGTTTTCCCATCATTAAAAAGATAAAAAATATGCGTAATACCCCGAAATACTTTCTGCGCAGATATTCTTTGGAATTCTCTATTTTACATATATTTTCTGTGCAGAAGCATCGGAAAGTGCCGCCTTCGGCGGATTGTTACTTCCTTTTTAGTTTACAGATCGTTCCAGATTCTCTGGTCGATCAAACCAGTTCTCTTGGTTGTTTCTTTTCAGGTAATTCAGGAAGCTTTGCGGAACTGACAAACAGTGGTGAGTCAACTTCCTTTGCCCTTTCCAGAAGCAAGTCCTTTCCGCGCTTTGTTAGTCCAAAGAGAGGAACGGCACTGCCAACCTGAACAAGTGGCTTTACAAGCTCACGTACATGCTTTGATGCACAGCTTGTCAGAATATCCGTGTTGTCGATAAGATCCTGCGCTGCCTGTCTGCTAATACCTGTAACATGTGCACCAATTATCACAAGCTCAAGGTCAAATTCTTTTTCAACTTCACGAAGCTCTTTTGCAGTTTCCGGGAAAACAACGGTCACAGCTATTTTCTTATAACCGAGCCGGGCTGCTTTCCTGACCCCTGCAACAGGATCGATCCTTGCAGTTGAAGGGTCAAGGACAATTCCGCCGCGTTCATTAATACCGTTTATTGTCTCATCTATAGGTTCAGTTTCAACAAGACCTGAAATACGTGCCCCGATTCCCTGAACAAGATTCGGATTATTTGAAATAACAGATCCTGCACCATCACATGCAGTAACGGTCGTATCAAGCAGACCACTGGTAAGTCCGGTCATCATAGTTTCAGACGCACCAAAGCCTACGAAAATATCCATGTCAAGCTGACGCTTGCTTGTGAAGAGACCAAAATCATTAATGCGGAATTCCATATTCTTCCTGATCTCTTCCTTTGTTATCTCGGTAATACCACGTGCTTTTTCAAAGATCGGACACCAACCTATCAAAGGCTCTCCGACTTCAACGACCTTTCCATCCTTTACAACAACTCTGGCCTTTCCTAGAAGTTCCATTACATGTGGCATATTTTCACCTTATACTTTTACCCGGGATTATGATATTAGTGCCAAAAGCAATTATATGACACTTCTTCTGTCGACAACCTTCTGTGATTTTCCTGCTGTTCTTGGGATAGAGCCTTTCTCAACAAGATCGACATTTGTCCTGATATTGAGTACGCTCTTAAGTTCGTTTTCAACATGCCTGCGAACGGCTGCAAGGTCTTTAAGCTCGCCTGTGAAAGCATTCTCCTCAAGCTCCACCCTGACAGTTATTTCATCAAGCATCTTTGCATTTCTGTCAAGAAGCACCTGGAAGTGTTCTGTAACTTCAGGAATGTCCACAATGACATCTTCTATCTGTGACGGGAATACGTTGATACCTCTTACAATGAGCATATCATCTGCTCTTCCAAGAAGCCTGGAGATACGTGGAGTTGTACGGCCACATGAACACTCGCTCTCAAGAAGGCGTGTAATGTCACCGGTTCTGTATCTGATGATCGGAAGTGCTTCTTTGGTCAGGGATGTGAGTACAAGTTCTCCTTTCTCGCCTTCTGCAACCTGTTCACCGTTCTCGTCAAGAACCTCAACATAGAAGTGGTCGCTCCATATGTGAAGACCGTCCTGCTCCTCACACTCAAAAGCAACACCCGGCCCCATGAGTTCTGAAAGACCATAGGAGTCGTATGCTTTAATGTTCAAAGAGTTCTCAAGCTGTTTTCTTGTATTTGCAGACCATGGTTCTGCACCAAAACAGCCTACTCTTAGGGAAAGCTTGTCAACGAGATCCAATTCCTTTGCTGTTTCTGCGAGATAGAGTGCATAAGATGGAGTACAGTGAACCGCAGTAACACCGAAGTCTATCATCATCTCAAGCTGTCTGGCTGTATTTCCGGTTCCACTTGGAACAGTCATGGCACCCATTCTTTCAGCACCATAGTGGAATCCAAGACCACCTGTGAAAAGTCCGTAGTTCACAGCATTCTGGAAAACATCACTGCTGTCAAGACCTGCCATTGTAAGGTTCCTTGCCATGAGATCAGACCAGTTCTCAATATCATTTTTAGTATAACCTACAACAGTTGGTTTTCCACTTGTACCTGAGGATGCGTGAATCCTTACGACTTCCTCTTTTGGTACTGCAAAAAGACCGAATGGATAATTGTCCCTGAGGTCCGTCTTTTTTGTTGTCGGTAATTTGCTTATATCATCAAGTGACTTTATGTCATCAGGGGTTATGCCAAGTTGCTTGAACTTCTCTTTGTAGAAAGGAACGTTATTATAGACTGCTGCAGCCGTCTTTTTTAAGCGTTTCAGCTGTAGTTCGGCAAGTTCGTCTTTTTTCATGGTCTCGTATTTTGGCTGCCAGTATCTCATGGGAACATCTCCGCAAAATATCATCTCATAGGAGTACATCTTTAAATGGTTTGCTATTATGGCACACGCTAACAGTAACCTCCCCTACAATCAGCATCAGATGATGTACATTATAGTACACAAAACACATAGCTTGCACATAAATTTATAATTTTGACTGAATTATTATAGACGTATGTACAAAAATCAAATTTTCATGGTCATAATTTGAATTTCAATGTCATAACGGTTTAAACCGTGTACATCCAGTCTTTCACTTAGATAGTGATGAGATCTTCTAAAAAACGTCAGATACTCACAGGAACTATAATTGTTCTCATGCTCCTGTGTACCATAAACCTAAGTTCAGCAGCAAGTGGTGATATCTTCACCGACATAAGCTCAAACTATGAACTTGTTCCTGAAGACGGAATAGTAAAAGTATCCAAGGAGATCACATTCCACAACAACAATCCTGAGACAAAATACTGGAGAGGATACTACTCCAATTACAACTCCTACCTTCCTGAAGGCGCACTCAACATCGAAGTTTTTGATGAAGAGAACAGCATGGCTTTCAGTCAATCCGGGGAAGGATACTATGTATTTTACTTCAACAACAAGGTATGGTACGAAGAAAGCTACACATTCCATGTTGATTATGAAATAGAGGTCAACAAGAATACAGCTGTATTTTCATTAAGCGAATACGGTGACAATGTTGAAGTGACCCTTGAAGTTCCTGATGAGTTTGAAACCCACCTTAGCAGAGATGATTACAAAGTAGAAGATAAATTGTATTCCAGTGTCTACATCTTTGAAAAGGGACAGAGCTGGGAGAAGGCATGTACAGTAAACTCTGTCAGATCATCACCTCGCCTGACTTTAAAGGATACGGCCCACCTTACAGAACGTGATGTGGACATAGAGGTCAGGTACTGGGAAGGCGAAGAGCAGTGGGCACAGGACATCATGCAGACAACGATACAGAGCCTTGAGATCCTTGAAGAGAAGTGGGGCTTTGCATATTCTCCAGAGTATAATATTACTATAACACAGGCAAACCTGACTGAGACCGGCGGCTATGGCGGTTACAACCAAGGCAGGAACGGGATCTGGCTGCTTTACACATCCAACCATGGGATTCTTGTACATGAACTTTCACACTACTGGACACGTGCCTGCAACTTTGACCAGTTGTGGATGGATGAAGGTTATGCAGACCTGTACACATATATAGTACTCAGTGAAATGGAACCCGAAGAAGCAGAGTCAAGACGCGACCGCTTCCTTAAGAAATACGAAGACCTCTATGATGAACATGACTTCCCGCTTTCTGACTGGAGCACACCGCAAACCCTCAACAGTGATACAGAAGAGCATGTGGACTTTGGTTACAAGAAAGCATTCTCACTGACATACACTATATATGAGACAATTGGGGTAGAAGCACTTCAGCAGGCAAACAGGGAATTTATTGATAACTCCGGTGGAATTGATAATGAAGATTTCCTTGAGATCATCGGATCTGTCTCATCTGAGAACACAGAATTTGTGGAAGACTACCTGTATAACTAAAAATTTGTATTGAAAATAACAGATTTTTACTATAAATCATTGTCATCAATTTTTTTTGCTATATGCATAATTACTTTCATAAATCATGACAAGTTTCAAATAAAGTTAGATATATTTATAAAAATACTTTTAGTAGATATATTTATAAATTAAAGGAGCATAGAATAATAGGTTAGTGTGGAGATTTGCTAAATTACAATGTATTTAGTAAATCACATGCCATTTATTGCTCATGGGGAAAATGGGAGATGAATGGATCCTCTATAAAGAATGAGAGCATCATAAATAACGTTACCGATATCTTTGGCATATTGCTAAATGAGCCATCATTAGAAAAATCCCTGAACTTACTCGCAGATAAGATAACAACTTTTTTTAAGAATTCTGAACTGGTATCCGTAAAGATCGGGATGCTTGGACAGGAATGCCAATATCCGGAATGTAATGATCATGACCTGACTCTTGTTAATGATATTGTCATCAATGGAAAGAAGGAAGGTTTTATAGAACTCAACCTTAAAGGACTTCGTCCTGATGTAAAAGAGAACAGCAGCAGAATTGAAGAGTATGAGACACAACTTGACCTGTTCACAAAGATAGTAACACTTGCTGTTGAAAAAAGGAAAGAGATCATAGAACTGAAATCCGTTGAAAGAGAAATGCGGGAATGTTACAACAAACTTGATGACTATATATTCATAATTGATTCAAATACTCGTATAATCGATTTTAACACTAACTTCCAGAAATGTACTGGATTTTCAGCCGACGAACTTCAACAAATGAATATAGCTGAGCTTATGGCACAATGTGCTGCTGATAAGGAGATCCCGCCAGTAATAGAAAATGCCAGGAGATCCGGACGTTTTACGTTTGAATGTGAGCATCTTTGCAAGAATGGGGAAAAAGTTCCCATGAGCATAACCTGCAAGCCTATGGATAGTGACAGGGATGATCTGTTCATCTGCGTGGGCAAGGACATATCAGAAACAAAGAATGCCGAGCAAGAGCTTCATGAATCCGAAAATAAATACTCAACTATTGTGGAAAAAGGAAATGATGGAGTCCTTATAATTCAGAATGGGATCATCAAATTTGCCAATACAAGGATCTCAGGACTCACTGGTTACAGCCACAACGAAATAGTCAACCAGAGCTATATGAAATTCAGTCCTGCAAATGATGACCAGGGTGCATCGGAGTGGCTTAAACTGTGCAGCAGTAAGATTGCTGACAGAGAGATATTCGACATAAATATTGCAACCAGGAACAATGGAAATATTCCTGTTGAGATCAATGGCTCAATTATTGATTATGAAGGTGAGAAGGCAGAACTTCTTATTATTAGAGATGTCAGCGAGAGAAAAAGGACAGAAGACCTTCTCAAACTGGAAAGGGATAAACTGTACAACTATCTTGATGTTGCTGGTTCCATCATAGGAATTGTGAACACAGACCTTAATGTCATCTTTGTTAATAACAAAGGTGCTGAGGTTCTCGGATATGACAAGAAGGACATAATCGGAAAGAACTGGTTTGATTGCTTCCTGCCGGATAGTGTCAGGGAAATTACCAGAAGTAATTTTATCAAGGTTATCAACCACGAGCTGAACCCGCCTAAGTACTTTGAGAATTTACTCCTGACAAAAGAGGGCGAAGAAAGACTGATATTCTGGCATGATGTTCCGGTGGAAGATGAGAACGGCAGGCGCATAGGCGTTATCAGTTCGGGAGAGGACATAACCGAGAATCGTAGAATGGAAGCTATGCTGGTTGAATCTGAAAAGAACCTCAAGACCATATTCAACCATGTAGATGACCTCATTTATATATGCAAGCCATATGGGAATTTTGTAGATGTGAACATGGCAATGGCATCTTCAACTGGTTTTACTAAAGAGCAGATGCTGGAAATGTCTCCGGTGGATATTGTAAAACCTGAAATGAAGCAATTGATGGACAGTTATACTGAACGTATCATCAAGGAAAAAAGTGTCATCTTTGAAATCACTTTTGTGCTTAAAGATGAAACCACTCTCCCTCTTGAGCTCAATTCCAGGCTTATTGAGTATAAAGGAGAGCAGGCGATTCTTTCTGTTGCCAGGAACATAACTGAAAGGAAAAAAGCAGAGGAGAGACTTAAGAGATATGCAGGTGAGCTTAAGCAGTCAAATGAACTTAAAGACCTGTTCACAGACATCATACGCCATGACCTTCTTACCCCTGCAAGCGTTATCAAAGGCTACACAGAAGAGCTGCTTGATACAATACATGATGAACAGGCAAGAAAACTTGCACAGAAAGTAAAAAGCAATAATGACAGACTTATAGAAATGCTTGAGACTGCCACGACTCTTGCAAAGCTCCAGAAACAGGATGATATAGACTTTGAGGTCATTGACCTTATACCTGTGTTCAAAATGGTCATTGATGGTTTCAGGGAACAGATAGAAGCAAGTCATCAGACTGTGAATGTCCACGGAGATACATGCTGTCCCGCAATAGCAAACCCGGTAATAGAAGAGGTTTTTGCCAATCTGTTATCAAATGCCATTAAATACAGCCCTCTAAACAGTACTATAGATGTAACTTTTAGTGAAGAAGCGAACATGTGGAAAATTGCTGTTTCCGACAATGGCGCAGGAATTCCTGATTCTGATAAACCACTGTTGTTCAATCGTTTCCAGCGTGCCGATAAAAGAGGAATAAAAGGCACTGGACTGGGTCTTGCTATTGTTAAACGTATTATTGAACTGCATGGCGGAGCATACGGTGTGGAGAATAACCCTGAAGGAAAGGGAAGTGTATTCTGGATCACACTTAAAAAAGCGTTCTAATGTTGGCCCTTAGTCTTCTTTCTATTCAGTATTAACAGTGACAACTGCTGAATCAAATCCTTCATCTATAAATATAAGTGGTTTAATAGTAATATTTGCAGGGTTGGTTGTTATCGATTAAATCTTAGGTGACACATCTGACTTTTGGACAGGGTAGATGGTTCTATGGAAAAAAAAGGACATCATTGGGAACAGGCAGGGAGCAAGCCATCTTTTCTTTATGATGAAGAGTCAATGATCGATTACTTTCTTAAAAACGAGAAAATATACCAGGATATATTCAGAGACGAAAAAGCCGTTGTGCTTCTGATAGACCAGAAAACTTGCAGGATAATCGATGCTAATTATACTGCATCTGAATTTTATGGCTGGACCCTGGATGAGTTAAAATCAATGGACATACAGGAAATAGATGTCTGTATAATGGAATCGATAACAGGAAAGGATGAACTTATAGAATGTAATATCGCAGGGGACAAGAATTACTTTTTTTCAAAACACCGGCTTGCAGATGGAAATATCCGCGATGTCAAGATATACAGAAGTGCACCCCTTGCCGGACAGGAAGACCTGCACTATGTAGTTGTCCGTGACGTAACCGAACAGAAGAAAGCTGAAAAGGAAATAATTCTTTCCTCGTTCTCATTACAGAACAGCGGTGATGTTGTCCTGTGGACCAATGAAAACGGCGATCTGCTTTATGTTAACAAAGCTGCATGCGAACTTTATGATTATTCCCGTGAAGAATTACTGGATCTAAACGTAAAGGACATTGATGTCACTGCCACGCATGATTCATGGGACAGCCATTGGAAACATCTGAAAGAGAACAGGCATGTTACTTTTGAATCTCTCAACTGTTCAAGCAATGGAAAAATCTTCCCGGTAGAAATTACGGCGAATTACCTGAACTATGAAGGAAAGGAATATAACTGTGCGTTTGTCAGGAATATTTCCAGACGCAAAAAGACCAGAAAAGGACTGATACTATCCTGCTTCTCTCTTGAGAACTTTGTAGATGCGGTTTTCTGGGTAAAAGATGACGGACAGATATTCTATGCCAACAAAGCTGCATGCCAGCTTCTTGGATATTCTAAAAAAGAAATTCTGGCAATGTCTGCACCGGATGTAGCACCATATTATACAAAAGAAGTATGGGAAAAGAAATGGAATGAAGTCAAGATAAACAAGAAAAACTATAACGAAATTTTCTTTTATGACAAAGCAGGGAATGAGATTCCTGTAAGTATCTCATGTACTTATTTGAATTTTGAAGGCAAGGAATATGTTTGTGCCGTTGCCAGGGATATAACCGAGAGAAAGAAAGCCCAGAAAGCTCTGACAGATGAAGCGAACTGGCGACGCACTCTTATGAGCGATTCAAGAGATGGAATCGCCATTCTCAATGAAGATGGAAAGGTTCTGGAAGCGAACACTGCTTTTGCTAAAATGCTGGGATACTCACAGGACGAAATGCATACACTGCATGTATGGGACTGGGCAAAAGACTTTACTAAAGAAGAACTTCTGGCACGTATCAGAGAAAACAAATGTGGAGATGGGCTTTTTGAAACTCAGCAATATCGCAAGGATGGAAGCGTTATTGATGTAGAGATCAATTCCAATATAATAGAATTTAGCGGTCAGATATTAGATCTTTGTATATGCAGGGATATTACAGAGCGTAAAAAAGCTGAGGAAGAGTTAAAACTGGCTAGTTTCTCACTGGATAATTCCAGTGAGGCTGTATTCTGGATGGAAAGCACCGGTCAGATCTTTAATGTTAACAAAGCTGCATGTGAGCTTCTTGGATATTCTGAAGAAGAACTGCTTAAAATGTCTGTGATTAATGTTAATCCGGTTTTCACTCAGGATAGCTGGGCCATACACTGGAACAAGCTCAAAAAAAGCAAGACTTTCCATATTGAAACAACATTCAAAACAAAATCCGGTAAAATGTGTCCGGTTGATGTTCTGTCCGGTTACATGAACTACAATGGGAAAGAGTATGACTGCGCTTTTGTAAGAGACCTGACTGAAAGCAAGAAAAGCGAAAAAGCTTTGCTAGAAAGCAGGGCTCAATTACGGACGTTGATCGATACAACACCGGATCTTGTCTGGATGAAAGATATTAACGGTACATATCTTGCTTGCAATGCCGAATTTGAACATCTCTATGGTGCAAAGGAAGCAGAGATCATTGGAAAAACAGACTATGATTTCGTTGAAAAGGATTTTGCGGATTTTTTTACCGGTACGGACAGAGAAGCTATAGAAAAAGGTATTCCGATCATATTTGAAGAGGAAGTCGTTTATGCTGGAAAGAACCGCAGAGTATGGCTTGAAACAATTAAAAGTCCAGTACATGATGAAACCGGCCACTTGATTGGAGTGCTGGGTGTTGGCAGGAATATTGATCAAAGGAAAAAATCTGAAGAGGATTTCAGAAAAGCAAGTCATTCCCTTCAAAATTCCAGTGATGCTGTTGCGTGGTTAGAAAAAAATGGAAATATCTGTTTCATCAACAAATATGCATCCAACATGGCAGGATATTCTAGTGAAGAACTGTTGTCAATGTCAATATTTGACGTTGATCCAGGAGTTACACAGGAAAAATGGGATGAACACTGGGAAAAGCTCTGCAATGAAAAAACGTTACTAAATGAAACCACTATTCCCACCAAATCTGGCAAAATACTCCCGGTCGAGATTATTTCTAACTATATGAATTATGAAGGGAAAGAGTATGATTGTACATTCATAAGGGATCTGACCGCACGTAAAAAAGCTGAAAAGGGGTTAAAACTTGCCTGTTTCTCACTTGAGAACTTCAGTGATGCAGTTTTCTGGACAAGGGCTAACGGAAAGTTCTTCTTTGTCAATAAGGCTGCCTGCAATATGCTTGGATATCCTAAAGAAGAATTACTATCAATGGCAGTACCGGATATTGATCCGGTCTTTACAGAGGATATATGGAAAGAACACTGGGAACAGGTCAAAGAGAAAAAGAGTTTTACATTCAATTCGATGCACCTGACAAAAGAAGGCATCCTGAAACCAGTAGAGATCACTGTTAACTATATGGTCTACGGAAATAAGGAATACAACTGTGCCATCATCAAAGAAATCTCACAGCGTTTAAAGTCAGAGAACGCGCTTGCCGAAGAGGTTCACTGGCGACGTCTTCTCATGGAACAGTCAAGGAGTGGAATGGTCATACTGGACAGCGACGGAAGCGTCTTTGAGACTAACCCTGCTTTTGCTGAAATGCTTGGATATACTGTTGAGGAATTAGGTCAGATGTATGTATGGGACTGGGATGTTAACTTTGACCGCGAGCAGCTTATCAATATGATAAAAGGTACTGATTACAGGGGACTGCTCTTTGAAACAAAACAGAGATGCAAGGATGGAACTATTCTTAATGTGGAAATAAATACAAATCTTATGCCATACAGCGGAAAGAAACTTATCTTCTGTATATGCAGGGACATTACTGAAAAGAAAAAGTATGCTGATGAACTGCTTAAAGCAAAAATAACCGCGGAAGAAGCATGTCATACCAAAAATGAATTCATGGCAACAATGAGCCATGAACTGAGAACACCCCTTAACTCTATTATTGGTTTTTCAGAGATACTGAAAGATGAGAATTTCGGAGAGATCAATGAAGCTCAAGCCGAATATATTGATTACATCTCAAAAAGCGGGAAACATCTTCTAAATGTTATTAATGATATACTGGACCTTTCAAAAATAGAAGCCGGGAGAATTGAACTTAATTACGAACAATTCTATCTTTTTGACAGTATCAATGAAGTAAAAATGTCAGTTATGCCACAGGCCATGAAAAAAGAAGTAGAACTTGAATTTACATGTGAATCTTTGCCAGATATAATAGTTGCTGACAGGACGAAGTTCCAGGAAATAATCTACAATCTTGCAAGCAATGCGATAAAGTTCACTCCGCAGAATGGAAAAGTTACAATCGGAGCCAGTACAGTTGATAGTTCGATATGCATTGAAATACGGGATACAGGCATTGGTATCTCTATGGCCGATATGGATAAGCTTTTCCAGCCTTTCAGACAGATAAAACCTTACCTGAACCACGAACTAGAAGGAACCGGACTTGGACTGGCTATTGCAAAGAAGTTCATAGAAATGCATGGAGGAAGGATCAGTGTTCAAAGTCGGCCGGGCGAAGGAAGCAGTTTCACTTTCACGGTTCCTTATGAACCGGAATTCGATAACCTGGATTTCAACAAGTGATATATAAACTTGTAAAATATTATTGAATAATGTTTAATCAGTATGCTATTTTGATGAACTTTGTAACAAAAGAATATAAATGAAGAGTTCTATAAAAACAGCGCAATAAATTATGCCTGCAAAAACTGATAATACTCCAACTTTTGCCTTTGACATGAAATCAATGGATCTCTGGGATGATGGTGTAATCATACTGTCACCGGATGGGAATGTATCTTTTACTAACAAAGCCTGGAATGATTTGTCCCTTAGCTATGAACCTGCAAGTAACTTTACCGAAGGTTCCGATTATTTTGCATTTTACACTGAGAATTCCAACACTAAAAGCATTGAGATGGTCAGATTCATAGAAGAGGGAATAAAAGAGGTTATCAATGGTCGCAAAAACTCTTACAAAACAGAATATTCCTATAGATACAATGGTAAATGCAAATGGTTCCTGCTAAAAGTTCATCCTCTTTCCACGGAATTGCCAACAGGAGTTCTTTTGCAGCATATTGACATCACGGAACAAAAGAACAAACTGATTGAGAATGAGAAACTGCTGAATGACATCTGCCAGATAGCCAGAATAGGCGGATGGGAATTTGAGGTAGATTCCGGCAAAGGCGCATGGACAACGGAAGTTGCCAGAATACATGAAATTGATCCAAAAATACCAACAAACGCTGATTTTGGACTGACATTTTATCCGCCTGGTTCAAAAGAGATCATTTCAGAAGCTATCAATAATGTCATAGAAAAAGGACGTCCTTATGACCTTGAACTTGAACTTATAACTGCAAAAGGCAATCATAAATGGGTGCGAACTACCGGCCATCCTAAGATGAGTAAAGGCAAAGTTGTGAAGGTAACCGGCTCTCTTCAGGATATAACTGACCGAAAACTTGCTGAGAAAGCTCTTGAAATGGAGTCCATGAAAAGACGGATACTTATTGAACAGTCTGCAGATGGTATAGTTATCCTGGACCAGAACGGAAAAGTGTTTGAAGCTAACAAGAAATTTGCCAGCATGCTTGGATACACGGAAGAAGAGATAAGTTCACTGTATATCTGGGACTGGGATACCGAATACACCCGTGAGCAGTTATTGGAAATGATAATTCTTGCAGATGATGTGGGTGTGGTGCATGAGACAAAACAAAGATGTAAGGATGGAACACTTATTGATGTGGAAGTAAGTGGAAATGGTGCTATATTTGGTAATGAAAAGCTAATTTTCTGCGTCTGCAGGGATATTACAGACAGGAAGAATGCAGAAGAAGCCCTGATCCACGCAAAACAAATGGCAGTGGATGCAAGCAACAGCAAAAGCGAATTCCTGGCAATAATGAGCCATGAACTGCGAACACCTCTTAATTCAATTATCGGGTTCTCTGATATCCTGGCGCATCAAATCGTGGGTGAACTGAACGGTAAACAATCAGAATACATAGAATACATTTCAAACAGTGGCAAACACCTGCTTGGTCTTATCAATTCTATTCTGGATTTCTCAAAGCTGGAAGCCGGCAAAATGGAGTTATGTTGTTGTCCTTTCTGTGTTGGCGATGTAGTGGAAGAAGTAAGGGTTACAATAATGCCTATTGCAGAGAGAAAAGGCATAACTATCAATGTAAGTGTTGAGTCTGACCTTACAATGGATGCAGACAAAACCAAGATCAAGCAGATCTTGTACAACCTTATCAGCAATTCTATCAAGTTCACGGGAGAAGGAGGAACAGTGAGCATTGATGTCAAACAGGTTGATGGTATGATCCACACAAGTGTAAAGGACAATGGAATCGGTATTTCCAGTGAGAATACTGCCCGCCTTTTTGAACCTTTCAAACAGTTAAGCAAATACAGCATCAGAGAACAGGGTGGAACCGGACTGGGACTTGCAATTGTTAAGAAGTATGTTGAAATGCATAAAGGAAAAATCTGGGTGCAGAGCAAAACCGGCGAAGGTAGTACATTTGCATTTGTGATCCCTGTTGAGTCACAGATAAAGTGCCTGAATCTTTGAACTAACCTTATCAGAAGAAGTGTATCTTCCTGAGTTAGTCCCTGATGTTCAGTCTTTTCAGTTGTCTGCAATCAAGCACTTTACTCATAACATTTCTTCGTATTGATCACCAAAAATACAGTCCTTCCAATGCAGAATGACAAAAATGCAATCCAGAGCCCATTGTTACTATAATCCATCGTTAGTGCGAAAACTGTCAAAAATAGCATTAAAGCCATTATTGTCGAATTCCTGATGTATCTGGTCATGCTCATCCCTGAGAAAATACCATAATATGTAAGAGCAAAACCTCCAAACAAAGGATATAATATCAGCCACAAACTGTAATCACCAGCAACAGCAATAACCTCTTCTACATTTGTGAAAGCAGCGATGAAATAGTCATTGAAAATGGCATAAACCAGCATTAATACTACTATCAATCCTGCTGTGCATTTATTAGTTATATCAATAACTGAATCCAGCAACGTGAAATTGCGGGTTCCTTTTGCTTTGCCACTGTAAATACTGGATGCATTGGCTATCCCATCAAACATGTAAGCCATGATACCCTGTATCTGCAACAGAATTCCATTGGCAGACAAAATAACGATCCCAAGTGAAGCACTTCTTGATGTAAATACGTTTATTTGTATCAGAAGGCACGCTGTCCTGATGATCAGGTCCAGATTATTTGACAACATCTCCATGAAACCATTTCTTTCAAATATGGTAGCAATATCTATCTTTTCAAATGAACCATATTTCAAAATAAAATGCATGCCAATCAGAGTAGACACAAATATCGATATCAAAGTTGCAATTGCCACACCCTGTATATCCAGTTTGAACACCATTACAAAAATAACATCAAGAATTATATTGAGCACATTGCCGGTAACCTGCATTGCAAGGGTCTCTTTTATTTTGCTTTTCCCCATCAAAAAGCCCAGAATAATGTAGTTTACCAGAACCAGTGGAGCTCCGAATATCAGTATATCAAAGTACATTTTGGCATAGGTCTCAGCTCCGTTATCAGATGAGAGCACATTCATTGCCATGTCAAATATCCCATCTCTTAACAGGATGAACAACAGTCCAATACTGACTGCTATTATAAGAGATCTTATGAGCACAATACTGTTGTCCTTTTTTGTAGTTGACTGGGCGGCAAAACCTGTGGTGTTGACCCTGAAAAATCCGAACAACCAGTACATGGTATTGAATATGACCGCTCCAAGTGTGATTCCTGCAATATAACCTACGTTTGACAAATGTCCAACAACCGCAGTATCAACTGCACTTAGAAGTGGCTGCGTGATTGTTGATATAATAAAAGGAATTGCCACAGCAAGGTAATCTTTTATTTCCAGTCTGTCATTCTCCAAAATGATATCCCCTTTGCATTTCTCTGTTTTTGGTTTCAGATGGCAGTAGCTCAAATATCCGTAATTTCAGTCATTCTGGCAATCCGAAGAAATAAATCAATTTATTATAATGCCTTTTCTTTCACTTGTTCAATTGTAAATATGGAGTCTATCAGGTTTTTTGTGTAAGGATGGGACGGATTCTCAAAATCACCTTTGTTCAGAACATCAACTACCTCACCGCTCTGCATCACATAGATCCGGTTGCATATGTTTTCCGCCAGAACCAGATTATGTGTTATGAACAAAATTGTAAATCCTCTTTCTTTTTGCAGATCCATAATCAAATTAACAATTTTCTGCTGTATGGAAACATCAAGAGCAGACGTACATTCATCAAAGACCATAAGTTCAGGTTTTAGTCCTATGGCACGCGCAATAACCACTCTTTGAAGTTCTCCACCACTTAATTCTGATGGATACTTCTTCATGTATTTCCTGTCCAGACCCACAGTAACAAGCAGTTCTTCAGCGTATTTTTTCGCACTTTTCCGGTCCATAAGTTTGAAATTAAGACATGGTTCTATCATATAGCGTCCAACTGTCATTTTCGGGCTGAAGGTATCAAGAGGATCCTGGAACACCATCTGGAAACTTTTGTAATATTCCCTGCGTTCTTTATTGTTCATACATGTTATGTCCTGTCCGTTGAACAGGACTGACCCTGATGTGCTTTTCACAATGCATGCAATGATATTTGCAAAAGTGCTTTTGCCACAACCACTCTCACCGACAATACCTACAACTTCACCCTTTTCTGCGTGTATGTTCACATTTTTCAGTGCATGTAAACTGTTACCGGAATCATCTCCATAGACCTTACACAGATCCTCAGTTTCCAGAATTTTCATTAATTCAGCCTTCTCACGGTGGGTATTGCAGCTATTAACAATTTTGTGTATTCTGCTTGAGGATTTCTCACAATATCCTCTGGTTTTCCTATTTCTACAACCTCTCCGTTCTTCATTACAACAATACGGTCTGCAAGATGAGCTGCTATCCCTATATCATGAGTGACCACAATGAAACTGGTTCCTTCCATGTTCCTGAGTTTCATCATCTCTTCAACTATTACCCTGCTAACTGACACGTCAAGTGCACTTGTAGGTTCATCTGCCAATATGATCTTTGGCTGAAGTGCCATTGCCATTGCGATGTAAACTCGCTGCAACATTCCTCCACTCAGCTCAAACGGATAACTGTTCATTACCCTTTCTGGATCAGATAGATTCATTTTCAGAATTGTTGACCTTATCAATTCATCTGCTTCTGATCTGCTGACATTCTTGTGGCTCATAATGGTTTCTGCAAACTGGGTTGATATCTTTTTGATAGGATTGAGATAGGTTCCCGGATTTTGAAATATCATCGCAATGTCATTGCCACGAAGATTGCGCAATTCTTCCTTGTTCAGTTTGTTGATACACTTGTCACACAATGTGATCTTTCCAGCTTCAATAACTCCGCTGGATGGCAGGATGTCAAGTATGGCTTTGATCAGCGTGGTTTTACCGCTTCCGCTTTCTCCAACGATACCAAGGATCTCTCCCTGCTGAAGGTCCACATTCACATTATTCAGTATCTTTTGTCCGCCATAGCTCACAGTTAAGTCATTGACCTCTAGAATTGTAGGCATTTCACCACTCCTGTTAACGAAAGAAAAAAAGGAAAGAATATATCCTTCCCTGATTTTCAGGCATCTGATACTGTTACCCTGTCATCGATGTAGTATATCTCAGAAATGAAACGTTCCACACCTTCTACATTTTTGCTTGTAACAACATTGCCTTCCTGGTAGTAGATGAACAGGGAAGCTACATCTTCCATCATAAGTTCGGTAGCTTCAAGTCCCAGTGCATCCCTGCTGTCTTTATTCAATGTCAAGTCCAGTTCCTCATTAATGGTATCAAGTGCTACATTGCTGTATTTACCATAATTTCCGGCGGCATCTGTGACATACCCGGACTCAATGAAATACTGGCAATCACCTGTTGGAGCTGATGTCCACCTTTCCCATAACATATCAAAATCACCGTTGTTTGCCAGATCAGCATAGTTCTCCATCTGGGAAACTTCCATTCCAATACCTATTTCTTTATACTGCTGCTGCATTGCAATTCCAATATTGTTGGCATCTGCACCATGGTTTGTTCTGGAAATATATTGAAGGACTATGTTTTCCCCATTACACTCCCTGATGCCATCTCCATCTGTATCCAGATACCCCAGTTCATCCAGCAACTCATTTGCTTTTTCAGGATTGTACTGGTAATAATCCTCGCCTGTATATCCGAATGGTAAAAGCTCGTTGAACGGACCTTTTGCAGGTGTACCACCTACAAGTTCAGTGGCATAGGTTTCCTTATCCATTCCATAACATAATGCCTGTCTGAAAGCCAGTTCTTTCATGTATGGTTTTTCAAAATTGAGTCTCAGTAAGAATATTCTGAGGTTTGGTCCTTTTTGGACTACGAAATCCTCATTATCCTCAAATAATTCGAGGTCGTGTTTGCTAAGCTGGGTTGCAAAGTCGATCTCGTTGGCCTGGAGTGCCATGGTACGTGTACTTCCATCCTGTATGTATTTGACATTGACAGTGTCCACATTTGTTATGCCTGACCAGTGTCCTTCATGTTTGCTCAGGACCAGACCCGTATCAGCATCAAACTCTTCGATCTTGAAAGCTCCTGTACATATTGGTTTGTACTTGAAATCCTCTTCATCTGCAACTGAAGCATCCACTATAATGAAAACACTATCTGCAAGTTTGTTAAGTATGGTACCGCATGGTTCACCTGTCTTTATTGTAAGGTTTTGCCCGTCAGCAGTTATGCTTTCAACAGGGAACTTCACGTCACTTCTGTCTGACTCTTCAAGTGCTCTTTCAATGGATGCTTTACATGCTGCTGCATCTACTGCCTTTGCGTTGTGGAATGTAACTCCCTCCCTAATATGGAAAATGGTTGTATATTCATCGACAACTTCATAGCTGTCGGCAATTGATGGTTTGAAATTCATGTTCTCATCTATCTGGATGAGATTTTCACCAATTCCACATCTTGTTAAAGTCCAGCCATTCCAGCCGTTTATGGGATCAACATCACTGTCTAACCAGAAAAGTGCCATATTAAGCACATTCTCATCACTATAAACATTGCTTAACTGCATGGAAGTGCTGTCTTCTGAAACGCATCCTGAAACGCTCACGCAGATCAAGGCCAGCATTATTAACAAATACTTATTCATTTTATTCTCCTAAATTCTGTAATTAATGAAATTCATCATGTCTGCTCCTTGCTCAAAATATCTCTTACACTGTCACCAAGCAGGTTGAAAACTGTGACAGTTATGAAAATAGCAAGCCCGGGATAGGTCAGCAGCCATGGAGCTGTCTGGAAATAGGTACGCCCTTCATTGAGCATGTTACCCCATTCTGGCATAGGTGGCTGAACACCTAGACCCAAAAACGACATACTGGAAATAGCAAGCATCATCCCACTTATGTCCAGTACGAACTGGACTATCAGAGCTGTGGCAATGTTTGGCAAGATATAATGTGTGATCAGTTTTATGTTACCGGCACCAGCCATTCTTGCTGCACTTACATAGGTACTGCCCTTTACCTTCATCACAGAAACTCTGGTCAGTCTTGCATATTTCGTCCACCAGACAAGTGACAGACCAATTATCATGTTGATTATATTGCTACCCAAAACCCCAACAATGGCAATTGCAAGTACTATATCAGGGAAAGCCAGTACGATATCTGCAAGTCTCATTATTGCATCATCTATGATTCCGCCCTTCATTCCCGCTACCATTCCAATGGAAACACCACTCACAAAAACAAGGCTCAGAAGTGCAAATGTAATACCAAGGGAAACATTGGCTCCATAGAGTATCCTTGACAGGATGCACCTTCCAACCTGATCAGTACCCAGAGGATACTTGCTTCCAGGTTCGGTAAGGATATTTTTGAAATCTGTTTCATAAGGGTCATTAGGAGCAATTGAAGGTGCGATCAATGCAATTGATACAATACTTGCTGCCAGTGCCGACAGTATGATCACATTAGTATACTTACTCATGATTCCTGCCCCCACCGAATATATTGACCCTCGGATCGATGATCTGGGTCGCTACATCCACAACAAAGTTCATTCCAACATAGATGAGAGCCATAAGCAGAACGTATGCCTGAAGCAGAACGTAATCCCTGTGATTTATTGCTTCCAGGGCCATTGAACCCAGACCCGGCCATGAAAAGATAATCTCTACAATTGCAGTTCCGCCAAGCAGGAAAGCAATTGTCATACCAAATAAAGTTATAATATTGACAAGTGTGTTCGGGATAACATGTGAAAATATTATTTTTGATTCTTTGATCCCTCTTGTCCTTGCACCTAAAACATAGTTACTGCCCAGCTCATCCAGTACCTCCGCCCTTATCTGCATGGTATATCTTCCGATAAGGGGTATTGCAAGTGTAAGAGCGGGAAGTATTACACTACTTGGTTGTGTGCAGTCAGTTATCCTGAACAGATGTAACCGGACAACAAAATGATATATCAGGATAAGTCCCAGCCAGAAACTTGGAATAGAGATGCTGAGTATTGACAGGATCTTGATAATGTGATCAATTAACCTGTTCTTATATATTGCAGCTATTACACCAAAAATAAACGATGAGACAAATAGAATTACAATAGCAACACATGCAAGACAAACTGTTTTACCTATCTTTTGTGATAAGATTTCTGAAACATCTGTTCTCAGACTGTATGAATATCCCAGATCACCTCTGGATATATCAGTCAACCATCTGCCGTATTGTATCAAAAACGGATCATTCAGGCCCATCTCTTCTCTTGTCTGCTCTAGCATTTCATCAGATGGAACTATGTCCCTGGAGGAATACATCATCTCAGCAGGATCACTTGGTGCTATGAATGTAATTGCAAATGTCAGGAAGGTTGCTCCTAACATTACGATAAGCAACTGAAATGACCGGTTTATCAAAAACTTTTTCATGTTGACACTGATTCATATTTTTAGCGGTTTTCAAAAAATGAAACTAAGGAATATAAAGTTTATGCTTTAATATATTACCTTTAAAAGTAAAAAATAGAATTGATAAACATAGTTATTAAAACCTAAAAACATTAATTTCTATTAATTTAATTAATAAATGTTGAGATTACACATATCAACCGCAAAAATAAGCTTGCCTAATGATAATTTTAGCTCATAAATGATTAAAAACGATGGCTTTGAAGTGGAAGGCGTAACAGATTGCCATAAAATAAGGAGCAGAGGTGCACAGGGAAATATCTTTGTTGATCTTCATGTCCAGGTTGATCCTGAAATGCCTACTCATAAGTCACATACGATTGCTCATATTGATCAACATCGTATAAAGGAAAATTTCAATGGCATTGAAGAAGTTCTTGTACATGTTGAACCTTCTGAAAATATATCACTGTAGTATCTGTTTTTCCGGATTTAGGCAGTCATGAATAATAACAATAATATATAATAATCACTCATATAAAACAAGCTGATCATAATTGCATTCTTGACATTTCTGAAAGAAAAAATCAGCTTTCAGCAAGAATCCGGAATCATCATGAGTGAAAAAGATAAAAACAGGAATGCCGGTGCAAGTGGCAAAGAAACAGGGTACAGGACACTATTTGATAACGCCCATATCATAATGTTACTTATAGACCCTGATAACCTTGGTATTGTTGATGCAAATCACGCTGCATGTGAGTTTTACGGATGGGATGTTGAAGAGTTAACTGAAAAAAGGATTTCCAGTCTTAATTCCATGCCTGAAGAGGAAATATCAGCGATAGTCCTTAAGGCCATGAATGAGAAACAGAACCACTTTTTCTTTAAACACCGAACTGCCAGCGGTGAGATAAGAGATGTTGAAGTAAATACATTCCCGACCAGCATTGAAGAAAAAACTTTACTCTGCTCTATTATTCGGGATGTCACAGGAACAAAAGAAGACGAAGAAAAATATAAGCAACGAATCCAAAAAAGTGAAGAACAATATCGAAGTCTTTTCACAGAGATACCTATCTCAACAATGATACATGATAAGGATAGCGGAGAGATAATTGACGCTAATCCTGCCGCTTATACTTCTTTTGGCTATTCTTCACTTGAAGAGTTGAAGGCTAATAATATCTGGTATGAACCGCCATACTCACTGACCGAAGCACAGGAATTGATACATAAAGCCCTCTTAGAAGGACCACAGGAGTTTGAATGGCTACATAAAAAGAAAGGAGATGAATTTATGTGGCTGCACGTCCGGTTGAGTCCTGTGATGGTAAATGGCATTCAAAGAGTAATGTCTGCGTCCATCAATATAACCGAACATAAAAACGCTGAAATGGCACTAATGAATAGTGAAGGACAACTGCGCACATTAGTGGATACCATTCCTGATCTGATATGGTTAAAGGATTTCCAGGGAGTATATCTTAAGTGCAATAACAGATTTGAGAGTTTCTTTGGTGCAAAAGAAGCTGAAATTATTGGAAAGACAGATCATGATTTTGTAGACAAAGAACTGGCAGATTTTTTCAGACAAAAGGACATCGAAGCCTTAGAAGCCGGCAAACCTTCAGTAAATGAGGAATTAATTACTTTTGCTGAAGACGGGCATAAAGAACATCTGGAAACTATTAAGAGTCCCATGTATGATTCCAGTGGAAATCTGATTGGAGTCTTGGGTATTGGAAGGGACATTTCGGAGAGGAAAGAAGCTGAAAATGATATGCTTAAAAAAAGTAAGCGTCTTGAAAATATCATAGAAGGTACAAATGTCGGAACATGGGAATGGAATATCCAAACCGGTGAAACTTCATTCAATGAACGCTGGGCAGAGATGATAGGATATACCCTGGATGAACTTAAACCTCTCGGTTTTCAGACATGGGAAAAGCTGGTGCATCCTGAAGACATGGAAAAAACAGAGTTACTTCTTAAAAAACACTTTAACGGGGAGCTGGATCAATACGAGTCAGAAGTACGTATGCTGCACAAAGATGGAGAATGGGTGTGGATACTTGCCCGTGGAAAAGTAATAGAATGGGAGAAAGATGGTAAACCACTTCTCATGTATGGAACCCATACCGATATCAATGAGAAGAAAAAGGCTGAAGAAACCCTGAAACAAGCCGAGAAGAATTACAGGCAAGCTTATAAACTGCTGCAGGAAGTCATAGAGAGTCCTAAAGATGTTGTCATATTTGCTCTTGATAAGAATTATCGCTATATTGCATTCAACAGGAACCATCAGATGACAATGAAAAACATCTGGAAGACAAATATTGGGATCGGGGACTCTATGCTTGATCATATCAAGGAAGCTGCAGACAGAAATAAAGCAAAAGAGAACTATGACAGGGTGCTTGCTGGCGATTCATTTACTATTGTTGAAGAATATGGAAATTCATTGATGGACAGGCGCTGGTACGAAAATGTATACAGTCCTCTTGAAGATGACGATGGGAATATTATAGGTCTTACTCTGTTCTTAACGGATATCACTGAGCGTAAAATATCAGAGATGGAATTACTGAGAAAAGGAATGCAGTTGCGTACAGCGCAGAGTGTTGGAAATGTAGGAAGCTGGGAGATCGACCTGAATTCCCGGAAAGTCGATGCATCGGATGAAGCAAGAAAAATATATGGACTAGATGCAGATGAAGAATACACTATTGAAAGTATCCGGGAAATGCCACTGCCCGAATATCATCCAATGCTTGATGAAGCTATGATCAACCTTATTCAGAAAGATCTACCTTACAATATTGAATTTAAGATCAAAAGGAAAAATGATGGTGAGATCCGCTATATTCACTCTGCTGCCGAATATTTTGCTGAAAGAAATGTAATCATTGGAATGATCCAGGATATTACAGAGAGAAAAGAAGCAGAGAGGAGAATTATAGAAGAAGTTACACAAAGACGTTTGCTTATTGAAAATTCAAATGATGGTATTGTTATTCTTGGTCAGGATGGAAAAATACTGGAAGCAAATAAGAAGTATGCTGAGATGACTGGATACTCTCCTGATGAACTCTGTGGAATGTATGTCTGGGAACTGGATGCTCTGATAAAACGTAAAGAAATGAGCGATATCTTCCTAAATCTAGAAGGCAGACCACAATATTTAGAAACAATAATCCGTCGCAAAGATGACAATTTAATTGACGTGGAGATCAGTTCCAGTATAGCAACCTTAAATGACAAGACATTAATTTTCTCCGTATGCAGGGACATTACTGAACGTAAGAACACAGAAATGGCCCTTCTTCGTGCTAAAGCCCTTGCTGAGGAGTCAAACCAGATAAAATCAGAGTTCATTGCAAATATGAGCCATGAACTTCGTACACCTCTTAATTCGGTCATTGGTTTTTCCCAGGTTCTGAGTGATCAGATGTTTGGGGATCTGAATGTAAAGCAATCTCATTATGTATCCAATATTCTGAAAAGTGGCACCCATCTTCTGAAACTGATCAATGACATACTGGATGTTTCAAAAATAGAATCCGGTAATATGGAATACGAACCTGAAGCAATGAGTGTGCCTGAAGTTATTGAGGAAAGCATAACTTTAATGGAACCTCTTATCAAAGAGAAATATATCGATTTTAAAACCAACATTGAATTAGATGATCTTGAAGTGAATGCTGACAAGACAAAGATCAAGCAAATATTGTACAACCTGCTCAGCAATGCTATCAAATTCACACCTAAATACGGTAAAGTGTGGATCGATTCTAAAGTGGTAAATGGAAAAATTCTGATTTCTATATCTGACAATGGAATAGGTATTGCTGCTGAACAACAAAAAGCTATTTTTGATCCATTCAAACAGGTCAGTTCATCTACAAGCCGCACCCATGGAGGAACAGGACTTGGACTTGCAATTGTTAAGTATTATGTAGAAATGCATTCCGGGGAGATAGAAGTTAAAAGTGAAGTTGGGAAGGGAAGCACGTTTACTTTTACTATTCCAATTTAATTTTAGATGAGATTATGTTTGTCCAACTATGGCTACGTAGAATTACTGCCAAAACTTTAGGGTATTTTCAAACTGAATTATCGTAAGTCATGAGTAACTTGACTTATCCCGAAGGGTACGGCGAAGCCGGCACTTTCCTACAAAACTAAACAAAGGTAACAATCTTCTGTGCAGATGCCAAGGAATGTGCCGCCTACGGCGGATAATTACTTTGTTTTTTGATTATCGCCTGTATTTGTGAAAATCATAAAATAGCACATATTATCACATAGATATAAGCACAATAGCAGTCATCGAAGCCACCACACCTACCCATTGACGTGGAGCAAGCCTCTCTTTTAATATAGCACATGCCAGCAGTACTGTAACTCCGGGACTTAGTGATGACAGGATAGTTGCAACATCCAGCCTTCCTGCCACAGAAGCCAGAGCAAACAGGACGACACCTCCTGTATTGAACATTGCTGCAAGCACTACCAGCAGAACTGCATCAGATGTTGGTTTACTGGAAGCTTTTGTTAGTGTCATAAATCCTGCAAGCATGAGAAGTGCAGTTATTCTGGAAAATGCCAGTGGCCAGTAAATTCCTGTTGAACTGAATTTATCAATTGATATAAAGAACAGGCCAAATAAGAGACCTGCAACTGCTATGTATTCTATGTCTTTTACCTCTAAATCCCGTCCTGCATTCATTCTGACGATGAACCAGATACCAATGAGTGCAAAAATAAAGCCTGCAATTTTAAAAGTGTCAGGAAAACCTTCGTTAATTGATGAATATATTACAGGTATGATTATTGCTATTACTGCAGCCAGTGTAGCAACGATGCTCATTTTTCCTCTGGCCATGCTCATATAGAGCAATATAAGTCCTGAGGCTCCGAAAAATCCTGCCAGACCACCCCACATGAGATTGTTAAGGGTTGGCAGGCTTTCTGAAAATGCCAATGCAAGAACCGGAAACAAAATTATGCCTGTTAACTGTGTTGCCAGAACCACGGAATAAGCACCTGTCCGCCTTGTAGCACAGCCACCTACAAAATCTCCGCCGCCCCATGATAGTGCAGCTAAAAGCGCAAAGATGTTTGCGAGATTTTCGATAGGTAGCATTTCGTTTCTCCGGAAATATTCAGGTTCCCGGAATGATTGTTTTGTATATTATTTAATAGGTTTGCAAACTTCTCTTAAGTAGGCAATGAAAGACTGGACTGATATTCTATATAGTAGCATAGGAATGTGCCGCCTTTGCCGGATGATTACCTTGTTTTAGCTTGCGGGGGTATATTTTCTATATAAATGCTATAGATATTGTGTCGATGTTTTGCGTCCACACTTCGGACAGTAGTAGAGAATATTTGACTGGATTTTCAGGCGTTTTAATGGAATTTTGCAGTGCGTGCATAATTGGTATTGGACACTTAAAAGTTGCATATTTCTCCCCGTTCCCAGATTATTGGATTTTATGTTTAAATAGTAAAACATAAACTCTGATATATTGAACATTAGTACTTAGACATATAAATTGTGCTCAATTGAGATAGATAGACCAGAATTCCCGTGGTTGTTCTTTTTTAATGACAAAATTTTAATTTTCGTGATTTACGGCAACATCCACTTATTTAGTATTGTTTTCAATCTATGGAGATTCTCTGATTTCAGGCACACATTAATATAGAAAGTAATTCCAGATTTATTTCGGTATTATTTTATGAATTGATCATTAAGGAGGTTTTTAATGCCAGTCAAAAAGCAAGTCGAAAAGTATGCTGTACTTCACTATAGGGATGGATTGACAAGAATAAACGTATATTTCACTGATGGCACCTGGGATAGTTATACAGGCCTTGAACCTGCACGTGCAATGCTGATCATAGATATGCTTCGCAACGAAAAGCCCGTGTACTGGACTGAAGGTCCTGATATTTTGTGGACTGGCCGGGAACCGGTTGGAGAGGAAGAGGGTGCTTGAGCGGCACCCTTGGGAATTCCTGGAGAAAACTTCCCTGAAGTGTTTGAAAACACTTCGTTTCTTCCCATTTTCAATATGAATTACTCTTGCTTCTTCAACATGATGAGCTAGAATTATCCAGATAGTGTTCTCATGAATATTGATCAATTCTGCAATGGAAGAAATCAAGGTGTATCCATACTTATTCTTTGGTATCATGGAGATCACACAGTTTGTTGTAAACAGGATATGGGAACTTCGTTTCCTTGTGAGATCAAGATAAAAAAGTTAAGATGGAAACAGAAACTGATAAATCAGTTTCTTGCTGTCATGTAGATGTTACCAAAAGGAATCAGTGTTGCAGCCAGATATACAAGTCCACCGATTATCGGGATAGCACTGACAAGTAGCAGTACCAGAAGTCCGAATGCCATTTCATTCATCGTCTTTGTACTTTTGCCCATTTTATTCAGCAGATGATGCCCTATCCATATTGATGCTATTATCCTTGCAATGTAAAGCATTACTACAAGAGTTATCAGCAGGATAAGTCCCAGTGGAATTCCTATCACAGTGACAAAGAGCAGGAATGCAATTATGAACGCCAGTATCAACACCAGCAGTCCAATCAAAAATGCCTTTCCCGGAGATTCGGAAGTTTTAGCAGCGATATTTTCCATGTACTCAGGCCATATTGCCAGTCCGATAAGACCTATAAGAACCAGTCCCAGATACGAAATAAGCCCGCTTAACAGGGATGAGACTATTCCTCCCTCTTCGCGATATTCCATTTCAGAATAGTGAACATTGTTCCCGACAACTCCTTCTTCGACCTTTGTTTCAGACTTGCTCTTGTATACAAGATCTCCATCTATGGATGCTTCAGATGATATTGATATTTTCTCAGCATTCAGGTCTGCATCTCCGCCAATATTGCCCTGAAAATCGATCTCTTCCGCCGAAGCTTCTACGTTACCATCGATGTCTCCCAGAATAGTTATCTTTCCAGAAGCGGCTGAAAGGTCTCCACCAATGTACCCTCCATCGGCAAGAATTGTCTTTCCGGTAGCTGAAAGCACATCATCCTTAACATCTCCGTAGATCGTGAGTGTTCCTGATGCAACCCTTACATCATCGCCGACAGTACCGCTGATAATCACATCTCCTGCAGCAACGATGAGGTCCTGTTCAATAGTTCCTTTCACTTCAACCGTGCCACCGGCAGCAACAACATCACCATTGACGGTTCCCTCAATTATGATAGTTCCACCGGCAACGATTATGTCGTCATCGATCACATCATCAATGACAACTGTATCTCCACCTTCAATTGTGGTATATGCTGCAGCAGTGTGGCAGAAAAGCATAAAAGTGACAGCCAGCAGCATAATCTTACATAAGGATTGTAAGTTAATTTTCATTTTGCAGATTCCCCCTCTACAATTTAATTTAAGTCATTGTTTTAAAATTGTTTTTCATTGATTAAATGCTTAATCGGCTGCACTTTAGGTATACTTACACTCATATTGGAAGAAAATGGTATTCTCTAAAGGTGCTTTCAATTAAACAAAAAAGAATACTGAAACAGAGAAGCCTTTTACTCTAAACTCTTATGTGAGGGAAAGGTTGAAGGTGTTGATTTAAGAGGAATAGTAAAAGTGAAGGTACTTCCTTTCTCACTTTCACTCTGAACAACGATAGTTCCTTCATGCATTTCCACATATTTTTTCACAAGGCCCAATCCAATTCCAGTTCCACCATATTTTCTTGTACTTGAAGCATCCACCTGGAAAAAGGGTTTAAAAATCTCCTTCTGCATATTTTTGGAAATTCCGATACCTGTGTCTGACACAGATATTTGGATTTCATTTTCTGTCTGTTTAGCTTTCACAGAGACTTTTCCATTATCTGGAGTGAACTTAATTGCATTGTTTAGAAGATTTAACATTATCTGTTTAAACTTCACTTTGTCCGCAAATATATCATCATCTTTTATTTCGTTCACTAATAGTAATTCTATATTCTTTTTATAGGCTGTTAAATGTACGTTCTTTATGGCAAAATTCAATGCATCAGATAATGAAAAGTGTTCATAATTAAGTTCCATTGAAGCTGTTTCAATTTTAGAGATGTCAAGAATATCATTTATGAGATTGAGAAGTTGATTACCTTTTGAATTGATATGATTTACGTATTCTGCCTGTTTTTCATTCAGTTTACCGTACATTTCACTGCTCAATAAATCTGAAAAACCTATTACAGTTGTGAGAGGAGTTCGAAGTTCGTGACTCATGTTTGAAATGAACTCTGATTTGATACGACTTGATTCTTCAGCAAGAAGTTTTGCATGAAGTTGAGCTATTTCAACTTCTTTACGCTCGGTAATATCAAGGGCAAAACCATCAATTGTGAATATATTTTCATCTATTTTATCGCTTTTTACCACATTCAATAAAAGCCAAATATGCTTACCATCTACCCCTAATATTTTATATTCAAAATTACCAACGTGATTTTCACTCTCAAGCCTTTTCAGTAGTTTTTGATGATGGTTAGAATTTACAAATATTTCTTTAGTGATGTTCTGCATATAATTTATTGCATCTTTAGTGTCTTCTAAACCTACAATTTTAGCCATTTCAGGGTTTATTTCTATTACTTCACCATCAGATTTCATACTAAAAAAACCAACAGGAACATTGTTAATGAAGTTCCTTATTTTCTTATCCTTTTCTCTCAAAATATCTTGTGATTTTTTCCTAAATAGCTGATTTTCCAGTAGATGGCCTAATAAAAAAGTTCCAAGTGGAAATGTCAGCATTATTGGTAGAGCTATATGAGTTAGAACTTCAGATGCAAGTGGCCAAGGAAGCAGCACCAGTAACACGAGTAAGGGCATATGTACAATAAGACCAAAAAAGTATAAGTCAAAGATACCTAATTTTTTTTTCAATGCCTCGTGATTTTTTCTCCAAAATAACCCAATTGTAATAAAAGCTATTGTCGCAAGTATATTTAATGATGCACCGACACCACCTATGTATAGACGATATGTGGCAATAATAATCGCCCCAATAACTGCAGGGACGAATCCGAAGAAAAGAGTTACCACGCTTAATAAGATAGAACGTGAATCATAGAATAAACCAGGAAAAACTTCCCATGGATTGAGCATCAAGGCAATGCCTACAAAACCAACAACAAATCCTATAACTGCGCCTCTTACATGTTTATTGATTTTATTATTGAATAAAAGAACATCGTAAAAAACACCTACTAAAATTAATAAAGCAGCATTATTTATTAGACTTATCACCATATCAATATTCATATAGCACCTCTTTACTTGAGAATAAGTCTACTAATCTCCTTTTTAGTCTTTAATATAAGCTGTTCTTAATATATATTTTGATATAAAATTATTATGGTATATAATATTTATTTTGTGTAACAGTTGCGTCAATTACCTTTCAATTTATATTCCCTATCGTATAAATAAAAACCGATGTCTTTTGTTAGATATAAAATAAAGTCACTTCTAATCTTATATGGTTCGTTGTGAGGAGTATACACTTATTTTATAGCTATATTGGAAACTACTCAATAAATACAGTCTTGATGTTGATTTGTTGAAAACTGAAAATTTGAATAATTAGTTTTTTTACATAAATCTATAGGGGAACGCTAGAATATGCTATATTTCTAATTTTAGTAAAATGATACAATTCAAGCTTCTTCATGAAAATAGAGATTACTAGATGTTTGATAAAGCGTACAAAAAATTAGAGTTACCTATATCCATTCATTAAACCAAACCCACATGATTCGGACTAATATCCAAAACCTCTCCATCTAATTCCTGAGTCACCCTGTCCAGCAAATCATCAATCTCCTCCACCTCTTCCTCACCGATCATGGAGGAATAGATGTTCTTTATACTCATAAGACTGGCAGCCGACAGAGCCAGGGAAATGGATAGCACGTCAACAGTTACTTCTTCACGGTAATCAAAATCTCCCATTGCTCTTTTTATTCCGGGGTGGGCTGCGTTGGAGATGAGTATATAAAAATCATCAACCTGTTTTTTCTTTTCCCCGGAGTATAACAGCTCACGTATTCTTGATGGTCTGAGCCAGTGATGTTTGTTCTTTAACTCTTTTTCTTCCGTCTCTGTGAGCGTGCCCAACTGCTGCCTGTAGAAAATGTATGCTTCCCTGTCAGTAAAGTGAAGCAGGTACATCTGGGTAATTCCCTCAAAAACAGTTCTCAGGTTCAGGTAAGCAGGATTGTTCAGACCGATGCATGCTAATTTGTAGGCTGCAAGCAAATTATGGTTATTTCGTTCAAACAGTACTGGTATAATGGTTCCCGGACCTTCGGGGCGTTTGCCTGTCTTTTTGAACTCAGTAAGGAATCCGGCATTAAGGACTTTTGTCAGGTAAAACAACAGTTCAATTGAGTCCTGGAAGATATCCAGTTTGGCAGCATGTTCCTTGAAGATGATATCCTTCCTGTAGTTCAGGATAGATTCAATGTCGTTATAATCACGCCTTGCTTTGCCGGGATGCATATTGATTCTCTTTTCTCTGGTCGAGTTTACTATATATGTGCATATATATGGTACGGATTAGCTAAGAGTTATTTTATGTCTTGTTAGTAAAAAAGGTTAACACATGAATTATGGGTTTCTGATATTCAGGTGTCTAATTGGAGTTAAAATAACAATAAAAACCTAGGAATGATTTACGCAATAATTATTCACATATTCTTGGCTTGTAGGTATAAAGCTGCAATTGACAATAAAGAGAACAGTCCTATCAGTGCATAGTACAAAAATTGAATATGTCCTTTGATGAATATGATAAAATCTTTATGAAAATCTTCTATCCCAAAAATCCAAATTGATGCAATATAGGCAAAAATTACTACAAAGACAAATGCAACTGCTCTTTCATCAGTCTTCCTTATTTGAGCTTCTCTTTTTTTACGTTCTGCAGGATCTAATTTGGATAATTGCAATTTATCTGCATCTTTTAGTAAGTGATAAAATATAGCTCCCCAACTAATAATAAATCCTCCAAACGTTGTTTCTGTACACGTATGTAAGCTCTTAAATACTTTGTTATTTACTAATGTTTCTTAGTATTCATATACTTATTTATTTAATGGAAAGAGTGTAGTATATACGTATTATTAGTTTTTCTCTTAATAATTTAGGAATATGTGAAAATAATCACTTTATATAGCAAATATTTAATAAATTTTATTTTTATTCTTCTTCAATTCTTTCCTGAATAAACACTTATGTACTTTCACTCGTAACCAATGTGCAGGAATGAATACCAGAGAACTTCTTATCAGGCTTCAAAAAGACAGCAGAAGCATCAGCAATGCAGATATAAGTCTTGCACGAGCTTATGCAATGGAAGCTGTGGAAAATGTTCCAGAGCCTTACAAAACTATCTATTCAGCCGATTATTTTGTGTTTCTCTATGAGAGTTTTCTGGAAATCCGAAAATGCAGACCGGATGAAATTGTGATACAGGAAATCGATTCGGCAGACTATGAAGCGGCTCTTAGCAGCATAAAAGAGAAAAATGATACAAATGACCGGAAAAGCGATGCTATGAACCGGTTTATCAGTATCGTTCACATCTACCTTACTTTCATAGTCAAAAAACCATTACATCCGGTGGGGATGATCTTTCCCGGTGGTTTGAAGATAACAGAGGATGGAACTTTTTATTATTGTCCGGTCAAGGATAAACAAACAGATACCGGTATTTCGTTCTGTGAGTTCTGTATCTGTAAGGACAGTGAAGAGAGTAAAGAATAGAATTGATAAGTTGAATAACTTGAATAATCCCGAAGGGCACGGCGAAGCCGGCACTTTCCTATCAGAATATATAATATATCTGCATGATGTCCTTGAACACTTTCTTCACAGGACTTCATAGAATTCTGTATTACTGTAATTATCAAATGACTAATATTCTGTATGACATGATCGGAATGTGCCGCCTTCGGCGGATGGTTGCTTTGTTTTTAGACTAAAACTTCTTTTTTCTTCACTAAAAACAAAATCAAAAATAGGAGGTAGGGCCTGAATTAGGAAAGATATTCAGGCTTTAAATGACAGTGCTTTTGTTGGGCATGCTGTTATGCATCTTCCGCACTTGATGCAGTCCGGCTTTTCGTTGTTAGTGTGAACATCGAGCTGCATTGGGCAGACCTTCTCGCACTTGTTACAGTCTACGCATTTTGAATCGTCGGTCTGGAGCTGGTACTTGCTTCCGCCGATGATGTTTTGTACAGTTCCCATTGGGCAGAATGTACACCATGTACGGGGACTGAATGTAGTTCCTGCGACCAGTGCAATTGAGGTTGTAACCAGGCACATGATTACGAAAACCATGCCTATCTGGTTTATCAGTCCCTTGGTGCTGAGGAGTCTGTAGCCCATAAATCCCATCATAAGCATGAATATGGGGATTCTGACCCAGTAGCTTCTAAGTATTTTTGGTATTTTCTGACTGCGGCTAATTTTCCCAACCCAGAAGTCATTGAAACTTCCTCTGGGGCAGAGGTTTCCGCAGAACCATCTTCCGCGGGAAATGCTTGTAATAAGCAGTGTTGCAAATACCAGCAGCAGGAAATATCCCAGAAGCGGGAACCAGAGTCCTGCAATGGATACGATAACGACAAGGATTCCAAGATATGGAGTAATTTTCAGCACGTTTTCATCCTCTATTATAAATATGAAATTCAGTTGAGTTCAGTTTGTTCTAGTTAATTCCAGTTTAGTCTGGTCTACTCTAGTTAGATCTAGTTGCTTCTATCACTGGTTTTCATCAGCCCATGACTGCAATTCGCTGTCCACTCTCTTGACCCAGCTATTGACGATCTCCATGATGAGCTCATGAATGTCTTTCTTGCTGCGTATCTTGTACACGAAGAAGTATCCTCCGCCGTCCATGTTATTCTGGGAACGGATGAGTATCTTTCTTTCGTAGAGTTTCTTCACACTTCTCTGGACAGTTGAAAGGTTAAGTTCAAGTTCTTCTGCAATCTTTTCTGTAGTAAGCCAGTCCTGCCCGTATTGCAGGAAATACTTCAATATCTGTAGCTCGGCTTTTGTCAGGTTCAATCCGCATTTTATTACAGCTTCTATCTCAAACTCTTTACAGGCAAAGTCAACCATTTGATACCTCCAATATTCAACAGTACTGCAATAATCTATCAGTGTATATAAGTGATTTCAAGTACTGAAAAAAACTGCAAAAAAGCAGAAGTACTCATATGTAAAAAAAATAAAGAGAAAAGATCAGGAACTTCCAATAAGGCGGTTTATCTCTTCACTGCCAATAATTCCAATAATTCGATTTGAATCATCAACTACAGGAAGCGCAGAAATATTGTGCAGCTCCATTTTCTTTGCAGCACTTTCAATATCCTCATCTCCCTTTGCCGTGATAACGTCCCTGACCATTATTTTGTCAAGAGAGTTACATTTCAGTGCAACAGCTTTTGAAATATCCCAGGATGTCACAATTCCCGTGATAACATTCTCATCATCCACAACCGGCAGATGAGTGATACCGTTCTCAAACATGACCTGTGCTGTTTCCTCAATGCTGAGTCCGTTCCTGATGGTCTTGATGTCTCTTTTCATGATATCAGAAACATGTGTGTGAGAAAGGAAGTTACCGATAATATAACCCAGTTGTCCCGATTCCAGCAGGAAAGCATCGTGTCCGTAATTGGACTCTATTTCCCTGTATGTCACATCAATATCATTAGCACTCAATGCGGAAACCACTTCTCTTGACTGGTAAGGTGGAAAAAGCCAGTCAGAGCTTACAGCTACGATCAAAAACTTTGCCCTCGCATTTCTCATTCCTTCGATCAGTGAACCATTGACTGCCAGATCAAAGTAGTCCAGCGCCTTTGTAATGTAAAGATAGGAGTTCGCATCGAATCTCTTTGTGAAGGACTGTCCCTGATAATGCAGGTAGCTCTCGACCTGGAAATCAAAATCAAGGTTGTAATCCAGTTTCTGCTTATCCTGAAGCCGTCTTCCGAACTTCTGGTGCATGGAATCATCACTCAGGTAGGTTATGTGTCCTATCATCCGTGCCAGTGCAAGTCCATGAATGGGTGCGTTGCCGGAGTAGTAATCTCCATTGTTCCAGTCCGGATCGGACAGTATCGCCATTCTTCCGACCTCGTTGAATGCTATCTGCTGAGGTGATGAGCGTGCTGTACTTGCAATAACAATAGCTTTTCCTACGCAGTCAGGGTATGTCACTGACCACTGGAGGACCTGAGTTCCTCCCATGGAGCCGCCGATCACAGCAAAGAGTTTCTTTATTCCAAGGTGGTCAACAAGCTCCTTCTGGGCTTTCACCATGTCTTTAATAGTAATGAAAGGGAACGAAGTCCCGTATTCCTTCCCGGTTTCAGGGTTTATGCAGGATGGTCCGGTCGAGCCTTTACATCCTCCAAGGACATTGGAACATATTACAAAATACCTGTCAGTATCAATGACCTTTCCGGGACCAATGAGCACATCCCACCATCCGGCTTTGCTTTCGCCACCATGAAGTCCTGCTGCGTGTGCATCTCCGGTCAGTGCATGACAAATGAGAATTCCATTGCTCTTTTCGGGATTCAGTTTTCCATAGGTCTCATAAGCTACACGTACATTCTTCAGCTTTTTTCCACTATCAAGCACCAGCTCATCAGGAAGATTGAAGACTCTGGTCTCTACAATTCCTACTGATTCTCTCTTCATAGTCCCTGCGACCTTTTAAGCGCCTGGTCAATATCAGCTATCAGGTCTTGCACATCTTCAAGTCCAACAGACATGCGGATGAAATCCTCGGTAACTCCGGTTGACAGTCTTTCCTCGGCGGTCAACTGTTGATGTGTTGTGGATGCAGGATGGATGACAAGTGTCTTTGCATCACCGATGTTTGCAAGGTGTGATAGCAGTTCAACACTGTCAATGAACTTCTTTCCCGCTTCAAGACCGCCTTTTATTCCAAATCCAAGGATTGCACCATATTTTCCTTTCAGGTATTTTGTTGCAAGTTCATGGCTAGGATGACCTTCAAGTCCCGGATAGTTCACCCACTCAACAGCAGGATGATCGTTCAGGAATTCAGCAACCTTGAGCGCATTACTGCTATGTCTTTCAACCCTGAGTGGAAGCGTTTCCAGTCCCTGAAGCAGCAGGAATGAATTGAAAGGACTGAGTGCGGGTCCAAGATCACGCAAAAGGTGAACTCTCATCTTGATAATGAATGCAATGTTCCCAATTTCAGGAACATCGCCGAATGCTTCCCAGTATCTAAGTCCGTGGTAACCGGGGTCAGGTTCAGTGAGTCCCGGGAATTTTCCATTGTCCCAGTTGAACTTACCTGAATCAACAATAACTCCGCCTATTGTTGTTCCGTGTCCTCCAAGGAACTTGGTTGCAGAGAGCACCACAATATCAGCACCAAGGTCTATCGGTTTTACAATGCCGATTCCCACAGTGTTGTCAACTATAAGTGGAATTCCCGCTTCACGTGCTATCTTTGATATTTCCTCAAGGTTTGGAACATCAAGTTTAGGATTTCCGATTATCTCTGTGTAGATCGCCTTTGTTTTTTCGGTGATTGCTTTTCTGAACTCTTCAGGTTTTGTAGAGTCAACAAAGACAACTTTTCTTGCAAGGTTTTTGAATGTGTTATTGAATAACTGGTAAGTTCCACCGTAGAGGTTGTTGGCTGCAACGATCTCATCGCCCGGACCGGTCACACCAAGTGTTGCGAGAGTGATGGCGGACATCCCAGAGGAAACTGCAAGTGCACCTGTGCCGCCTTCTATGGCAGCAACTCTCTTTTCAAGCACATCGGTGGTTGGGTTCATGAGCCTGGTATAGATGTTACCGGATTCTTTCAGTCCGAAAAGGTTGGCTGCATGTTCTGAGTCCTTAAAAGTGTACGATGCTGTCTGGTAGATAGGAACTGCACGTGACCCGGTTACCGGATCAGGTTCCTGGCCTGCATGTAATGCCAGGGTATTTGGTCCATAGTTCTTTTTGTTCATCTTGTTTCCTCTGGATCTTTATGTGCTTTAGTTTTGCACTATTTTGTGATGTACAGGATATAATATATAGTTTTGCATAATTCACTTTGTGAACATTACTACTAGTTATATACGTGATTCTTTATTTTCACAAAAAAAAGTGGTATTAATAAACAAAGCAATCACCCGCCGAAGGCGGCACATTCCGATGATTCCATACAGAACAATACAGAATAATAGTCATTGGGTAATTACAGTTATACGGATATTTATGCAGACAATTCTACCGAAGTACTGAGAAGAAAATACCAGCTATTTGCAGAGTTTTTTGTTTATTCTGATGGGAAAGCGCCGGCTTCGCCGGAACTTCCGTTGCTTTTGAATTCACTCATGAAAGATGATAGATCACGATCCATCAGGTAAGCCAGAGAAAAATATATCCGAGAGGCATCTATTCCAGCAATTCAGCCGGAAAGCTTCCATTATCATTTTCAGGATAAACAACGACCTTCGCTTCAGGATTTAGTTTCTTTATCAGTTTTCTGACAGCACCGGAGTGCTCAGCAGTATCCAGCCAGGTTTTACCAATACAAACGATCTCTGCACCAGATGTTTGTTTCCTGACATACTCTGTAAGCTGGTCATCTTCTGTTTCAAATTCCGGTGAGTCGATAAGCACAACAGAAGGCAGAAGCTTCACATCATTGAGTTCCATTCTTTCAAGATCGGCTTTCAGTTTGTGAGGAAGCACCGTTTCCTCGGCTTCAATGAACACAGTGTCCGGGTTGAAGTCCTCCTGTATCATGAGGAGATTACTCCTGATGTCAGTGTCAAGGGAGCATGGAATGCACACACTGTTGACTTCCCTTGTTTTAATTCCAAGTTCAGTGAGCGTTCTCTCATCATAATCCACTTCACCGGTTTCCTGAACTATGACACCGATCTTCTCTCCCTGATTATTGAGATATTTTGCAAGCTTTAGAATAAGAGTTGTCTTGCCACTGCCTGTAGCTCCGCCTATAATGCTGACTTTCATAAAATACACTCCACAAAGATATTGAAAAGTAACATCCTTGAAGCTTACGGTTTAGGTGAGTGGGAGTGGTGCTGGGACTTTGGCCTGCAAAGACCTCTTCTCATAGGACTTTTATATTCGGTCTTTTCCTTTTTGATCGGATATACAGGTATCTTGAAAATGAACTTACTGCCCTTACCAGTTTCACTCTCAACACGTATGCAGCCATTATGCATTTTCAGGTATTCCCTGACAAGCACAAGTCCAAGTCCGGCTCCTCCGTATCTTCTGGTATTGGAGCCGTCCACCTGTACAAAGGCATCGAATATCCTTTCCCTGTCCTCTTCAGCAATACCGATTCCCGTGTCCTGGACCGAGACTTCAAGATCATCATCTCTCCTGTTCATGACAACAATAATATTACCTTCTTCAGGTGTGAATTTGAGAGCATTTTCTATGAGATTGTAGAGTATTTCCCTGAACTTGTCAACATCGGCAGTTATGGTGCCAATGTCCCTGTCAACACTCATGCTTGTCCTGATATTCTTTTTTCTGGCAAGCATTTGAATGGATTCCATTACATTTTCAGCAACCAAAACAGGATCGAAATTTGAGAAATTAAGAGTTAGGCCATCTGATTCTATCTTTGAAAGGTCAAGTACATGGTTGATAAGACTCAAAAGCCTGTGACCTTCATTGTTCATAAGGCGAAGATACTTTTCCTGTTCAGCGCTGACCTGTCCAAGACTTCCATCCAGAAGCACACCTGAAAAACCGATGATAGAGTTAAGTGGTGTCCTAAGTTCATGGTTCATGTTTGCAAGCAATTCATTTTTGCAGCGGTTAGCTTCCTCGGCAGCTATCCTTGCAAGCAACATCTGCTCCTCTGTCTTTTTCCTCTCTGTGATGTCAACAAGGGTTCCGATAGCCCAGTGCTTGCCGCTTTTCAGGTTAAAGGTATTTCCTTTTGCAAGTACCCAGATCCAGTCACCATCTTTTGATGCCATTCTTATTTCAAAACTAAATGGGTTCCCGTTCTCAACGCAATCTATTATCTCAGGAATAACCTGTTTTCTGTCATCAGGATGCATCAGTTTACCCCATGCATCAATTGACATGGGGAACTCGTCATCCTCATATCCAAGCATGGTGTATGACTTTGGGTTAAAATAGAAATCATCCTGGTCAAGATCCCAGACCCAGAATCCGTGTTCTGATACCATCAGTGCAAGTTCAAGTCTTTCTTCACTTTCTTTCAGGGCATTCTCAGCATGCACTCTTTTGGTAATATCCCTTGATGTACCCTGTATAGAAACAGGTGCCCCGTTCTCATCAAAAATTATTTTACCCATAATTTCCACAGGCACAGAATTTCCCTTTTTGTCAAGCATTTCTACCTGAAAAAGAATACCTTCGGTGCTTGGAGCATTTTCCATTCCAATGCTTACGTATTTCAGCATTTTCATGAAATTCTCTTCATCACAGTGGTCTTGTAGATTTGATCCAACCCACTCTTCCGGAAAATAACCAAGTATGTCGTGAATTGCGTAGTTCGAGTAAGTGAATACGAGGTCCATCCCCATGGACCAGATACAATCCATGGTATTTTCAGCAAGCAGACGATACATCTTCTCGCTGGTTTCCAGTGCTTCATCTGCCTTTTTTTTCTCTGTGAAATCAACGAGTGAACCCATGTAAGAGATTACTTTCCCATCTTCATCCATGATCCTTGATGCGGATAACAGTACAGGGAATTCAGAACCATCTTTTCTCTGTGCATTGAATTCAGATTTAAAAGCGTGCTTCTGGAGTTCTTCCAGTATCCATTCTCCATCTTTTTCAGATGTTACAAAATCTTTAACGCTTTTGCCAATAACTTCTTCTCTGCTGGCATAGCCCCACATTTGACAGGCTGAATGGTTTGCATATGTAAGCTCTCCATTAAGACCAACAAGTACAATTCCGTCAATATCGGATTCAATAGCCTGGTCTTTTATCCTGAGTTCATTTTCAGCTTCCACTTCTTTGGTGATGTCAAATGTGTATCCTACCATTCCAACAGGGTTCCCTGCTCCGTCCTTTACCAGCCAAAGCGAGAGTGATCCGATGAAGATTTTTCCTCCTTTGCGCAATAACCGGGTTTGTATCTGGTTGTATCCTTTTGCAAGCAAAGGCTCAATTATATTATTTTGAAGTATATCCTGGTCCTCTTCCAGGTAGACCAGAGAAATATTCTGCCCCAGCGCTTCATCAGATGCGTATCCGAATATTCTTTCTGCACCTTTGTTCCAGCTTGTTATTGTTCCTTCAAGCGTGGTGGATATCACAGAGAATGGGGATTGCTGGACTATCTCTGACATGGATCTCAGGGCATCCATAGCTATTTTCTTTTCAACAAGTGCATTTTTAACATCAATGGCTTCCTTTATGGCAAATGGCAGCCTGCTGATACGTTCCTTTAAAATATAATCAGTAGCACCTGCCTTCATGGCTTCGACTGCTATTTCCTCGTTCATGGAACCTGTAAGAATGATAAAGGGTATGTTGCTGTTATATGTAAGTGCAAGTTCCAGTGCACGCATGCCGTCAAATTCCGGCAGCATGTAATCTGATATGACTACGTCGGGTTTGAATTCGTATAATCCTTTTATAAATTCGCTTTCGTCCTCTGCAAGAAAAGATTCAAAACCAATCCCACTGCTTTTAATTTTTCTCTTTGCAAGTTCCAGGTCTTCAGGTACGTCTTCTACAAACAGAATCTTTAAAGCCTGACTGTCAGTCATCTGGTCCCCCTGTCAGTAAGTATGCCATGAAATTATGTTCCCTTTTTTATCCATGCTATAACGTGGCAATTGTTACACATATACTATGTTAACTACATATTAATAAACTTACAGGTTTCATTATAAAAAATAGTCAAAAATAGAAAAAAGAAAGAAGTAATGTTACAGGAAATCAGGCTTCATGGCTGAGTTCTTTTTCCTGTTGCTTCATTTCCTTTATTTCTTTAATTCTTCGAAGAGTTACTTCACCAAGGAAGATTATCAGGGCTGCTATCAGGAAGTATATCTTCTGACTGACACTGTCCTTTACCAGTTTTTCAGAATTCTCCTGCGCCTCCTCAAAAATTCCTGATCTTGCTTCGGTTACTGAAGTATAGATGCTGCCACCATTGGCAGCTATCAGGGAAGGCATATCTTCATTAAGTCCCATGTTCCTGTATTCAAGAGCATAGTTAACTGCCACCGGATAACCTGAAAGGTAGTGCATTCCTATTGAATCCGGTTCTATAACAGCTTCATAGACATTGGTTCCGGTAAGTGACAGGTCAAGTGACTCCCCATCAAGCTTCAGGGTTGGAATTCCTTCATCATACATTGTAAGTTCAATTGTCACAGGAGTTCCATACCATGTATCAGGTGCTTCAACAACAGCTCCAGTTTCCTCGACTGGATTTCCAATAGCCCAGTTAACAGTTGATGAAATGAGCTTAGAATTGTTTCCTGAATAAAGCTCCGTTGCCCACATATTGTCGCCACCAAGTCCGTTATCGGTAGTTATGGCGGCTACTCTTCCAAGTCCGTATCTCCAGGTAGTTAGTATTGGCTTACCTGTACTTGTTATAATAAGTCTGTCAGCTCCGGCTTTCGGAGTGACATCATTGTAACCTGTGACACTGCCTTCAATATCAATGTTCTTTGTGATGAAGTGCTTGGAGTTAAGCTCTATCAGGGGGAACTCACCGAGTTCAGTTTCTTCTTCAAAGTCAGGCTCATCTTCATCGGCAGTTCCAAAATCAATATTTACAGTGAAAGTATCTTCAACAAGATAATATCCATCAGTTTGACCTATTTGCGACATAAATAATTCCGCGTAATAGTCTCCATTTGAGTCTTTCTGGAAATTTGTATCTTGTGAATAATCATGTATAAATATAAAGTCAACACCATTTTCATGCATTCTGGATGCAATTTCGACGCTGTCACTATAGATTTGAGAGTTATATCCAATTCCTCCGTCCGAGAGAATTATAACCAGGGCTTTCCCGCCTTTTTGGTTCAGTTCTTCCTCTGCATATGACAGGGCTTTTTCTATGTGTGATGTATCTATAATAGGTGGTTCTAAACGCGAAACTATGTCCATTAAATCTTCTCTATCATTCTCATTAGACAGTGTAACGAATCCATTTGATACATCCTGTGCACTATCACTAAATGTAATAACTGATAGGTCTGAATCACGGAGATCTTCATTATCAATAATACTGTTTGCCATAGATAATACTTCATCTAGTTCACGGGTTTGTAAGTATGATTTTGATTCATTTTTTGCCACATCTTGTGCTGCAAGACTACTTGAGAGATCAATAATCAGACCAATGCTTCTTCCGCCTGTCCAGTCTGTTGGTTCTGAGCGAATAGGCAGTATCTCTTCAATGGATGAATTAAGATAGTCACCGAAGTTGTAGGAGCTGTCACCGCCAACCACAACGATACCTTTTCCATCGTTGAGGAAGCTTTTCAGTTCTTCTACTTCGCTCTCGCTGAAAGTGTTCGCATGAGTGTTATCAATTATTATTGCCTTGCGACTGTCAATGTTGGCAAGTTCTCCTGTTCTTGAGACATCATAGAGGTTAAGCAGTATATCTGCAAGAGGGGAATTCACATCAAGTCCGATGGTCCTTATCTTTGGTTTTGGAATTGCGTAGACAGCTTTGTAGAACTCATTGTTGATGGGGTCAAAATCAAAACTTGAAGGTATGATCTCAGCTCTGAGGGTGTGTGCTCCCAGGGTTTTGAATGTGACCTGTGTTATTGGTATTGTCTTTGTGCGCTCAGTCTGGGTAATGGTACGACTGCTGATGAGTGTGTCATCACTATAAAGTTCATACTTGTAGCTGATCGATTGTTCCATTGCCTGTGTGACAACAATGTTGAACTGGTTGTCATTGTTGCGTACAACGGTCTTGTCACCTTCTATCTCAACGCTGATGTCGTTATACTCGACTTCTGGCTGTACATAGTAGACAGTAGTTCCCATCTCTTTTGCAAACTGCAGAGCAGTCTCCACATCCTCTCCGGTATTGCTGTTACCGTCTGAGACCAGGACTATCTGGTTATCTCCTGTGGCATATTGTACAATAGCATCGCCAAGCGCAGTGCTGTCTCCGGTGAGCCTGACAATTGATGTTGGCGTTTTTGCTGTAAGGGCTTCATAAAGATCAGTTGCTGAGCCGTTTGAAAATATCTCCATACTATCCGTTTCATCGGAGATTATCACAATGTTCGGATTGTCATCAGAGGTTACACTTGCAACCAGTATGAAAGGTGATGCCAGAGCCGTGATAAGTAGAATGGCAACAACGATACGTGAAATAATAAGTCCTTTTTTCGTTCCCTTTTTCAGAAGATAGAGTCCTGCAATAAGAACAGGAACTATCAGCCAGAACATTTCAGGATTTGCAAAACTTACCATCAGAGCTCACCTCTCTTTCTTATTACAAGAAGCTCCAGTATGACCAATACAAAAACAATGATTATCATATAAGTATCAAGGTAATTCTTTGCTGTGTATGAACTTGCACGTACGATTCCAGGTTCATCGTCAGCTTGTGAGCGTTCAATAACATCTGTTCCCTCAAGCGTGGTATCAGACTCCTTGTCATTGTAGATGTTCACAGCTATTTCTTTTCCGGCTACCTGGTAAACACCGACCTCATCGTAGAGTACACGGCTTACAGTATCCGTAGTACTTGGTGTCTGGATCTCCTGCTCCTTTGCCAGCGCAGAAACGGTTCCGGTCTTTAGGTTATAATCCTGCACACTGCCTGTTCCACCAAGCCATCCGGCAAGCTTTGACCAGAATACAGGGTATTCAGGCAGGTTATGGAAATTGTTCCATGCGTCGTCACCTGTAATGTCATTTATTCCGAAATACACGGAAGTTCCGTCACCAACAGGTCCGTAGACCAGCATTGGTACGCCGTCTTCAGTTGCAACAAGGGTCGTTGATTCGATCCTTTCCGTAACATTCAGGTAGCTGTACATTGCCACTTCTTCGTACTTTATGTCCTCACTGATCCTTGTATCCTGCACCACCTCAAGAGTAACTCCGTCATCTGTCTCTTCCACAGACTCTGGCATAACAGGAAGAAGCTCCACAAGTTCAGTCTTTGCATTTTCAGATGACAATGCTTCACTTGCGATGAATACGGCTTTTCCTCCACCGTTGAGATAACTGCTGAGAGTGGATATCTCGTTGCTTGCAAGCGCTCTTTCCTTGTTGGCAATTACCACAAAATTGTAATCTGAAAGGTCATCCGGCACACCTTCAAGCTGTTTTACTTTTATTGTAGGTATAAGTGAAAGTGCTATTTTTGAAGGCAGGTCATCAACATCTGTCACAAAGAGCATTTGCCTGTCTGAGATCTTCGGAATTGAAATATAGGCAATGTTGTCTGCTGCCAGACTGTCATCGTCAAGAATTCTTACTTCTGTAATTCCGGTTCCAAGGTTTGTAAGACGAAGCTGCTTTGTTGACCTTGCAGGAATTGTGAGTGAGGTAGAACTTGTTTTACCACTGTCAAGATTCTCTATCTCAACATCAATTGTCTGCCTGCTGTTCTGGTAGTTCTTGATAACTCCGTTGTAATTGTAATTTCCATCTTCAACTTCGATGGTTCCCTGTATTATTCCGGTGTTGTCGGCATCATTACCAACAATGAGGAACTGGACATTAAGGCCATAGGACTCAGCAAGTTTCATGGAGTTTACCGGGTCGTCACCGTTCCAGCTTGCAAAATCTGAAACTACGACGATATTTCCGCCCTGTTCTGATAGTATTCTCATGGCTGCTGAAATAGCACTTGACAGGTCTGCAACGGTTGCCTTAGCTTCCATTGAATCCAGTGCATCATATGTTGCCTGTGCATTCGCTTCTTCAATAATAGTTACAGGTGTGCTTTCAGCCAGAATGACCGTGTTTGTCTTACTTACATAGTCCTCTGCCTTTGATATTGCATCACTGAACCTGCTGCCGGTCTGCATACTTGCTGAACCGTCAATGATTATCACTGTGTGATCACCACTAAGTGCTTCCTGACTCTCCAGATAAGGAGACGCAGCAGCAAGCGCAAGGAGTATCAGCACAAATAGCTGGATAAAGAACAGTGGGTCCTTTATAAGTTTGGAAATGGAAGTGTAAAATCGTTTTTTCTCTTCTTTGATATCCATGAGGAACATCAGGGATGGGATCTGTACCTGAAGTGGTTTTGGTCTTAGCAGGTACAATAATATGAGCGGGATAACACTTGCAAGAGCAGCCAGTGCCAGCGGATTATCAAAAGGCATTACCATTTCCTCCGGCTGATGGTATGGAAGAACGCATCAAAGATCGGTATGTCAGTTGTGAATGTGTAGAATTCCGCACCGACCCTGCTGCACGTGTCACCTATATGGTTGACATGGTCTGTGAGCTTTTTCTGGTATTCGCTCTTCAGATCCTCGCTGATATATGTTTCAAGCTTAACTCCTGATTCAAGATCGATAAGCCTGCTGTGCCCGTGAATTTCAAGGGAACTTTCTGTCCTGTCAAGTACCTGCACAAGTATCAGGTCATGGTCGGAAAAGCGGTAGATCGCGGACTCTATATCTTTAGGGTCCTGCATGAAATCAGAGATAAGGATAACAAGTGAGCGTGAGTGAATGGCTTTTCCGTACTGGATGGTACATTCGTTGATGTCGGTTTTACCACCGACAGGAACCGTCTCAAGTCTTTCAATGGTTTTGAGCAGGTATTTTCTTCCTCTTCTGGGTTTTGAGAATTCCACATTTTCAGAGAAGGTTGATATGGCAAACTTATCATTGTCCTTTGTGACAAGATATGCAAAACCAGCGGCAAGCATAGTGGCATATTCGAATTTGCTGAGCTCAGCTCCGCCTGTATAATCCATACTTTTACTGGAGTCCAGCAGAATATGGGTTGTCAGGGATTTATCTTCCTCGAACTGCCTGATATAGAGTTTCTCAGACCTCGCATATGCTTTCCAGTCGATGGACTTTATTTCATCGCCCTGGTTATACTCGCGGTATCCTATGGTATCCAGACCCCGTCCGCTATGGATGGAACGTCTGCTACCTGCATATGCGGTTGATATTCTTTTCCTTACCATGAAGGTAAAGCGGTCAAGCTGCCTGAAGAACTCAACATCTATATTATGTCTCTTGTCGCTCATTGCAAGTGCCTTTGTAAGTTGACGGCAAACAGCCTTACTTTATCTTCTCAAGTATGCTCTTGATAACCTGGTCAGTGCTTACGCCTCTCCTTTCAGCTTCGAAAGTGAGCACAACCCTGTGCCTGAGCACCGGATATGCCATGGCATCTATATCCTCGGCACTGACGTAATTTCGTCCCTTGATGAGCGCCCTTGCTTTTGCAGCCAGGATAAGACCGATGGATGCTCTTGGAGATGCACCGTATTCGATGTACTCGCTGCTGATACGTGTTGACATGACGATCTTGATCGCCCTGTTCCTTATATCATCTGCAACAGGCACGTCTCTTGTGAGTCTCTGAAGGTCAAGGAGTGTGTTCTTGTTAACGACCTTGTTGACGCTTGGGGAAATTGATCTTGTATAGCGGTTAACTATCTCGATCTCATCCTCGTAGCTTGGGTAATCCACAAGGATCTTGAGCAGGAACCTGTCAAGCTGAGCTTCAGGAAGCGGGAAAGTTCCTTCCATTTCTATCGGGTTCTGGGTCGCCAGAATGAAAAAAGGCTGCTCAAGGATGTAAGTGTCATTTCCAACAGTTATCTGCTTTTCCTGCATTGCTTCAAGCAGGGATGACTGTGTCTTTGGTGATGCACGGTTAATTTCATCAGCAAGCACAATGTTTGCAAAAATAGGTCCCGCTTCGAACTTGAACTCCTTGTGTCCGCCGGATTCCTCGATGATCTGGGTTCCTGTAATATCCGCAGGCATAAGGTCTGGTGTACACTGTATCCTGCTGAAGTTCAGGTCCAGTGCTTTTGATATTGTGGATATCGTCAGTGTTTTTCCAAGACCCGGATTACTCTCCACAAGTGCGTGCCCGTTACAAAGTATTGCGATCGTTATCTGTTCAACTATATTCTTCTGGCCTACAACCACCTTTCCAATTTCGTTGAAAAGGGTTGCGAACATGTCGCCAGCCATTTTGTATGTTTGTGACAGATCCCTTGAGTTCATCTCACTAGCCATCTGTTATCTCCTTTGTCTTTGTCCTGTGAATTAGGTGTATTAATAGAATTTTGAAAAATTATGTTTGCTTTTAGATTTTAGATATTAATAATTCAATTAGCCTCAGCCAGCGCTTCAAAGTAGTCTTTGATAATGCTTTCGTAACCTGCTGGCAGTTCTTCATTGTAGGTCTGTGATGAGATCACACTTCTCTCATAAGGCGATGACTGGGTGAAATCTGTGTCTGACTCCTCAGATTCGTCCCCTTCCACAAAACCAACACCTGAGCCTGCTGGCAGTGTCAGATCGACCTCTTTTCCGTCTTCTACAATTATTGCAGTGTCCCCGGTCAGGTTCTCTGTGCCAGAACCGGTGCCGTCATCTGTTCCATCATTATCGAATACATACACATCCTCCCCTGATGATGCGCCGTTGTCATTACCAATATACTCGTCTACAAAGTCACTCAGTTCACCCTGGTCAAAAAGACTGGTGCGAACATCATGGTCTACAACATAGACAGTTGCTGTACTGGAAACCAGAATAAGCACAATTCCGATCACAAGTTTTCCTTTTATAAGCAGGGCTGATGAAGCGATAACTGCAATTTTAGAGGTAACTGAATTTAGAAGGTCTGCAACGATGAGGTTACTCTCGTTGGCATTGTCATATGCCGTTCTCAGTCTTTCATGCAGCTCCGGGTTCTTTTTCTCAATAAGGGGAATTGCATTTGTCTTATCATCTCTTTGATGGCGGATAAGTGTCACAATGAGCGAAAAGAAAACTGCTATTAACGACAGAGCTACGGTTTCAAACGCAATGCTGGTTCCCAGAATATCGTAGGAAGTTCCTGCACGGACCTCAAAACTGCTAAGGTACGGGAAAACCTGGTCGATGCGGAAATAGAATAATAGTAAATAAAGAATGATCGCAGTTCCAAGAAAATCCAGAATTTTGTATAACCTGCGATATCTTTTGAGTGCAGCTTCCTGTTTTTTAACAAAACTCCTGACGTCCATGCCCATAATTGCACCGCTTTTTTTTCTGTAAGGTAATTCTAAGTGTCCTGTCAGTTATCTGATATTCATTTAATTGGACTTACAACTGGAATTGAATTCCGGATACGAACCAAGCATTTTCAACATCCCTACGCTCGACTCTATGTTATATATTGCATCTTTTATAATATCATCGCTTATGTTTCCTTCAAAGTCAATGTAGAAAACATAATCTCCCAGTACTTTCTTTGATGGTCGCGACTCTATTTTTGTAAGATTGATATCGTTCCTTGCAAAATCTCCAAGTATGGAATAAAGCGCACCTGGACGGTCACGGTCAAGATAGACTATTATTGATGTTTTGTAAGGACTGCCTTGATCTGCCTGTTTCAAGGATCTGACTATGTGCTCTGTTGTCTCTGACCTTGTAATAATAACAAAACGTGTATGATTGTGTTTCCTGTCCTGGATGTTTGGCATCAGAACATCCAGATTATAAACACCAGCTGTTTCCGGAGATGCTATGGCAGCCATTTCCTCGAATTCGGTTGCAAGCTTTGCAGCATGGGATGTACTTCCTGTGGTTCTCAGCTCTGCGAGGGGGAATGTCATTTTCAGGAAGTTGCGGCATTGTCCAAGAGCCTGCGGATGTGAGAGTATAACTTTGATATCTTCTTTCTTTCCTCTTGAAAGAAGACAGTGTTCTATTGTAACAATTGTCTCGCCGATAATGGTTACATTCTTTTCAAGAAGCAGGTCAAGGGTAACGCCCACTGAGCCTTCAATTGAATTTTCAAGTGGTACTACACCGATGTCACATTCTTTGTTTTCCAGCAGGGAAAATACATCCTGGATATCCGAGCAATGCTCAAGGTTATTATCTTCTCCGGATACATTTTCTGTAATCCACTGCTTTGCAGCCTTTTCTGAATATGAGCCTTTAAGCCCGAGTACGCCAATTCTCATTCTGTTCCTCAATGGAAGTAAATTAAAAAAATGTTTTCATCACTATAACTATATTATCGTTACCTTTGAATGTTGTTCATTCTTCTTACATGTAACTCTTTTTTAGAATTATTTTGAATGCCTGTTATTTGTTATTCTCCTGCAATTTTGCAGTCAGTCCTTCCAGTTCCTTCTCAATATCAGAATGAAGTTCTGATATCCAGTCTGCTTTCTTTTCTACATTGAGAAGTTTGTTAACAATATCTTCCTTATTCTCTTCCCGGATAGCTGTAATGTCAGGAAGGCCTTTAAGTTCTTCAACCTCAGGTTTGAGTTCATCTTCCATTTTTTCCAGCCGGGAGATCTCTTCATTCAGTTTACTCTTAACATCTTCATCTGCCAGCATTTTGACATTCTCTGTCATCTTCTTCCTGCGCTCTCCCAGTCCATCGGTGGTGCTGTATATTTTATCAAGCGTCTGGGCAGTGATGGCCTTGTCAAAAATGATCTCCTCGGTCTTGACCTCAGGTTTGGCCGCATTCTTAGGAACTGGCTCTTCCTTCGGAGGAAGGCAAGTATAATCACTGCTGAAAACCCTCTGGTTCATGTAGGTCGGTGAAACTATCTCTATTTCCGCACTGTGCAGGCAGTCCATTACATTCTTCTTAAAATCGGATCTGGCAGTGATAAGTCCTTCAATGTCCTTCAGTAATCCGCCGACCTTGTAAGTAATGGAAAAGTCTCCAAGTTCCTCAACATGTACGAATGCATTCTCAAGTCCGGTAACATCAGCAGCCTTCAGAAGATTTTCTTCAATATCCTTGCGCGATATGTCATATCCCAGGGAAACGGTCGTTGTAATTACAGTGCCTGACGAACGAATGGTTTTCAGAGGGCTTGACACCAGTTTGATGTTGGGTATGGTTATAAGGTCCCTGTCAATTGACTGCACCTGTGTGTGCAGGAAATACATCTCGGTGACCCTTCCAAACGTGTCATCCAGTTTAATGTAATCTCCAACCCGGAAAGGCACAATAAGCCTGAGCATGATGCCCGCCATGGCGTTTGCCACAAACGTGGTGGATGAGAATGTGATTATTGCACCGACCACAATTCCCACAAAGGTCAGAAGAAGATTCTTATCATCAACACTCAGGGGCAGGGTGAATATGATAAACATCATTCCGATGACAAGGATCAGTATGTAGGTGAGTTGCTGGACTATCCTTTCACGTGAAAACAGATTTTTCTTCCGGAAAAGAAAATCCGCCAGCAGGAAAATGACTACTGTAAGAATGAATGATATCAGGCTGGGTATGAACTGGTTTATGTCCGTGAGCGTCCCTCCGGGAAGTGGTATCGGAATTAAATAAGAGACTTCTTATTTATATAAGGATGTGGCCGGATGAATTATTGTCCTCATCTAGTATAATAGTATACTAATAGTGATATACTAATTGATGGGTTATAGTATAATATTGTATATATCTCATTTATCTATATCAATTCCTAATACATCTTCTTGTCTTCCTTCTTTTCCCATTCGCTGAAAAGTTCAAGGCTTTCATTGCGGCAGATATTGATGAGCTGCGGTCCGCTATCATTTCCTTCACCTCTGATATACTGATAGAACAGGCTGTCGTCAAAACCTATTGCAGCAACATCTTCCTTATTTGTTCCATAATATACTTTCTCAATTCGTGCCCAGTAGATTGCTGCAAGACACATGGGACATGGCTGGGAACTGGTATATATCTCACAGCCTGAAAGGTCGAAGTTCTCCAGCACTTCAGATGCCTGGCGGATTGCCAGCACTTCAGCGTGTGCTGTGGGATCATTGGTGAGCAAGACCTTATTGTGTGCTCTGGATACTATTTTTCCATCTTTGACGATAATTGCTCCGAAAGGTCCTCCGTGGTTGTGTTCCATTCCTTCCCGTGCTTCATCAATTGCAGCCTGCATGAAATTGTCCATGAGACTGTATAACTATCTATTGGTTTTAAATTAACTGGTATTTAGGTTCTGTAGAACACCTGTTTACATGAGTGACACGAACTTCGCTCTTTCAGTTCAAAATCCAGAAATACAATTTCCAAACTAAAACCTATAATAACCATCCGCCGAAGGCGGCGCATTCCAATACCTCTGTACAGAGAAAATAGTATCATGCCTGAGAATTCTACAGAAGGCACACAAAGAAAGTAGTCTACTGCAACATGTCAATTATTTTGTATGACATGATGGGAAAACGCCGGCTTCGCCGGACCCTTCGGGATAATTCAAGTTATCCATTCGTGTGATGAAATGATTCACTGCTTTTTTTCAGTTTTAATGGCAGTTTTTCTACAGAGCCGGCATTTTATGATTTTTGGGCTATATTTCAAATATAAAGCTTTATAGGGGATTTATACGTCTGAAAAACAGCCAATATAGCTTCATTGTATATTCAAAGCTTTACCTTACTTTAATATAAAATTAAAGCTTTATTTTGCCTTTTTTACTGGTAAGTATGTTTATATTCGCATTTGAGAATTCTCGAATTGTAAGATCGCATGTTAGCGTACAACCAACCACCAGCATCACCAACCACCAACAATGTACCACCATAATATCGTACACCACCAGACATGTGATCTTTCTAACAATCACAGATCAGTATCGTTCACAACGATTGATCATATAGAAAAATAACAAAATAGGACAAAAATGGAACAAAAATAATCTTTATAATTACGAGGATTGGATACAAATGAAGAGAAATACATTGAATTATATCATAGACATGCCACTATTGGTGCAGTCGGTCATAGTAAGTGTAACAGGAGTTGTCCTGATGTTTGCCAGCCACGGAGCCAGCTTCCTGGGATTAAGCAGCAGGGAATTACTTCACTTGCATGAGCAGATAGGACTTCTGATGGTCGCATTCTCGGTCATACACCTGTTACTTCACTGGAAGTGGATGGTCTGCACAACAAGAAACTTCTTCAGCAGCAAGAGCGGTTCACCTGTTGTGTGTGAAACTGCGTATCCTGTAGAGGACTGAATTTTAGTCTTCTATTTGAGTAAAACAATCAGATATCCGTTTTTTTCCGGATATCCTTACCTCATTTTCCGGTTACCATAAAACGGTACCATAAAACTATTTATTCCTTCGCGTATTTCCCTGTTATATTATACTAAAGGTGAAATAATGCAGCTAAAAGTTCAACCTATTGATATCAAGGTCGGCAAATACAAAGTAGTAATGAATACCGTAGATGCCAAGGAAATGGGAGTAAATGAAGGCGACAGGGTAAGGATCAGGGATCATAAGGTTCTTACTGCCATTGTTGACTTTACAGAAGATATGATCGCTCCCGGAATGATCGGGCTGTATCACGAAGTGCAGGAACAGCTCAAGAAAGAGTGGACCGAGTCTGTTGAAGTCGAACCTGCTGATAAACCAAAATCCGCTCGTATAATCAGAAAGGTCATGGATGGTAACAGGCTGGAGAAAGAAGAGATATATGAGCTTGTGAAGGACATCGTTGAAGAGAACCTGAGCGATATCGAGCTGGCTGCTTTCCTTACTGCAACTTACATCAAAGACCTTAGCGAAGACGAGACCGAGTGGCTCACCAAGGCAATGATCGACACCGGGGAACGTATCGATTTCGCCACCACTCCTATTATGGATAAACACTCAATTGGTGGTGTTCCTGGTAACAAGATATCCCTTCTTATCGTCCCTATCGTTGCAGCTAACGGTTTACTTATCCCTAAGACAAGTTCACGTGCAATTACCGGTGCAGGCGGGACAGCGGATCTCATGGAGATCCTGGCTCCAGTAGAGTTCACCGCACAGCAGATCAAGGAAATGACCGAGAAAGTCGGCGGTGTTATCGTATGGGGCGGTGCAACCAATATCGCACCTGCAGATGACAAGCTCATCAGAATAGAGTATCCGCTTTCAATTGACCCTCACTGCCAGCTTCTGGCCTCTATCATGGCTAAAAAAGGTGCGGTAGGTGCTCAGAAAGTTGTAATGGACATTCCAACCGGTGCAGGTACAAAGATTCCTGACATAAAGACCGGAAGAAAACTTGCAAGGGATCTCATCAACCTTGGAGAGCGCCTTGGAATGGATGTTGACTGTGCACTCACATACGGTGCTTCACCAATAGGAAGGACAGTCGGTCCTGCGCTTGAAGTTATCGAAGCGCTGAAAGTGCTTGAGACAATGGAAGGTCCGAACAGTCTTATAGAAAAGAGTGCAGTGCTTGCAGGTATGCTCCTTGAGATGGGTGGCGTTGCTGCAAAAGGCCAGGGACATGACCTTGCAATAGAGACCCTGAAGAACGGAAAGGCATTTGCAAAACTCAAAGAGATCATCGAGATACAGGGTGGAAATCCTGATGTGACCTACAGGGATATCAAGGTAGGACAGTACACTGCAGAACTTAAAGCTCCTACAAATGGTTATATTATTGAGTTCCACAACAAGCGCATCGTTCAGATCGCAAGGCTTGCGGGTGCTCCAAATGATAAGGGAGCAGGCGTAAGGATTCACAAGAAACGCGGCGAGGCAGTTGAAGCTGGTCAGCCTATACTCACTATCTATGCAGAAAAAGAAGAAAAACTTGCAGATGCCATCAGAAGTGCAAGGGAAGACCTTCCAATTGTAGTAGAAGGTATGCTTCTAGAGAAGGTTGCTGACGTTAAAGAACTCTGAAAACGATGAACATGCCTGAAAAAATAGTAATATTAAGACTTGGCCACCGCCCGCAGCGTGATAAGAGGATAACAACCCATGTTGGCCTGACAGCACGTGCCTTCGGTGCCGAGGGCATGCTTCTTGCATCAGATGACCAGAAACTTGCGGATAACATTGCTGATGTTTCCAACCGTTTTGGCGGTGATTTCTACGTCAGCAATAATGTGAGCTGGAAAACCGAGATCAGGAAATGGAAAGAAGATGGTGGAAAAGTATGCCACCTGTCAATGTACGGGATCAATCTCCCGGATGCCGTTCCCGAGATAAAGGAATGTGAAAAGCTCATGATCGTTGTGGGTGCTGAAAAAGTACCTTTTGAGATCTATGAGATGGCCGACTGGAATGTTGCAGTCGGTAACCAGCCACATTCTGAGGTTGCTGCAGTTGCAGTGACCATGGACCGTATATCATCAACCGATCCTTTGAGGACAGAATTTGAAGGCGGGGAATTGACAATAATTCCTGAGAGATGCGGGAAAAATGTTATAGACAAAAGAGAGTAAACCTCTCTCTAATCTCTTTTTACAGAAGGACCTTTGTAAATCCTTCTTCTTTCGTAATCACCATATCCACGGTGTTTCGGATCCTCTCTTCTTTTGATATGCTGCTCGAAGAGTTCATCCAGTTCATCTTCGTCGATCTCATCAGCATTTCTGTTTTCTTCTTCCGGCATATTATCACAAATATCCAGTTGATGTGATGATCCTTCAGAGCGTTTTGATCAGCGGGTCATGTTCTATGAATTCCACATCGATGCCGAGCCTTTCAGCAAGCACAGGACAGAGATCCTGCATTCCGGGATTCTCGGTGGCATAGTGTGTTGCATCCACAAGCAACATGTCACTGTAAGAGCGGATTATGTCATGTTTAAGCTCTGATGAAACATAGGCATCAGCACCATAACTTCTGGCTGTTTCAATATACTCCGCCCTGAAGCCGCTTCCTCCAAAGACCATCACCTTTTTGATCTCATCTTTGCTGCCTGCAAACATTACGTGAGTACCAAGGCTCTTTGAAACATGATTAACAAAAGTCTCCACTGAGCATGGGGTAATGCTGCCTATGCGTCCGATGGGAGTTTCCTGAATATCTGAAAGTCCGAGCCTGTTTGCAAGTGCATCATTGATGCCTCCTTTGGCCTTATCGAAGTTAGTGTGCATTGAGTACATTGATATCCCGTTGTCCAGCGCTATTTTCAGGCTGTCTGCCAGTTCTTTGTTGATGCAGTGCACTGCGTGGAATATCAGGGTGTGATGTGTGACTAGAAGATCAGCTCCTATCATGGCTGCTCTGTTAAGTACATATTCTGTGGGGTCAAGAGCCACAGCTATTTTTATAATATCATTTTGCAGGTCAAGGTTCAAACCAATTCTGCCATTATCAAAATCTTCTGCAAGTATTGGCGGGGCGATATCTTCCAGTACACTGATAACATCTTTTAGCTGCATAGAAAAAGAATAAGTTCAAACTGATTTTAAGCTGTCGGAAAAAGCTTTGCAAAATTTGCACAATATTTATAAGTTCACTATTATTTTATGCATGTGAATACAATCGAAGCATTCAAATAGATGCACAGTATAATTATAAATAAATCTTATATATAGATTAATTAGTGGTTATTCGAGGATAGTTCATGAGGATAAAGACAGGCATAGAAGGTTTTGACGAGCTGGTGCAGGGTGGCCTGCTCTCAGATCGCGTATATCTGGTGAGTGGCCCACCAGGCAGTGGTAAAACAACTTTTTGCGTGCAGTATCTGGCGCACGGTGCAGCCCTCGGTGAAACCGGACTTTATGTGACACTGCTGGAAAGCCCGCAGAATATTATCGATGACATGTCCAACTACTCCATGAACGTACTCACCCTTATCAAGATGAAAAAACTGCTCTTTGCAGATCTTGGTCCGAGGATGGAATACGGTTTTATGGATGAGATGAGCGAGTACATCACTCCCGATTACGAGGTTTCGGCATCACCCGGTGAACATGAAGCTCCATCTCCTGCAATAGTTTTCAGGGAAATAGCAGCTTATGTAGCAGAGTACGATGTAAAGAGGCTGGTCATAGATTCCGTTTCCGCAATAAGGTTCACTACAAGAGACCTTTCATTGCAGGAAAAAGAAATGAGCCGTTTCATCAGGAACCTGAAAAAACTTGGGTGCACGACCATACTCATATCCGAGATGACAGACCCAAGTGCGTACTCAACTGAGCAGTTCGCTGCACATGGTGTAATATTCATGCACAATTTCCTTTATGACAAAACAATGACCCGTGCAATGCAGATAATCAAGATGCGTGGTACGAAGCATGATTGTAACATGCGTTCAGTTAATTTCGGTGATAAAGGTCTTGTTGTCAGTGGTCTACTTGAATGACGGTGTATCCAAATGGTAAGATTTTTCTCCAAAAAGGAAGAGAAAACCCAGCTTACTGATGCTGAGGTTGCCGAACTTACAAAGAATGCCTATGAACTGGGCTTTGAAGTAGGTTACCATAAGCATTCAGAACTGGGATGGGTTAGCGAACGCTATTCTATGCTAGAGGATCTTGCCAAAACGGCCGGTTTTGACACTCTTGTAAAGGAACGGTACACCAGGGGCAAAACAGAAGGTCTGAAAGCCAAAGAAAGAGACATGCATGCAGGTCTCTCTAAAAAAGAGGCTGAAAAAGATAGACAAGACTCGAAAGTAGTATATGATACAAGTGTATTGTATAGTGCTAATGGAGGAATGGATTCAGGGTATGGCAGTTCTCTTGTGACGGATAGATCAATTGCAGGAATGATACTGCGACCATCTCTGATGAATATGCCTGAGTCTACTTCCAGAACCAAGGTCATTGACAGGCCTTCACAGCTCAGGGGATTTAAGCCCTTATATCCAAAAATATAGTACCGAACAACGTAATATCAGGGATTTCTATGATTCGTAAAGTGTTTTTTTGTCTGATCTTTATTGTTTTATTAAGCTTACCTGCAATGGCATATACGCTTGATGACATTGAATGGAGTGATAGCGCCGCTAAAAGTGGAACCCTAAAATGGGGAGGAACTCTTACGCTGGACGATTACACAATAAAAGTTGAAGACTTCAATGAGGATGGTTACGTAAGCATAGGCATATACCGTGGTGGAGTGCTTGAAAAGAAATCCCCGGCACGTGCAGGTGAAGGTTTTGAGTTCAGAGATAGTGAAAATGGTGATGACCTTCGCATTCTTGTTAAGAAAGTCACTCTTAATCTTGATGAATGGACAGGCAACATGGATAACCCGACTGCTGCCATCGAAGTTTATGACAGGGGCATTCCTGAAATGGGTATCGTTATTGATACGGAATCAGATGAATATGATCCGCGTACCGTGACATACCGTTCAATTACTGCAACCATAGAAATAGACAATGAAGGTGATGCAGAGGCTGAGGATCTTACTGTAGAGATCGATACTGATGGCATGGAATTCATAGATGGCAAGAAATCATATCATTACACATCAATAGCAGAAGATGAAGTGCTTGAGCCAATAGAGATCGAACTTGAAATCCCGGAATACTGGGATGAGACCGATGTTGATATCACAGTAACTACAAAGTCTGAAGATATCAATGGTGAGATCCACGAAGATTCAAAGACCGAGACTATCACAATTCTGCCTGTTGTGGAACTCGTTGTCACAAAATCCGTGACCGAAGAAATATATATTGATGAAACTGCACATGTTTCGGTGAGCATCTGGAACAATGGTATATACAGCCTGAGTTCAGTTACTCTCACCAACCCGCAAACAAGTGATCTTGAAATCCAGGACAATGTCGAGACAGAAGTAAAGTTGTCTTTTACTTCTAAAGAGACTAAGGGAAAAATACTGGAGTATACCTTAAAACCAACCAAGACAGGTACTTTTACAATCCCTGCTGCAACGGCTACTTTTACTGACCCTGATGGGAAGACCCACACATTTAAGTCAGACACCTCAAAGATCAAAATTGACGGACCTGATATCGTACTTACTAAAACAGTAAGTCCTGAATCGGCTACAGCAGGTGATGAAGTTACAGTAAAGGTGACTGTAAAGAACCAGGGTACAAAAGATGCCAGTGTCACAACAACTGAAACGATGCCCGAAAATGCAACATATGTAAGCGGGGATCTTAGTTTCCATGATGTTGCAACACATGGGAAAAGCTACACTTATTCTTATAAGATAAAAATTGAAGGAACAGAGGACATCAAAGTTCCGGAAACAACTGCAACATTTGTTGATTTTGAAGAGTACAAAGGTGAAAGGGTATCCAATATGCCTGTTATCACAGTTGTAGATCCATCGGAAGTGACAACTGCAAGTTCTTCTTCCTCTTCCTCATCTTCATCAAGTTCATCAAGCACGTCACAGAGCAGCTCAGGTGATTCCAATGGGGATTATACTTATGATGAAACAGATGACAGGGTTGAACCGGGATTTGAAGCAAGTTTTATGATACTTGCATTGTTTGCAGTTTATTTCGTATCAAAACGCAGAGAAAGGTAATGACTTTATGAAACAGCAAATCTTCCTTTTCATAGGACTGACTGTGCTGTTATCACACCTTTGTATTGTTGCAAGTGCACAGTCAAGTGATGTTGAATGGCTGACTGCAGAAGAGTACACACTTTATTGGGGCGATGAGGTCAATCACAGTGGTTATTTCATAAAAGCTGAAGATTTCTCCCCGGCAAAGGCCTTTGATGTTGATACTGACTACGTGATGCTTCGTATCGACAGTGTTTACGGTGATTCATGGGGAGCTATACTTGGAGTGAACAACACTCAGATCACGAATAATACTGTTTTTGATGAGCGGCTTAATATAACAGCCATAGAAGTGGTCACAGGTAACGACATATCTTCACCTTATACAGTTCTCAGCGTTGCTATCTCAAATTCAACTGGTTCACTGCCAACAAAAGTTTCCTGGATCAATGCAAGTCTTAAATTCAGGGAACATTACAGCGATGAAGTATACATTGACGAAAGAGCGTATTTTTTGCTGGAAATGGAAAATCTTCTCTCCGTTCCGCTTGACGATGTTACTGTGGAGGTGAAGTTGCCAGAGGATCTGGTAATGGATCCGGATTCTGATACAAAATGGAACTTCTCTTTTGGACCATATCAGAAAAAAATGCTTGATTATTCGCTAAAAGGACTGAAACCGGGAACCTATGAACTTAACGGGACTGTTATTAAAGTGAACTATGAAGGAAAGAGCTATTCAAGGATTCTAAATGATACTGAGCTTATAATCCATGGTCCCCTGATAAATGTAAGCAAATACGCATACCCTGAAAGTGCGATTTTGCATGACGAGATCAACATCACAATTGATGTTGTGAATGATGGAGACAGGGCGGCCCACATAACAGTTTCTGATCAGCTTCCGGCAGGTGCGACTGTGATCTCCGGTGTGGCAGGCGGAAGTCTTGTGCTTCATCCTGAAGATACTTTTTCACTGAATTATACTGTGAGGATGGACAGGGCAGGAGATATTGTTATTCCTTCGGCGAAGGTAAAATTTGTAGATTCCAAGGAGTATTCAGGTAATGTTTATTCTAAAAGGTTCATCCTTCAAGTCTTCGATCCAGATCTAGTTGTGGCGATGAGTTCCGGAAATGAGGATATTGAAGAAGACGTTGAATATAGCGAGGAAACAGTTGAAAGTGATGAAAGTTCCCAGCAGACCCAGACTTCCGAAGAACCTGAGGTGGATCATGGAAAACTGCAATTCCTCTATGATATTCTTGATAAGATCATAGAATTCCTGAAGAACACCAAAGACAAAATACTATGATATCATTCTCCTGTACGAGAATATTGCATGAGAATATTGCACGAGTTTCTTTATAGTCTCTATTGTTTTATTTAAAAGGGGATCTTTCAATGACAAAATCCAGACCACATGAGGACAAATCCACCCTAATACTGACACACGGGGATTCGGATGGGGTATGTTCAGGTGCAATTGCAAAAAGTGCTTTTCCGGAGGGCGATGTCTATTTTACATCTCCGGTCGGGATCATCGATGACCTGAATCTTGCAGATGGTTATGAGAATGTTATTATTTGCGATATCGCTGTTGATGAAAGGCACTGCACAGAGCTGTTCAAAAGACTTGGCGAGGTTGCATCAGTCTCAAATCTCACGTATATAGACCATCATCCTCTGCCGGAAAAATGTATAACTGCGGACTGGCTGCACCATGACCTTACCGTTTGTGCTTCGGAACTCACATATAAGGTTCTTCAGAAAAGACTTAGCAGGGATATGCGCAGGGTAGCTATTTATGGTGCTATCGGGGATTATTATGATAACAGTCCTTCTGTGAAGGAATGGCTGCGGGATTGGGATAAGAGAAGCCTGTTCTTCCAGGCAGGAACGCTTATCCAGGCACTCATTTATTCTGGAAGAAATTATGATTTTAAGAGGAAACTTATTCTCCCACTGTCCCATGATAAGATCCCCACTGAAATACCAACTGTTCTCAGGTATGCAAAAGAAGGTGCAGAACTTGAGGAACAGCTTCGCATTCATGTGAAACATGAGGTGAGGTCCCTTCAGAATCTGGCTTATGTGGTTGACCCCAATGGTTATATGTCAAAATCCGCTATATATGCTGCTTCCTATGGACAGCGGGATGTGGGCATATCTGCTGAGTTCCGCCATAAAAGGAATGTCTATGATATGAGCCTGCGTTCAAGGAACCCGGAGTCTGTGGACCTGAACCGATTGCTTCGTAGAATTGCACCAACGTTTGGAGGCAGTGGCGGAGGTCATGCTTCTGCTGCAGGTGCAAGGATCCCAAAAGAATCATTCGATGCTTTCCTTCGTGAGTTTGACAAGGCCATAGGGGAGCAAAAAAGCAAGGCTGCACTACTTTAGAAACATAAGAATACATAAAATAAAATGAAGAGAAAAAACGGCGGTATGAATGGCAAAGAAGACTGATGAGCTTGAGGGCATTAATTTTGAGATCATTTTTTCAGGAAGATCGAATGTAGGTAAGTCTTCTATTATGAGGGAGATCACCGGAAAGAACATAAAAGTAGGAAAGCGTCCGGGTGTGACACTAAAACCTACTCATATAAGGTACTCTGATCTGCTTCTTACCGACCTGCCGGGATTTGGTTTTATGAGCGGTGTGAAAGACCGCAAGCAGGATATTGTGAAAGACCAGATCGTGCGTTATATTGAGACAAATGCTGACAGGATCAATGTTGCGGTGCTTGTCATTGATGGTGCATCTTTTATTGAAATAGTGCAACGCTGGGAAGAGCGTAACGAAATACCTATTGATATTGAGATGTTCGAACTTTTCAAGGAGCTGGGTTTTGATATTATTCTGGCGGTAAACAAAGTCGATAAGATCAACAGTGACGAACTTGATGCGACCCTGGACCAGATATGTGATAAGCTCAACATGCTGCCTCCGTGGAGACAGTGGCTTGATACCGTTGCTCCGATAAGTGCAAAGAAAGGTGACCTTAAAGCTCTGAAATCACTTGTCAGACAGAGACTGCATAATGAAAAGAGGGACGACCTGTTCAAGTATTTCTGAATGGGGTGGCTCAGCTATTTCTTATTTTACAGTTCTTCCTTTTTTACAAGTATTCCTATTTTACAAGCTAGAGCAACTTTCTCTTTTCAGTTCCAAAACCAAAAAAACAATTTGCAATCTCAAAACAAAGTAACCATCCGTCGAAGGCGGCACATTGCGATGCTTCTACACAGAAGATTGTTCTAAAAACGATTGGATTTATATGGATAATTCCACAAAAGTCTGCGAAGAATGTATTCCTGAATATAAGCTAAATATTTTATTTCATCTGATAGGAAAACGCCGGCTTCGCCGGACCCTTCGAGATCAATCAAGTTATTCATGAACGACGACGGACCATTTTCGATAAGTACTGAGGATAATATTTATTCATCTGACCCTGAAAGTGGCACCAATATCGGTTGCTATCTTTTTACATTTATCGATGTCAATTCCGTCTTGGGCGACAACAGTCATGCGGGTCTTGATACCTGCTTTGACTGCTTCTTTCGCAAAATCGAGGACTGCCTGATATGATCCTTTGTACTCTGGTTTGCATATCCTGTTGTATATCTCTTCGGATTCTGCGTTAAGACTAACTGAAACTGCATCAAGTCCTGCTGCTTTTAGTTCTGCTATAATGTTCCTTCCGGGATTCATTAGTGCAGTATGGCCGTTAGTGTCAAGCCGGACGTGAATTCCCTTATTCTTAAGCCACTTTGTTATATGGAGAACAGTATCGAAACGGCATGTTGGTTCGCCAAAACCTGTGAAGACAAGTTCTTTGTATTTGCTGAGGTCGTGTTTTTCAAGGTCGCTTATTATTTCCTGCTCAGTGGGTTCTCTGGACAGGCGCAGGTTGTAACCATAAACCCCGTCGCATCCTTCCCGGATGCAGAATGTACATTTTGCGCTGCACTGGTTGGTTATATTTAGATAGAGGTTTCCAAATGCTTCATAGCTGATGGTGCCTTTGAACATAGGAATTGTATTCTCATTGTTGTCATCTTTCAAATATTGACCTCCATCTCCTTCATTTAGCCCAGTTTCCATCTGTGATGACTTTGTAATTGACGGGCGGGATCTTCTTCAGGAAATATATGAGTGCTGAAAGTCCGTTCTCAAGCCGGACCTCTTCCCTGAAATACCATTCACCTTCATATTCGTCAAGGTCTTTCAGGGTATTTTCATCTATCTCGTAAACTTCTCCCATAATAGTTGACACTGGCATTTGAGATATATCTTCGGGTTTAAGAACTCCGGGGAATGCTCCAAGGTGAAGCATTACGTAATTTCCTGCGGTTCTTGTTGTGCACACAAAGCGTGAATCTCCAAGCCGTGCGTGGTTGGGGTCGCCTTTTCTGAGGGTGCCGTAAACGAAGATATACATTAACTGAGTCCCACGTTCAGTTTCATCAATGTCTTTTTGACCGGATCTGGCAACTGGCCGCACTGGATAGCTTTCATCTGGTCCGGTGTTATCATTTTGATGGCTGTGGTCATGAGCCTGTCAGAGAGCATGAGCTTGTCCATGAGTTTGCGTACATAGACTGCGGTCTTGATCTCAAGTCCCATCTGCTGTCTCCACCTGCTGTCATATTCCTGAAGCCTGCATTTGCCTTTGAGGAATTCTGCGGCTGTCTCGCCTGCAAGTTTTCCACCGACCATTGCGGTGGAAATTCCTCCTCCGTTGGTTGCGATGATATGGCCTGCTGCGTCTCCTGCTATCAGGGTGTTGTGCGATGAGGTCACTTTTGGAGCTCCGCCTACAGGTACAAGTCCTGCCACAACTGATGTTATGGATGCACCTTCAAGTTTTTTGCTTGCGATGGGGTGCTTGTACATGAAGCGTTCGAGGTAGTCTCTGGCACACAAATGTTCTTCAAAAAGAGCTTCCCTGATGCCTACACCTATGTTTGCGGTGTCCCCGCCCTGTGAGATTATCCATGCGTATCCGCCGGGGACGAAATCCTTGCCGAAATACATCTCAACGGCTTCCCTGTCAATGTCAACTCCGCTGAGCTCATATTCAAAAGCAGTTCCAGTTCCCATGGGGTCCGGGTCGCGGATCATGTTGGAAGCTTTTCCAACTATTGAATTTGGTCCGTCAGCACCGATTATGACCTTGCCTTCAACTTCAAATTCACCGAAAGCGCCGTCCATGAAAAGCTTTGTTTCGTCTACTTCTGTCACGTTTGTCCCGACAAGCAGTTTTGCTCCTGCTTTTGCAGCCTGTTGTGCCAGGTGTTTGTCAAAACGCCTTCTATCAATGGCATCGGCATCAACTTCAAAACCTTTTGACAGACCGTTTGGTGCTATGAAACGCTGGTATGAGGCTGTGGCATGTATGCAGCTGGATGGTATTTCTTCTAGGGTTATCGGGAGTTCTGCATTGGGAACCAGTTCCTGCAGTACGGGATAGTGTGGCAGGAAACCTCCACACTGCAGAGGCACTCCGATGTCTTTTTTCTTTTCAACGAGGAGTACGGACATGTCATTCTCGGCAGCGTACATTGCTGCGGTGGAACCGGCCGGACCAGCTCCGACCACGATAATATCATAAGAATCTTCAGGTGTCATGGCTGTTTTAAGAATTTGAAAATATTGTATTGTTTTGCAGCGTTGCACTGAGTTCACGAACCAAAAAGTACATTTCGTCCGTAACTTCTTTTATCCTTGACTCAATATGCTTAACAGAACCACATTCTATTAGATATATCTAACTACTACTGATAATAAGATAATTATTTATCAAAATACTAGGTAATTTCTTCGAAAAACTCAGGTAATTTCTATAAAATATCGGGCAATTATCTTTTAGGATGAGTTTCAATATCATGGCTGTTTGAATGGTGAAAGATATGGTACGCGAACACAGGAACAATGTATGGGTGGTACGCACAGGTTATTGCGGTGTGCAGGAAAAGTCCTGCATAGAGAGGGATTTCATTTCTTTTGACCTGAACCTGCATGTCATGGACCTTTTCGGTGATGAGCTGCTGGATATCAAACACCAGTCCCCGAACTATAAGAAATATATGCATTTTGGGGATAAGTACCGGGAATTCGATCAGAAGTTCAGGAAGGAGTTTGAGGATGCTATCAAAAACGTTGATTATTCCACGGAAAGACCTGAAATGGTCAAAAAGATGAAGCGGCTTAATAGTAAGCTCCAGCAATTCGATGATGAGGTCAAGCAGTTCGATGCTACTATGCATGAGTTCGATGAGTTTGAGCGTATGGAGCAGATGAAAAAGGCTCTGCTTGAAAGGTTAAGCACGCCTCCGGTTGATCTGCTTGAAGTGTGGGCAAAGGATGTGCTTCATTTTGTAAATGACATCAGGATATTCGATCTGATAGTTATTCCTCTTATGTGTGAAAAACAGGTGGCTATCGGCAGGGTGCGTGAGAATTATAAGTATCGTGAGGGTAAGGGTGTACTTAGCCACAGCAGGAAAGTTGACTGGCACGACACCAGAGTTCCATTTGAGAATATGTTCCACGGTTTTGAAGAGATACTGGAACGTCCGTCTTCGGTCACACTACTAGGGGAACCAGAAAGGGAATTCGTCCTTGGCATAGTGGTGGACGATACTTTTTGATCATCTCTTTTTTTGGTTCTGCAGAAATCCGGTCCATATGAAGGACACAAACTTTGTTTTTTAGTTCCAAAACCAAAAAAACAATTTGCAAGCTGAAACCAAAGAAACCATCCGCCGAAGGCGGCACATTCCAATACCTCTGCACAGAGAAAATTGCATTTATGCTTGAGAATTCTACAGAAGACATGCGAAAAAAGTAGTCCACTGCAACATGTCAATTATTTGTACGACATGATGGGAAAATGCCGGCTTCGCCGGACACTTCAGGCTCTTTTATATGCTTTTTAGCCGCTCCGCTGTTTTGCTGGCAAAAGATTCTTAAAGGCATATGAGTATAGCGTGCAGGTAATTCAATTCATAGATTTTATTCAGTAAATCTGACTATTAATCAAATAACTAATATCGAGTTGATCAATTTGGCAATCGAGAAAGGAGATTTCATAAAGATAAACTATACCGGTAAGTTCAATGACGGGCAGATCTTTGACACTACCGATGAACAGCTTGCAAAAGACAATGGTATCTACAACCCTCGCGGTGTTTACGGCGGAGATGTTGTTATTGTTGGCTCCGGCCACACTATCAAAGGTCTTGATGAGGACTTCATCGGCAAGGAAGTAGGATATTCCGGTAATGTTACCATTGCACCAGAGTTGGCATTCGGTCCACACAATCCTGCTCTTGTTGAGACTGTTTCAGTCACAAAGCTTAAGGAACAGTTCGGTGAGCAGAGACCATACCCGGGAATGCCTGTTGAACTCAACGGCAGACGTGGTGTAATCTCACAGATCATCGGCCGCAGAGTACGTGTTGACATGAACCATGCTCTTGCAGGTAAGGAAGTCGAGTACGAGTACACTATCGTTGAGAAGATCGAGGACAAGGTTGCTAAGGCACAGGGCCTTCTTTCACTCTACACCGGCATGCCAGAGATCGAGGTTGAGGTTACAGATGACCTTATCAGGATCTTCACTCCGATCGAGCTCGGATTTAACCAGAGATGGATCGTATCCAAGATGACCATCGCAAGCGAGCTTATCGACAAGCTGGGCATTGCAAGCCTCGAATACGTCGAGAAGCACCCATACGTCCCTCCAATGGCAGAAGTAGAGGAGACCGAAGAAGCTGAAGCTACAGAGGAATAATCTTCCTCTTTACTTCTTACTTTATATAACATCTTAAATTATCTTCCCAAAATCGCCGGCAATTACTGTCAATATCGATTTTGTATCAAAACCCTTATATCCTAGGTCGCTATTAAGATACCATCCGACGTGCTGAGGTAGCCAAGTGGACTACGGCGCCGGTCTTGAAAACCGGTAGTGCTCGCGCGCTGCGGGAGTTCGAATCTCCCCCTCAGCGTCGAAATTATTTTTTTTGATATTCAATTACGCAGTTATTGAATTATATTCACGAATTCAGTATCGATATTGAGCATACAAGTGTACAGTTTAAATCTATATAGGTCATATATAAATAGGATTGGAAAATTTGGCTTTGGTATCTAAGTATAGTTATATAGATTGAGTGCCAATGTCTCAATATGAACTGTCCAAAATGTAAGAGTTCCAATCACAAAAAGAATGGAAAAGTTGGTGGGCGCCAACGCTACAAATGTCATGATTGCGGATACAATTATACCGTAGAAATAAAATCAACTGCTAGTTCCACTTCTGTTAAAAGACAGGCATTACAACTTTATCTTGAAGGATTAGGTTTTCGTTCTATCGGAAGAATTTTAGGAGTAAGCCATGTTTCAGTATACAAATGGATTAAGAAATTTGGCCAGGAATTAGAGGATCTAAAAAACGAAAATGAGATAGAGATTGTAGAATTAGATGAGATGCACACTTATATAGGTAACAAAAAAAATATTGCTGGATCTGGATTGCTATTGATAGAATTGGGAAAAGATTCATCAACTGTTCTTTTGGCAGCAGAGGAACAGAAACTGGCATACAACTATGGGACAAACTAAAGGATATTGGGATAAAAGAAGTCATGACGGATCATTGGAAAGCATATGCAGAGTTTATTCCAGAGGCCATTCATACTCGATCCAAAGCTGAAACATATACGGTAGAAGGATATAATAGTATATTCAGGCATTTTCTGGCAAGGTTGAGAAGAAAATCTAAATGTTATACAAAGAGTCTTGAAATGTTGCGATACTCTGTCTTAATGTTAATGAAATACCGAAATAATGAGATGACTATGTTTGATTAACAATGCCGAAAATTTATATTTGATTGAGGAAATTTATGGGTTTAATAGATTCAATTTTTGATGGAATCATCACTATTATTTATACTATCATCGATGGATATGCAGAAAAAGCAGCAAAGGCTACAATTTTTTGTGTATTAGTACTCTTTGCAGGTGCAACCCTACATGATTCTTTGCACATAGGTTTCTCAGTATTTAATTTATTGAGGGACATGAGTTCTGCAGTTTTACCTCTTGCAATATTGAGTTCTTTCACCAAGTTTATTAATAAGAATTGAAGTCGGAGAATACAATCGTGCTCAAAGATTTGTCTCTTGAAGATCGTATTTTTACTATGGTTATAGAAATCCTTGAGTGGTTAGTCTCAAAAATTATTTCAAAATATTCGTTCCCAATTTTTGCCTCCATCTTCGTATTCATTGCTATATTTGTAAGTACCCATTCTTTGGACTTGGCTTTAGAATGGGTAAAAATAATCTGGATGATATACGGAATTGCTACAATGACTGCCGTGGGATTAATTACAAAGACAATATTAGAGGATATTATATGAGGTGGATGCTATCAAACTAATTTTATGATATAGAAATTAGTTGTAAGTATCAAATTACTTGTTTTGTCCCCCTTCAAATCTTTTAATATATTTCTCATACTATTCTGGTAGGTGTCTCTTTTTTACCCACTCTTCAAAACAACAACATCATCATAATGATACTCACTATATATTAGACCATAGATATATTAATATAGTAGAAAATAATACTAGGAACTGTGGCAAGAACTGCCAGACGGCAAATGTCACAAAAGGACCATGCGGTGGTACGATATGGGACTTATCCATATTTGGTGGTACGATATGGAAATCATCTGGAATCTCTCCGGTAGAAAAACGTAAAGAATTGGATTGCATGGAAATGCTGAAAGATGTTCTCCCTCTCTGTCTGACATCAGCATTTCCTTCCTCCTCCGGAAGAGCAAAAGAGTATGAGTGGTAAGGGAGTGGGGGTAAAGCTCTCTTTAACATTCATTCTGAATTTGGGTGACGGGGTTATTGTCGATTCTTGGTTATGTGGAAATCCTTTTTTCTTATTTATACGAGGGGGCACAAATGTTGATTTTTAGTTCCACAAAAACATCAGAAACTAAATACAAAGTAACCATACGCCGAAGGCGGCACATTCCGATGATTCTGCACAGAAACTTATTCCCTGAATTATTTCCTTTATGTTGAGAATTCGACATGAGTTTTTGAAGAATTTATATCTAAGTACAATTCAAATCAGTCATTTCATCTTATGGAAAAGCGCCGGCTTCGCCGTACCCTTCGGGATCGTTCAAGTAATTCACAATTTCCTTTCATTTTTAGACTCATGTCAAAAATGATAGCACAGAAAAACAGATACAATTAAGGAAGGTATGGAGCATCAACGTCCCGAATTGATGCTCCATATCGTACACTAAGTTCCATTGTCGTTTTAACCCCAAACCTCAGCCCCAGTTCGATGACATCTTACTTATTTGTGAGCTAATGGAAATATATAGCAAAACAAAATGTGTATAATTTAAAGTGATAGTTCCTGTCTGTATTTTCGTTCTATATTTTCTATCTATGGCATCATATTGCTATTTTACCAAAAATAGATAAAATCAATATCCCCTATGCAAAAACATGTTCATAATCTGCAAAATCGGTCATGGATAAATATTGACTTGTAGGACAATTTATTGGGGTTATTATGTATCATAGTCCTACAGGCCAGAAGACAACCGGGAAGCATATCCCTTAATGGCAATAGATAGCACTTTTCTACTAATAGTTTTACACCGGATTTCATATAGCATTATGAAGTGTACTGATAAGTCAGGTCTCTATATAGTTGTATGATAATATAATAGATCATCTTGTTTCTTTCAATTGTTCTAAAGATCACTTGTCATGTAATTGTCTGCAGTGAACATATATCGTGAACATATGTCGTGAATTTCTGCTTCTTACAAGTAGAATACTTAATGCAACACAAAACTGGCATCAATTTAAAGACAAAATAAGAAGGAACATGTCCTTCATTTTTAATTATATTTGATAACTGAACTAAAAAAATTCATTTAGATTCAGGCAAAAATAGCAATGGATTCAAACCTGACTGTTCCCTTCTGAGTCCAGTATCCGCAAGTTTCGCAATACTGGATATTGTTGTTCTCATTCAATTTTGAATTACATTCAGGGCATATTTCTAGCTTATTTGTTTTTCCCATCATTTTTAAGTCCCCTTTTCTTTTTAACGAGTATATTTCACTTAGTGTTTCTCCTATTTATACCTAGTACATAGGTTACTATATGTTATCCAATTAGAGTACAATTGCTATATAGATTCCATATTCTTGCTTTAAATCAAAATGAATACGTAAATCTCAATAATCCACAGAAAAAAAGTAATGAAGAAGCTTTTTTCATTCAAATGCAAATGGAAATGTATATATACATCTGTTTTGTAAAATTACTCATAAGCACTAATATACAATAATAGGGATTCATAATGATGAATAATGTAGAATTCATCTTTTGAATGTTGATCATTAGTGTGTGTATAGCAAAGGAACGGCGTTAAGTTCAGGTATGGTGCAGTTCCTGGAAAAAACAAATGTACTAAGGAAAGTATAATAAGCGGAGGGGCACTCATGCGTTTGCTGATAGCATTATTTATTTACACACTACTCAATATTAAATCACTTCTTGGTCACTCAAAGACCGGAAGACATGCATAAATATCTGTTTGGTAAGAACTTTGCATTAAGAATATTCCCTCATACTTCGGGGAAGTTCTGATTGCTTATAAAAAAATACGATCAGGTCTTACTTAAGAAACATGTTATAGCTTAAAATTATCAATGTTTCTCAGGAAGTCCTGGTACCACCTTTTAACTATTTTGTGATACTGAATTTTTGCTGTTCGTTACGTATGTTTTTAAGTATTGAAGTATACCTGTACATCGTTTTCAACACCTCAGAACGATTTATAAAAACTTAAATATCACTTCAATAATCTAATTAATAGGGCACGGTGGCATGTTTATCGCATGTCTTTGGCGGGAACTCGCATACCAACCAAGATTTACTGAGGGGTGCACGTGCCTTTTTGCTGTTTTATGTTCTCTCGTTATTTTTTCAGAATATTTTATTATTCTAAATTATATAACAAAACATATATAGTATTTATGTGATTTATTAGTGAGGCGTGATGATTTGCTTACTCAACTTTTAACTTACTAACCCACTCCCACACTAGCATCAGCAGATTAAACAAGCGCCTCAATTCCATGCTCAGTAAATATCTAGTTTCTATTTTCATATTCTTGATTTTAGTACCTGACATAATAATGATTATATGTGGTCTCTAAGTGCCGAATATCACCGGTTTGCTTTTTTATTTTATAATAACAGATATATACTTCGACTACCATATATGAGATATTATCTTTTTGAGAAAGGAATGGTACTATGTTTTCAGATAAGCACATCATCAACAGGTTACTGATGTTAGTAACAATTGCTTTTTTATGCATTAATCTCACATCTGCAGCAACTCTTACTGTAGGTTCGGGAGAAACACACACTACTATCGGTGCTGCAATTACAGCAGCATCAAACGGTGACACGATTCTTGTAAGCAATGGAACTTATGGAACAGTTACAGTGAACAAAGAAGTGAATATCACTTCTATTAATGGTTCCACTGTAACTACAATCAGCTCTGGATCATCAACTGCTTTTTACGTAACAGCAAATAATGTTACCATTAATGGTTTTAGTATTGTAGGCTCAGGCTCAGGTACTGGTATCTATATAAACGATAAATCAAATTGCATTTTTGTTAATAACAATATTTCAAATGTAGATATTGGTTTAAATTTGTATTATGCAGACAATAATACAATATTTAACAATAGCATCTACGATCTTGATGACCATGGAGTATATCTTTATGATTCACATTACAATAATCTCACTGACAATATTGTAGACAACAGTTATGATTATGGATTTTATACACAATACTGTGATTATACCACCTTTAATGGAAACACCATTACTAACAATGACGATGATGGAATTTATTTATATGACTCTGATCATTGTAACATAACCTTCAACATTTTAGATAATAATGATGATTACGGTATTCACGTCTATTCATCTAATTCATGTATTCTGTTGAATAACAGCGTAACTTCCAGTAGTTATGGTATTCAGCTTTATAGTTCAAGCAATGCAATTCTTGAAAACAATACAATGTCCTCTAACTACAATAATTTTGGAGTTGATAATGGATATTCACATACAGTAGGTACCAGCAATCTTGTAGATGGTAAACCTATCTATTACTGGACAAGTCAATCCGATGCCCAGATCCCTTCTGATGCAGGTCAGGTTTATGTTATATCCTCAACTAATATCACCGTAAGAGATCTTGTTTTATCAGATGGTTATGATGAAATTCTATTATATGACACCGACAATTCCACGATTGAAAATGTAACTGTATCCAGTGGAGTAAACGGTGTACGCTTGCAATCTTCAAATTACAATACAATTGCAAACAGCACTTTTGGAACTAGCAACACCTACGGACTTTTCCTTGATGAGAATAACTATTTAAATAATATAATTAACAACACCGCAAATTCCAATACATATGGTATTTACATCTGGAATTCTGAAGGCAACCTTCTGGAAAATAATACCATGACTTCAAATGGGTATAATTTTGGAGTTGACGGTAATGATCTGGCTGATTACATCAATTTTGTAAACACCAGCAACATTGTAGACAGCAAACCGATCTATTATCTATTGAATCAGTCTGATGTGCAGTTTGCTGCTGACTCCGGTTATGCATGTGCAATTAACTGTACGAACATTACTGTAACAGACCTGAGTTTCTCAGACGGTTATGACATGGTGTTCTTTGCATATACCAATAATTCTCTAGTGGATAACGTGACTTTTACAGACGGATATAATGGAGTTCGCATATTCCACTCTTACTACAACGATATCCATAATGTTACTGGAATTGATAATTCAGGAAATACCATTTTCTTGGATGAATACAACTACTTCAATAATATCAGTCTGAACAATATGACCGATTCATCATATGGTATCCATCTTTATTTGTCCAGTAATAATGAAGTGGTAAGTAACAATGGTACATTGAATAACAACGGTATTTATCTGGAATCATTGTCAAACGAAAATAATGTTACTGACAATATCATGAACAGTAATTCTATTGGTATTTATATGTCTGGTTCACAATACAATAACTTGTTGAATAATACTGCAAATTCAAATTCATACGGTATTTATCTGTCTGATTCAGATTATAATGTGATAGAAAATAATACTGCAAATTCAAATTCACAAGGATTATATCTATATTCTTCAACCAGTGACAATACTATCAATAATAATATTTTAGATTCAAATAACAATGGTATGTCATTGTATTATTCATCGAACAGTAATGATATTACTAATAACACGATTGCAGATTCAGGTTCAAGTGGAATCTATTTCTATTCATCGTGCAGTTCAAACAATATAATAGGTAACAATATAACCGATAATTATAATGGAATCTTCTTCCGTGATTATTGCTCAAACAATGAAATTATTGATAATTTGATAGATTCCAACTATCAGGGTATTTATTTCGACAGATGCAGTTCCAATTTGGCAGATAATAATACAATTACTGACAATGATAACGAAGGAATTCATTTGTATTCCTATAGTTCATATTCTACGAATTCAAATACATTTACAAATAACACGATTACTGGTAATTATGATGGTGTCTTCCTTGAACTGTCTTCCAATCCTGTTTCTTATACTGGAAGCTGTGACAATAATGAGTTCAGTCAAAACAACATAAGTGACAATACAAGACATGGTATCATCTCTTATTCATATTATGATGATAATACCTGTGATTACAATTCCTATACGGATAATATCATAAGCGGAAACGCACAATATGGTATCTATCTTTTCAGGGATCAGTACACTACTATTGAGAACAACACTATAAGCGACAACTCAAATCATGGTGTTCTTCTTTTGAGAACCCAGCATCCGACTGTTGAGGGTAACACTATAAGCGACAACTCCAACTATGGAATTTTTGCAAACCTCTGTGAAGATTATACTATTACCGATAACACTGTTACTGGTAGTACAGTTGGTGTGTATGATGACACTAATGGAAACAGTACACTTGCAACAAACACTCTGACAGACAACACTCAGTATGCATTCTATTCAAATGATTCCCTGAACCTTGCAGTTGATAATCAGACATTTACCAGCGGTTCAATGGAAATAACATTTGATGTCAACAATACTGAGACAACTATTAACGGAACAGACACCAATGATACTGCTCTTTCCGGTAAAGTGAATGCTTTTGGTTATCTGGATATTAATTCATCCGATAACATGACAATTTCATTCTTCTACAACGATTCCGCAATGTGTAATGAAACCGAAGCAACACTTGATCTCTATAAGTTTGTCAACAGTAGCTGGGTGGCTGTAAGCAACACTTCCCTGAATACAAGTCTGAACATTCTCAGTGTCAACATCTCTGATTTCGGTACATTCGGACTTTTCAAGGATCCTGAACCCACTACAACCACTACCACTACTACATCGAGTGATAATTCTTTACCTGTGCCTGTAAAAGAGATGATAAAGATCACAACGTATCTATCAGTGAACAAGGATGGTGAAGTTAGTGCGGACACAGTGGCAAGATCAACAGATGCCAGTACATCTGTAACCCTTTTCAAGGGAACAAAAGCAGTAGATCCACAGGGTAATGTTGTCAACAGGATAACCGTCAACAGAGTCAGCTCTCTGGATGTGAAGGCTCCTTCCGGTGTAAAGGATAAAGGAATCTATGTGAATTTCGGACCTTCAGGTACAACCTTTGATAAGGCTGTAATGGTCTCAATTGACTTTGACCCGGCAGACTTCTCAGGTGACCAGCAACCAGTTGTTTATACTTATTCTGAAGACACTGGCGAATGGGTTGCTCTGGAAACAACAATAGACTGGGCAAATGGAAAAGCAACAGCTTACACTACTCACTTCTCTATCTATGGATTGTTTAGTGAAGACAAGGAAGAAGAGGAAGTAGTAAATCCAGTAATAGAAGAAATACCTCAGAACGCCGAGAGCTCTGTAGATGAGGAAGAGGATGTCGAAACAGAAGATGCTAATGGTCTTGGATATCCTTACTGGATACTTGATCTTGCAATGATCATTGTAGGAGCTGTATTTGTCATAAGGCGCCAGAATAGGTAAGTGAAGTAATTCACTTACTTTTTAAATTTTGTATTAATATTTTATTTTTTCTTTTGATTTCAAACCTGATTGCAAACTGATTTATCGCAGTTTATGAATAACTTGAGAGAAAGCGAAGGGACCGGCGAAGCCGGCGTTTTTCTATCAGATGAAACAAAATAATTTGCACAATATTCTAGAATACATTCTTCAAGGACTTTTATATAATTTTCAGTAAGATTGCCTAAATACGATGGTCTTAGTGATCTTCTATAAAGAAGCATAGGACTGTGCCGCCTTTGGTGGGATGGTGCTTTGTTTTTAGATCAAAAGGAGTTTCGGGGTGTTTTCGTGGAAATGAAACAGTAGAATAGTTACGTCACTCGTATAAGCAGAAAATCTACTGAGCCTCAGAAAGAGAGATTTAGTAAAGGTCATGAGAATTCAACTATCCAGATCTAATTCATATCCTTTATCATGAATTTGAAAGTACTGCCTTTTCCTTCCTCACTCTCAACCCATATTTTTCCGCCATGCATTTCCACAAATTGTTTAACAAGAGCGAGTCCAAGTCCGGTTCCGCCAAATTCACGCTTATTTGAAGAATCCACCTGTGTGAATGGATTGAAAATACTTTCATGCATATTTTCCGGTATTCCTATCCCGGTGTCAGAAACAGTGATAATGATATCATTATCCTTCTTTGAAGCATTGACAGAAACCCTGCCGCTGTCAGGTGTGAATTTGATAGCATTACTAAGCAGGTTCAGCATTATCTGCTTGAATTTAATTTTATCAACCGATATATCCTGCGACCCCATATCATTAATAAGCTCAAGGTCTATGTTCTTCTTAGCTGACATTGGCAATACAGAGGATCTGACCTCTTCCATCATGTCCGCGATGCTGAATATTTCAGGGTTAAGCTCCATTTTTCCAGCTTCCACCTTTGACAGGTCCAAAATATCATTGATCAGATTAAGAAGGTGCCTTCCACCATTGTTTATATGTTGTGCATGTCTTTTTTGTTTGTCATTGAGTTTTCCGAATATCTCATCATTCAACACATCTGAAAAACCAATGATAGCTGTAAGTGGAGTTCTCAATTCATGGCTCATGTTAGCCAGGAATTCGGATTTCATCCTGTTGTTCTCTTCAGCAAGCATTTTAGCTTCGATAAGGGAATATTCAGCTTTTTTCCTCTCGGTGATATCGTTTGCAAACATAATGAAGCGACCATCTGAAAGCCTGGATGAATCGATTCTCATCCAGATGCCGGTGTTGTTCTTTCGCATGATCATTAACTCTACACTGGAAAATCCTCTTGTTTTCAGCTCATGGATTCCCTGAATGCCTTTTTTCTCGCATTTTGGATTTACACGTGAATATACATTCATGCTTAACAATTCATCTTCGGAAAAACCAGTTAGTATAGAGGCGGTTTCATTCACTTCCTCAAAATTACCATTCTCATTAACGATGAATATTCCGTAAGGTGCATTCTCTATATACGTGCGGAATTTCCTTTCGCTCTCAAGAAGTGCGTTCTCTGCATTTCTCCTCTCGGTAATATCGCTTGCAAACAGAATGAATCTAGTATCAGAGAGTTTGACCGCATCGACCCTCATCCAGAATATAGTTCCGGCTCTGCGGTTGATTAGCAGCTCCACACTGACAAAACCTTTTTCCATCAGCTCATGATAGCCCTTCAGAGCCTCACCCCTGGATTCAGGTGCCACGCGGGAGAACATGTTCATTCCAATGAGTTCTCCTTCAGGGTATCCGGTCATTTTACATATGGTTTCATTCACTTCTATGAATGTGTGAGTATCATCTACTATCAATATTCCATAAGGAGCATTCTCTACGTATGTACGGAACTTTCTTTCACTTTCCAGTAGTGCATCCTCAGCCATTTTCTTCTCAGTGATATCATGGTAGTTGAACAATACTCCCTGGATCACCGGGTCATCAAGCAGATTTCTTCCGGTAAATTCGATCCATTTGTAAGTACTGTCCTTACATTGGTATCTGATCTGGGATGTAAAATTTTCTCCATTTTTCTCTAAGATCCTCATGAAAAAGTCTTTTGCATTTTCCTGATCATCAGGATGAATATTGCCAAACAGGTTCTTGTCAGTAAGATCCTCTGGTTTCCAGCCAAACCATTTTTCAACGTTTGCACTTTTGTACCTGATAATTCCATTCCCGTCGGCAATTGCAATAACGTCTGAGATGTTTGCTATCATTGAAGCCTGTTTTTGCTCACTTTCACGAAGTGCTTTTTCTGACTGTTTTTGCTCGGTTATATCTTTTATCTCTGCCACTCGGATGTATTTTCCTTTGTAAGGAATCATTTTTCCCTGTATCCTGGCAGGATAAGTGCTTCCATCTTTTCTTAACATGGTGACTTCATAAGGCTCTTCTGATCCCGCATTTATATTATCCCTTACAGTATCTTTGAAACCATCTGCAACTAACGCATAATTATTCATTCCAATGAGTTCTTCATGTGAGTAGCCGCTTATGTCCGAAAATCCCTGGTTCGCATCAATAATAGTTCCTTTATCGTGTATTACAATGCCACCAAAAGAGGCATTGTGCAGGGCTTTGAATCTCTCTTCACTTTCAAGCAGCTCTCTTTCCGATCCTTTGCGCAAAATAGATTCTCCTATACCATCTGCAACAACTCTCAGGAGATTCACGTCATCTTCATGCCATCTGCGTTCTTCAACACAGTCGTCAAATCCGATAAATCCCCAGAGCTTCTCTCCGGAAAAAATCGGTATTATCAACACAGCAAGAATGCCCTGCTCTTTGAGAATGGACCTTTCAGGCTCATCCAGTTCTTCTACGATATGTGCATAGTTTTCGCCCGAAAGCAGGAGTTGTAGAAGCGTAGGAGCTCCTTCTGAATATGGAAGATGCTGCAATTGCGGATTATCGATCTGGGCTTCAATACCATCAGAAACTTCTTCATATATCTGGGACATGCAAAGGCCCAGTTCAGGATCATCTTCGTTCCTGAATACGTAAGTTCTGCTATTGTTTACAGTATGATGGACTTTTTTTAGTATACGCGGAATTATTTCGTCAATATCTTCAGGTTCCTGCAGCAATCGCATACATTCGATGGTTGTCAGTTCATAATCAAGTCTTTTGTTAAGTAAATGCTCAGTATCAAGCAGGATTTTTCTGGATCTATTAAACTCACTTATTTTCGGGTCCAGATAAATGAAAATCACAAAACCGGTCATTGTTACAAAGAAAATTCCTTTGTATGTCTGCAGCGAGGCGTATACAGTAGGATCTGTTATTATCCAGCTTAGCACAGTGTCTGAGCCCAATATCCATAAAGCGGCTATGAATACATAAAATAATGCAACTTTTAATGCCAGATATTTATTCGTTTTAAGATCTTCCATTATTTTCATTTAATTCGTGTTCCTGGTATTCGCGATTTTCATTGCCCTGGTCCGAAATGATTTTTAAAACGTATTCTGATTATAATATATAGGTATTAAATATATATTATTCACTACTAACACCCTCTCTATTTTGCACAAGTCAAGCCAATCTTAGATACTTGAATCAACAGCTTTAAGCATCTGGAATTTATACGCAATTCAGATATGGTTCTGATCAATGAATTTCTTATATCCGGCATACTTCTGGGATTTGCCTCAGGCATATCTCCGGGTCCGCTTCTGGCCATGACCATCTCTGAGTCACTTCAACATGGTTCACGTGCCGGAATTAAGGTTGCAGTGTCTCCTTTTATAACAGATATTCTTATAGTCTCAACGATCCTGCTTTTTCTCTTTAAATTCGATAGCTATGATCCTGTTATTGCTATGATCAGTCTGGCAGGCTCATTTTATCTAATATATCTTGGGATCTCTTCCTTAAAAACAAAAAGTGTCGACCTTGAGCTTGAAACCGAGAAAAGCGATTCTTTAAGGAAAGGGATAATAGTTAATTTTCTCAGCCCTCACCCGTACCTTTTCTGGATTGCCATAGGCGGCCCGATTCTTTTCAAAGCCCAGGACAACGGTATCTTTTCTGCAATCCTGTTTGTTGCGGGTTTCTATGCTTTTTTGGTAGGTTCTAAGATCGTTATTGCAATGATGGTGGGAAGGTCAAGAGGTTTTTTGAAAAGTCGTTTTTATCTTTACACAATTCGTTCACTTGGACTTGTCTATATGGTCTTTGCATTCTATTTCCTGGAGCAGGGACTGGAGTTGCTGAGTTAAAGAAGCATTTTATGTATCACTGTTTGTAAGTTCTATATTGTTATCTTTTCTTAAAAATTAGCCTCGTATCTGTATATTTACTCAACAGTTAACACTGTTACTCAAAACTTATTTATGCAACAATATAATTAATATAATATAATATATCATGTGAGGGAATCTATAATGGTAGATTGTGAATTACTTTCAAAATGTGGTTTTTTCAAAAAGTATCAGAATTCTAAACAAGCAGCATGCAGTGGTTTTATTGCCATGTATTGCAAAGGGCCGAAAATGGATGTATGCAAAAGGAAAGCTTACAGGGCAGAGCACGGTGTAGCACCACCAGATGACATGATGCCAACAGGTTCCATGGTCATAGAATAATATCCTGTTTCTCGTTTCCTTTAAAGGAAACCTATTTTATTTTTCATATAGTTTCTTTTTTGCTGTTTTTACAGGACGAATACACATATTTATATATTAGTCCCTATCAATTAAAAAATGGATATTTTATAGGATATTTCATACTTTGACTTATTCTGAGGGGGATTTAAAATGGGAAACCTACTGGAAGATTTCTTTGAACTGGAGAAACATGGTACTGATGTAAAGACTGAGATCATAGCCGGAATTGTGACTTTCATGACCCTGGCTTATATTATTGTGGTAAACCCTGCAATTCTGGAAGCTGCTGGAATACCTTTTGGAGCTTCAATGGTCGCAACGATATTATCAGCGATCTTCGGAACACTGATAATGGGTATCTACGCCAAAAAACCTCTTGCAATAGCGCCTTATATGGGTGAGAACGCTTTTGTTGCATACACTGTTGTAGGCGTTCTGGGTTACTCATGGCAGACCGCGCTTGGTGCGGTTTTCATAAGCGGTGTGCTTTTCACCATCCTCACAATTTCAGGTCTTCGGGGAAAAATGATAGATGCGGTCCCTGATAATCTGAAATACAGTTTTGCCGTGGGAATCGGTCTTTTTATAACATTCATAGGGCTTGTCAACGCAGGCATTGTTTCACTTGGCGTTGAAGGAGCACCTCTTCATGTTGGTGCGCTTAACACTATCCCGGTTGCATTGGCATTTTTCGGATTCCTCCTGATAAGTGTGCTAATGATAAAGAAGGTGAAAGGTTCTATTCTAATAGGCATACTTGTAACAGCAATTCTGGGCTTTGTTCTGGGTGTTGCACAGGCTCCGGAACAAATTGTCAGTATGCCTCCAAGTATCGCACCGGTGTTGCTTCAACTGGACATTGCAGGAGCGCTCACCTGGGGATTCTTTGCTGTTATCCTGACAATGTTCACAATGGACCTTATGGATACAATGGGTACACTTGTAGGTGTTTCCATGAAAGCCGGATTTATGGACGAACAGGGCAATCTTCACGACCTTGACAAACCATTCCTAGCCGATGCTCTTGCAACGGTCTTTGCTGCACTTGCAGGTACCACCACCACAGGAGCATACATAGAATCCGCTGCAGGTATTGAAGAAGGCGGAAGGACCGGTCTTACAGCAGTTGTTGTAGCTTTACTCTTTGCCCTGGGACTCTTCTTCTCACCGTTATTTACAGCAATACCGCCAGCAGCAACGGCACCTGCCCTGATAATAGTAGGCCTGTTAATGATGGGTGCCATCAAGAAAATAGAAATGGATGATTATACAGAGATGATACCTGCAATGGCGGTCATAATTCTGATGAGCTTTACATATAATATGGGAGTAGGTCTCTGTGCTGGATTTGTATTGTTCCCTCTCCTGAAACTTATCAGTGGTAAAAGCAGTGAAGTAAAACCCCTTGCATGGGCTTTATTTGTTCTTTGTTCAATGTTCTTTGTATTTTATCCCTATTGAGCTACAGGTAAAAGTGCAGAGAAATCTGCACTTCTTTTCATTAGGATATTACAACACCATATTTTGCAAACACTTTTGCAAATGCTAATCTGAGGTTCTCCGCATCTTCCTGAACAAGTGTGGAATTTCCGGTTGCAGTTTTTTCCTCCAGAACCTCAATTGCAGTGTCTACAGTTGCCAGTGACTGGTTATAGTTACTGTCTGCGGTGTATGGTATATCTGCATCATTTACATTTTTCCATTCGCTTTTAAGAACTGGAATATATGAAGCAACAGTTTCTGTATCATTGATACTTGCAGCAGCAATACTTTCCTCCATTAGCATGTGGAATCTTGTAAGATGGTCTCCCATATGCAGGCAGTTGTTTCTTTCATGAAGACTGAAAAAAAGTTCTCTCATAGGTTCCAGAGCTGAATGAGCAGCTTCTATACCTTCTTCATCTAACATCTCCTGTGAATATTCTGCTATAAGCACTGCCCTTTTTATCTCAGTTTTCCAGTTCCGGTCCATGGCGTATATTTCAGGAGGATTCTCTCCGTATGTATCTGCTATGTATCCGAGTTTTGTTATCAGCTCATTAATGGAGAGTTCTGTTTCAGTAATGTTTTTCTGGCTGGTAGCTACAAGTGCTTTCACATAAGCTGCATTTGCTTCTTCCATTGTATATGTGAACTCGGTTTCGTTCACAACTTCAATAGTGGGTTCAGTTTTTTCATTCTCGGTGGTATCATCCACGCATCCGCATATCAGAACAGATGCCAGTGCGAGAATGCATGTGAATAGCAATTTGAACTTCATGTTGATCGTCTAAAGAAAGAAAGCTCTCAAGCAATAAAATATTTTTTCAGTAAATTAATACAAAAACGAATTATTCTGAGGTGTGGATACCGCTTTAGACGGGCGAAAACAGCTAGGAGGATTCAGAGAAAGAAACCACACCTCAGGACTAAAATTCACTATACCAATGCAGTATTATATTTAATATATTTAATAATTTGCGGTGTATATATAAATTGCTTATTCATCGGATATATATCTAACATTTTTCTTACATTCATCTTGCATGTTTCCATGTTTTATATCCATGTAAGTGAGTCCCCATTCCGCCAGTGATTCAAGTACAGGAATGATGGTTCTTCCGAAATCTGTTAGGGAATATTCAACTCTTGGCGGAATCTCCGGGTACATTTTCCGGTTCACAATTCCGTCATCTTCAAGTTCTCTGAGTTGTTTTGTCAGCATTCTGGGGGATATGCCGGGTAATGTCTGTTGAAGATTATTATAGCGGAGTACATCATCTTTTAACTGCCAGAGTATAAGTGGTTTCCATTTTCCTCCGATAACACCAAGGGTTGCTTCCACAGGGCAGCTATATTCAGTATCTTTTGTGTTTTCCAATTTTGATCCTCCGTTTTCATCCGTATATCCTAACTATACTTTTTGTTAGCTGCTATCAAAAAAGACTGTATATTGTATAAATATAGTGCATACACATCTACCTTTTGAATATTTTACATTACTTTATAATTCAAGCTTAAAGGAAATGGTCAGAATGAAAGTAGTAGGTTTTGTAGGAAGTCCAAGAAAGAACGGTAACACCGATGTACTCGTACAGCAGGTTCTTGACGGTGCTGCAGAAGCAGGTGCAGATGTGGAGAAATTCTACATCAATGAAATGAACATAAAAGGATGCCAGGGCTGCACATACTGCAGAGAGGTCGATGGCTGCAAATTAAAAGACGATATGTCTAAAGTCTATGATGCTCTTAAAAATGCAGACGGCTTTGTATTTGGTTCACCAATATACTTCTTCCAGTTCACAAGTCAGATGCGTCAGGTAATCGACCGCTGCTGGGCACTTGTAAACCCTGATTTCACACCACGCATTGCCGGTGGAAAGAAGGCTATCATCGTCAGCGCACAGGGAAATCCGGAACCTGCAGCATTCAAGGGAGTCTTTGATGAGTTTACACAGATTCTCCAGATGTTCGGCATGGAAGTAAAAGGCACATTCGTAGACGTTGGCCACCATGCACCAGGCGAGGCAAAAGAGAACACAGAGCTTATGGAACAGGCTAAGACAGCCGGAACCCAGCTCTTTGCTTAATTGATTCTAAGTATATTGAATAAAACTAAATCAACTTTAAAGACATGCACTCTGCATGTCCTTTTTTAATATTTTGCAAACCAAATCCTTTTTTTGATTCTACAGTTTTACGGTTCTATGGTTTTCAATCCTGATCATTCACTGCAATAAGCTCCGCATAAACCGGGTAATGATCCGATACTGCCACAGTCTCGTTATAATCAAGTCCGTATTCAAGGTCAAACCTGAAAACTCCGCTGTTACCTGTGAAATCTGAACTGTCGGTAAGTATTATGCGGTCATAGCTGTAATCCGTGGATTTTGTAGTTGTATCTATGCTGTTGTCTATGATCCACACGTAATCGTCAAGGTCATTTGTTGCGTCCTCATCAAAATACGACCCATCTGCATTCAGGTCTCCGAGGATAATGAAGTCCCTCTCTTCTGGATAGGTTTTTTGTGCGTATTCCAGGACATCGTCAAGAGCATTGATCTCTTCTGTAGCTTCGTCAGGATCAGTGTGAATGACCATCAGAACCGCATCAAAGTTTCCTTCAGTTGAGCTGAAAGCTGCAATGAAAGGTTCCCTGTGGAAACTGTCACTGCCGTTTACTTCAGGATAGGTCTGTGGTTCACCGACAATTTCCACGGTGGCAGTGTTGAATATGTATGCATATTGTTCTTTGGAAGATGTTCTTCCAAGTCTGTCACTGATGGCGTAATCATACTGATATCCTTCTGAGTTGACCATGTCCATAAGTGTGGGCATGGTTGTCTGGGATGAGTCTCTTATTTCCTGTATTGCAATGATGTCATATTCACGGACTATTTTTACAATCGTGTCCATTACGTCTTCTTTTCCGGCTTTTGTTACTCCGAATACCTGTATATTGAAAGAACCTATTTTCAGGTTTTCAACATAGTTTATCACAGGTTCCGGTTCAGGAGCAAGTTCGTTGTTGTTGTTCTCTTCAATATCTTCAACGGAGGCAAACTGCTCTTCCTCATCAACGTTTTCGTGTTCATCAGCAGTTGTATTGCTTTCTGCAAGATCACTAATGTCACTAACGTCATTTGCGTTATCATGGTTATCCATTGTCATGTTTTCTGACGATTCTGCCTCTTTATCAGAAAGACAACCAGAACTACCACAGGCTAATATAATTAATGTAGCAAGTGTAATTATAAGTATAATATGTGACTTATGCATCGTATGATACTCCTTTTGAGTATCATATGATTGATTGCTATTGATTTATACTTATAGTTCCAGAAAGCAGGCCACTTGGATATTTTTTAAGAGCAGTTGAATATAATAAGCATGAATTTGTCAGAATCTGAATCTTTTGATAGATTCAGATCTATCAGATAAAAATGTATTATTAAAAATGAGAAATACCTCACATAAAATAAAAAATAGCTATGGAAGAAGTATGCTATATTTAGGCTTCCGTGACAGCTGCCTCTTCTGCTTCGTTTTTAATTTCAAGGGGTTCGTTGTAAACAGGGCAACCTTCAAGAACATTTTCGGAAACTATTACAGGTACCGGGTTTTGCATATCCGGGTGACTACAGTAATATGCAGTTCCAACCCTGGTTCTTCCCGGAACACCTGCACATTTAGAAAATAGGGGAATATTTTTCTTATAACTACATGTCCTACAATCCATTTTTCTTCTCCTGATGATGATTATATAACTCTTCTGCAGTGCAGTAATTAATATATTTACAAATTTTATATATCTGTGTTCACGTTTATATCTCTTGTGTTCTTCTGACGTAATTTACCGCCATAGATTATTATTCTAAATTTTATATTTTTTATACTAAACTTGTCATATTTTATATAGTATGTGTGCTATATAGTTAAAATGGCAAAGGGAGCGGAAATTACCACCATCGTCTCATAATTGTACCATACCAACCAGTTTTTCATATTTTGAGAACACATGCTCCCATTGCTATTTTAAAGAGTATTACAACTATCAGGTTACTTTTGTGGATTGAAAACTTCATATTGCTGGAAATAAATATACTCTATAATACTCATATAGTAAGATCGGGGTTAAAATGGTAGACAAAGGATTTTTGCATGGTTCATTACTTCTTTTTCTGGGAGTCCTTATAGGACTTAGTATAAGTTCTCTTTCATGTGGTCCTGCTCCTGTGGAAGGCCTGATATTTGTAGAGGGTGTGATGTCCGGTCACTCTGGAAATGATAGTTCGACTGAAGTGTATACCTATAATATGACTTTCTACAATAGTGGAGCTGAAGACATTTATGTTAACACAATTGAACCTGTACTTTCTTCAGATCCAAGAATAATCACAACTCAGCAGTCACTTGTCAGTGAGATCGACAAATATGTTCCTGCAGGTTCAGTAATATCAATTGAAGGCAGCATTATTCTCAATTCCGAAAACTCAACGAAAGAAGAGATAATGGACATTGAACCCATCAAATGCATAAACATGACATCTACAGAGAATATTTACTGTTTTAATTATCCACCTGAATAAGTTCCATCCTGGAAAATAAAATGCAAGGATTCGATACAAATATAAGATTAAATGCCATAAGCCTCATTATAGGCAACAGGTGTTAAAATGAAGCTTGACCAAAAAGATCAGGATAGGATTGTATCAATTGTAGCGTCACGCTATTTCTCTGAGCAGGGCTGGAAATGGATAGATCTGAATCATGATATTTCAAAGATACACAAAGCCCACGATGATCTTCGGGATCAATATGCTGCATATCCTTATATGAGCAGGGACTGGTATGTCAGTAATTCTGCCACAAAAAGCACGCATATGTGCGAGAATTGGGCAGAATTGACCGAGCTTGTGGAGTTTCTGAACGCCTATGGCCATTATTTTGATTTTCTGGTGAAGGACTCCAGAAAATCGCTATGTATTGCCAGTACTGATGGAAATTTGTCCCATGAGCAGAAAAAAGCTATTTCTGAAGCCAGAAGATCAAGGTATAATGTTTTTGTATTCAGGGTAGATGTTCCAGAAGATATTGATTTTGAACTGATGCAGATAGGAGGGGGAATGTAAGTACACATTTCCTATCGACATATTCATATTATGTGTGCACAATTTCGGCCTACCTTTATATAGGATACATCAGTATTATACCCGTCGTGGTTACATTTATGTAGCAGGCCATATTGTAAGTGACCTGTTGCTTTATAATATTTATAATTGTATCGTTTATAAAACTCGTAAGTAAATTTACATTTAAAATCAGATAAAATTAAACTTTGAGAGGAGTTTTCATATGGAAGCATTAATTTATCTTGCCCCTCTTGCTGGTCTCGTTAGTTTGTTATTTGCTGGTTTCTTTGCAAAAAGTGTCCTTAGTGAGGATGCAGGTTCAGAGAAAATGCAGGAAATAGCAGGTGCCGTCCAGGAGGGTGCGATGGCATATTTGAATCGTCAATATAAAACAATAGCAATCGTTGCTATCATTCTTGCAGCACTTATCTTTGCTCTTCTTCCTGAAGGTGGCAAGATCGCTGTAGGATTCCTTGTTGGTGCAATAAGCTCTGCAGCAGCAGGTTATGTAGGTATGAACGTGTCCGTAAGGGCAAACGTCAGAACCGCAAGCGCAGCATCAAAAGGCCTTCAGAAGGCAATGTCCGTTGCATTCCGTGGTGGAGCTGTAACAGGTCTTGCTGTGGTCGGTCTTGCACTTCTCGGTACAAGTGGTTTTTACATCCTTTACGGTGATGTTGACCTTGTAGTCGGATTTGGTTTCGGTGCAAGTCTTATCAGTCTCTTCGCAAGGGTTGGCGGTGGAATTTTCACCAAGGCAGCAGATGTCGGAGCAGACCTTGTAGGCAAGGTTGAAGCAGGAATTCCTGAAGACGACCCACGTAATGCTGGTGTCATTGCTGACAACGTCGGTGACAACGTCGGTGACTGTGCCGGTATGGGTGCTGACCTTTTCGAAACATACGTAGTAACAGTTCTCGCATCAATGCTTCTTGGATCACTTGTTCTTGACAAATATCCAAACGCAATTCTTTTCCCACTCATCCTCGGTGCAGTGGCAATCTTCGCTTCCATCATTTCCGTCTTCTTCGTGAAGGTCGGCAGCGATGGAAAAATAATGAAAGCACTCTATAAAGGAGTAGCAGTTTCTGCAATTCTCTGTCTTGTTGCTTTCTACTTCGTTACAACTTCCCTCATGGGAGACCTGACTTTCTACTATGCAGCTATCGTTGGTGTAGTTATCATGGTTCTCATGGTGGTTTTCACAGAATATTACACTTCAACTTCATTCCGTCCGGTTAAGACGATCGCAGCAGCATCCGAAACAGGTGCTGGTACAAACGTTATTGCCGGTCTTGCAATTGGTTTTGAAAGTACAGCACTTCCTGTGATCATCATCATTGTAGGTATCCTGTCCTCCTTCTTCATCGTAGGTGGAGCAGCAAGCCCTGCAATCGGTCTTTACGGAATTGCAATTGCAGCAGCAGCAATGCTCTCAACAACCGGTATGATCGTAGCTCTTGACTCATACGGCCCAATCACTGACAATGCTGGTGGTATTGCAGAAATGGCTGGTATGCCATCCAATGTCCGTAAGATCACCGATGCACTCGATGCAGTCGGTAACACCACAAAGGCAGTTACAAAGGGATATGCAATAGGTTCAGCAGCTCTTGGTGCACTGGCACTTTTCGCAGATTACACCGGTAAGGTCAATCTTACAGGTGCTGACCTGAGTCTTACAAAGCCAGTAGTTCTTGTAGGTCTCTTTATAGGTGGACTGCTTCCATTCGTCTTCAGTGCTGTAACAATGCAGGCTGTAGGAAAGGCAGCATTCAAGATCGTAAACGAGGTTCGCCGCCAGTTCCGCGAGATTCCTGGAATCATGGAAGGAACTGCAAAGCCTGAATACGGAAAGTGTGTCGATATCGTCACAGCAGCCGCAATTAAGGAAATGGCAATACCTGGTGCTCTTGCAATCTTCACACCACTTATCGTTGGACTTGTACTTGGTCCTGCAGCTCTTGGTGGTCTCCTTATCGGTATCATTGTCTGTGGTCTTTTACTTGCACTTACAATGGATAATGGTGGCGGAGCATGGGACAACGCAAAGAAGCTCATTGAAGACGGAAAGTATGGTGGAAAGGGCTCAGAGGCTCACAAGGCAGCTGTAGTCGGTGACACTGTTGGTGATCCATTCAAGGACACATCCGGACCTGCTCTTAACGCTCTGATCAAAGTAGTGAACATGGTTGCTATCCTGTTCGCATCTCTGTTCATCGGAAAAGGTCTCTTCTAAACAAACAATAATCATTTCCGGCTTTTGCCGGAAACTCTTTTCTTTTTACTAAATCTGTTTTCTGTTTATATCTATTTGATAATTTTCGGCATGCAAGCATGTATTCTATAAAAGTTTCTAAAAATAATACTGAAACCAAATGAAGTTTATCAAAAATACAGAGTACAATCTCAATTTGTTATTCTTAGTATATACAGAAAAAGTCATACAAAATAGAAATTTGTGTTTGCACGGGTGGTTGGGTTTAATGTATTTGGGGAGTGGGGTTTAAGTGTGGGAGTGGGTTTAGTGTATGAAAAGAGCCACCCGCGCAAGAACAATTTAGAAAAGGCATAATTGTATTTATATCTTTTGATTTGACCTTGCACTTTTGCTCAGAAATAATTTTTTTGAAAACATGATAATCAATATGGCTCTTCTGTTTCCCGGATCAATATGGGATGCAAATAAATAATAGAGATACATAGTGTCTCTATCTTCGGAGTAATATAGATGGTAGAAGACATTGGAACAATCGTTCGCAAAGGATTTGGAACTTGGACAGGTAACCTTAATCTGTGTATGCCTTTTATATTGAAAATGGTCGCATCGATTGTGTTTTTTATGTTCGCAATTATGCTGTTCACCATTCTGTTCGTTGTTCCGGCAATGTCAAATACAATAGACACTGCAAGCATGACACAGGATGAAATGCTTGATCTTATGTCTTCCGTATTCTATGAAAATATGTTAGTAATAACAGTTTTCTTCATTTTCATGTTTTTGATCTACATGGTAATTGATTCTTTCATTACAGCCGGCGCCATAGGGATGGCCAAAGAAGCGCTGGAAAGAGGACATACTAATGTAAATACAATGTTCATCATAGGAAAGCGCAATTATCTGAATCTGTTCTTTGTCAATATACTGATGATCTTGCTGATAGTGGCAGGTGTTATATTCCTTGTACCAGGAATTCTTTCCATAGGTGATATCAATATTCTCTTATCCAATCCTGATATGGCTGCTTCCAGTGTATTACTGCTGTTATTAGGTAGTGTTATATGGGCATTTTACATACTTGTTATCAGCTTGTTACTTTTCCTTGTAAATTACGTACTTGTGGCAGATGAACTTGATCCGATAACTGCAATTGAGACCGGAGTATCACTTGTCCTGTCCAATAAACTGGCATCCATAGGGATTTGGTTATTTATCATGGGAATATTCTTGTTACTGGAACTTGTAGGGCAAATTACATCTTACGTTGACATAATAGCTCAGCTATGGTCACTTATCGATCTTCTGTTGAGCACCATAATGATACAGCCTCTGGTAGCCGTATGGCTCACACGTTTCTATCTTGACAGAACAGGAAGGAAATTGTACTCCTTTGAAGATTACCTGCTGGATCATTGATCACGTTTAAGCAGTTTACATGCCTGACATATCTTTTCAGTACATGCCTGTCCGCATATGCTGCAACTCTGAAGCCCTTCCTGCGGATATTCTCTACCAAGTATTCCTGATACCTTATCAAAACCACTCAAAAGTGCATATTTTGTACCGGGATGTTTCACTTCGAACTCATTCAGCATTACCCTTATCTCTCTTCTCATGGCCTCATGGGCATAAGGACATCCGCCAAACCCAAGTGGAAGGTCATGAAGGTAAGCATAAAGAGCAACTTCTTTCTCTGGAATATGTCTCAGCGGTTTCATCCTGAGCACAAGTCCCTCAAGTTCCTTGGGAGGAGCAAGTCTTACCATACGGGAAACATCACCTTTCAGGTGGTTAAGTAAAATTGTCTGAGCCTCATCATCCAGATTGTGTCCAATTGCAAGTTTTGTAGCTCCAATCTCAAGGGCTATCTTGTTGATGAGCGATTTCCTGAGCACTCCGCAATAGCTGCAAGCACCCTTTTCCCTTTGCTGTGGTGCTATCTCGTCCATGGTGGTGTCGTACTCATCCTTAAATGAACGGACAATGTGCCTTACTCCGAGCTTTGATGTAAGCTCACGTGCAGACTCAATGGTATCTGGTCTATAACCCTCAATGCCTTCATCAATAGAAATTCCCACAAGTTCAATATCCGGTCTTTTCCCGAATATTTTGTGAAGTATGTGAAGTGTTGTACTGCTGTCCTTGCCACCGCTCAGACCAACGGCTATCACTTCATTCCTTTTGATGCTGTAATGTTTCCTGATGGTAAGTTTTATCTTACGTTCAACGTCTTCAATGAAGTGTTTCCGGCAAAGGTGCATTCCTGAATATTTCTGGAAAATAATTGCATCATTATTGCATTTGTTGCATTTAATCGTTTTTTCATCCATTATTTATGGACATGGAATCTTATTATATAAAATTGTCCTGGCAATCCAGCTTATTCTAATTATCAGCTATCTCTTATAATTGCAAATATATTTTAGATTTAAAACACAAAAATTAAGTACTCGTCAAATAATTCTGGGCTAAAACGTTTCAGGAAATTTATAATGTCGCCGGTAACAGAGGTATCCATATTCACTTTCCTATTGTCGGTATTTGCAGGTTATATTCTTGGAGTGATATCAGGACTCATTCCCGGGATACATACCAATAATTTTGCACTGGTCTTGCTGGCGTTCGCTCCTTATCTTTCAGAACATGGAATTCCACTTGTCTGCATAGCGGCAATGATCCTTGCAAATTCTCTCTCACACACTTTCCACGACATAATACCTGCAATATTCCTGGGTGCGCCAGGTGATGACCTTGCCCTTGCAGTACTTCCGGGACATACTCTCTTACTTGAAGGCCGGGGAGCAGAAGCTATCCGCCTGTCAGCTCTTGGAAGTGCAGGTTCTGTGGCCCTGGCTCTTATCACGGCATATCCGCTTTCCATGGCATTCAGTTCAGTTTATCCTTTCATTCAGGAATACATTGCATGGATTCTGATCCTTGTTGTAGTTGTGATGATATTTACTGAAAAGGGCGAACCTGACAAACACGGCATACTGCAAAGAATAAGGTATCCTCTTAGTGCACTTCTTGTGTTCACGCTCTGCGGACTTCTGGGTGTCTTTGCTTTCGGGAAAGAAAGTCTCATGCATCCATTTATGTCAATAGGCGAACCTTCAATACTGCTGCCTCTTTTAAGCGGTCTTTTTGGTTCATCACAACTCATCATCAGTCTGATGTCCCATCCGTTGATACCTTATCAGTTCAGTTCACGTATGGAACTTGAGAGAAAACGGATAGTCAGAGGAATTGTAGTAGGCGGAACTTCAGGTTCCCTTGTCGCATGGTTGCCGGGAGTTTCCTCATCAATTGCAACTGTATTTGCACGTCTTTTCATCAAAGAGGACTTTGACAAGATCGACAAAAAAGGGTATAATGCACATGATATTGGTACTTCAGAAGACAGCGTAACCGATTCAGCAAAGGAGTTCATAGTTTCCATTTCAGGTGTGAACACCTGTAATGCGATTTTTGGCCTGCTGGCTCTGGTCGTAATAGGTAAATCCCGAAGTGGTGCCATGGTAGCTATAAATGAACTGCTGGGAGGCATAGACCTTAATCCTCCTCTTGTTCTTCTCTTTCTTCTTGCCATCTCAGTGACAGCTATTCTTTCCTATTATTCCACGGTCTTTCTGGGAGACAATATACACCGGGTGCTCTATGGTTTTGATTATTCTCTGTTATGTTATGCAGTACTCACTCTTCTGTTTTTTATGTGCCTTATATTCACAGGACTTTTTGGCTTGATGATATTTCTGATAGCAACATCCATGGGAATGCTGCCATCGTTTTTAGGTATAAGGAAATCACATGCAATGGGTGTGATCATCCTTCCTGTGATCCTGTACTTTATGTAACTCAGTGACACTAAATCAAACTATATAAGCACTATTGTATATGTAAGATAAAAATATATACTTTTACATAGAAGTACTATCCCAGTTATTGGGTAAAGGCGGATATTATGGTAAAGGTACTAAAAACAAACATTAAAGCTCTCGCACCAATAGTCGGTGTGATCATTATGATATGTCTCCTGTTCCTGGCTTCAATTATTGTCGGGTCGGTTTTCTATGTTTACTACCAGGCTCCTGAAGCACCACCTATGGCTAATATAGATGTTGAAGGCGGAGACCTTACTTCTCTCAAAATAAGTCATGCAGGCGGAGATTCACTGACACTTTCAAAGGATGTCAGGGTTCTGCTTCTTGCTGAAGGAGAGACCTATGAACTTGAAACATCTTCACTGGGAGAATTTGAACCCGGGGATGAGATAAAGATAGAACTGGTGGATAAATATGGCAATCCTATAACGTCAATCTCTTCCGGAGATACTGTGACCCTGAAGATCGTCAGCTCTGATGACACGGTTCTGATGGAAGAAAAAATCACTATTGTTGCTGATGATAATAGTTCATCCGGAGGCAGCAGTTCATCTGATGACGATGATGACAGTGAGGATGAGGAAGTAGTTGAAACTGAAGTTGTCAACGAAACGGTCCTGTTCGATTTTGCCAATGCATCCGGCACAGTTGTTATGCTCCTTGACAGCAACGGCAGTCCGCTTTCCGGTGGCTCTGTGATGTATTATGATGAAGGATGGCAGTACTTCGGTGTGACCAATTCCAGTGGTGCAGCAGTAATGCCGCTTGACAACGGAACATTCACATTCAGAATGACCTACCTGTCCGCGTCCTGTAATATTCGCCAGGATATTTCACTGGATAATGTCGTTACATTCCGCACAAGTCCGATAACTGTAAGGCTGCTTGACAGCAGTGGTTCTGTTATTGATACCGATGACTCTCTGGTGAAATATTACTCCGGAGGCTGGCAGGATTTCGGCACCACCACAGATGGTATGGTTACAAAGGAACTGTTCCCTCGTAAGTACAGTTTCAGGATGATCTATGACGAAGCCTCTAATTACAAGGTTCAGGATGTTGTCAATAATTCAACAGTGGATTTCCAGACGGTATCCATCACTGCAAGTCTGCTTGACAGCAGCGGCTCGTTAATTGGTACCGATGACGCAAAAGCGATGTACTACAGCAGCGGCTGGAAGGAAATGGGTATGACCACAGGTGGTGTTGTATCAAAAGAGCTGCTTCCACGTAAATACAGCTTCAGAATGATATATGACAATTCATCGGTCTACAAGACCCAGGACACAATAAACGACAGCAATGTCAATTTCCAGACTACTCCTGTCACAGTGGATCTGCTCGACAGTACCGGAAATTTGATCGATACCGAAGATGCAGCAGTAATGTATTACAGTGCAGGCTGGAAGGATTTCGGTACGACAAGCAGTGGTTCAGTTTCCAGGGAACTTCTTCCCCGCAAATACAGTTTCAGGCTGACCTATGATAACACGTCTGCCTATATGGTGCAGGATATCAGAAATGACAGTATTGTTGATTTCCAGACCAGTCTTGTCACTGTAAACCTGCTTGACAGCGAAGGTTCACTACTTGATACGGATGATTCACTGGTAAAATATTACAGTGGAGGCTGGAAGGACTTTGGTATAACTACTGACGGTGTAGTCACAAAGGAATTACTCCCGCGAAAATATAGTTTCAGGTTCGTTTATGACAATGCTTCAGCCTACAAGGTCCAGGACATAAGAAATGACAGCAGTGTCGACTTCCAGACAACACTCGTTACTGTAAGTCTGCTTGACAGCACCGGCTCTGTACTTGATACTGATGATTCTCTGGTACGATATTATAGCGGAGGATGGAAAGTGCTCGGTACGACGCTCGACGGCACTGCTTCTAAGGAACTCCTCCCTCGCAAATACAGTTTCAGCCTGACCTATGAGAATTCATCTGCTTATCTCTCACAGGACGTGACAAATGACAGTAATGTCAATTTCCAGACCACGCTGGCAACTATAAGGTTACTTGACAGCACCGGTTCTGTTCTTGAAGCAGATTCTGCCCTGGCAAAATTCTATTCCGGTGGCTGGCAGACCATAGGTTACACTGATGAGGGAACAATAAGCAAGGAACTCCTGCCGAGGAACTATACTTTCAACATGAACTACAAATCGAAGTCTTTAAGCAAGACACAGAACATTGGCTCAGATAATATCATAGACTTCTCAACAGGTGAAGTGGTATGTGATTCCGGCATCTGTACATCATATTATTCAGGCGGCTGGCAGAGCTTCTCAAGTGGTGAGCAGCTTCTCCCCGGAAACTATACATTCCGTTTCAATGACGGCACACCAAACACTGTGATAACTGTTGTGTCCGGGGAAACAACTGATCTGGATGACTATGTCTGACAGGTTGATTGATTGGTTGATGGTTTAAGAATAACTCAGGAAATAATTCAGGAAATTCAGGGCCGGTATATAGCCGGTCCTTTATCTCTGTGGAAAACCTGTTGATATGAATGTTACAAACGCTGCTCTTTTTCATTTTATTATTTCTGCAAAAACCATCTGTAATCTAAAAACAGAGTAACTTCCCGCCGAAGGCGGCGCATTCATATGATTCTTAATAGAAGATTATTACAAGAACTATTGCATTTATACAGAGAATTCTACATAAATCCAGAGAAAAAAAGTACAAACTAGTTGCAGAGAATTTTATTTTTTCTGATTGGAAAGCGCCGGCTTCGCCGGATCCTTCGGGTAACTCCAGTTATTCCTGACTTACGAGAAATCAGTCAATTCGTCCTTAAAGTTTTGATGGCCGAAATCTGCAGAGCTGCTCCTTCACATTTTAAAATAGAGCAAACTAAGATCTCATCTTTCCTGTTCTGAAAGCTCAGTATCATCATGAGAATACGCAGGAGAGCAGCAACAGAGAATCCTGAGTTCAATCTCTCCTGTGTTTGTGATATTATGCAGCGTTCCCGGAGAAATGCAGACGGAGTCACCGGCTTTCACTTCGATCAACTCGTCTCCAAGTGTAAGCAATCCGGCACCTTCCAGAATGTGATATATCTCTTCTGTGACGTTGTGGCGGTGTAAAAGTGTGGAACTGCCAGGTGAAACCCTGGCTTCTGCAAGGCTCTGGGATGAGTTTCCATGAACCTGCGGATGCATCAGTTCCCTGATAATTGAGCCATCCTTTGTAACATAAGCTTCAACGTTGTCACAGGAACTCATTATTGGCATGCGACCGCCTACTGCTCTTTCTCAAAACCTGCTATCATCTCAAGCATATGGTCTTTGATCTCGGTGACAGAATCCACCCATTTTCCACCAACATCTATCGGTGAAAGACCGTTGAAGTCAGCTTCCACAAGATCCGGATCGTATGGTATCTGACCGAGTACCGGGATTCCCAGCTCTTCCAGTTTTGGTTTGATGTTTGCAGAAGTTCCTTTATTGATTACCGCAGCCAGATGTTTGATATCAATTCCTTCGGAAAGCTCTTTGATCCTCTGTGCGGTCTCAATGGAGCGCATACCAGGTTCCACAACAACGATCATAAGGTCGATTCCGCGTGTGGTTCCTCTTCCGAGATGTTCAATACCTGCTTCCATGTCAAGTATCACAGCGCTGCTGTCCTTGAGAACCACATGTCTCAGGAAAGCTTTAAGAAATGCTGAAGCAGGACACATGCAGCCGCTTCCTCCTCTTTCCACGGTTCCCATTACAAGCATTTTGACATTATCTGGTCCGACAACACCAAATTTATTAACAACATCATCAACTTTCGGGTTGTAATTGAACATGCCGCCTTTTTCGCCTGCTCTCTCTTCAATAAGATCCTTGTAATCGGTAAGAGGTTTTGGAGCGTTCTCTATCCCAAGAGATGAAGCCAGATTCATATCGGCATCCGCATCAATGGCAAGCACATCATAACCATCTCTGGCCAGCATTCTTGCCAGAGTGCCGGATAGTGTTGTCTTGCCAACTCCGCCTTTTCCTGTGACTGCAATTTTCACCATACTCTGAACTGAGGATTTATGTGAATTATATTTTCCGGTTACAGAAAGTAAAAAGGGAGTTTTATATCTCCTTCACGATCCTGAAACCAAGCACATAGGATGTGCTGTCAGCATCCAGACTTCCACGGAATGCACTCTTGCAGTAATTGGGTCCATCCATCCAGCTTCCGCCTTTTCCAACACGGTTGCTGCTGTTTTCCTCTTCCCATGCAGTTCCATCGGTCGGAGCATTCTCATAATTGTCGTGCCAGGTGTCCTGAACCCATTCCCAGACGTTTCCGTGCATATCGTAAAGTCCCCATGCATTGGCTTTTTTCTCTCCCACTGAATGAGTTGTTGAATTGGAGTTTATGGCACACCATCCGTAAGAATCGGACCAGCCGTATTCATCGAGGTCTGTAGCTTCATTTGTAAATGAAAATCCAGTATCATTTCCGGCTTTACATGCGTATTCCCATTCAGCTTCTGTTGGGAGGCGGTATTTATCTGTATTCTCAAGCTCATTCAGTTTACGGACAAATTCCTGTGCATCGTTCCATGATACCTGTTCCACAGGCAGGTCATCTCCTTTGAAATATGACGGATCAGTTCCCATGACCCCTTCCCATTGGGTTTGTGTGACTTCATATATACCCATGTAGAATGCATTCCCGATAATGACCTCATGTAATGGGTCATCAAAGGCAACTATTGGTGTTGAATCCGAACCCATGTTGAATTGTCCGGAAGGGATAAGGACAAGGTCCATTCCTATGGAATTGCTGATCTCCTGTTCTAAAGAAGGATTTGTGTCATCGTCTGTAACACAACCTGATAGCAGTATCAAGGAAATTGATAATAAAAAAACAGATAAAAGTTTCAAAACGTTTTTTCTTGTCAGGAATAACAAATAGAACACCTATCCTCCGATTCTTAAAAATCGTATTTATAGGTATTCTACTGATTTTGTATTCCTCTCTATTTTTTATGTATCTGCTATTTATGGAATATAGTCTGGCAGTTTTCTATTGAACTATATAGTTATTAGTTGTTCTGAAACGTACCTTCTTTCATCTCTATCTCTTACTCTATTGTGCTGACAAGCTTCAGCATTTCATCGATCTCGCTGCTGCCATCGATCGAGAACACAGTCCCGTTTATAATTCCAGCATCAACTGTATACGCTCCATCAGGTACGAATCCCATTACAATGGTACTGGAATCCTCATTTGAAAAGGCGGTGAAGAATCCCATCATCTTCATTCCGGATTCGGAGGAGTTGCCGGAGAATATCTTTACAAGAGCTTCCGTACCATCATCCAGTGTGATGGTTCTGGTTGCCGACTCCTGCAGGTTTCCAACATCGCTGCTCTTTTCAATTTCAGTCATTCGGCTATCCATGATCTTTGAAACAAGTTCTGTCGGGAGTTTTGTTCCGGAAGGTAAATTCAGGCGATATGTGATTATCTGTGCGCTCAGGCTTTCAGGTATTTCTAGGGCAACCGGCAGGTTATTCTCTTCTTTGAACTTAAGTGCCTGTTCATTAAGGTCTGATGTCAGCCTGTCATTGTGATATTTCACAGTGCTTGAATTGAAAATGATAGTCGTTGATTCAGTAATGTTTTGCTCAAGGGACTTTTCTTCAAGTGATACCTGTGACCAGCCATAGGCTTCAAGGGCAGCGTCATTAATTGTTGCAGGTACTGTCTGTGCGGTTTCAAGACATCCGGAGATGAAAAGGGTAGTAGCTACGATGGTAATCAGTGTAAGAAATATTTTTTTGTGTGGAAGCAAAACTATCACCAATAACTGTATGTATCTATTTATATATTAAACCACTTCGCCTTAACTAATGTTGGCGCTCCTTCTTTTTTTAGATGCAAAAATCATATAGTTTATATTGTTGATGGTTAATAACCTTATAGATAACAGATGTATGATATTGAATCACGTTTCAGGCAGATAAGAAATGTAATGATCTATATCCTGTTCCTGAACCTTGCTGTCTCTTTTGCCAAGATTGCATACGGAATGTATACCAATGTACTGAGTATGCAGTCTGACGGTTACCACTCTCTTTTTGACGGTGTTTCAAACATCGTAGGTCTTATAGGTATCCAGATTGCAGCCAAGCCGCCTGACAAGGAACATCCTTATGGCCACCGCAAGTTTGAGACCCTGGCATCCATTGTAATAGCAGTCATACTTGCAGTTGTGGCTTTTGAGATCGTGCATTCAGCTTTTGACAGGTTTGGAACCGGGAGTGCACCTGAAGTAACTGTAATCAGTTTTGTGATAATGCTTGGTACAATGTGTGTCAATTATGGAGTGACGACATACGAACACAAAAAAGGCACTGAGCTTAATAGTGAAGTTCTTCTTGCTGATTCAGCCCACACTAGAAGTGATATCTACGTTTCACTCTCAGTTATTATTGGCCTTATCGCCATCCACTTTGGCTATCCGGTTATCGATCCTATTGTTTCTGTTCTGATCGCACTGGTCATATTGCATGCAGGAGCAGAGATAATCTTCCATAGTGTTTCAATTCTGGCAGATGAATCCCAGCTTGATACTGATGAGATAGCAGAAGTTGTCCGAAATGTAGAAGGGGTCATCGACTGCCATAAAATAAGAACACGTGGTCCGCCGGGAAATATCTTTATCGATCTGCATGTGGAAGTTGACCCTGAAATGACAACTTACAAGTCTCATACAATATCCCACATTGTACAGTACAGGATCAAGGAAAGTTTTGATGGTATAGAGGATGTGCTTGTTCATATTGAGCCTGCTCACACTCGGTCGATATAAATAGTATCAAGAGGTCTATACAATTATGCCAGGAAATTCATTCGGACATTCTTTCAGGATCACAACATGGGGCGAATCACACGGAAAAGCCCTTGGGGTTGTTGTTGACGGCGTGCCTGCGGGACTTGAACTTTCAGAAGATGATATTCAGAAAGATCTTGACAGGCGAAGACCGGGACAGAGCGAAGTATCCACTCCCCGCTCCGAATCAGATTCCGTAGAGATCCTGTCCGGTGTTATTGATGGCATAACCACCGGAATGCCTGTTTCCATGATGGTATGGAACAAGAATGCAAGATCCGATGCATATGATTACATAAAGAACATTCCACGACCCGGACATGCGGACCTTGCCTACACTGAAAAATATGGCATCCGTGACCACCGTGGCGGTGGAAGATCATCCGGCAGGGAAACAATCGGCAGGGTTGCCGGAGGTGCAGTTGCCAGAAAACTCCTTTCACAGAAAGGAATTGAGGTCTTTGCTCACGTAGTTGAGCTTGGCGGAGTAAAAGCGGCACAATTTTCGTACGAAGAGATACGCAGCAATGTTAATAGCAATGTTGTACGCTGTGCCGACCCGGAAGCAGCTGAAAAAATGCTGGAACAGGTAAACAAAGCCCGCTTTGAAGGTGACAGCATAGGAGGTATCGTGGAAATAATCGCCACCGGTGTTCCTGCAGGACTTGGAGAGCCTGTATTTGGCAAACTGGATGCTGACATTGCCTGTGCAATGATGGGCATTGGTGCTGTAAAAGGCGTTGAGATTGGTGCAGGTTTTGAGTGTGCCGGAATGAAAGGCAGCCAGATGAACGATCCTATAATCCTTAATAACGGAAAGGTAACTCCTTCAAATAACAATGCAGGCGGTATAACAGGCGGCATATCCACCGGAATGCCAGTGGTATGCAGGATCGCAGTAAAACCCACTCCTTCCATATCAAGATCCCAGAAAAGTGTTGATATGGCAGAAATGAAAGAGATAGATGTGGAAATTCATGGCCGCCATGACCCGACCATCCCTCCAAGAATGGTTCCGGTTGCAGAATCCATGATGGCACTTGTGCTTGTCGATCACATGATAAGGAGCGGACGTATAGGTCCCGACTCCCTTCTATGATCTTTTTGGATCTCCTCAAGATTGAGTGGGTAATTTAATATTGTGTTCATCCAATCCATATTGGATGGACGATAAACTTTTGATTCAAATGGCTCTGGGAATAACCTCTCCGTGGTATGTTAAAGATATAAATCTCGATATTTCTAAAAAGAGAATGGATATTTATCTTGATTTTACAAGGGGAACGAAGTTCCCCTGTCCTGTTTGCAACAAACTGTGTGATCTCCATGATACCAAAGAAAAAGTATGGAGACACCTTGATTTTTTCCATCATGAAACATACATTCATGCAAGAGTTCCCCGAACAAAGTGTGATGGAGATGGTGTAAAACTTGTTGAAGTTCCATGGACAAGACAAAACACTGGATTCACATTATTTTTTGAAGCATTGATCGTTGCTATGTCAAAAGAAATGAGTGCTTCTTCTATTGCTGAATTGATTAATATTCATGAAAATTCAGTCTGGATAATTCTAGCTCATTATGTTGAAGAAGCAAGAGCAAAGATGGATCTGTCTGAACTTGATACTATCGGAGTAGATGAGATCTCTGTCAAAAAAGGTCACAGTTATGTGACCTTGTTCTATGACCTGAAAGAATCAAGAGTCATTCATATTGAAAATGGGAAGAAAAGAAGTGTTTTCAAGAACTTCAGGGAAGTTATTTCCAGGAAGATAGATCCTGATAATATCAAGTATATTTCAATGGATATGTATCCTGCTTTTAAAGGTGGAGCAAGAGAATATTTCCCGAATGCTAAGATCGTTTACGATAAGTTCCATATTGTCAAAATGATGAACGATGCAATCGATAAGGTTCGAAGAAAGGAATATCAAACAAATAAAGAACTTGGTAAAACAAGATTCATGTGGTTGAAAAATCCTGAAAACCTATCGGATCGTGAAATAACTAAGATTCAATCGATTAAAGATCTGGATACAAAAACGGCAAAAGCTTATAGATTTAAGCTTGGACTTCAGCGTATGTGGGAAATCAAAAATATAGAAGTAGCAAGGGAATATCTCGATAAATGGCATTATTGGGGAACGCATAGCAACATCAAGGAAATTATCACATTGGCTAAGATGATAAAAAGAAATTCTCACGGGATATTGGAATCAATTAAACAAGGTATCAGTAATGGTGTTGTTGAAGGATTGAACAACAAGATCAAGACTGCTTTTAAGAGATCATATGGATTGAAGACTGAGAAGTGTAGGAATACAATGATATTCTTAATGGCGGGTAAACTTCGTTTACCCACACGATGTTAAAGAGAGCCATCTTTTTTATTTTCTCTTTTTTCGGTTTTGGAATTTAGCTTTTGTAGAAATCCTGTTCATGTGAGTGATACAGCCTTTGCCTATTACATTTCCACAAAAAATTGGCAATCTAAAAGCAAAGCAACCATCCGCCACAGGCGGCACGTTCCAACGATGCCATACAGAAGATCATCCATTAGATCATTACATTTGTACAGATAATTCTACGAAAGCCTGCAAGTAAAGTACTCTATCGTATTATCTGCAGATTTTTTGCTTTTCCTTATGGTAAAGCGCCGGCCTCACCAGGCCCTTCGGGATCTTTTAAGTTATTCGTAATATGCAAGAAATCATAATGGCAGGACTTATACAGAGCCGGAATTTAACTAATTGGTAGATATCCGATATTCCTGATTATTGTTTGTCCCTGTTCGCTCAGTACAAAATCCACATACTTTCCGACTTCTCCTTCCGGCTTGCCATTAGTGTAATACTGTAGAGGTCTTGCCAGTGGATATTCTCCAATTAATATGGATTCCTGTTCCGGGTGGAAAATACCTTCTGATGTTTCCAGGCCAAGCATCTTCACGCTGCTATCAGCATATGCCAGTCCGATATAACCGATGGCCGCATTGTCTGATGCAACGGTCTGCACTATGGCTTCAGTATTAGGTTCGGTCACTGCTCCTGAAGTGTATTCCTCATCTTCAAGTACGTGTTCCTTGAAAAAAGCGTAAGTTCCCGAACTTGTATCACGCACAAGCACTTCTATTTCTTTGTCCTGGCCACCAAGCTCTTTCCAGTTAGTGATATCTCCGGTGTAGGTCTTCCTTAGCTGTTCAATGGTTAAACTTTCAAGAGAGTTGTTTTTATTGATAATTACTGCAATTCCATCCCATGCTATTACAGTTTCAACAGGATCTATTCCTTTCTCCATAGCACTTTCAATTTCTGCATCTTTTATTTTTCTTGATGCCATGGCAATCTCAACTTCTCCTTCAATAAAACTGGCAATCCCAAGAGAGGAACCACCACCAATAACAATTATTTTGTTTTGAGGATACAGTTCCATATATGCTTCAGATTCAGCTATGGATACTGGTAAAATAGTGTCTGAACCTTTGATGAAAAATTCATTTTTACTGGTATCGGTATCACTATTTATAATGTCTTTTTGTTCGTTTGTTATTGTGTTTTCTGTTTTTTCATGATAGTTTTGCTCATAAAATGAAAATAAGGATAATAGTACGATCAACAGGACAACGGTAATAATTACTGCATATTTTTTATTTTCTGACATTAACACACCTGATATTTAGATGTAGATTTCAATATATAAACTATATCTATTTTCAATATACAAGTGGATTTATATAGTTTAGTTGCCAGTTATCAGTAAAATACTGTGCCGTAATATAATTACGGAGGTATTTTTAAATATTGATTAAGGCTGTTGGGATACAGAAATGAAAAACATGACACTACAACGTTGTAGCAGGTATTTTTTTGTTATATCTCTAGTCATGGTCTTTTTACTTGTCACTGCTTCCAGTGGATGTTTTGAAAATGAGGAAGCAGTAGCAGTCTCTCTTAAAAATACCGGGACTTTGACACAATCAGATGTCAACGACAAACCTGTACGTATCGGTGTATTCTCTATGGCTTCTCCCAAAACCACCATGGATTATTACAATGATCTACTGGATTACCTATCTGAACAGACTGGTCTTGAATTTGAACTTGTACAACGTGATAATCCGGCAGAGATCAACTATCTGCTTGAAACAGGTTATCTTGATTTTGAATTTGTAAGGGAGGATGATTATCTTTCAGGACATGATGATTTCGGACTGGAAATAGTTGCTGTACCTGTAATCAATGGTGACCTGTATTGTTCTTCATTAGTAATTGTAAGGTCTGATTCAGGTATTGATTCACTGGAAGATCTTCGTGGAAAGAAATTCGCATTCAACAGTTATCGTTTCAATCGCGGGGATATAGTCCCTGATTACATGCATTCTGTTATAAATGAAACACCGGATGACTTTTTCTCCAGTTATATTTACAGTAACAGCCAGGATAATTTTATAGATATGGTCCATCAGGGAACCCTTGATGGTGCTGAGGTAGATTGCATAATGTGGTCTTACCTGATCGAAGGTTCGCCGGAAAATTACTCTGATCTGAAGATTATCTCCTCCTCATCCGGGCAGCTTGTTCCAGTAATTGCCGTCCGTCCGGAGATAGATCTGAAACTGCGAAATGATGTAACAAAAGGTTTGCTTGGTATGTATGATACTCAGGAAGGCCGTGATGTACTTGAAAAGATGCATTTCAATATGTTCGTTGAACTGGATCATGAAACATATGCAGCCTATGGTAATGAGATGTGAGTGGTGAAATGGGGAACGAAGACAGGGATGTAATAGACAAACTCATCGCAAACATCGATGACTTCAGCATCCGCACGAAGCTCATCCTCACAGTTGTCAGTATAATTCTCGTACTCGGTGTTCTCATGGGTTCTTATCTTAACGTCGTACAGACAAATATGATGAAGACCGAACTGAACGAGAAAGGCATTTCGATAACCCGCAATCTTGCAGAGAATAGTGTAAACCCTATACTTACTGATAATCAGGTTCGCCTGCAGTGGCTTGTTAAAACGATAAAAGAAAGCGAACCGGAGGTTGTGTATGTATTCATAACCGATGAACGTGGGGAAATACTGGTTCATACGTTTAGCGGAGGTTTTCCTGTAGATCTGAGGGGAATAAATCCTGCTTCCCAGGAAATAAACACTCTGCTGCTTGATACTGAAATGGGATATATAAGAGATATCTCATGTCCTATCCTTGATGGAAATGCAGGTGAAGTTCATGTCGGAATGTCCCAGGAGAACATCACGACAACGGCTGATAAGTTCACACGTTATCTTCTTCTATTCGTACTGCTGCTTCTTATCGTAGGTTCAAATGTCGCCTATTTTGCAGGATCCGTTGTTTCCAATCCTATCCTTGAACTCAAGAGGTCCGTGGAGATATTCGGCAATGGCGATCTGGACCATAAGGCCTGTATAAGTTCAAATAATGAAATAGGTCAGTTAGCTAACTCCTTTAATGATATGGCAGATCATATTGGATATCTGATACAGGAAAAAGAGAAAGCATCTAAAGAAGTACTTGAAACACGTAATTATCTGACAAAGATAGTTTCCGGCAGTCTTGACGGGATAATTGTTATTGATTCTCAGGGTAAGATCGAATTTGCAAACGAAGCATTCATACAGATATCCGAAACAACTATGGGCCAGATCGTCGGTTATGACGCTCTTTCGTTCATTGTTGATGACAGGGATATGACATCTTTTTTTGAGTCTCCTGACAGGAATATCACTTTTATCAAAGAGATGAGCTTCCGTGCTGGTAATGGGAAATTAAAGTCAATAATGATGAGCATAGCCGTTGTTGAATATCGCAGTGAGCTGAAATATGTTGCAGTTGCCAAGGATATTACTGAGATGAAAAAACTTGAGCAAATGAAACGTAATATAATAGCTAACATTTCCCATGAATTACGTACCCCGCTAAACATTATGAAAGGCTATGTGGAAATTGCCCTTGATGAGCCTGATCTGCAAAAGAGAAATTCATTCCTTGAAAAGTCGCTGAAGGCACTTGACAGGCAGAACTGGATGATACAGGATCTTCTTGAAGTTGCAAGATGTGATGACGAACTTGAGAAAATGGACATGGTCAAGACAAGCATCAATTGTATCGTTGATATGGCCTGCAAGTCCTTTAATGGAAAAATTGATGCATCAGGGCTTGATATCAGCATAAATAAAGGTTCAGATATGTTCGTGCGTGCCGATCCTGAAAAAGTTGCATATGCACTGACAAAGATCATAGATAATGCTTTGAAGTTTACAGCTAAAGGCGGCAGCGTGGAGGTTGGTACTTTCCATGAAGACGACATGGCTGTTGTCTATGTGAAAGATACTGGTGTTGGAATTCCAAAGGACCAACAGGAACTTATCTTTGAGCGTTTCTACCAGGTTGATTCTTCCTCAACACGAAAATACGGCGGTAATGGGCTTGGTCTGGCTATTGTGAAAAATATCATTGACCAGCATGAAGGAAAGATCTGGGTGGAATCTGTTCCGGAAAAAGGAAGTACATTCTATTTTACTGTAGCTGGATTTTAAATGCTCAACCAAAAACCATTTTCACCTATATAGATTACATAGATTATACGTATCTATTAAGGTAAGTTTTATAGGCAAAATCCTGTCCATTAGTTCTATCTTCCTTTTGGTTGTGAAAAAGATGGATACAAGAAAAGTACAGATCACGGGAAAATCCACTTATGTGGTTACTCTTCCCAAGAAATGGGCAGTTCGCTCAAAACTGGAAGCCGGTTCCCATATTTCTATTTTCTACCAGGAAGATGGATCTTTGCTTCTTCAACCTCCCGGGGCTAAAGCTTCTAAGAAAACAAAAAAGATAAAATTCAACAAAGAACTGGAGCATCTAAAAAGAGATCTTGTTGGTCTGTATATTATAGGCGATCACCAGACAATAGAGATAGTCGGGGATGATATTCCGGCACCAGCACGCAGGGAAATAAAAGATCTCTGTCATCGTCTTGTGGGTCTGGAAATGGTTGAAGGTGATGAGAAGAAGATAATCATCAAGAATTTCCTGGATACTGAGGACTTTACAATTGAAAAAGGACTTAAGCGGATGTCTTCGCTCGTTTATCTGATGCTTGATGAACTGGCATCTGTTTTTGAGGGAAATGATAAGGAATTATGCAGTCATATAATATCCCGTGATGATGACCTTGACCGTATGTTCCTGCTGGTATCAAAGCAACATGTGGATCGTCTGAACCTCAAGAAACCTTCAAAACACGATAAACTAAGTCTTGTGGAGTCATTCTATTACCGCCTTGCAGCTAATGATATAGAACGAATTGGTGACCACATATCTAAAATATCATTGCATTTTTCTTACATTACACTGCCTCAGGAAGTGCTGACAATACTTGTTGACCTGTGCAGGGAGTGCCAGACAATCTTCATGGACAGTACAGAAGCTTTACGTGAATCTGACAGCAATATTGCAAATAATGTACTGGGAAGGGAAGATGTATTCAATAAAATGCTCATTAGCGCTGCCCAGATGCCAACCGGGGATTCCATTGAACTTATAATTGACAGTTTCAGCAGGATAAAGGATTATGCGTCAAATATTGCAGAGTCTGCTATCGATCTATCGCAATTATAGACTCATCCCTCTTTTTCTTTGTGTGGGAGTGATCATTGATTATTCCTTAACATTCTATTTTGCCGGCAGCATTGAAAGGATACTGGATTATGAATTCAGCCCGACCCTGGTCTTTGCCGTAAAACACAATATAGTTCTCCCGTATCTTGCCTTAACGGTTGTTTTCTATTATTTTATGGGTTACACCATACTGAAATTCCTGGAAGATGAGGAGATCTACCCAATAGGTGTATTCATTATCCTTCTTATGAGTCTCACACATGTTCTTGGCGGTATGTCATGGTTTGTGCTGAGTGAAGCATACTCGAATATGATATTCATGCTTTCCATGACATCGATAATTATTGCTATATCGGTATTCGGATATGAAATATTCAGAAGGGGATGATCCTGCCTATAACCCCTCATTAATATATTGAACATCTATAAAAAATAGAAAGCAGACATTATTCCAAATGTGAAAGTTCTATAGACAGGTTTGCTATCTTTAAAATATGGTCTCTGATCCTGCAACAACTGTCAAGCATTATTTCGGTATGGGGACTGGTATCCGTGTCTGCATTTTCTTCACATTTTTTGATCATGATGTCAAGCTTCATACCATTTGTTATTACTCCGGTTGCCAGCTCTCTGTCCTTTAGCTTGAAAGATTCATACACATCCCTGAACATTTCCTGCAGGAAACAACATAATTCTGTCATTCTGGATGTCAGATCCCATGATGTATTGCCATTTTCAAAATAAAGGGCGATCTTTGTTAGATAATCGTCTATCCTGTCGATGTTCTCTGTGGCAAGACGGTGATAAAATGCCTGTGTAAGGCTCAGTTCATCTTTTCCTGAAAGGCACTTTGTATTCATCTTTTCAGTATATATTCTGGACAAAAGGAAATATATGCGTTCTATTTCCATGCTATGGGACGTCAGTTCTCTGCAAAGCATTGTATCCTTTTCATTCAATACTTTAATGAGATCTTCAAATAGCAGGAACGTCATGGAAAACATGCGCTTTGCAGCTTTTTCAATGGTGAATTCCTGCGTGTTTAGCAGACTCTGAATTATGATCCGGTTTTCGGATGATTCTACGACCTCAAAACCAATGAGATGTTTGCAGAGTTGTCGAATCTTGTTTTTGCACTCCAATGTGATCTTTTCACCATAGAGTTCTATGGAATGATAATTGCCTAGGACGTACAGGGCCAGTATGTCCCTTTCAATGCTTTCAATGTTGCGATCTGTACATATCTTTTTACAGTTATGTTCTTTAGTGTAACCAGGCGGTATCAGTAATACCGAACCATCTTCCTGATATGAGAATCCTATTTCCGATCCGGCACCTATTCTGGAATTGAGCACCCACTTTTTAGGAAGTGTGATTATATATGTGGATTTTCCTGTGATCTGGACCTTCCTTGTATCCAGGGAAGCATTATTCAGAATGATGCCAGCACTACAGGATTGATTGATGTTAGTCACTTCTATTCTCCTCCTGCAATAGCACTTTTTGAAACTAAAACGAAAAAGAGCCGGAAATTCCGGCTCAAATATTTGTTTTAACTATCATTTTGTATTGGAAGGGGCTATGTTCACACCTGATTTACTTCCAGAAGACTGAAGTATCCGGCATCAGTGTAGAGGTCCATTGAACCAGGCTGTTGTGCATAATTAATGAACTGGGATTCAACAGAACTTGGCCAGCCATTGGTAACCATATACATATTATTAAGAAGGCCTGCAGGATAAGCTACTGTATTTCCATTCAGCCCCTTATTTACATGTATTCTCATGTGCTCGATATCTTCTACACATGCCTTCTTAAGAGTACATGTCCCATCTTTTACACCAATGAAATTGATGTCCATGCCTTCCTCTACAGCTTCCATGGCAAACCTGTAATCCACAAAGCCGAGTCCATCCGGGTCATTTGCAATTGCCTCAAGCATTTCATGATCGCCAGTTACTGCTACTATGTTGCTTTTGCCTGAAATGAAGTCACCATTGCCATCTGCAATGAATTTGGAGAATATGTACTCTGGGCCAGACCTTGTTTCAGTTCTCCTGTAGAGAGTTACATTGTCTGCAGCAACAGCAGTTCTTGCAGTTCCATCCGCACGAGTCAGATTCATTGCAGTAGTACTGCCATCTGTGATTGCAGTGTTGTACATTTTATATAGGTCAATAATAGTCAGTTCGGAAAGATTGGTAGCTGTAAACTCTGTTTTTACATCTGATCCACCTATGATCACAACTGCGCTTCCTCCTATCCAATGTGTCTGCAGGTCTGGATATTTTGTTTCCTCCTCGGCAGTCAGTTCTCTTGAGAGCAGACCAATGTCAATTATATCCTTGCCTACTGCAGCAATACCTGCAGTGTCACCTCCATTTTCCTGGACAACTATCTCGGTACCGGCATAGTCTTCCTCGAAACCGGATTTAAGCGATTCTGCTAGAGGGGTTACTGAGGTACTTCCAGCGACAAGGAGCTTGGTAGAAGCTGCTGAAGCTGCGTCTTCTGCACTTACGTCGTCAGATACGTCGCCTGAGAATGAGCCTAAAATCGTTCCTACTGCTGCTGCACCTGCAATTGCTACCACTACTAAGACGAGGGTTGCAATTATGGGTGAGACCGCGTTTTCATTTTGATATAGTCTTTTTATGTTCATATCGACCACCTTGTACTCTACACAAATTAATTGGCATGTATCCAAATATTTAGATTTATCACCGCGATTATATTTATTGCTATTGATAATAAATATCACTATTTAGAGTACATATATCCCCATACATCTATGATATTTATAGTCTTTGGAAACTAATCCAAAGAGTTTGGGTTATATGAAAATATCACTTTTTTTGCATAAATAAGTCTAATGCTGTCTTTTTTATAAATAGGTAGATGCTACAAAATAGAACATATTATTTGGGGTATATCCAAATATTCTCTTCTGCTTTGGTGAATGTGGCATTAAAAATGCATTTTAATATTCATATCAAATAGATTATGAAAACAGGCATATGTTTTGCAACAGAATTAAGCAATTAAGCTAATTGTGCAGTAAAAATAATAATTGTCAAATCTTTAACCAATGAGATTGCCTAATATCCTTATCAACTAACCAGAAGAACAAATCCTTGAAAAACTCAATATCGAATGTCTATATAGGTTATTTTCTTCACAATACTTCATTGTTTAGTATATAGTTCCTTTGTGCAAGGGATATATGATTACGTGTGTATTCTCAATTTCATGAAGAGAATAGTCAGTTTGCTGGCAGCGGTGGTACTTTCCCTATATACCTTCTATTCTACATGCTGGTACACAGCCTCCTCGTTTTTTAATATGGCTGTACCCTTTGTTTTCGTGACTTTGTCGGGATATGCCCTGCTGATCTACGTTCTGTCCAGAAAAGTATCCAAAAAATCATGATAGCGGAGTGGAGTTTATGGTAAAAACGGAAAAATGCATACTCTGCCTGTTATGCTTAACAGCTTTGCTGCTGTTCTCTTCATATCTACCTCTGGCATCTGCAAACACGGAATGTCCCTGTGATGACCTTGATGATTGTGTTGAGTGGGTCAGCGAAGGCAGTGTCAGTGTCCAGTGGGGTCAGGTTAAAACCGTTGAGATAAATGGGGAGTATTACACTTTCAGGTCTGATGATTTTGATAAGAGTCTGGAATCTGCACTAATTTCTATCGAAAGGGATGGCATAGTTAGAAAGGAGTTCCTTTTTCTTGATGGCTCTGATGATGAAAGCTGGCTTGAATGGGACAATGAGGTTAAAGTAGAACTATCCGGTATCTCGGTTGATAGCTATAAAACACCTTCATCAAGCCTTAATTTATATTCTCGTGGTCGTCCCGAACTTGAAATAGAGTTTTCAGCAAGTTCTGAGACCGTAGATGGGGTGGATGTTTCTTCAGAACAATATGCTCCGGGTGAAGAGAAGCAGATAGACGTTACAGTAACAAACACAGGTGATGCCTGGATAGAAAATGTTATTCTGAAGATTGACACTGGTGAGATGAGGGTACGCTCAAAAGGTGATTTTGAATACAGAGATGGAATTTTAAAGAAAAATCTGGGTTGTTTTGAAGTTGACGACAGTATCGAAATGAATTTCACAGCTGTGGCACCTGAGTGGGATGGTAAGACTTCTCCTTATGAGTTGACTTATTATGTTAATGCTACGGCAGGCGGTTATGATATAAAGGATAATTACTTCGATGGCAATAGTTCTATTTCGTTTGAGTGCACTGATCCAGAACTTAAAGTAACCATGGAACTTGTAAACGAAGAAATCAATATGAGTTCCTGGTATGTAAAACAAGTTGAAAAAAGTACCAGCAGTTCATCATCAATTGATTTTGAAATAAGAGGTGCTGATGAATATTCATTCTTGAGAACTCGAATCTTTAATATGGGTCTTTATAAGATTGAAGATTTAAATATTGAGTTCTCTCCTATTCCTAGTGATCTTATTATTTCTGAGATATATGAGTCTGGTTACTATAACTCCATGGAAGCAGATGGACAATATTACATCGGTCAGAAATTGGTTCCGGTTGTTCCAGGTGAATACACCTTTGATAAGGTGATTGTGACTGCAAATTTCTTTGGTGAAAACCTTTCGTGGGAATCAGGATCTGAATCTTTGACAGTCCATGGTCCTCATGTAGTCCTTGAAAAGGAGCTGACTCAATCCAATTCTTATTATACAGTGGCTCTTGACATTTCCAATGATGGCGATCGTGCAGCCTGGATAAATCTCACCGATACAATTCCCAAGGATGTGGATTATGTAAGTGGGAGTTTGGAAAAGAGTCTGGAAGGAAGTGATCTGCCTCTTAGCGAGTGGGATCTTAGTACGACAGTGGTTGATGACACGCAAACAGTTTCTGTAACTGGAGTATTGCTTCCTCCTGGCTCATCACTTTCCACGTCATATGAGTTTTCTTCAGAGGATCTACCTGATCTTCCGGCTGCCGTTTGTGAGTTCAAATCTATATGGGATTATGAAGGTGAAGCTCAGTCTTCCTATTATGTTGATGGTACTGAGGTAAAACAATACTGGAGTCCTCTGGATGATAAATGGGTTGATGATCCTCTGGCTGTTGCAACTACGCTTCCTGTTATGATGGAATCTCAAGAAACAGAAGAAATCACTGTTAATCAGCAAGTTGAAACTTCAGTGGACATCAATGAAAAAGAAACCGTAGCATTGAATTCAGTTATGGACGATACTTCTGAAGGCAATGATTATGCAATAGAAAGATCTAATCTTGAGCTTGAGAATGATCCTTTTGTAAGAGTGAGGAACGCAGTTGGCGGTCCTCTGGATGGTCTTTTAGATGGACTCATCAAATTGTTCAATATAGTAGAGAACAGTGCTGTAAATGCAGTTGAAAATTATTTATATGTTATAATTATAGTCATTGCACTGGCGGTATTTTCACTTGCATATACTCTTACCAGTAGATAATCGTGTAGAAAAGTGATCAAATCATATTTACTAACAAAGATGAATAATTCTTTTTTCCATTTTAACTATTTTTGTATAGTACTACCTTCATTTTTTAATTGTCTTTTTTACTGATTTTGATATATTCACTTATTGTATTTTGTATTTGATTATTCTCATATGACTTGATATTTCATTACAGCCTCTGCTATTCTTTCTCGCAATATCCTTGGTTCTATTTTACAAATTATGAGAATGTGATTATCAAATGCACTTAATGTGTATATGCAGTTGTATATAGATAAACAATAAATCTATATTGATTATTGTTCTATATACATGACTTGTAGAATGATTATATATCTGCCATCCAATTAGGTGTCAGAGCGACTAAAAACCGCTCTGAATAGGAACATAAACAAAATTGGTGTACGATAAATATGTTTAAGAAACTTTTCAACGATGAAGCTGGTGTTTCTCCAATCGTTGCTACCCTTGTATTAGTAGTAGTAGCAATCGCTGGTGCAGCAGCTGTAGGAACGATCATGGGATCATTCTCAAGTGACGTATCTGACTCCGCAAGTGCAGCAGACGCAACATCTGCAGCATCAACCGAACTTCTTATCGCTGGTTCAACAACCGTTCAGCCAGTCTCTGAACTCCTCGCAGAAGCCTTCATGGCAGAACACGACGGTATCAAGGTAACAGTACAGGGCGGTGGATCCGGTGCAGGTATCACCTCAACAGAACTCGACATCATTGACATCGGTTCAGCATCCAAGGCTGTAGACACAGTAACCGACTACCCAACACTTCAGGCATTCCAGATTGGTGGCAGTGCAGTAGTGGTCATTGGTGGAAGCAACATTGCAGGTAACACCACAGGAACTGAGCTCTTCTACATGTACGACAACAGTTCAGCCGGTATTGTAGACATCGACATTGCAGCAAATGGTGACATCACCTACGGTGCAGGTTCTGGTGCAACTGACATCACACTTTACCAGAGATCAGAAGCAAGTGGAACAGAAGAAACCTTTGCAAAGTACCTCGGTATGGGCAGTGAGATTGACTCCGAAGCAGTAGGCGCAGTAGGAAACTCAGGTGTACTTGCAGCAGTAGAGGACAACGCTAATTCACTCGGTTTCGTAGACTTTGGCTTTGCAGAAAGCTCAGAGATTGTCAACATCATCGGTGTAGATGGTTACACATCCGATGAAATTGATGATGACGCAATTCTCGATGCACTCGCTGGTGAAGACACATACCAGTCCTCACTCACAAGACCACTCAACTACCTTACAAATGGTAACCCATCAGCTGTAGAACAGTCATTCATTAACTTCGCAATGTCCCCTGCAGCAATGGACTACTTCCACGAGGTAGGTTACTACTCAATCATTGAGTTCAGCTAAATTTAAAACTGTGATTTGTGCGAAAGCACAAATCCTTCTTCTTTTAAACACGATCAATATGGACAGCAGAGATTTTACACAATTGACTGGCAGAAAATCTACTTTGAACTTATTATCTTCTATTTTCGAAAACAGTTCTAATGGTTCAACCAGAGAATTGTATAATGATTTGGCACACTTATTATTCCTGTTTTGTAGTGTCTTCATAACTATTATTGCTATATTCTTTGTAGGATTCATATTCTACACAGCATTGCCTGTATTCAAAAGCCAAGGTATTTCTTTCATTACCGGTGATGTATGGAACTATTCAAAAAATATCTATGGTATCAGGATCTACATAATGGGTACTGTCACAATGACACTGGTGACATTGATCATGGCAGTTCCATTGAGTATTTTTACGGCAATTTTCCTTTCAGAGATTGCCTCTCCCAGAGTTGCTTCCACAATAAGGCCTTTCATTGAATTACTTGTTGGCATACCTTCCGTAGTATATGGAATATTTGGATTGTTCGTACTTGAGAACTTATTCCAGAATCATATCGAGCCTTTCATAGCCTCATTTCTTGATTTCATTCCTCTATTTGTCGATGTTAATCCTAATTCAGGAATTGGTGTACTCCTGGCTTCCACGGTTCTTGCGATAATGGTATTCCCTACGATAACCACTATTTCCGAAGATTCGATCCGTTCTGTTTCCGTAGAGCACAGGCATGCTTCTTTTTCCCTGGGAGCTAACAGATGGGAAACCATAAGAAGGGTCGTGCTACCTGCATCTTCGGGAGGTATAATGTCTGCAGTAGTGCTCGGTATGATGCGTGCCATGGGGGAGACCATGGCTATTGTCATGTTATTGGGTAATTCCAATTGTATTCCTGCATCTTTAATGGCTCCGGGATATGCAATGACTTCGAAGATCCTCAATGACATTGGCCATTATTTCTCCGAACCAGGACCACGGGCTGCATTATTTGGTATTGCAGCAGTCCTATTTGCAATAGAGATCATCTTTGTTGCTATTTCAAGATCAATTGGGGGTAACAAATGAATCATCGTAAACTCAAAGAATTCTTTTATATATCCTTATGCTATTTTTCAGCATCAATTGCAATACTTACTCTTTTCTTCATTCTGGGTAAGATCGCTATAGAAGCACTCCCCAGCCTGACCCCTGAATTTATTTTTACTCCTGAGAACGAGGCAAAAGGTTTTGGTGGCGGGATTGCCAATGCAATTGTAGGCACTATCCTCTTGTCACTTTCCTCGACCATAATGGCAGCTCCTATAGCTGTAGGGACTGCAGTATACATGAGAAAATATGCAAAAAATGAGCTTATGAAAAAGACCTTCAGTTTTATGATTGATGTACTATCCGGTACTCCTTCCATTGTACTGGGAATATTCGGGCTGATGTTCCTTGTATACTATATGCGTTCTATTACAGGTGGTTTTTCACTGATCTCAGGTTCTATAGCTCTTACAATCCTTATCCTTCCTGTGATCGAACGTGCTTCCGAAGAGGCTATAAAATCCGTTCCTGCAGAACTTGAGGAAGCAAGCTATGCAATGGGGGCAACTAAATGGGAAACAATCAGTAAAATAACTCTTCCATATGCGCTTACAGGTATCGTTACAGGTATTGTCCTAAGTATAGGAAGGGCTGCTGAGGAATCAGCTGTTGTAGTTCTAACCGCAGGATATTCTCAATTCATGCCAGAATTTGGGATTAGTGCAAAAGATAAGCTCCTTTTTGGAATTCGTATCTCCCCTTTCCAGGATCTTGTAGCTGCGCTTCCGATAACTGTTTATCATGGATTTGAATTTCCTCTTATGGTCTCTCCATCAGAAAGTTTTGCTGCAGCTTTTGTGTTGATTGTCATTGTAATGTTGATTAATGCTATTACAAGGTTGATTGTATGGAAGCGCAGAATTGGTTAATCTCACAGTGAAAAGCAAAACACTGATAGTCTAAAATTTCAAAAATCTAGAGATAGAGTTCATTGAAAAGAACTCCCTTTTTTCATTATTTTTCTGCAGGTGCAAAGATAATATTATTGCTTGGGCGTTTGCTATGCATGAATGACTTTCTCTGTTTTCATGCAGCTCTATAATTTATGTGCATCTATATATTTCCTTGAGCATAAGTATATGCCGCACTATCCTGTTAGCTATACTAAAATGGTTGGTACTAACTCTGAACTTGATTTTGAAGAAAATAATACATATCCGGAAGTGATTACTCCGGAATCTGTTGAAGACCTGCTGGATGAAAATATTTTCATAGAAGAAACGCTGGTTCCGGTGAACTCCGCTGGTAAAAAGAAAAAAGGTTCTGGATTTTTACTTGGCATAAAAAGAAGGAAAAAAAATAGTCATGGAAGTTCTGAACAGGACATTGACTATGGCAAAAAACAAAAAACAAAAAGATTCAGTTTTGCCAGAAAGAAAAAAACTCCAAAACTTTCCATTGAAGATGACAGTTCAATGCCTGAAGGGGAAGAGCTTGAGGAACGAAGCTCAAATCCTGCAAAAAAGAGATTAAAATTCAATCTTGATCTGAACCTGAAGTTCGGCAAAAAAAAGAAACTCATCCCGGAAAACGAAGATAACGATGATATCATATCCGGAGACAAACAGGAACAAGAGTCAGCAGAAGAATCACCTGTGTCTTTCCTCCTTAAAAAGATAGAACAGATAATAACCCCAAAACCTGAAAATATCGAAGAGATGGAGTTCATTGTTGGTGAACTCTCTATTCCTGCTCCCGGAGTTCCGCAAAAGGAAGTCAACATCTACTATGAAGTAACTCCAAGGTTCCAGTATGTTCACATTGAATTTACTGGTGAGTCACTTCAATATACTTGCCTGGAACCTCCATTAAGTGAAACTGAAAAAGAGGCAATGTTCATTATACAGAACGCCTTTGACAAAATGGCACACTCTGAGATCCTCCTGGTAGAGGAAGAAGATCGTGTTGAGGCTCTCAGGGACAGGTTCAACCTCATTGTAGACATCTATCGCCTGAAACTCACTGATACTCAGAAAGACAAATTCTTCTATTATCTTCATAAAAAATACATGGGATTTGACAGGATGGACCTCCTGATGAAAGACCCATATCTAGAGGATATTACTTGTAATGGCCCTTATACTCCTCTTTATGTCAATCACAGGGTATACGGTTCAGTTGCAACGGATGTGATCTATGAAGAGATCGAACTCAACAATTTCGTCATGAGAATGGCACAGGCTGCAGGTAGGCATATTTCCGTACTGGAGCCTATCAGGGATGCAACACTTGTGGACGGAAGCCGTGCAAACCTCACACTCGGAAAAGAGGTCACAAAAAGAGGTTCTACATTTACAATCAGACGTTTCAGGTCTAATCCAGTATCCTGTATAGATCTGATGAACTACAAGACCTATGACCCTATGGTTCTTGCTTACTTCTGGCTTATGGTAGAGTACAAACGTTCTATACTTGCAGCCGGAGGAACCGCTTCTGGAAAAACTACTACTCTGAACGCTCTCGGTGCTTTCATTCCGCCCGAATACAAGATTGTATCTATTGAAGATACTGCGGAAATGAACCTAATGCACCCTAACTGGACCCAGTCCATCACAAGGGCTGGTTTTGGTGGCAGCAGCGAAGGCGGGAAATCCGCAGGAGATATCGAGCTTTTTGACCTCCTGAAAGCCGCTTTGAGGCAGAGGCCTGAATATATAGTAGTTGGTGAGGTTCGTGGTGCAGAAGCCGGTACGCTATTCCAGGCTATCTCAGTAGGTCATCCATGTATGGGAACGATTCACGCAGGTTCCATCCAGGAACTGCTCTCAAGGGTAGAATCCGAACCTATGAACGTACCAAGGAACCTATTTGCCAGTGTTGACATGGTCATTTTCAATTCCATGATCAAGGTTGGTGAACACTTCCTCAGACGTGCTCTAAGAATAGTGGAAATTGTAGAACTTGATTCTGAGCGTGGTGACCTCATTACAAATCCAGTATTCAAATGGAACCCAATTACGGACGAATACGAGTATAGTGGTACTAGTGCCATGTTTGACGATATCAATGAGGAATTTGGTATTGATCAGATGGAATTGGTAGCTGAGATGGAAGACCGGGCAAAGTATCTGGAATATCTTGCACGTGATGGGATCACTGATTATGAAGATGTTGCCAGAGCCATTAGAAGGTATTCAAGACAAAAAGATGAAATGCTGGAGATGACACATTAAATGGTTAAGACCAAAGATGTCAATATCCATCAGGCATTCAATGATGAACCTAACAATACTTTACTTGAGAAATACAAGATGTTGTGTTATGTCTTTGGTAGATACATAGACAAAAAACCACAGGAGGACATTGCAAAGTCATTGTACCAGGCAGATCTTGTGATGACTCCTGGAATGTTCATTTCTCTTGCATTAGTAACAGCCGGAATGGCTTCTTTAATAGTATTTCTATTTTCACTTATTTTTTTCCGTAGTTCTTCATCGCCACTTGTTTACATAACAGTTTTAACAGTTATTACATTTGGTCTTTCAGTTAGCAGTTTTCCTTTTATGCTCTATAATAAGATCTCCTCTAAAGATATGAACATAGAGCAGGAATTGCCTTTCACCTTGGGATACATGACCATACTTGCTAGTTCAGGCTCTTCTCCGATGGATGTCATCAGAAAAGTTGCAATAGAGGATTATGGTGATGTCTCTGTTGAATTTGGTAAAGTAATGTATCGTGTGGATGTGCTTGGTGAGGATGGTGTCAGTGCCATGAATTACTTGATACGCAACACATCTTCCGAATCTCTAAGGGCAATATGTATCGATCTTGCAAATGCCATGCAGTCAGGTGGAGGATTGCGTACCTACCTGGAAATGAAATCCAGGGAACTCATGGATATGAGGCGACAAATGCAGCAGGAGTTCGTGGATTCTCTTGGTGTTTACGGTGAAGGATACCTGAGTGGTGTGGTCATGAGTGTCGTACTTGTAGTCCTGATGATCGTGGTCACAAGTGCTCTTGGAATTGACCTCGGGCCTTTTACAGCCAAGCAGATGTTCCAGTTCTTTGTTTACTTCGTGCTGCCTTTCATAAATATCATTTTTTTATTACTGTTATGGATGAAATATTCAAGGAGTACTCTATGAATATTGAAAAATATCGTCTGACAGCAAAGCGCTATGTTCAGATTCTAACTATTCGTTATGATGTCAAACGTGAATATCTTACATTTGGGATACCTGTCTTTATTGCTATAATGATCGTAGCTCTGGCCATATTTGCCGGTCATTCCTTTGTCACAGATGAAGCTGCAAGCGGAGGTGCTGCTGTTAGCGATGAAGCAGCTGCAAAGCAGGCGGCTTATGAGGCAATTGTGGCTGAAATGGAAGCGGCTGAGGCGGCTGAAAGAGGTGAGGTAACAGCCACTGAAGAAGAAGTTGCAGAGCCGGAAACAGAGGACGAAAAACCAAAGGATGATCTTGATCATATAATGATCTTTGCCATACTTGTAGCTATAATCCCTTATTCTATTGATACATTCATAGAAAAACGCAAGCTACAGAAAAGAGAAGTTGCTTTTAGTGAGTTCCTGTACAAGCTCTCCGAACTCATGCGAGGAGGTATTGATCCTGTAAAGGGTTTCATCAATCTATCTAAGACCAATCTTGGAGCTATCAGCAGCCATGCCAGGAATGCGGCTTCATCAATGGTGCTTGGAAAATCGTTTGATGAATCTATGCATCGGATGTCCGATTCAATGAATAGTCGCCTTGTTTCCCGGTATATAGATGTAGTCGTGCAGGCTGCCTATACCGGTGGAAATGTGGCTGACCTGCTATTCCGAACTTCAGAGGACATGAGGTCTGTTATTGCTATCCAGAGAGAAAAGGAAGCGAACCTGAAGCAGTATATTGTCATTTTCTACCTTGCTCAAGGTATCATTGTAATGCTGACCTATATTCTCTCAACATCCCTGCTGCCTTTAATTCAGGGTGTAGGGATGGAAATGCTTGGTGGTGCCGGTCTTTCAGATATTGATTTTGAGCGTGGTTTCTTCCATATGATAATACTCAACGCTCTTTTTGGAGGACTTATAGTAGGACAGATCACAGAAGGTGAGATCAAACACGGCTTCAAGCATTCTGCCATATTGATAGCCCTGAGTTATGTTGCGTGTGTGACATTGCTATTGCCCGCAGGTGTTGGTACTTCATACATGGTAACAGTAGTTTCCGGTGATGCACAGGAGGTAATGGGTGGTATTCCGGTGCAACAGCCGATCATATTCAATGTGAAGGACATGGACGGAAATCCTGCTGCCGGTACTTTTGTCAAGATGACGATAACGCCTTCTGGAGTGATAACAAGTTCTATGACAGAAGATGATGGTACGGTAACTGTGACTCCCATACCAGGGTCAGATACAGGTACTTACATTGTAACTGCAGCAGCTGGTGAATCGAAAGGCACAGCAACAATAATTGTGAACGGAGGAGGAGGGGACTGATCTCCTTCTTTTTCGTTCCGAAGCGGCCTTTGCCTATTTTATTTCCACAATGACAATTGGCAATCTAAAAACGGAACAATCATCCGCCGAAGGCGGCACATTCCTATGATTCTGAACAGAATATTAGTTATTGGTCATTACATTTATACAAATGATTTACTGAAGTACTGAGAAGAAAATAAAGGGCATAAGCAGATTTTTTGTGTTTATTCTGATGGGAAAACGCCGGCTTCGCCGGACCCTTCGGGATGACTCCAGTTAAGACTAACCAACCCTTTCTCTCATATCCATTGTGATTCCCTGACTGGTTACGTTGTATGCTATCATTTTGTTCAGGGGAATGCTGCCTTTCATTTTAGGGATATTGATATATCTGTTGATTTTGCCGGCTATGTACTCGGTTCTGAACTGGATGACACCGTCAACCATGGAGCGGATTATCTTCTCGGCTCTTTCCGGGAGTATACCCATGTCTGCTGAAAGCAGGAGTGTGATGTTTTCCTTCCTGCTGATCGCTATAAGTGCTTCGATGGTCTCGGAGATGACCTCTGTATCTTCGTGAACGAAAAGTGCGGCGAACATGTCAATGATGCATACATCAGCCTCACTTATGTTGTGCAGCAGTGATCCGTTATTTTCTCCATGCAGCCTGCTGTAAAGCCTGTGACGTTTGTAACACATGTCCAGCAAGGCGATATGGTCTGAAAAGTTACCTATGGCTGTAAAAAGCTCGGGTTTTTTTACAGATTCGAATCTGTTCATTTCTTCCTTCAGGTCGTTTTCTGAATTTCTGGTGGATATATAGAAAACCTTTTTTCCAGACCTCAGAGCGTCAGAAGTGATCTTGCGGAAAAAGACACTTTTCACATCTCCTATGTCTTCTTCTACCAATAGTACCACATTGGAAGGTACGTTTTTTAAACCAAAGCTAGTCAGCACCATCAAAACCCTAAAAGTAATCATTGCTTAAATGGTTTTGGAATAAAATATCAAAAACAATAGACTATAGGGTTCTATATATATTACAGAAACAAAGTATATAATCGGTAATACACTTCTCATCAAAGATGGCTGGCAACGATATGAAAGTGTTTTTCAACGACAACCGTGGTGTCACAGTTATATTTGGCACCTTGTTACTGATACTGATCACAATAATTGCTGCTTCAAGTGTTGCCTACATGATTTCCACTACCCAGAAACAGGCTATGGATCTTGAAAGCCATCAGCAGGCAGTCGAAAACGAGAACCTGAAAATAGTTTCCATCGATCCACATGGGGATGGTTCAAACTGGCAGTCCATTGATCTGAAAATACTTAACCTCAATATTGAGGATTCCTACATATCAGCAATCCGCATAAATGATGGATTTTTCCTTAATTTCCGGGCTTATGATGATTCTTCATCTGAAACGTTCGATACTTACAATGGATACCCTGCTGTTTACAATGCAAACCACAGGCTGAAGGTCCCTGCAACAAAAAGCAAGACTGTCCATCTGAATTTTTCAGATATTAATGTTCAGGGAACTGAAACTATTGATACTTCTGCCTGGACTAATAATAGCACAGACTTCATTTATTCTCTCAAAAAGCATCCATGGAATGCTTATGGCGAATATTCATTTACTTATAATCTCACATATGAAAACGGGACAAATTGTATCGAAAACAGCAATATTACGATAAATAACGATACTCGTCAGATAACATTCTTAGGTACGGCTTCTGGTGGGAACTTAACCAATACATCAGATTATAATCTAACATATTCACTGAATTTTGTGTCGTATGCAGGCAGCTCTCCTTCAGAAAGAGATTCTGTAAGAGTTGAACTTATTACTTCATACATCAACATCTTCAGGGAAGTTTTCACTCCGCCAATGCCGGTGGCAGCAGTACAATTCAAAGTTGAATATCTGCAAAACGGGAATGGGACACAGAGTCCTAATAGCTACCTGATATTGGATGCTTCAGATTCCACTGATATTGATGGTTTTATCACCAGCTACAAATGGGCCATCTGGAAGGATTCAGGTAACGGGACAACAACCCTTTACGATTACGATCTTCAGGGAATGATTGTAAGGCCAAATGGAATCGACCCGTATAACGATCATAATGTAACCATCGATCTTCTGCTAACCGATGATGATGGCATGACCTCCAGACTAAGTCAGGTATCAGGTAACCTGACAATTCTTTAAGATCACATAAAGGAAGGATTCACATTTCAGAGAAAAGAAAGATCCAATTAACAGGGGGTTCAACCTATATTGTTTCTCTTCCCATTGAATGGGTAAGGGAAGGCGGACTCACTGCAGGTGACACTGTAATACTTACCGTAAGGCCGGACAGGTCACTTCTTATCAGCTCTGACCAGAGCAAAATGAAAAAGAATGTCCGCTCAAAGGTCGATATGACCGCATCAGAGGACCAGGAAGAGAATTTCAGGACTCTAGTTGCAAATTATCTTGTAGGTTATGATATTATCAGAATCGTTTCTCCCGGAGGATTCTCGGCAGCAGAGCGTAAGTACCTGAAGGAATCTGCCCGCAAGCGCCTTATAGGCATAGAGATCGTCGAGGAGACAAGGACAGAGATAATACTCCAGAACCTGCTGAATTTCCAGGATATCTCCCTTGAGAAATCCCTACAGAGTATGTACCGCATTATTTTCTCCATGATGGAGGATTCTGTTGTGGCATTAAGAGAAGCTGATGTGGAACTTGCAAAGGATATTGTTCACAGGGATAACGATGTTGACAAGTTCTATCTTTTAAGTGTCAGGCAGATAAAAGCAGCACTGGATGATTCCACGCTTGCAGGTAAGATAGGTATAAAAGACTCCAAGGATTGTCTTGGTTATCGTCTTATAGTTAAGCTCATGGAGCGTATTGGCGATCATGTTCAAAGCATATCTCATAGTGTGATCCAGATGGATGGCGAAAAAGGAGATAATGACGAGATCATCGAAATGGGCCTGCTTACCCAGAAATTGTTCCAGGATTCTTTCAATTCGATGATGAGTATTGATACTGACCTTGCGAACCATGTTATGAGAACTTCCAAGATGTCAATTGCTCTTGGAAATAAAATAATCCAGAAGTCTGAGCATAGTGAGAGATCATTTTCTCTTTCAGGTGAGCGCCAGAGAAAAATAATAGAGAGCTTCCAGCGTATATCAGAATACAGTGCCGATATAGCTGAAATGGTCATCAATATGAAAGCTACTCACATCAAGCAGATCTTATCAGAAGAGGCCCAGGCACTCGAACAGGCTTGATCTTACAGTAATTACCATCAGATTATTGATCACAAGAACAAGTCCGAAAATACTGACTCCTGTCCTTGACAGGTTCCATAGTTTTCTGGCATACGAGTGGACTGATGCTTTGATGGAGCAATAGTTCCAGTAAACTACCGCCAGTATCATTATTTTTACAACCAGCAGCGACCAGAGTCCATGAGTTGCCATTATACCTGAAAGAATGCCATTTTCCTCAAACCCATATCCATTGCTCAATGCATGGAAGGTTGTAAGGAAATCTCCTATAATGTAAAGCAGAATGATGTATCTGGCCTCATGCAGGAATTCGTATATCGCTTCTGTGTTGAACAATCCTTTGCTGTGTGTATTGATATTATTAGGAAGCATACCCTCTTAGAAGCTTGGTCATATATATTGGTGGAATGTAGTTATTTTGGGAAGTCATGTTCATATATTTATTAAATAAAAATAAATAAAATTAAAATATATATTATATTTTCAAATTATTGGTTTCTATATATCCAGATGTATGATCTCAGCTTATTCTAAAAACAAAAAACAGTTTGCAATCTCAGAACAAAGTAATCATCCTCCGAAGGCGGTACATTCCGAGGATTCTATACAGAAGACCATCTCTTCGATAATTACATTAATACAGATAATTAAAGGAAAGTCTGCAAGTAAAGTATTCTATAATATGATACGTAGATTTTTTTGCTTTTCCTTATGGTAAAGCGCCGGCTTCGCCGGACCCTTCGGGAGCATTTAAGTTATTCGTAATCTGCGAGAAATCATAATAGCACAATTTCTACAGAGCCCATTTAGCATATTTACTCTTTTTACATTTCTTTATCATTAGACCTTAGTAAATTCAAATCTTACTGCAGTCATATTATTTGCCTTATCATAAGATGAACAAAGTCTGAAGTACAATTATACTCGCCATTATAAGTATCACGTATAATCTAATAACACGAAAAGCATTATATGTAATACTGTCTTCTAGACTTCGTGATTATCATGTCATCAGATTGTTCTACCGAAAACACTACAAGAGAAATTGCTTCCTTTGAAGACGCTGCAAAGTTCCATGGACACGTCTGTCCTGGTCTTACCATAGGCTACATTGCAGCAAAAGCAGGTATTGAAAAACTGGAATCCGAAAGGGACATTGACGAGGAACTTGTCACCATTGTGGAAAATGATGCCTGCGGAGTAGATGCAGTCCAGGTGCTTACAGGCTGCACAATAGGAAAAGGCAATCTCATTTACAAGGACCATGCAAAACAGGTATTCACATTCATCTGTCGTGACAGCAAAAAAGCTGTAAGAGTAGCGCTTAAAGCCAGTTTTAATATTGACAACATTGACCCTAAGGTCAGTGAATTACGTCCTAAAGTTATGTCAGGCTCTGCAACTGATGAAGAAGTAAAAGAGTTCAGGGAAAGAATGGATGGCATTTCCGTAACAATGAGGAACACTCCTGTTGACGAGATGTTTGAGGTCAAATTCGTTGATGCCGAGATTCCTGGCAAAGCAAGAATATTCAATTCTCTTCAGTGTTCCACATGCGGTGAAATGATGGCAGAATCCAGAGCAAGGATCCAGAATGGAGAATATATCTGCATTCCATGCTATGAGGAATACAACCGAGGATGGTAAGGATGAAATTGAGTAAAAGATCAATTTCCCTTTTCATATCATTAATCCTGATTGGTGCAGTATTCACAGCATCATTCATGCCTGCATCCGCTTCAGGCGAAGACAGTAATGAAGAAAGAGTATTTACAGCCAGCTGGGGCACAAGTGGAACTGCAGACTGGGGTTTTCCTTCTCCGCTGACATTCTATCCACGCGGTCCCGGATACATCATGACAAGCTACTGTTTTGATGCACTTGTATGGCCGGAAGAATCAGGAGATTTCACAGGACTTCTTGCAGAATCATGGGAAAGTTCCGATGATGGCCTTGAATGGACATTCCACCTTAGAGAAGGAGTAACATGGCACGATGGTGAACCGTTCACAGCAGATGATGTTGTTTTCACAATGGACTACATCAAAGGAAAGGCATCAATAAGCCCGATTGGTTCAAGCTGGTACAATACTGGAGTAATTAAAAGCGTTGAGTCTCTCGATGATCATACTGTTGTTATCACACTGAACTATCCATATGCACCATTTATGCAGCAGGTTGCAGCAGTCATCCCTATCATGCCAGAACACATCTGGGAAGATGTTGAAGACCCAGGCAAATACATGGAAGACGAGGCTGCAATTGGAACCGGACCATTCATTCTTGAAGACTACGATAAGGACCAGCAGTCTTACAAATACACAGCTAACAAGGACTATTTTCTTGGAGAGCCAATAATTGATACTCTTATCTATGTCAAAACATCCGATGTTGTAATTTCCCTGAAGACAGGAGAGATCGATGAATCCGGCCTTACACTTGACCAAGTACAGGCACTTGATGAATCTGACAACATGGAAGTTATCAGCGGACCAGGTTACTGGGTTTACCGCCTGAGATTCAATATTCCTTCAAACACAATACTCAGCGACACAACAGTTCGTCAGGCTATCTACTATTCTATGAACTGTTCAGATATTGAGAGCAGAGTGCTTCACGGCGGTGGAATTGAAGGAAATCCGGGATATGTTCCTCCTTATTCAAGCTGGTACAATCCTGATGTGACTCAGTATGAATATGATATCGATACAGCTAACCAGATGCTGGATGATGCAGGTTATTCTGAAACTAACAGCGATGGAGTAAGATTGGATTCAGAAGACAATCCACTTGAGTTCCAGTTACTTTACACATCTGACCAGCAGAGCCAGAGGATTGCAGAACTTGTCCAGACATACCTGAAAGAAATTGGTATTGGCATCACACTTAAACCCGGAGACACCAAGACCGTTGACGGACTCGTCACAGCAGGTAACTTTGATCTGGCAATATACTCACACGGTACATCCACAGACCCTGCAAGAATGCTGAACTCATTCCCTACATCAACAGGATGGAATGATTCCGAGTTCATGGCTCTTGCAGAAGAGCAGATGAGCACAATGGACGAGGAAAAGCGTAAGGAACTGGTTGACGCGATGCAGGTTCTTATCGCTGACAACGTACCAACCATCCCGATAATGTACAGGAACGTTTACAGTGCAAGCAACAAGGACACAGTAACCGGTTTTTATTATACAGATGGTGGAGTGGGTGGCGGTGTGCCAACTGAATACAACAAACTTGTTTTCATCTATGGAACCTGGAATGGTGACAATGATGACACTGCTGAAGGAACAACAGAGAATGCAGTTGCCAGCATTGGAATACTTGGCTCAGTTGCAATCCTTGTATGTGCCTTCGTCCTGATACGCCACGGGAATAGCTAAACAGGGAAAGCAGGAGAGATAAAGAGCAATGGACAGGAAAAGATCAGGGCATATAATATCCAGGGGCTTGGAGTATGCCATCACCTTTTTCCTGATCCTTGCAATCAATTTTTTTCTTCCCCGGGTAATGCCCGGTGGACCACTACTCAGTATCATGGGCACCCAGGGCTCTGATCTTCCTGTGGTAATCGATGAGGAAATGAAGTATAAACTGATGGAATACTATCATCTCAATGACCCACTTCATATCCAGTTCATACATTACATTTCAGATGCACTACATCTTGATTTCGGTTATTCTATTTTCTATAATGTGCCCGTAGTTGACATTCTCATAGGAAGGCTTCCATGGACCATACTTCTCATGGGCACTGCTCTTTTATTTTCAACGATTTTTGGAATTATAATTGGTCTTGAATCTGCCTGGAAACGCGGAGGAAAACTGGACCATGCACTTCTTGTAATAATGCCATTTTTCAGGTCAATACCTGCATTTTTCCTTGGAGCTGTCATGATATTTGTATTCGGATACAAAACAGGATGGTTTCCGACTTCAGGTGCAATAACCCCGTACATGAATTATGCAGGGTTCACTGACCATGCAATGGATATTATTTCCCACCTCACGTTACCAATGCTATGTCTTGCTGCCTTTGAAATGCCGGGAACATATCTTCTCGTGAGGAACGTCTGCGCCCAGCAACTGGGAAAACCATATGTGCTCATGGCAGAAGCCAGAGGGCTAAAAGAGCGAACAATAAAAAAACACGTGCTCATCAATTCGATCGTTCCTGTGATAAACCAGATAGCTGCAATGCTTGGTTTCATGGTTGCAGGTGCAGTTTTCATAGAAACTGTATTCTCATATCCGGGAATGGGAATGCTTGTCTATAACTCGTTCATAGAACGTGATTATCCGGTACTTCAGGGAGCTTTCATATTCATGTCACTGGTGGTGCTGGCATGTAACTATGCGGCTGATATTGCATGTTCCTATATTGACGGAAGATCAGGGCAGGAGTGAAAATGCACGAAAAAAAGTTGTTTCAGAGATTGATAAATCCGAAAGGTATTATCGGGCTTACCATACTTTGTTCTTTCATTTTCATTGCCATTGCAGCACCATTTTTGACATCATACACACCCGCTGATGTATCAAGCAGACCTTTACTTGAACCGAGCAGTGAGCATCCTCTTGGTACCGATGATGTTGGAAGAGACATATTTTCAAATCTTCTCTATGGTTCAAGAACTTCATTGATGGTTGCTGTGCTGGTATCTCTTGGCGTTTTAGTGATAGGTACTCTTGCAGGTGTATTCTCAGGTTGTATCGGAGGAAATCCTGACAGGGTTATGATGCGAGGAGTCGATATTTTCCTTATGATTCCAGACCTGCCGCTCATCCTGATACTTGCAGCATACCTTAGGCCAAGTCTATGGAATATTATTTTCATTCTTATTGTAATGGGATGGCCTGTTGGTGCAAGGATTACCCGTGCCCAGACAAAAACATTAAGAGTATCAGGTCATGTGGACTTTGCCAGAGTTTCAGGAGCTGGCAACTGGTATGTGATCAAAAAACACATTGTTCCTGATTTGTATCCGATAATGATAACCACAGTTGTCATGCAATCTATTCGTGCCATACTTTCCGAATCAGGACTTGCATTTCTGGGTCTTGGAGATCCATCATATCCAAGCTGGGGAACCATGATAAAATATGCAGTTTCATATCCGCTGGTGTTTTTCACAGACGCATGGATGTGGTGGCTGATACCTGCCGGACTGTGTATCACTCTGCTTGTACTGGGTTTTGTATTTGTAGGACAGGCGCTGGAAGGTGAGAAATAATGCAGATACTTGATGTTAAAAGACTGACAGTTGATTTCTCAACAAAGGAAGGTGTGCACCATGTACTCAAGAATGTGGATTTCAACATAGGAAAAGGTGAAATTGTAGGCTTGATAGGTGAATCCGGATCAGGAAAATCCACACTTGCCATGACAGTTCTGGATATTAATTCCCGAAACAGGCAGATGTCAGGAAATATCAGTTTTATGGGAGAGAGAATTGACAACATCAAAAAAGAAAGGATGCGTCAACTCAGGGGAAAACGCATTGGATTTGTTCCACAATCCTCCATGAATGCACTCAATCCACTTGTGAAAATAAAGTCACAGTTCTTTGAGACAATTAAAGCTCATACAAATATGTCACAGAAGGAAATGCTTTCACTGACTGAAAAGTCACTTGAAATGGTAGGTATCGATCCTTCAAGGATGAACTCCTGTTCCTATGAATTCAGTGGCGGCCAGCGTCAGAGGATAATGATCGCGCTTTCAATGCTTCTTTCACCGGAACTTATCATTGCTGATGAGCCAACAACCGCGCTGGATGCAACAGTACAACTGAAAATAATCGAGTTACTAAAAGATGTGGTACAGCAGAAGCAAACTTCCATGCTTGTGATTTCCCATGACCTGCATACGATTTCCAGAATATGTGACCGGATCTACATCATGTATGCAGGAAGGATTGTTGAAACAGGCACAAGGGATGAAATTCTCAATAATCCAGTTCATCCTTATACCCAAAAGCTTCTGGCTTCGAGATTGCCTCTGATGTGTGAGCCGGTGAGAGTAACGGGAATATCAGGAACTCCGCCTTCAACTTTAAAGAAGTATGAGGTCTGCGAGTTTATGGAACGTTGTGACAGGGTTTCAGAAATATGCCGGACATTAAGACCTCCTGAGTGTACAGGTAGTGTGAAAGTGGCCTGCCATTTGAAATATAATCTGGAGTGCCAGTTGGAGTGATAAACATGGACGATTCCTGTCTCATAAAAGTAAATAATGTCAGTAAGGTATTCAAGCGTAAAGGCATGTTCAGAAATGAACCCGAGATTAAAGCTCTTGATAATGTATCCCTTACTGTTAAAAAAGGCGAGGTTCTTGGAATCATCGGTGAAAGCGGAAGCGGGAAGACCACTCTTGGTAAACTGATACTGGGTCTGTTGAAGCCAAGTTCAGGAAACATCTCATTTGCCGATATCAATAACAAGTCTACAGGAACCGGAAAACCTGTTGTCCAGGTAATATTCCAGGACCCTTATGATTCACTGAGCCACATGATGACAGTTGAACAACTGGTTGCAGAACCTTGCATTATCCGGAACAGGAAAAATGTTGACAGGAACATGATCGTTCGTGCCCTTGAATCTGTTGGACTCATACCAGTTGAGAGTTTCCTTCACAAATATCCGCATACCCTTAGTGGAGGACAACGTCAGAGAGTTGCAATAGCAAGGGCGATAATCACAGAACCTGACATGATAATTGCAGATGAACCAATATCCATGCTGGATGCATCCATTGGAGTTGACATCCTCAACCTGATGCTTGACATGAAGGAAAAAATGGGTATTACTTTCATGTTTATAACACATGATATTGCAGCAGCAGCGTATATATCAGATGACATTGCTGTCATGAAAGACGGGAAAATTGTCGAACATGGTTCAAGAAAGCAGATAATTTCTGATTGTTGTCATGAGTACACAAGGTCACTGCTTTTTTCGGTAACAGGTGGAAAGTAAAGGAGTAAACTCCCGGCTTTGTAGAAATTCTATGAGTATGAGTTCGCAAACGTCGCTCTTTTTCATTAAATCTTAAATTGAAATTGAACTCATAGAACTAACTTCATACAGGGATCTTAGAAGCCACCAGCCTCTTTGTGTATTCATGGGAGGGTGAAAGCATCACTTCATGGGAATTACCAGCCTCTACGATCTTTCCCTGATTCATAACACATATTCTGTCAGCAATTTTTAGTGTCATTGCAAGATCATGGGATATATAGATCATTGCAAAGCCTCTCCTGTTCTGAAGTCCTTTTAACAGACGCATTACATTTGCAGAGGTTGAAACATCCAGAGCCGAAGTGACTTCATCTGCAATCAGGAGTTTAGGCTGCATGACCATAGCTCTGGCAAGTGCAACTCTCTGCCTCTGACCGCCGCTAAGTTCGCTGCAATATTTACTGAGGAAAACATCAGTAGATGGAAGATGAACGAGTTCAAGGACATTTTTTGCCATTTGCAAACGCTCTTCTCTGGTTCCGATCTTATTGATATCAAGAGGTTCCTTTATTGCATCGAGCACTGTGAACCTGTTGCTTGTTGAATTGAAGGGATCCTGGAATACTATCTGGATACCGTTGAGCCTGTTCCCATAACTTTCCTTGCTGGCATTCTCACCCATAAACGATATGTTCCCACTCTCAGGTTTTATCACATTTGCAAGGATATGCGCAAGAGTAGACTTTCCAGAACCTGTTTGTCCGACAATTGCAAGGACTTCTCCTTCCATTATTTCCAGCTCAACATCATCAACTGCTTTCAGGTATTGTCCGTCAGGAAGCTGATAACTGTAATTCAGGTCTCTTGCCTTCAGAAGTCCTGCAACACCTCCTCTGTGGCATGCAATTTCCCTTCCTCCGTCAACAGGGATCAGATAAGGTATCGTTTCATTGCATTTCTTTGTTTTTTGTGTGCACCTTGGGAAGAAAGGACAACCTATGAAATCGCCGCCTGTATGGATGTCACCGGGAATTCCCCAGAGGTCTTTATATACGAAAATATCAGGTGTTGAATGAACAAGTCCTCTTGTATATGGATGCCTTGGTGATACAAGAATATCCTTTACAGGACCGGTTTCAACAACTCTTCCTAAATACATGACAGCAACCCTTGAAGCGACAGAAGATACAAAAGTGATATCGTGTGATATCATCAACATCGTGTAACCGTTCTTTTCCTGAAGCTCAACCAGAAGATCCCTTATCTCTTTCCTTGTAAATGCATCAAGTGCGGAAGTAACCTCATCAAGGATCAGTAATTTAGGATCACATGAAAGCGCCATTGCAAGAAGAACTCTCTGTCTCATGCCTCCGGAAAGCTGATGCGGATATGAATCCATCCATTTAGGATCAAGGTGAACGGTCCTGAACAGATCTGCGCATTTGTTTTGGGCTTGGTGAGAGTCAATATCAAGGTGCTTCATCATTGGTTCTATTACCTGGGATCCCACTTTCATAACAGGATTCAGCACTTCAAGCCCATTCTGAAAAACGATTGCAATATCCTTCCATCTGAATCTATCCATTTCAGTTTCAGATAAAGAGGAGATCTCATTCTTATTGTAGGTTATCTCTCCTGTGATCGCAGTGTTTTCCGGTAGAAGGCCCATGATGCTAAGTGCAACAGTGGTCTTCCCACTTCCGGACTCTCCCACAATGCCGAGAATCTCTCCTTCTTCTATTTCAAAAGAAACACCATCAACAGCCTTTACAGCATTGTTATCTGTCTGATAATGGCATTTCAGGTCATTGATCTTAAGCAGACTCATGTTCAAACCCCTTTCCTTATTTTTAATTTAGGATCAAGTATTCTCTCCATATCCCTGCTTATGAATGCAAGACAAAGCAGGAGTATAATAAGCATGAATAGCGGTGGCAGCAACCACCATTGCCAGTAAGGTGTAAAATATATCGACCTGAAGCTGGTCGCGCTGTTAAGCATCATACCCCAGCTCTTTGAAGTTGGATCTCCCAGTCCCAGAAATGCAAGTCCAGCTTCGGCTATGATGGCATGTGAGGATATGCCGATGACAAGCACGAACAGAACTGGCATGACCTCCGGGAATATATGTTTTCGGAGAATGTAAAACGGACCTGCACCGTAGTTACGGGCAGCAATGATATAGCTGTTCTTTTTTATTGCAAGTGTCTGTGAACGTGCAATGCGTGCGGGTTTAGCCCAGCTGAACAGCACGAGTATAAGAATTACATTTAGGACGCTCGGTCCGAGAAAAGCAGATATTACAATAAGCAGCGGAAAACTCGGAAGTGCCATTGTAACATCGATAATCCTCATAAGTGCCTGGTCGGCATGTCCTCCGATATATCCGGCCAGAACTCCGAGGGCTCCACCGCCAAAACCTGAGATGAATGCCACTGCAAGACCAATAGTAAGGCTCATTCTTGCACCGTAACATATCTGTGACCAGATATCCATTCCAAGCTCATCTGTACCAAGAATATGAACTGAACCTGGCGCTTCAAGGGAATCACCTGTTATTTTCTGTGGCGGGTAAAGTGTTATCATCGGGGCAAAAACCGCCATCATGATTATTGCAAGGATTCCAATGACACCGATCTTGCCTTCTGTACTGAATTTTGAAAAGGTACTGTTCAGGTTAAGACTGATCCTGTAAATATTCAAAGCCTGAATATAAGCTACTATTCTTTCATATCCAAAAGTTTCGATGTTCTTTATCATATCGTAACCCTCGGGTCAAGTTTACTGTATATTTTGTCAACCAGCAGGTTGCAGATAAGTATGGAAACTGCAATTACCAGAAGGATCCCCTGGATAAGTGGATAGTCACGACCAATAACGGCACTTCGAAGAGTCATTCCTATTCCCGGATAAGAAAAGACGCTTTCAACCAGGACAACTCCTCCCATCATGATTCCTATCATGAATCCTGCTCTTGTCACAACCGGAAGCAGTGCATTTCGAAGTGCATGCCTTGTCCATACGATTTTTTCACCCAGTCCTTTGGCCCGGGCAGTCCGTATATAATCCTTAGTAGTAACTGTGATCAATGTGTTTCTTGTGAGTAAATAGACACCTGTAAGCTGTGCAAGTGACAGGGTCATAACAGGCAGGCAGGCATGATACAATATGTCCCATAGCTGCTCTCCTAAACCACTGTAATGTGCAAAGGGAGTGATGGCTCCTGCAAGCGGGAAGAGTCTGAGATGTACGCTAAATATCAGAAGTAGTATCAGTCCAAGCAAAAATGATGGTATCTCGGCAAATCCTATCATGCCGGTCATCATTATCCTGTCACTACCTTTTTTCCGGTTCTTTGCAGAAAATGTTCCTAGGATAACTCCGGCAATCGTGCTGATCACTGTAGAGCTAAGAACGATAAACATAGTCCACGGGAGATGCAGCATTATCACATCACTTACCGGCATTTTGTAGTATATGCTCCTTCCAAGGTCGGCTTTGAGCAGGTTCTTCAGATATACCAGAAATTGTTCGTGAACCGGTTTGTCCAGTCCGTAATAGTTCATGTAATACATTCGCTGTTCTTCTGTCATTATAATGACATCTTCTCCTGCCACCTCATCAGAAGTTGTGGAGAAAGGATCCCCGGGCATCATCCGGGGAAGGAAAAAATTGATGACAAGAATTACAAAAAGCGTTAACATTAACCTGAAAACAAATGAATTCCTGTCATTTTTCATCCGATCACCTGGCTTTAAACTTCCCAGATCATCATGCCGGTGTACACATCCGATTCTGAAAGGTACATTCCATCAGTGGCCGCGTTTTGATAATAATCCATTATCTTTTGTTTAGTCCCATCATCAAAATCCCGGCCACGTCCTATGAAATCTATTGCACGGTCAGCAGTTTCCTGCCAGCTTGCTTCCTCTTTCCATTCGGCGTGGTTAACTCTGAGAAATGGCTGGTATCCTGAAAGGTAGAGATACATGAACGGGAAGTTCATACCATTCATATTGTTGTCAGACTTTTCACCGAGTATTGAGCTTCGGATATCACGGTATGCTTTATCTTCCTCTCTTCTCAGGAAGTTACTGTAATAACAGAACTTCTTTGAGCATCCCATCATCCTTTCGAAATTCTCAACATCCCTGATTCCGGGAGTCATAGAAGCAATAACAAGATCGAATTCATTCCTGAATCCAAGCTCGTCTATGTCTGCTGTCCACCAGGAACGTTCTATGATGTTTATTGGGAGTGATTCCTCCTTTACGGAATCTTTCAATCTGTCAAGCATTCCGCAAGATATGTCAAGGGAAGTAACATCTGCTCCTATTCTTGAAAGAGGAAGGGAGAGGGTTCCGGGTCCGCACCCAATATCCAGAACCTTTGCACCCTCAGGCTCAAAGCCGCATTCATCAAGGAATGCAAGGATCTGATCGGTTTTGTTCTGTCTCCTGTCCTTCTCCATATTTCTGGCATAGCTCACAGAACGCTTGTTCCATACTTCTGCCATTCTGCCTTCATCCAGAATATTCAGGCCAGTTCTTGATGCTTTGTTCCAGCAATCCACAAGGTTGCTGATATTATCTTTTTGCTGCAATTCCATCCCTCTGGATATATGAAAGAATACTGTGTGTTCTTGCGTGATGGTCATACATATTTATCCAGCCATCATATTTTGAAATGTGCCATGCGTCATAGCTTGTAGTATAATAGAGTGGTATCGCAGGTATATCCTCAGCAAGCACGGTCTGCATTTCATAGACAATCTCTTTGCGTGCTTTATCATCAAGTTCCTGCAATTCCTGGGCTCCAAGAGCATTCAGAGTATCATTATGATAACCAAAGACTGATGCAGCGGATGAGACACTGTTGGTTTCTGAAGTTTCATCACAGTACCTTGTACGCAGATAATCCGCATCTTTTCCCCATCCTCCAAAGCCGCTTATGGCAAGCTCGAAGTCTCCGGTTTTCAGGTTTGCATCACGTGATTTGCTCTCAAGGGCCTGGACCTGAACATCGATTCCAACTTCGCTGAGTCTCTCTTTTATGAGTTCTCCAATACGGACCTCACTGCTTCCAAGTGATAATACATATGAGAGTTTTTGTCCATCCTTATCACGTATGCCGTCGCCGTCTGTATCAGTCCATCCGGCTTCGTCCAGCAGTTCTCCTGCCTTTTCAGGGTTGTAGTCGTAATCCGGTTGGTCAGAATTATACCATATGTGATCTTCAGGGAGTATGCCCATTTCACCAGGTTTTCCTGCACCTCTGCCGATCTTTTCCACAAGTTCTTCACGGTCGATTGCATAAACAATGGCCTGTCTTATCTTTTTCTCACCAAGCTCAGTGCATTTGTTCATGTTGAAATAGAACTGGTATCCCCAGAAAGCAGGCTGCTGTACAACTCTTATATCTGAGTCTGATGTAAAGCGGTCAAGAGTATCAGGTGATACACTTGTAAAATCGATCTCACCCTGTTCAAAGGAAACTAACGCATCACTGACAGGGATGAATTCAACGGCTTCAACAGATGTTTCCGGTCCCCAGAAGTTTTCATTCATTACAAACCTGTATGTTCCATGTTCCTGGTTGTATTCCTCAAGAAGGAATGGTCCGGTACCTGTAACTGCTTCAGGATCAAGGAAACTGGCAGGGTCAGTTACATCTTCGTATATGTGCTGAGGTATGATCTTAAAACCTGTCATCTTGTAAAGGAATGTACAAACCGGCTGAGTAAGTACGAATTTGACCGTATTTTCGTCCACAACCTGAACGCTGTCTACAACTCCTGTTTCCATTCCACCTGCGATAGGCACATATTCCTGTTCGTATTCAAAAGTGAATTTAATGTCATTAGCTGTGAAAGGTTCCCCGTCATTCCAGCTTACACCTTCACGGAGATAGAATGTGTACTCTGTTCCATCTGCATTTATTTCCCAGCTTTTGGCCAGCCATGGAATTATACCAACTTCGTCTCTTTCTACCAGACTGTCAAAGATCATTCCCACCTTTGATGATCCAGGACCTCTTGGATATATTGAGAACGGTTGTGGATAGCCATAATCTCCGCCGCTTAGACGAACAACATCCACTTTCTCAGATCCCGCATCAGCATATGAAGCTGTAATACTGTTCTGAGTATCATCCTGATCAACACAACCTGCTGTCATCAAGACCAGAGATATCAGGAATGCTGAAAATAATACCAATAACCCTTTTTTATTCATTACATAACACCTTATTTTTGTGACCTATCTAAAACTCAATTGTAATTGTTATCGATTATATGAACGAGAGTCGATATTACATTATTCTATAAAAGTATTACTAAATATTCTATTAATAAATATGATTGTGATTTAAGCATATTCATCAATTGATTAGTTGTACTATTAAAGTAAATATGAATTTTATTTTAACAAGAAACTAAATTAGGACTAAAAAAAGATACATAATCATGACGAAATGCCATGATTCTGTATTAAACCACGTTTTATCCTTCAGAACTTGAAAAATTTCATCTTAGTTCAATTGTAGATGAAGCTCAGGAACATGTCGGACATTCATCAACAGTCCAGTCCATCCACTGTGTAGAACGTAATTCCTTTGCTGTTTCAAGATCCACTCCGTAGACATTCTGGTAGAACTCAAGCAACCATTCATCAAGCTGTACATCCTCGAATAATTCGGGATAAGTGCCCGTTGCAATTACCATTACATCGATAGGATACTCCAGTCTTTTTGCACAATTACATGGTGACCAGGGGAGAGCAACCACTCTTCTGTTCTTGATGGCATCCATTTCCTGCAGGTTCTGGTAATATGGTGCCTCATAAAGTTCAAGAGGTGGATGATATCCTGAAGCTGTACACAGAACTATCACATCGGGAGTCAGTGCCAGCATTTGTTCTGCACTTACCGTCTTGAAATATCCCTCTTCCTGGAAAGCGTTGTTCGCATTCACTATATCTTCAATAAAGAATGACTCAAAAGTATCAAGTCCGAATACCTGTCCTGCTCCGCCTTCTCCTCGTGCTTTTGGAGATGCTCCGAATACCAGTACATCAGTTTTTTCATCTTCCTGAATATCATGCGTCCTGGCACTTACAAAACTGACCTGACTTTCAAGGTAATCTGCAATAACCTGTGTTTCATCTTCTTTTCCAAAGATCTGTCCTATTATGTTTATCTCATCGGATATGGTGGTCATGTCCGGAGAATCGTAACAATTAGGATCATAGAGAACGACTATCGGAAAACCAAGCGATTCCATTGTATCGATGCTTTTCTGTGTATTCTCGTCGTCAAGATATCGTAAAGAACAGCTTCCTACACGAACGATCACGACATCAGGTTCAAGGCTTGCAAGAGTTTCGTAATTCACAGCGGAACCGGAAGATACGAAAAGTGGCAGTTCCATGATCCATGGGTTAAGATATGTTACCGGGTTCATTCCATTCTCATATTCATAAGTTTCTCCGTCCACGGTTTCGTATGTGTAGTTAAAGTTACGCTGCAAGCAGCTTGATCCGACTCCAACCAGGGTATCCTGCACTCCGATCGCTGTCATGACACCTTCGACCAGTCCATCACTTATGGTGGCAACACGTTCAATATCAGCGGGAATCTGGACTTCCACGCCACGGCTATCAACAATTGTTCTGTATTGTTCTTCATTATTAGTATTGTCTGACACAACACTATTGTCGGTCATATTCTCAGTACATCCGGCACTTAGCAGGACACACATCAATATACCCAACACTGCGATATACTGTACCTTTGATTTCATTTTAAATCCTCAATAAAAAGATAAATAATTCTCATTTTTACCATACTCTGTTAGAAACGCTTCTGGGCAACACCATTCTAATGCCATCTAACGATCTGACCGCACACATATCCTGATAAACATCATTGAGCACCGATTCGGTGATCACATCGTGTGGTGGTCCCTGGCAGAGAATACCATCCCTGTTCATTACCACGACCTTATCGCAGAACCAGGAAACATGATTAGGATCATGGCTGCACGCCAGGATCGTTATTCCCTGATCTTTGACCTTCCTCATAAGATCCCAAATCCTCATCTGGTTACTGAAATCCAGTGCAGATGTCGGTTCATCAAGGAAAATTATCCTTGTTTCCTGTGCAATTGCCCTTGCAATCAATACCATCTGGCGTTGTCCGCCGGAGAGCTGGTTGTAAGGATGGTTTGCAAGATGTGCAATGTCCAGTAACTCCAGGGCGTTCCATGCTTTTTCCTTGTCATCCCGGCTGATCCCAAAAAATCCTCCAAGATGCGGAGTTCTTCCCATTAGCACGACTTCCTTGACAAGATAGGGAAAAGGCGGTTTATGCTCCTGAGGAACATATGCAACTATCTTTGCCATGTCTGCAATGCTACATTCTTGTATGTCCACACCGTCCATGACAACCGAACCCATGTGATATTTAAGGAAATTCATGCAGCATTTGAACAGGGTTGTTTTCCCGCATCCGTTCGGTCCGAAAAGTCCGCATAGCTGTCCTTCTTCAACGTTGAAAGACAGGTCATTCAGAATCTTGCTGCTTCCATAATTGAAATGGATATTTTTCACTTTCAGCATCTGATCACCCCAGTAAAGATCTGCCTTTGTTCCGCAGAAGATAACACAGATATGGTGCACCGACTATCGAAGTTATGATCCCGACAGGAATCTCCGAGGTTGTCAGGGTTCTTGCCATAGTGTCACAGACAATAAGGTAGATGCTTCCCAGCATAGCGGCAGACGGAATAACAAAACGGTTGTCTGGTCCGAGTATCATTCTGGCAGCATGCGGCATCATAAGTCCGACCCATGCGATTATACCAACAGTTGAAACAGCAACTGCAGTGACAAGCGTTGCAATGGTTATTATGACCAGTTTTGATCTTTCCGGGTTGACTCCCAGTGCTTTTGCTTCTTCATCACCCATGGAAAGAATGTTGAGTTTCCATGAATACATCCACATTATCAGGAACGAAACAAGCACTATCGGGACTGTGATAAAAACATCCTGCCAGGTCGCATAATAGAACCCGCCCATGAGCCAGAAGACTATTTCGCGAAGTGCTGAGTCATTTGCCATGTATTTTAACAGGGATACAAGTGCCGAGAATATCGATCCGATTATTACTCCACCAAGTATCAGGGTCACTATCGGAGTTTGTCCACGTGTCCTTGCAAGAGTGTATGCAGCCAGCACTGCAAGGGAACCGAATATGAATGCAGATATCTGGACAGAACTAAAAACAGAAGGATAAACAATTCCAAGGGCTGCGCCAAATGCAGCACCGGATGAAACACCGAGAATATAAGGTTCAACAAGCGGGTTTCTAAAACAACCCTGGAAAACAGCACCTGAACTTGCAAGTGCAGCCCCGACAGTTATAGCAAGCAGAACTCGTGGCAGACGAATGTTCCATATGATCGTGTTATGCAATTTACTGACATTGGAAATGTCGCCAAACAGTCCCATATTTGCGAATATGGTGGCATAGACATCTGTAAATGAGATCTCATAAGCTCCCATAACCATGGCAATAGCTGCTGCAAAGAACAAGATCAGGAAAAAGATGAATAGAATTCCATATTTCCTCATATCAGAGAAAGTTTCAATATTTGTTTCGCATTCGTCTTTCAAACGGATGTATTTCCTGAAAACTTCAAACATTTCAATTCTCCTTAAGCTTCAAATCCATCGTTTGCCTGCATCATGCAGGAATCAGCTGCCAGTCCAACCTGCTTGAGAGGCATCACATATGGAATTCCTGCATGTGTGTGTACATGTGCTTCAACACCGTAGACCCGTTCTATATTATCGCAAGTAAGCACTGAAACCGGATCACCAGCAGACACTATCTTCCCATTTTTCATCATCAAGATCAAGTCTGAGTACTTGGAAGCCATATTGAGGTCATGTACAACCATCAACGCTGTCACGTTCCTGTTTTTAACAAGACCCCTCACATTTTCCATCACATCAAGCTGGTGCCAGATATCAAGATTACTTGTGGGTTCATCAAGAAGAATAACTCCTGTCTCCTGTGCCAGAGCTCTTGCGATCAGGATTTTCTGCTGCTGACCTCCGCTCAATTCATCAAAATTGCGCAGAGCCAGGTCATCAAGACCCATTTCTTCAAGTACCTGCCACACTTTTTCTTTATCGGCTTCGTTACTAAACCATCCAAGATGAGGTCTTCTTCCCATCATCACAGTTTCAAAAACAGTTGTAGGGAAGACCCTGTTCGAACTCTGTGGAACATAAGCAACATTTCTTGCCACTTCCATTCGTTTCATTTTATGAATGTTGTTCTTATCAACAAGAATATCACCGGATTCAGGCTTGAGGATCTTGTTAACACATTTAAGTAGCGTTGATTTGCCTGCTCCGTTCGGTCCCACAATACTGACAAAGCTTGATCTGTCAATATCCACCGATACATCATGAAGTATCTTTGCGCTGTTGTAGCCAAAAGTGACATTGTTTACATTCACTGTAACCATATTACCAGAACTCCTTCCGTTTTCTTTTGAGAATGAGATACATGAAGAATGGTACTCCAAGCAGGGAAGTCATTATGCCTGTCGGAATGACAGTTGGTCTTATCAGGTTCATACCTGTAACATCAGCACATATCAGTACAAGTGCACCCAAAAGACCCGATGCAGGGAACAGGTATTTGTGGTCCGAACCAATCACCATGCGTGCCATATGCGGTGCAACCAAACCTATGAATGCGATAGTTCCTGTAAAACAGACAATGGTCGCGATCAAAAGACTTGCAAGCAGCATACAGAACATTCTGACCTTATTAGCATCAATTCCGAGACTCTTTGCATTTTCATCTCCTATTACCATGATATTCAGGTCGTTTGCCTTCATGTACAAAAGTGGGGTACAAATAGAAAAGACACATAGCAGAAGCAGGAAATTACTCCAGGAAAACGCAGACAGATCTCCCATTCCCCAGCTTACCATAAGGCGAAGCTGCTCGTCTGTTGCAAAATACTTGAACAGGTCTGTAAGAGAACTGAACAGGTAATTTATTGCAATTCCTGCAAGAATAAGGGTTTCTGAAGTAGCACCTTTAAGACTTGCAAGAGCGATAATGAATAGAGAACACAGCATAGCAAACAAAAAAGCATTGCCCACAAGAAGGTATGGACCACTTATAACCCCTACTCCCAATACGGCAGCAACTGCAACTCCAAAACTTGCTCCTGAGGAAATACCGAGGGTAAACGGGCTTGCCAGGGGATTTTTCAAAACAGATTGCATTACACATCCACATATTCCAAGACCAAAACCTGCCATAATACCGGCAATGATTCGTGGTAAACGAATATTCCACACAACCTGCGAAGGAAGGCCGGAGGTTACAAACAGATCAGGGAAGTATCGGAATAAAAGAATTTTGTAGACTTCGATTACTGATACTTCAAGAGGGCCAATGGTTACAAAAAAAGCTCCCAGTAAAACAATAAGAGCAAACATGCTGATTAAAAGAATGATCTTTTTCCCCACAAAACGCTTGTAATCCTCCCTTACGCCAGATTGTTGCTTTTTATCAGAACCAGCTAACTGGTCTGTATTCTGAGCTTTCTTTTTTTCAAATAGATTTCGCATATTTTCACCAAAAAATACAGGGAAAGTCACATGCAAATTAATTGCAAAGATCCATTTCCCTGAAAAATTAAGATTTATGGGGTAATTCAATACACTTCTTTTGCAAATGTCTGATATTCAGCAAGCTCAGTGAACATTCCATCTACTCCAAGCAACTGTTTGAATATCTCGTTACCTTCTGCTTCCATGTCAATATCGCTGAACTCTTCAGGATGAAGGCGTTTTGCCATGTAAAATAAATTCAGCAAACTTCTATCGATGGGCCTGCCTCTGCAATATGGATAGAAACAATCATACACCTGGTTGTTTCTGACAGCAGGAATATCTGAAAGTTCAGGTGTCTCCATTACAAAACCAACACCGCTTTCTCCGTCCCATGTATTCTTTGCAACAAAGATAACTTCTGGTTCCCAAACAACGATCTGTTCAGGAGCAACATTGACATTGGTACCTGTGCAATTCTCTGCAATATTAATCCCTCCTGCAAGAGTTAGTGATTCATATACTGCTTCTGTGCGTGTGAAGTCTCTTCCCTCAATAGCATCATAGAAACCTTTTGTAGCTCCTCTTGGAGCAAAATATACCGTTGGTTTTTCACTTTCATCTATCTGTGATGTTATAGATTCGATCATCTCGACTTTAGAACTTATGAAATCTACCAGTTCATCTGCTCTTTCTTCTTTATCCAGCACTTCACCAAGCATCTGGATGTGAGCATAGTTTTCTTCAAATGTGAATCCTGCACCTGCTTCCACACATGGACAACCGACCTTCTCTAAGATCAGATCTCCCCTGTTTGCCGAAGTAGTGTCTAAAACAATATCCGGCTGAAGAATTGCCATTGTCTCATAGTCTATTTCATAGCGAGTGTTAGTTTCAGGAAGATCATCAAGTTGACCTCCACCATATATCTGAAGACTTTCCCAAGCATCTGTAGCTATCTTCTCATCATTAGAATCCCTTGGAAGCACACATCCTCCTCGTGTGCACTCATCTGAAGAAACCATTTTGTCAAGATCTCCCAGTGCAATAACGATTCTTGAATTATCTGGATTGGTTGTGATTATTCTTTCAATAGGCCTGTAAAAAGTGACTTCTCTGTCATTATAGTCAGTAATGGTTTTTGGTTTACCGTCCCAGTATGTAAGTACATATGCAGCATCTCCTACGTCATCCAGAGTGTATGCCCCATCTCCAAGCATGTAATCACAAACTGCATCTGAAACCTCGCTTTCGGTCAGTACTCCGTCACCATCATCACACGGAAGAGTAGTATACAGTGCAGCAGCATTCATTATGGAAATAAATGAGCAGGCAAGTACTATCATTCCTATCATAAGAATTCTGGTTTTGCTCATTCTTCATCTCCTCCTGAATTATTTTTCCTTAAAAAGAGAACACATGCAAAAAGTGATACTGAAGCTAAAAATAAACTAAAACCTGGCACACTGGACGTAACTCCTGATTCTGTATCTCCAGAAGAAACTGTAGTGGAACTCTGTCCGCTTGAAGCAGAATTAGGATCAGTTACTGAAATCCATCTTTCTTTTCCTTCATTTAATTCCTGTGTCTGGTAAAGCATGTCAACCCAGTATCCTTCAAATGAGTTTTCAGCGTCATCAGAAGGAATTACATTATACGTAACTTCAGTAACATCTGTTACTGAAAATGATATTTTCCCGGTATCTCTGTCAACCTTAAATGATTCAGCATTCGAAACATCAGAATCGGATTCAGGAAAAGTAAAGCCCTGTGGAATAGTTTCCACTATACCTAACATAAAAGGACTCTCTCCTGTAATCTCCAGTGTGATCTCTGCCAGTTCACCTTCTGAAAAATCAGAAGGAAGCTGACGTTTAACGTCAATAACTTCCGAGCAGGAAGCAAAACCAATACTAGCAACTAAAAAAACCAGCAGGCTTATACCAACAACAAATTGCTTTAAGTACATAAATAACCCTCTTGATATCAAAATCTGTATCTTTGATGATATGAATTTCAAGTGTTATTCATACTCTTCAAAAAAGTGCAGATCTCTTCTACCTCTGGTACATCCACCTGGAATTTTTCACCAAGAAGCCCTGCCTTGAATACTGAAACCATTACAGGAAGCGTTGCCAGAATACGGTCTTCAGGGACTTTCTCACAAAGGACGCTTTTGGTTTTTCCTTCAACCCTGTTAAGTACAAAATAGAGATCCTTTCCAGCAGCTTCTGCCAGGCTGCTTATCTTTTCGGAAAGGCAGATGGACTCATAGGATGGGTCAATGACCATTAACAGTGCATCACAGCCTTCCTCAACTCCCCTGCCGAAATGTTCGATCCCGGCTTCAGTGTCAACTAAAACTATGTCGTTACTTCCGGCATCTATATTCTTGAGCAGATGCTTTGAAAGAACTCCCATTGGACAGGCACAACCTTCTCCAAAATCGTGTATCTTTCCAACAGCCATTAGTGAAATGTTGTCTGTTCTTGAGACATATTCACCGGGTATGTCTGCGATTTCCCATCTGTTATCAAAGAACTTTACTTCCTCTCCTGTTGAAAATGAAGCTTTCATTCTCTGGACAAGATCTTTTTTCCCGCCAAAGAAATTCAGGAAATCCTCTGGTAGTTCCACTCCCAATTGCCTGTGAAGTCCGAAATTGGATTCATCGTTGTCAACCACCAGTACATTATATCCTTCTCTGGACATTGTCTGTGCAAGCAGTGCTGTTAATGTACTTTTTCCACATCCGCCTTTTCCGCATATCAATATTTTCAAAATATCATCTCCTAATTGTTCTGTTTCTTTTCCCAGCAGATCCTGACACGTGTTGAATCGGCTCTTTCAGAAATGCTGCCATTCTCCCATGATAGCTCATCCCTGAGATAATTATAAAGAGTAGCTTCCTGCTCAGGTGTCTCAATTGCATATCGTGATCTGAAGAAATCCATGGCTTCATCCATGGATGCAAAATTGTTGGTGTATTCCATGGAGAACACTTCCATATCAGGATAAATTCCCATGTCGTAGAGAACGTTATACAGGACATCGCATTTTGGACCGCATGTATAATTTGTTCCATACAGGTATGGCCAGAGATTTACTGAATGTTCTTCCCAGGGACTGGTTCCTGCAAACCAGTAAAGATAAACATGCTTTGAGGAAGCCTGCTCCATTTTTTGAATTGCTTCCCTTATATCCGGCATACCAAGGGAGAAAGAGGCAATAACAATGTCATAAGGACCATTGAGGTCATTCTCTACATCAATATCTTCCCAGCGCTTGCTGACACATTCAAGATTAGTTAATCCTTTTTCAGCAACATTATCAAGCAGTATATTTCTCATGCCTTCTGCAGGTTCCACCGCAGTTACATGTGCAACCCTTTCCGCAATAGGTATTGAAAGTCTTCCCGGACTGGCACCAATGTCCAGTACCCTGGACTGCGGCGTAAGAGGTAGCTCTTCAAGAGTAAGCTGTGTTCTGTCTGAGAATTGCTGAGTTCTTTTCCAGAACCTTTCTGCATTATCCTTCTTATTCCACAGGTTATTCTCAATTTCTTTGTTTGATGACTGTTGGGCAGTCATGAGTTCTTTCCATATTTCATTCCAGTCTATTTTTCCGTGTTCCATTTGAGATCCTTCTCTGGTTTATTTTGATGTTGTATTTGAGTCGTGATAATAGGTATTACTACTGTAGATCATATTCTGCTTTAATGCTATTTTTTAATTGTTTCGTAGCACTAATCTGCATATAATATATACTTTTGTATTAACGATGTGAACCACTAAAAAATAATACAATATGGTAAATAAACTTCAAAATATGCATGCAAAATATATTTGTGCATTGTTTAATACATGAAGTTAAAATAAATGGGATATTTAACAAAAACAAAGACGTTATGGGTTCTTGCCTCAGTTAAAGCGGCATTTAGGAAATATACCAGAAAAGATCTGATGCAAAGAAAAACAAAAAAGAATTATGCTATCAGTTCTATTTTCATACTTTTGTTCTTTCTTTTCAGGTAACGGTCACATTGCTGCAACCTGTCATATCCAAGCATGATTCCAAGTATGAAGTCCTCTTCATCAGAATAGTCAGATAGATTTTTGTCTCCTATCTTCCTGAGTATGTTAATACATTTGTGATCTCCAAAAAAAACATTGATCTTATTCTCAGAAGCTCTTTGTATAATATAACCTATCTGCTTTTTTTCAAGCAGGCAGATGATGTCTTCTTCAAGATAGCTACTTGTAGTATGGAGTATGAGATCCCGAAGACCTTTTTCATACTCATAGATATGTTGCCTCAGAACCTGCATATTGCCATGAACATATGCTCTGATCAAGCCTTCGTCTAGATTTCTCATATTTATCTCCTTTCGCCTTAATCAGGATATGCTAGCGATAAGCTTCTCTGCCCATTCTGAAGCCAGATCAAGCTGACTGTCAACATCTCCATCGATCATCAGTCCTTCTGTTATAAGTTCAGCCCCACATGACTCCAGACGGGATTCCAGGATGTTAACTGCTTCACAGAAGAAAGTGTAATCACTGTCACCCGGGCCGAAGCATGCAGCCTTTTTTCCATTCAGACCAATTCCTTCCATATCATGCTCAAATGAAATGAAATCGTCCTGTAATTCACCCTCTCCCCATGTGGAGCATCCAAGAATAATAAGGTCATAGTTCGCAAGTTCTGCTGGTTCAACATTCGTCACTTCTACAAGCCTTGCATCGATCCCATTTTTACTGAATGTACTTTCAATCTCTTCTGCCAGTGTCTGTGTACTGCCGGTAGTGCTACCATAGACGATTATTGTTTTTGTCATGTTAATCTCCAATCTAATCTATTTTTATCTATTTTTTGTGTATCATCCTGCTTCATCATCACGTTCCAATTCGGGGTGATTTCGTAGGCATGACTACACAATCTAGCAAAAGCTAGTAAATAATGTATAATATATAAAGTTTTGTTCTTTTGCTTTACACCCTCAACTAACGCATTTAATCTTAAATTTTTAGAAGGTTTTTATAAATATTAAAGGAAAAAACACAATGCTACACTATAGTATTGTTTAAAACTAAATTTGTATTCAGCTTATTTCAATTGTTGTGCAAAAAACTTATATCTAATGTATGTAGATAAAGCTTGTAAAAGTAGTTATGACTAAATTATCTTACTATATCTATAAATGGCATAGAAAATCGCCTTTGGGGTAGTATACAATGGAATTATTAATGGAGACAGTTAAACAGAAAAAAATAGAATTCATATTATCCGTAGTTTTGGCAGCAATGGGCTCTGTCCTTTACATTATCCCCTACGTAATAATCTACTACATCATAAGGTACTATCTGAATGCAGGAGTCCATGCTTCACATGAACCTGTAATTGAAATGCTATTGTATGCTTTTCTGGCGATAATGCTGCGGTATATCCTGATCATTTCAAGTTTTGTTTCCAGTCATATTGCAGCATTTGATCTCCTGTATATGATCCGCAAACGCCTTACGGAACACATTGGAACTCTGCCCATGGGTTTCTGGTCTTCTAACAACACAGGAAGAGTTCGTAAGATCATACAGGAAGACGTGGAAACCATTGAGAATTTTGTTGCTCACCACATCCCTGATATGGTATCTGGTCTTGTACTTCCCATTATAACACTTGCTTTTCTTTTTACTGTTGACTGGCGCCTTGCCATTGCAGCCACAATCCCCTTGCCTCTTGGTTTAATAATGGTTAAATTGATGTGGAGTGGGGCCGGTACTGGCCAGGATCGTCGTGAATCTTTCAGGGAATATCATGATTCTCTTGAAAAAATGAATTCCACTAGTGTGGAATATGTACAGGGCATGCCTGCAGTTAAGGTTTTTAACCTGACACTCGATTCATTCAGAAGATTAAAACACTCAGTCCTTGATTACAGGACATTCGTCCTTAAGATCTCAAAGAGCAGTACCCCCTACTGGGCATCTTTTTCTGCTATCGTTGTCGGTGGCGGGATATTTGTGATACCAGCAGGCCTTTATCTTCTTCAGGCCGGTGAGATCGATGTACCCACAATGATCCTGTTCCTTTTACTGGGGACCGGCTGCATGTGTGAGTTCATTCCGTTCATTATGACCGTATCCCATTCGGAATACATATTTGAAGGTTCCAGAAGGATAGAATCAGTTCTTGAAGAAAAATCGCTTCCAGAACCCCAATATCCAGTATCTCCTGATGAATATGGAATAGAACTTAATGATGTCTCTTTTAAATATCACAATTCAGAAGTCCTTTCAAATATCAGTTTTAAGATTCCGCAAGGGTCATTTACAGCGATAGTAGGGCCAAGTGGAGCCGGAAAGACAACTCTTGTAAACATCATGGCAAGAATGTGGGACGTATCATCCGGGTCAATTAGTATTGGAGGCATTGCATTCAGGGACATGGGAACTGTTGGTGTGAATCAGACAGTTGGGACTGTGTTCCAGGAAGTGCAGATGCTCACAGACACTGTGAGGGAGAATATCCGTATGGGTAAATCCGGTGCGATGCAGAAGGATATAGAAGAAGCTGCCATGGCCGCTGCATGTCATGACCTAATACTTTCTCTTCCACATGGTTACGATACAATAATAGGCGAAGGCGGTGAGGTTCACCTGAGCGGAGGAGAAAAACAACGCATAGCTCTTGCACGGGTAATACTCAAAGACCCTCCAATAATACTGCTGGATGAAGCCAGTTCTTATGCTGATGCAGAGAACGAGACAAAGATGCAGGAAGCATTTTCAAGACTTATGGTCGGTAAGACAGTAGTTGTAATAGCTCACCGTCTTTCTACTATTGTGAATGCCGATTCCATTATTGTTATTAATAACGGCCAGCTCGAAGAACAGGGCACTCATGATGAACTGCTGGCAAATCAAGGACTGTATTACAATATGTGGAAATCCCACACAAAAGCAAGGCACTGGAAACTTTCAGAAAAGGAGGAATGAACAGATGAAAGAAAACAAATCATGGAATTTGTATGCTGACAACAGAAATAATATTTTGAGTATCATTGGTCTAAGTTTCCTGTCAGATGTACCTCGTGGTCTTTTCAATGGTCTGCTCTACCTGTTCATTCTGGGACTTGTCTTACCCGTGTTACAGGATCATTCGCATGATTTTGCTTATCTCTGGGAATTATATGCTTACTACGTATCGGGTTTTGTGCTTTATTTCCTGTTGACTATCATCAGCCAGACAAACAACTATTATCGTGCCTACTCCATCTCAACAGACCTGCGCCTTTTTCTAGGGGATAAGCTCAGGCGTCTTCCACTGGGTTTTTTCAAAAAGAAGGATCCTGGAGATGTCACCGGACGTCTCTTACATGATGTAAGCCAGGCTGAAACATCATTATCACACAACCTTCCGGATGTTGTTACATCAATAGTAGTGCCAATGCTGATAGGTTTATTCCTGATATATGTAAATGCTCAACTGACCGGTATAATGCTGTTGTCTGTTCTTGTGGCAGCTTTTTTTGTACTGCTGGCCCGGAAGATAATAGCCATATTGGGAATAAAGCATGTGGCAGCTATCAATGAAACTTCATCAAGGATACTCGAATATGCCCGCTCTGTCAAACTTCTGAAGTCATATAGCATGACAGGAGACAAATTCTGCATACTTGACAATGCCATGAAAAAACTGAAAAAACTTAGCTTCAAAGGTGAAGTATATGCAGGAATTCCTGTCCAGATATCCCTTTTGCTGCTGGATGCAGGATACCTTATCATGTTATCATTTGCTGCAAAAATGAGCTTTGAAGGTGAACTATCTATACCTGAGTTATTCACATTTGCAGTCCTAGGATACTATTTCTTTGCCCCTATCAAAAGACTTGGACCTATACTTGTCCTGATGCGTTATACCCGTCTTTCACTGGACCGCATTGGTGAGGTTCTGGCAGCAGAGGAATTGCCATATGATAAGGGGCAAAAACTTACCGAAGATAACACAATTGAGTTCCACAATGTCAGTTTCCGTTACAAGGATACTGATGTCCTGAAGGACATAAACTGCCGTTTTCCGGTAAACTCAATGACAGCACTTGTGGGACTTTCAGGTTCAGGAAAATCAACAATGATAAACCTGATAGCACGTTTCTGGGATGTTCAGTCAGGTTCTATCAGTATCGGTGGAGTTCCGGTTAAGAAACTTGACCCTGACCTTCTTCTTTCCAGAATATCAATGGTATTCCAGGATGTTTATCTTTTCAACGATACCATTGCAAATAATATCCGGGTGGGTAAGCAGAATGCCACTGACATGGAAATCAGGGGAGCTGCAAGACTTGCCAGATGTGATGAGTTCATTGAAAAACTTCCACAGGGTTATGATACAATTGTCAGCGAAGGTGGCAGTTCACTCTCAGGCGGGGAGCGCCAGAGAATATCAATTGCAAGGGCAATCCTGAAAGATGCACCTATAGTCCTGCTGGATGAGGCAACAGCATCTCTTGACCCGGAAAACGAAGCTGTGATACAGGAAGCTCTGGAAAACCTTGTCAGGGGAAGAACTCTTATTGTCATTGCCCACCGCTTCAAATCCATTGAGAATGCAGACCAAATCCTTGTGCTGGACAATGGAAAAATATCGGAATGCGGCACCCATGATACTCTTGTATCAGGAGGGGGCTTATACCAGAGCTTATGGACAAAACAACAACAAGCCGGCAGCTGGAAAATGCGAAGCTCAGATACTGTGGTCCAATACGATAGCACAATGGATGTTTCTTCCTTTGCTGTGGATTCGCAGACTTAAATCTATTTTTTGGAGAGTGAACTTACTTTATTGTCAAAAAACAAAGGCTGGGTGGATAATGCTATCAAGAAAAGCAGAGAACTATTTGAAAGCCATAATGACTATTGAATCTGAAAAAGGCTATGCACGCATAAAGGATATTGCAGGAGCAATGAATGTAAGGGCTCCCAGTGCAACAGAAATGATCAAGCGCCTTGATAAAGAAGGATATGTCAGCTATGTTAAATACGGCAGTGTCAACCTCACTGTAAAAGGAAATAATGTAGCAAGGATCGCAGAGAACAGACATGACCATCTGAAATCGCTTCTTATGGATATCATAAATGTCCCTGAGACGATTGCAGAAAAAGATGCCCTTATTCTGGAGCAGCAGCTTCATGACGTGACTATTGAAAAAATGAAAAAGTATGTCCGGTCGAGAAGACCGGAACTCTGATCTATTTTGTTCAGTTGGTTTTAGATGAATTGGTATTGTCTTCAGGAACGTAGATAACTCTTCCGTCAGCCAGTTTGTATGCTGTTCCAAGAGCTTCTCCTGTTCCACCACCTACCTGGTCTGTCATGTTCAGGACCTCAATAGGCTTACCTTCATCCTTGATTATAATCTTCATGTCCTGCTGTCCCGGATTCTTTACAATGGTTATATCTTCATTGGGATTCAGTAATTCAGGCATCTGGTAGGACATAACAAGTGCTACAAGAAGAGCTACGGAAAACACCATGGCGATATCAAAAAGATTAGCAACCCCTGTAAGGGGGTTTTGCTCATCTTCATTATCTATAAGTCTTCTTCTGTATTTCCTTTTCAATCTTCGACCTCCAGAGTCTCAAGAATATAATCTATATCTGCCATATCCTGCCAGTACCATCTTTTCCTTATTTGGGTGAGCACATAACCGATGATTCCTGCAAATAGTCCGACTACCGTTGTAGCAAAGGCTATCATGAGGTTATTCGCTAGTTGTTCGATGTCACCGTTGGAAAGCCCGATAAGTGCCGGCCCCAGTGGTATCAGGGTTCCCATAAGTCCAAGCATCGGTGAAATCGTGGCAACTATCCTGGTCTGTTCCAGCCTTTTTGACATCTTAATCTCAAATTCCTGCGCCAGCCACTCGATTGAAGGCAGCATATTGTTCTCCAGATGCCGTGAGGCTGTATTTGCAAAATCTGTGACCATCTGGTTCTGTTTGACATTTTGCAGGGACAATGCAGCCTCTTTGAAATCCTGTGAATCAATATTCTTCCTTATCATCGCACAGCATTGGTCCAGATTGGCAGGATCACGATGTCTTTTTGAGTATTCCGAAAGGAATTCTCCTATAAGCGAGAGGGAAAAAATAACCATCAGGATCAATACAATTATTACCGGGTACAATAACGAAGCTGAAAATATGTACAGCGTCTGGAAAATATAAGACTCAAAAGCCATTATGAATGCCTCCTTATTTTCTCTTTAAGGTATCCGCCAAGGATGAATGCCCCAAATACAATAAAAGGCATCATTCCCACGCTTTCACTTGAAACTGGTGTTATGTTCATGGATTGCATTTTGATGAATGCCGGGATCAGCAGTACACCTAAAAGGTAAAAAATACCCAGAAATAGCATGATATTTCCAAGGGTATCCGGTCCTTTTCCCATTCTCCTGAATATGTAAGCAGAACTGATTACTGAAACGAAGAACACTGTTCCTACAAGCAGTCCTACCCATAATCCGCTGACCTCAAGGGTTGTGACAAGAAGCATGCATGCAAGTAAGAGAGCTGAAAGACAAACAGGGCACGGAAGTGATAGAAGCACAAAAGTATGCTTTGACACATCGCAGCCACAATTCCATTTTTTGTTCGTGTATATTCCGGTCACTATCAGTAAAATTGCAAGTACCGAGTGTATTGCCATTCCCATCCGGGACAGGTCTTCAAGGCCATCTGTTTCAAGGTGTCCTGCAAAAGCCCCAAGTATCAGGGACAATATAAAGTATGAGCCACCTATAAGTAGTATGTTTTTCTTTCCAATACTGGAGAAGCCACATCCTGCTCCTGTTTTCAATCCGAATATAAGGATCGATATCAGTACACCTATAACCATAGCATAAGCTATTTCCATTTTATTTCCTCATTTTATTTCAAAAATCTATAACTTAAGTTCAAGTAAAAATTGAAAAGCACCCGTGAAAGCGGATGCTCTTATGAATTCTCATTTGTTTCTCCTGAAACCTGCATAGATCACTCCGAAGGTCAGAACAACAAGCAGAGTTCCTATCAAGGAAGCTCCTGAGAAAGACATTCCAGAGGAGCTTGCATCACTGGATACGGATTCATGCTGCATCACTACACCTTCAACATAGTTATCATTAGTTGAGTGCAGTGCATCCGGTTGTGATGCATCAAGTCCGTAACCTCCGTCTGATGTTGCAGTCTGGTTGCCGGAATTATCACCTGTTTTGCTTGCTTCTATTACCTGGACACTGCCTCCCCCAGTTCCACCTGAAGAGCTGCTAGTCTGGCTTGCTTCGGAGACCATTCCAGGGACAGTAACCATTCCCTGTACGTAATCATCAAGCAGTGCGTTTCCACAACAAAGAGCACAGCAGCAAGGTCCATATTCTTCCAATGATTGCTGATATTCATTGACCAGGTTCTGTATTACTTCATCAGAAGCATCCCAGTAATCAGTCCTTGTAGCGTCCAGCATCTGAGCAATCATTGTCTGACGAGCCCACGGATTTTCGGAATTGAACCATTCCTCCATGCCAAGGTCATATGAATCCGTGACATAGATATCATACATCTGTTGCCACATTTCATCGGTAACGGCTCCCGTGGTAACCTCAAGTCCCCACAGGTCGCTCAGCACACTTTCCATTTCTGCCGCCCCGGCGTATCCATGTGCCATCATACCCTCTATCCACTTCGTATTGTAGTATGTGGAGCGCATTTCCTTAATGAGATATGATTCCAGAGTCGTGGTTTCCATATTATCCATATCCCTCAGGTCTGCAATGTACATATCAGGTCTTTCCCCATCAATGCTTTTAATTGCCAGGCTCATTCCTCCCAGGAACTCATTAACATGGTCAAAAACGACTCCACTGCTTCCACGACCGTCATTTCCACTCCTGCTGAATACGATAGCTTCCGTACCACTGAGTACCTGCGAGAACAGATCAGTATTCATTTCTCCCCATGCATCCTCGCTATATACGTTGGACATAGTGCTCAGGTAAAGGTCGGCCAGCATGCTCTCGTCACCGTTCCATGTGTCACTTCTGGAGATCACGGAGTTCATTGAGCCGACACTGAACATTCCTTCGGGAGGTCCGAAAATACGGCTCTGGGAAAGACTGCTTGCTTCTTCTTCCGTATAATTGCCTGTGGCCATCAGGAGTTCGTATAGAGCATCTGAGTCTTCCTTCACATAGTTAGCCCATCCACAATCAGATTCGTTCAGCTCGGAAACTTTCTCTACGGCTCTGTCCATCATCTCAACCTGAAGAGCCCAGGTATCCCTGTAAACTCCCGTTATGGTGACCACAACATCAATTCTTGGATGTGTCAGCTCCTCACAGGGAATTACCTCTACGTCTGAAAGGATACCATTTTCCCACACAGGACGTGTTCCCATCAGGTACAGGATCTCGGATTCCATGATACCTTTATGGCGCATGGTTTCAGCCGACCAGAGGACAAAGCCCACTTTCTTGGGGTATGATCCGTTATTGTTAGCTTTCCATTCTTCCAGGAAATCATCTGCAAGTTCTACACCCAGCTTCCAGGTCTCTTCGCTTGGAATAAGATATGGATTGAAAGAGTAGAAATTCTTGCCTGTTGGAAGAACAGAAGGACTGCGTATAGGATCATCTCCAAGTCCGGGAACTATATACTGTCCTTCTAGAGCATTCAGGACACTTTCGATCTCATCTCCGCATGCATAAAGGTTTTCTGCATAGATGCCCGCAGTTTCAAGATCATTGAATACTTTCTGTCCGCCATCTGAGAGCCGGAAGCTTTGCTTGGCCAGAATGACAAGTGCAGGTGAATTAACGCGGTTCCCATATAATGTATAATATGATTGTCCGGAGATTGAGGCATCATCTGTAAGACTCTGCAGTTCATTTAGCTCGGCTTCGGTTCCACTTGAATAAACCTTAAGATCGTAGTTGTTTATTTGATCATTTTCGCCAAGGGTGTGTTCAGTGGTCTCCTGATCTACAAAATAGAACTTTGAGCCCATTTCAGGTACATCCCAGTAGTAATATGCATTAAGCGTGTAGGTTCCTGCAGGGAGGTTGATGAATGAGAAGTTTCCGTTGGCATCACATTTATCAACTGCTATTATTGATTCCTCCTGACGAAGCAAGACTGTCATTCCTTCTTTAGTTGACCTTGCTCCGGAATTCATGCCGGATATGTAAAACACCTGGCCTGACAGGCTGGCATTTCCGGGAAGATTTGCTTTTATGTCATTGTATTGCTGCATGGTCGTATAATTCATTTCAAGATCACATACAGTATTTCCGGAGTCGTTTATCGTCAGCAGATCGTTGCCTGACATGAATTCCTCTCCTGAAAGTTCTGTTAATGCATAGACTGAATATGTGACTCCACTTCCTCCTTCCAGATTGGTGAATGAGAAATCTCCTTTACTATCTGTGGTGGTAACACCTACAACTTCGTTATAATAGTCCGGTGTTTCGTTCAAATGCATTTCAAGTACCTTTTCTGGTTCTGTGCCGTTCAGTAGCAGATCTGCAAGCATTCTATGAAGCAGGTTATCTTCATTGGCAGCTTCCAGAAGCTCGTCATCACCACTGAACACAGCTGCGATATTCTCCTTGAAGCTGCTACCAAGCATGGTCTGTACCATGGCTATCAGCTCTTCTCCTTCCAAAGGTTCGCCCAGAATATGAAGGCCATATGGCATGTTTGCCGAAGCCAGTTCATGCAGATAGTCGTGTACTTTACCATTGATCACGAAGGCTTCAAACTCTTCTTCTGTCATTGCTGTCAGTTCTTCCACTGACACATTCACATCCGGATCACTTTCAAGCCCAAGGGAATCATACAGTTCTATTGTTGAATTCCTGTAGTCATATTTGATAGAATCATTATCCTGGTCCGCTTCTGAATACAGGTGTATCTTGTCGTGCAGGGCAAGAAGGTCTCCGTAAAGGCCGGCATCAACTATTGCCGGAGTGGCATGGTCTACTATCACAGCATTCCCTCGCCTTTTTGCAACAGAACCTTCGGAGATTCCGCCTACGTTGTAGATGTAGACAACCGGCATATCCCCGATCACAATGGCAGGCCAGTCTTCGGTTACCGAAAGACCCACTCCTTTACCTTTGAGCCATTCCTGTGTGCCGTGCTGGCCGAAATGAATCACTACATCTGCTCCGTATTGCTTCTGCAACCACATGTAGAAAGCAATGTAATGGTGGTCTGGAGGTGTGGTCTGGTCATGATACAGGATGGAGGAATTATTGGTACCTCCTCGGGTGGGCTGGGGAGTAAGTATTACATTACCCAGAGTGATCTTTGGGAATACGAAGTATTTCCCACTCTCATTTTCATAGACCATGAGATCTCCAGGAGCCTCTCCCCATATCTCTATGACTTCTTTCCGGGCATCCTCCGGCAGCTGACTGAACATTTCCATATATTCTTCCACCGGCATGAGTTCCGTTTCGTTGGTGCTGACTATCTTTTCCAGCTCGCCGGGTGCCCATGAACCTATATTGCGTCCCTGGTCAAGAACCAGCTGTAGAAGCTCAGTCTGGTTCGGAGTGCTGTTACCCAGGCTGTAACCCCTTTCTTCCATACCTTCCAGTAAAGCTACTATACTGGGTGCAGAATCCAGGTTAGCAGCCGCCATTGCTCCGTCTCTTCCGGGGGAGTGGTGGTAGTAGATCAGAGCAACTTTACGATCCTCGTTCTCGATCCTTTTAAGTTCTATCCAGTTCAGAGTGCGGTTTATCATCCATTCCATCTGTTTCGGGATGGGTTCATCTACATATACATCATGTGTTTCGTCGTACTTCTTCCCGCTTACAACAATGGATTCTATCTCTCCACCAATTTCCATGATAGGAATCTGGTAATGGAACCTGTAGTCTCTTCCTGTGCTACTGTTTTCCCATTCCTCAATAGTTTCTTCATACTGAATGGCATTGATCACCGGGACATTGGCTTCCTGTAAGTACCCGGTATCATATATTGCAGCAGAGAGCATGGCACCCATACCCATATCTATGAATCCGTCAACTAACCACTCATTATCATATTTGAAAAACTCCGGTGTACTGGTATATAGCACCCAGTGCATGTGCGCTGGTATTACATTAATGCCCCTGGATTCCAGTCTCCATATAAGATCGTCAATAGCCCTGTTCCCAATCATCCCGTTTGTGTTGATCAGGAAGGTTATACCTATGGTGGTATTATTCGCATCGTAAACATGGTGTGTGCCGTCATCTGCAGAATACCATTCCATATATTCTTCGAGTGTTTCAAAGGACGGACGTCCCATGTCCGGATGGTAGATGCCGTTTGTTGGAACGGCGATAGGAGGTTCCACATATCCTTCTGCATCACATAAATTGGTCAGTATGTAGGCTAACAACCTTTCGGCGTTGGTTGAATAGAAATTTGCCCAGTACTCTTCCAGATAAGGGTGTTCTTCCAGGTCGACGGTTCCAAGACCGAAGCCTCCGATATCAATGATAATAGCGTCCTCTCTTTTTGTCCCGTTCACAATGTCTATGACGTCTTCTTTGGCAGAATCTGCCATGAAAGACATTGCTGTCATTGAGAAGAGAACTATCACATCGCTGTCTCCAAGGTCAACATCTTCTGGTTTTGTATAGGATACGTTGGAAGTTTCAGCCCGGCTAAAACCGTAAACCGAAATATTTACACCCTGGTCCGTCAGGTTAAGTTGTGCCGCTGCCTCACGGAGCATATAGGTACCTTCATCATCCAGTACGATACAGGAAATATTTACATGTCTGGTTATTGTCACAAATTCTTCAGGTGGCTCTTCAAGTACCGGGAATACAATCTCAGCTACAGTATCTGAGCCGTAGGTATCTGTTGCCGTCACCTGTATTTTCCATATATCTCCAGGTAGTGTGTGTGCCGAGGGTACTGTGCCAGTGGTATGATCGCCACGCCCTGCATCTTCATCAGCAACATATCCTGACCCGGTATCTACAAACCAATTGTAGGTATAGGTTACAATGTCATCGTCCGGGTCTGTCGGCAGAGGGCCGATCACTTTTACCTTTAGTGGAGTTCCTGCTATCAGGCTGGTATTGCTATTTGAAGAAAGTTCAGGAGCATAAGGAGCGTGATTCACTTTTAATAGGTATATTGCCCCCTTCATTGATGTAGTACCGGTTATTTCATTTGATCCAGAGTATGGAGCTTTTTCCCATTGAGATAACATGATAGACAGGTATCCTGCATAACCTGCTTCTGTCATATTCGTCTTATCAATGGTTACTTCATCAAGTACTATGTTTTGTGAACCTGCCGTAACTGTGACTGTGGCCACCTTTGAGTTCTGCCAAACCGAATATAGTTTATATTCACCATCTGGAAGCCCTGAAAAACTAAAATGACCGTCAGCATCTGCAAATTTATATTCCAGCAACGCACAGTCATGATCAGGATAATCTGAAAAATCAAATGCAGTAGCTGCTGGCATAGATGCGAGTATTATCAATATCAAAAATGTGCTTGTCACTAATATATTCTGTTTTGTATTCATATTTTCCACCAAATTGCAAAATGTCCCCGAACATTTCCGGCGATTAAATCTTTGGTGTAGTAATATATATTAGGCATATGAATATTCCTTCCTAACATCGTTAGGAAAATCTAAAAAACCTAAAAAGCCACGTCGAGTTCAGGAAAAAGTAATATATGGGAAAAAGTACAGTTTTTAGGCAATAATGTTCTGAAACTAAAGAAGAAAAAATCCACTTTTTTCCCTTCATCCTTTGAGAAGGCAATTTATCATGGATTCCGAACTTTGTTGGGCACAAAAGCTGTAAGGGAACCAATATGAAGAATTTCTACCCAAAACAAAGTACATATGATGCTTTAAAGAACAATGAAAGGATGGTGTCTCCCCCTAACCCATCTACATCGGTGTAACATTGCAGAATGCACTATACAAATCTATGACATTATCAATAGTAATTATGCTTCCTGCAGGAGCATATTCATTTGTAAAGGCATTATATGCATCAATTACTTCGTTTATTGAGATATACCTGCCATCCGGATTACCTTCAGGATCATGCCCTTCAGAATCCAGGTTATTCCAGGGGTTCCAATCCGGTAATACCAGAGGAAGGTAATCTATGTTATTGTCATTCAGTGCATGAACCGATTCACAAATACCGTCCTTATCGTTATCAAAATGTGTTTGACTGAAACCGGAACCTTCTGGTTTTGTCCAGCAGTTACCTCCAAGACAAGGACCACCTGCTATGTTAATTCCTGCAATTTTAGTGATATTCCATACATTATCATTGCATTCTACATCAACAAGTGTGTTTATACTGTTATTGAATAAATTGTTGTAAATAAGGTTGTCACTGGAAGAAAACAAACGAATTCCATGAGCTGCGTTTTTTGATACAGAATTGTTGGTCATGCTGTTGTTGTTGCTGGAAAATGACAGAGAAATACCATTCCCATTATTATTAGATATTGTGTTATTTTTCAGCGTGCTGTTGATGAGCGAAACCATATAGATACCGTCCCATGCATTGTTTGATACAGCATTGTTAACCAAAGTAATATTACTGGAAGAAATAAGGAAAAGACCATTCCATTCATTGCCTGATACGGTATTATCTACCAGTGTGTTGTTGTGGGAAGAAACTAGGTATATGCCATTCAAACCGTTGCCTGATACGGTGTTGTTTACCAGTGTACCGTTACCGGAAGAACTCAGGTAGATGCCGTAACTATTACCGGATACGATATTATTTATCAGCATGCTGTCGTATGAGGAACTTAGATAAATGCCTGCTCTGAGGCTGCCTGTAGCTCCACTCATGCTGAATCCATCTATTGTAACTCTGTCGGCTGTGATATCAAATACATGCTTTGTAGCAGAGGCAGCAGTGACAGATGTTAAGGCAGCGCCTCCAGTTGAAATAATATCCAGTTGTCTGTCGATGACCACGTTCTCATTATATATGCCAGGATATACAATTATGAGATCTTCCGCAACAGACGCGTTAACTGCGTTCTGGATTGTAGTATAATCTGCTCCACCGCTGGCATCCACTATGATAGGTATTGTTGTAGCGGTATATGTTGTGGTATTATCCCATGCAACATTGGTCGTGGCATCCATCACTGCAACATTGACCGAATGTTTTCCTTTCAGAGCTGTAATAGTGCCAATCCAGATATTATCGCCTTGGAATTCCAGGGAAATATCATTAGCATTTACGGATTGCACCCCCCGGTTATCTGTTGCGTTCACAGTGACAAATATAAGATCACCTCTGCATGGTGTGCTGTTATTCAGTGTAATGCTATTGATAACAGGATATTTTTGATCTGGAGTAGCCAGGGGCAGAGTATCTATGTTATCCGGCAAGAGGGCATATGCTGAATCGCATATCCCGTCACAGTCAGCATCTTCTGCTACCTGGCTGAACCCCGTACCATCCGGCCTGTGCCAGAAATTTCCTCCTAGATAGGGACCACCTGCGATGTTCCTGCCAGCAGTCTTTGTGATGTTCCAGACGCTGCCTGTGCTTGTCCCGCTGGAATAAACATTTACCAGGTTGTTGAAATGGTTATTGTAGATAACGTTGTTATCGGAAGACTGCAGATAGATCCCACAACTGTTATCCGACACAATGTTATTGCTCAACAGAGTTCTACCGGAACCAGACAGGCATATCCCTGCGCTGGAAGGGGTGCTGGCACCACTAATATTGAATCCGCTGATGGTCACTCCATCGGCTTTTATCTCAAATACATAGTCATTTGAGGACGCTGCAATGACATCCGTAACAGCAGCACCACCTATTGATATAATATCCAGTTGTCTGTCAACGTCCACATTCTCGTAGTATGTGCCGGGGTACACAAAGATCGTGCTGCCCTCGGAGGAATTGTTAATAGCTGCCTGAATGCTGATGTAGTCTGCTTCTTCGCTGGCATCTACTGTGCTTATCGAGGCAGATGTGAATGCTTTTATGCACGCATTTGTGTTATCATACAAACTTTTCAGATCACTCCATTCGGTTCCATCTTTGCTGACGTAACTTTGACCGGAATCTGCAGTTGCTTTGGTGCTGTACAGATATATTGGTGTTTCAATTGCCAGAGGATTTGTGTAACCTGGTGTTGTGAACTTAACCACCACTGAAAAATCCCTGTTGGGCACAAGAAGGACTCCAGCATCAAGAGGGACGGTATGATATCCTGCTTCAGGGAATTTACCGCTCTTTACTGCAACAGGACCGGAACTATTGATGGGGCTTCCATGTACAGGATTCAGGTAAATGTAGACAATATACTGTGTGTCATTACTAGTTGTATAGAAACTCACAGATTTAAGTGCCTCATCAGCTTCTGCGGTGAACACATTGGCACCCCATGTCGTTGTTCCGTAGCCAAAGCTGCTTGTCCATCCTAATGGGTCATACTGGTATAAGTTGTCGTAATTGTCAGTTTTCTCTGCAATAAATATTGTCGCTTCATCACCTGCATTTGCATCATAATAGGAGAGATAAAAATATCCATCTTCCCCCCAACCGTCTCCCCAGCTGTTTTTTATAATATATGCACCTTTTTCCGGGAATTCCGGGGATGTGAAATTATCATCCCATCCGACAATAGCTACTGCATGGTTGCTTCCTGTTTTAGGACAATAGTAGGAATGGTCTGTGACGTTATAGTACAGTGAGTTCCAGTAAAAAGAGGTCTGAACTGCTCCGTGGTTCATAATTGCATTTTTGATAGCATCAACATTTGTCAGTCTCAGAACTTCCTGAATATGTTTTTGTTCAGATAAACCTGCAGGAGATATTCCATATGTTGTGTTGTAGGGGTCGTCAGACTCGTTTATGGGACCACTCCAGCGTGCAAGGTAGGCTGCTGACATCCAGGCATCGCCACCTTCCCATGCATCAAATCTGTCCTGGTACGGACTTCCCTGCCAGTTATTTAGAAGATTTTTCATATTGTTCTCTGAGAAATCATATGTCCCGTTTAAGAGCAGGCAGGATTCAAGGGATGCATATGTTGCAAATGCCCAGCAGGAACCTGCACTTCCCTGGTTTCTCACTGGTGTGACTTTCCCCAGCTTCCTGAGGTCATAGGCAGATGGATATGTTCCCACAGATGTTTCATATATTGTATGCTCCTTTGTACTGTTTCCCGTAATTTTATTTTCTTCCAGATGTGACAGGTTTACAGGAGATGGAAGATAACCATACTCCTGAGCTTCCTGGCTTTTTATTTGCATACTCATTTTCGTCTGATATTTAATGAAATCAGGATTCAATGGAGCCAATGTTCCTGCTTTATTTGGCACTTCCGATGTGTGCGTATTTTCGTTATAGGCATCTGATAGAATGGAAATATTTCTCTGCAGAGTGGAAACGTTATCCTCGTCTTCGATTGATGAATAATCAATATCTGCGCTATCATTTACAGTAACTGTTGAAGCCATTGCACAATTGACTGCAACCATTAGGAAGAAAACAGCTACTATTCTAAAAAACATGGATAATGGTCTTGATATCAAGTTTTAGCCCCACCGAATGAAATCCCTATGCATTCATAATATTATAGGGATAATCTGAATCTTTTTTAGTGTTCGTTGTGCTCTTGAAATTGTTGTCGTATTCCGGTTCTTGCTAATCGTATAATACAATATGTTCAAAAACAAATGAAATTTAAAGGCATAACAATTGTAAGATTTGTAGAAATATAGAATACAGGATGGTTTTACCCATCCCTCTTTACATCGGTGTTTCGCCCTTGAACGCATTGTACATGTCTATCACATGGTTAATTGTTATCAGAGTCCCTGCCGGTGATTCTTCAGCCTTGAAACAGTTATATGCATCAATCACCTCATTTATTGTGATATAACTTCCATCCGGGATACCTTCAGACTCCGTATCGTTCCATGGGTTCCAGTCTTCAGGGGCTTCCGCTTCACAGAGTATCACAATGGCATTAGCAATATTAGTGAGACTGCCGCTCATTCCTTCCATCTGTATTTTTCCTGATATGCTGCCGTTACCAACTGTAGGGCATAGTATGTAGTCGGAAGTGTCAACTATGCTCTGTGCCACAGCAATGGTTTCGTTATCATATACAAAGTTCATGAGAACGTTCTCAGTGACAATTTCCCCTTCTGTAATAGTTATCTCAGCAGTGCCATACTCCCAGCTACCCATTCCTGAAAGCCACTTTGCAGACTCCAGGACATAATTTCCATCAGGAATATCAGAGAATGAATAGTCTCCGTTGGAATCTGAAACATTAATGCCTATGATACCATCCGGCAGGTCCATCGCCTGCCACAGACCTACGTCACAACCACGGACGGGTGTGAAGCCGGCATGGCCTTCTGCAATGGTAACTCCTGATATGCTGGCACTGCCGGTAAGGGCTGCAAGGGATGAACTGTTGATCACGGACTTCAAGGCTGCTGCATATGCTTCATCTGCAGCGACGTCAAGTGTAATGTTTGCTCCTACTACAGGCGCTCCGTTTACTACAGTAATTTGAGTGCCTTCCATATGGAATGCCATCCCAGAATTTATTTCACTCATATCCTTTACGGCTATCAGTGTATACGTACCATCAGGAACACTGGTGAATTCATATGTTCCTCTTATGGAGAGATCGTCACTTTGGTTGCTGTATGCGCTTGCAAGCAGAACATCCACGTCCTCTGCCGTGCACATGGGTATGGATGCCAATAGAATTGCCATAAATATACTGAAAAGTATTGTGATTTTATTTGTATTATTCATTCTTATCACCATCTAAGACCATTCACAGGTATTGTGTTGGATAATGATCTTTGTACTTGTTAATGATTTTAGGTCTATGAATAAGTCAACCTAATTCTTTTAGGATTTTAGTGCCTGCCTAATAAATTCATATAAAAGGTAGATGATATTAGTTTTTCAGGAAAATTCTAACCTTGTTAGGAAAGATTATAGCTAGTCCTAATAATAATAGTGGTACATAATGTCGGAATAAAACAGCCGTCAAACCGGTTCGATATGAGTTTGTTCAAATTAGTTTCGTTCACATAATGGCCCCCTTTTAAAAGGTATTGAACTGGTTTGACAAGGGGGTTGTTGTCTGAAGGCAGTACTTCGGATGATCGGCATTATAATCTACACTATGAAACAGGAGAAAAAAGATGAAAATATTGACAAGATCTCTTCTTGTTGTGTTGTTGATCGCAACACTTATTGGTACAGCGGCAGCAGCGCCAACTTGGACAAGAACAGTAGACTCAACAACTGTAGGAGCAGGAGATTCTGTACACGTTACTCTCACACTGGAGAAGGACGAAGCAACAGGTGTTTATAATTCAATCGTGGAAGATTACAGTGCCACCGGATGGACAATAAGCAATATCGTTGCTCCTACTCCATTTGGTGACACGTCACTAGATGGAGCAATCGTCACAACTGGTGGAGTTACTACAATTACAGCAGGTGGAATGCTAGCTACTGCGGGTACATATATTTTTGAGTATGACCTTACTGTAGGAACAGCTACAGGCACTTACCCTCTTACCGGATATTTCACAAACAACCTCTATCCATATAGCTCCGGTCAGCACATTCTTCCAACAGGTGATCTGGAACTCACAGTCACAGCTCCGGTTGATGATCTCTATGATGATGTTGTAGAACTAGAAGATGGCGCAACCGCACAGGATGCCCTTAATGCAACCGGCCTTAGTTACACATTACAGTCTGCGGGACCGCATGTATTCCTTAACATGGAAGGTTACAATGTAAGTTCTGCAACTTCTTCATACTGGACATTATGGATAAACGATGTGGATTGCGGATATAATATGGCCAACAATTTCAGTACCACTGCTCTTAGTGACGGTGACGTGGTTGAATTCCTGTACACAACCAATGGGACCTCTGTTGCAAAGGTTACTGTCGAAGCCAACATGTGCGATCCAATTGAAGCTGTAAGGAATATACCCTACGAAACTGTTTATTACGGCTCCTCTGACTCAGATAAAAAGGTTCTTGTAGAGGTCGATATCACGATTAACGAAGACCTTTCCAGTCTGACACTCTCTGAGATTCTCGATCCTGCATTCGACGAATCCGATGTTGAAGCAGTAGAGCTTGATGGTGGATCATTAAACCTTGGTGCAGACAATGCTACATTTGAAATTCTCTGGTCTGGTAACTTTGTTGAAGGCGACACCAGGCACGTAGAGTATACCATATTTGTCGATGAAGCAGCAGGTGACTACACATTCGGCGATTCATTTGTCGATGCATACCATATGGATGACTATCTGGTAACCGGTGAAGACACGATCCGTGTAACAGGTGACTGGAACCCATGGAATGACGAGGATTCAGACTATGGAAGATACATCACAACAGCAGAATTCCAGTATGCTTTATATTGCTGGATAAAGGATGTTCCTGCTCCTTACACTGGTGCAGATATCGATACATCCCGAATCCAGGCAATTGGACACTTCTATTCCACCAGTTTAGAGATGGGAGACAATGAAGAGTAAATAAATCCAAGGAATATACATTATTTGCGTGTATATTCCTTCTTTACTTTTTCACTGTCGGCTTTTTGGTTAATTTGAGAATTACGGAGATCTGGTATTGGCATACATTCAGTAAACATATCTGATTATGATATTCCATTTTCATTATATCAATATCCGCAGGCGAATGATCTCTTTTTCAAGAAGATATGATCTAACAATGGAATGGTTTGGGTGAAGGAGAAGAATGACAATGCAAATAATTAAATCAATTCAAAGGAGAAGTAAAAAATGATAAAAACGATAATGAAACTAAGTGTTTTAAGTGCTCTTGCAATCTTATCACTTGTATTATTCATAACTCCTGCACTGGCCGCAGGAGAAATAGCCGGAACCAGATCGCTATCCGATACTAGTGTGGAGGTTGGAGATACAGTTACTGTCACAGTCTCCATGTATATACTCAGTGATGTAATTGGCCCGGCAATTGAAGAATCTGTTCCAGAGGGATGGAATTTTACAGTAAAAGATAAGGGGGGTATGAACTTTAATTCACTTTTCACGCAGTTCACGTATCCGGGCAGTCTTTCAAATGGGGATTCGAAAGCAGTTGTATATGAATTAACGATCCCTCAAGGAATTGACGATGGCGTATATGACATCACGGGAGTGTTCACGGCGTTGAATGGAACTGGGGGACAATATATTACTCCAATCACCATTGAAGGTGATACCCAGATAACAGTAGGAGAAGGCAGTTCTTCAAATTCGGCTTTGAGGACAATATCTGCGGATACGGTTAAAGCTGGCGATTCTTTTAATGTTACGATCTGGTTTACTGCAAACCAGGCTGACAGTACGACAATTACTGAAAATGTCCCGTCAGGGTGGACTTTAAACGAAGTAGACAATGACGGGTGGACTGTTACAAATTCAGATAATTCAATCGAATGGACGAATACAGGCGTTGAGGCAGGTACGACCAGCACTATCATCTACGAAGTGACAGTTCCCTCGCAAACAACAGCCGGCCAGTATGAAATAGCCGGGTCTGTGGATGGGTCTCAGGGTGACATAGATATTGAGGGGGATTCAAGTATAACGGTAACTACAGCTTCTTCATCCACTCCAACGTCTTCAGGCAGCAGTGGAAGCGGTGGTGGTGGAGGCGGCGGTGGAGGTTCTACCGGCGAGGAATATGAGAATATTGCAAAAAAAGAGGTTGAATCTGTTTTTATTAACAAAGGTAGTGATGCCAAATACGAATTTGACTCTGAAGAGAATGCAATAACCTTTGTCCAATTCAATGCCCTCAAAAATTCAGGACAGATCTCTACTACTATAGAAGTGCTCAAAGACAGGTCAACATTTGTGACTTCCGGTGCACCCGGCTTGGTATATCAGTATATGAGTATATGGGTTGGAAAAGCAGGTTTTGCAACATCTGATAATATTGAATCACCTGCAATCGGTTTCAGGGTTGAAAAGGACTGGATGGAAGAAAACAGTGTCACTTCAGGGGACATGAATCTATATCGTTATTCTGACGATTCATGGAACAAACTTGAAACAGAAATAGTGAGCGATGATGGTAACTATGTTTACTTTGAATCCCAGACTCCCGGATTCTCTCCATTTGCGATATCTGCTTCCGTAACAAACAGTGGGTCTACTGGATCAGGAACAGACGATCGTTTAGCATCCGTGCAGGATGAACAGGAATCTGAAGCTACAGGCGATGAGAGTTCTCAGGAAGAACAAACTGCGAGCATTCCTGCTGTTGGACTGACAGGAAGTCTCTTTGTTCTTGCAGTGGCTGGATTATTTGTCGAAAGAAGAAGGAGTAAATAAACTTCTTTGGTTTAGGTAGTTAATTAGTGATGCATTGTGAAAATATATGTATCACTATAAACTTCCACGATTTACGATTCGATTATGAATAGAACAGTAGGGCCAAGAGATCAACGATACAAATGCCCATGAAACAAAGAAAGTCAAGTTTCGAAGAATCTGCAGGGTTAGTTATTGGCGGACTAGTCTACTTTTTTGTATATTTGTTTAACATAGATGATTTGTTGATAGCATTTCCAGTATTATTTACTTATCAAACAGGTTATTCTCAGATTGGTTATTGGATAAAATGCGGACCTATGTTCCTCTTCTTTCATACATTTTCATACCTTGCAGCAAGGAAAGTAATTGATGAAAAAACAAAAAAAGAATACTTATTTCTCATTACGTGTAATCTGATTGCTCTTATTTTGTGGCTTATTATAATGACAGTAGCATATTCTTTTAACTTTAAGATAGATGATACGACAAATATAGTCGGTGGATATGTAACAATACTATTGGTGATTTTTCTTATGGATGCAAAACAGAGAATGCACTGCGAATTTACATAAAATTGTGATCACATTGGAAATAATGTGCAGGGATATCATAGCAATCCGGAAAATCGAATGATATCCCTTTACCCGAAGGTGAAGTAATCTTGTCTTTGATACAACATGAATCTTTGCTTACTTTGCCTTCCGGAAAAAACCTAAGGGTGAAATATGTGAAAAATAAGAAAGTAAGACAAATTGGAATATTATTTGTAATGATGTTGCTTTTAAATATGGCTTTTGTGCCGGCTGTCAGCTGTGAAACGGATTCTGACTCTTTATTCCAGGATGTAACAGTCGAAAAAGTTGAATCTCCCGATGTTGAGATAATCAAAATGAACAATACTTCCTCTATTGTGCAAGTTGGGGATATAGTAATATCTATGGATTCTGATCCTGCATATACCGAAGCCAGGATGACTATAAATGACCAGAATACCGGCGAAACAGCGGATATTGATTATAAAGTCTTCGAAGTCGATGGTGGGTTCGAAACGGAGGTTTATTTTGACGGAGAACTGTACACCACTCTGATTACGGAATATAATCCGATAAAACCAATCGAACTAAACCCGGAATTTAAGGAGATGTCCCTCCAATATACTACAAGTGAAGTTGCTTTGGAAGCTACTCAGTTTCAATGGGATGGCGTGACTTTTGTCCAGGGGCGTGGAATAAAATACCCTCATCCTGATCGTGATTACTATGGTATTGAAACATGGGATGATTATTGTATTACTGGTAACAATCTTTATCATTGCCAAATTGATGAGAGTAACTCAGCTACATACTCATATCTTAGTCCTGTAATTGTAGGAGGGCTTATTGGTGTTAAGCTAACAGCCTGTGGCAATCCGGCCGTAGCGAGTGTTGGTGGTGTTGTAGGGTCAATACTTGCACTTATAATGGGCAATGATTCAGCTGCACTTCTTCTTGATGAAGAAGGCTGCATTTGGTACTGGTATGGCCAGGAGTCTTTTTGGAAGCCATTTCCTTCATCTTATGTAAGTGCCAGCGCTGCCAGCATCATACCTCCATCACCTATAGTACTTCAGGTGCCTGTCTATGCCCGGATTTCCGAGTATACGTTGTGGAACAATATAGGTTTATCAACCCCTGGTGCAGATGACTGGAACCCATGGAATGATGTGGATTCAGACGACGGAAGATACATCACAACAGCAGAATTCCAGTCAGCTGTATACTGCTGGATAAAGGATGCTCCTGCTCCAACAACAGGTGCAGAAGTTTCTACATCCAGAATCCTGGCAATCGCACACTTCTGTGCCAATCACTTTGAAATGGGAGACGGTGAAGAGAAAGCAAATTATAGGATGATGAGTGTTTCATCCCAGATTACAGCGAACCGGACAATTTCTAGTTTTAATGTCACACCAAACAGCACTTTCACTGTGACCGTTGATATTGAGACCGATTATAATGTCACCGGTCTGGCACTGGATGAAAACTATCCATTATTAGATGGGACGGCAGTAAATCTTACTAACGAAACATTCAGGTTCTGGAGTACAACAGTCGTTGAGGATGACAACAGTACCTTCAAGTACTGGACACATGATTTCATATGGTCATCCAATATCGCAGGAGAAGAAAATCTTACTGTTATCTACAATGCCACAGTACCCTCTAACCTCACCGGAGGCATGTATAACATTTCAGGCAATGTCTCTGCCTATGGAATAAACGACATAGAAGTTGGTGGTGACACTGAAGTTTACGTGATGGACGACTGGAATCCGTGGAATGACTGGGATTCAGAAGGTTCACCGGATGGAAGGTACATCACTATAAATGAAGTGATAAGTGCCTATAACTGCCACTTGAACTCGGTTCCCGCTCCAAGAACAGGTGCCTGTATATCTATTGATAATGTCATTGATATGTACAATGCTCACATTAGCGGTACGCCGATGTGATGGTGACAAAAGGAGTAACTTTGTTATGATTGCCTGCTCTTCCCTGAGCAGGTGTTTTTTTCTGCCCGACAGGGGGTTTAAATCCCTGATCCTCTACTACATTGTGTGTATGTGTTTTCATATATTCCTGCTGTAGGCGTTTGCTTCTATAATTGAAACTGTCTGAAAATCTAACGTATAAATATTTGCTGAGTATTTCTCGTGAAAAAGCCAAAAAATGGCTTTGCTCATTAAGCTTTAATTTTCTAATATCTGTTCCCTAATTTGATATGTGGTGATTTCTAAGAACGTTTTCTGTCAAAACCAATCTTTCTTTTTTAATCATACAGTTATCGGCTCTGTAGAATTCCTGTTTATCTGAGTGACACAAACATTGCTCTTTTTCATGCCCACAAAAACAACCTGCAATCTAAAAACAAAGTAGCCATCCGCCGAAGGCGGCACATTACCATGCTGCTGCACAGAAGATACTTATAAAGACGATTGTATTAGAATTCTACGGAAGTCCTGCGAAGAAAGTATTCCAGAGTATTATGCAGATTATTTTGTTTCTTATTGTGGTAAAACACCGGCTCCGCCGGACCATTCGGGTTCGCTCGAGTTATTCATGACTTACGATAAATCAGTTTTCAAATTGATAATAACTCAATTATCCGCTGTTGCATAAGAAGATTGTTTCATTCATCTCAGTCTTCGGATTAGAGCCTTGAACTGACAAAACGGCCTGCTTCCCTCAAAGTTTTAATGCCAGGATTTCTACAGAGCCGGATCAATCTTTCTTTTTTAATCAGTTACAGCGAAAAAAGAATGCCAGCATGCAATACAGCAAAGAAGGCTTTTTGTTGTACCAAGGAAGTGACCATATTATAGCTTCCCTTGAAAAACACTGGGTTTATAGGCATTTGTACGCTCTGTATTGCATGTAGCAATAGCTATAATGTTTTTGAAGTATATATTATTATTGTTCTAGCTATTAATATTAGATTCACCTAATACGTGCATAATGTAAGTTTTATCTCTTACAGATATGCTTTCTCATTTACTGAGCAAGAAACCCCATTCATTTCATAATTCTCATTTACTTTTCAGTTATCTAGGCAAAACGCGATCAATGTGTCCTTTTCCCTACTCTACCCAAATCCATTCAAATTAGTATTTGTTATTATATATTTTGTAATAACTACTTACATTTCCTGATCAGAAAGATGATATCAGAAGTTTTGGACTTTACGTTTGAGCTAGTTTACGACTGAACAAGTTACTGAATCAACGCTCATTTGTATTTACAGCCCATTAGCCTGCCTAAATTATTTGAGATTCACATGTTTGGTATGGCACCAAATATAGTTAATTTTTATATTTTATTATTTAACTATATAGTGCCTGAGTATTCTTATTTTTAAATTTGTGGATTAAATGTCTTAGAATCTATATCATGGGAAAAGTATATAATCATTAGCAAATCAACAATATTCAGCCCATAAATATTATTTGGCACCTATACAAAAATTTGGTGGATTTGTTGATGATGGATAAGAAAAGTACACTCCTGATAATAGGGGTATTAATTGCAGTTGTCCTCCTTGCTGTTATTCTTTCGATACAGGTGGATGATGATAGTAAAGGCCTGAAAATCGTAACAAGTGTATATCCTCTGGGTTACATGGCTCAGGAGATAGGAGGAGATAAGGTGCAAGTCGATCTTCTTGTTCCCGAGAACACGGAGGTCCATTCCTGGTATCCATCTGCATCGGACGTCCTTAAAGCCAGCAAAGCTGACATATTTGTATATAATGGAGCAGGTCTTGAGCCATGGGTTGAGTATAGTCTGCTGCCTGCTCTTGAGGGCAGCAACATGACAGTTGTGGAAACAACAAAAGGACTGGACCTGTCAACATCTTATGAGTACGATCTTACACGCTTATTCATATTCGATAATGACAACTCCCGTACACTTGTTTATGATATAAGTGAAAAAAATGCAGTTCTTGTCACAACCTTGCCATTTGGCATGAATACCACCCGACACAGTGGTTTTTTTGACAATGCACCACTTATTAAAAACTCCATGGGCAGCTGTTATCTGTTCGTACCTAATCCTGAAAACCTGGTGGTCCTTAACACAGGATTGCACGGGGACCACTTCCATGACCCGGAGGTCATAACTTCCATAGATGCGGAAATGCCAAGGCATTATGCTATATCCCCCGATAATGAACAGATAGCATTTGCCCTTGATAACGAACAAAAGGTGCTGGTAGTGAATACTGATGTGCCGGGCTCATATACCAAATATGAAGACAAGGGGACTTCATCAACAAGTCATGCAACTGTTGTGTATGATGAGGACGGATTGTTATATATCGGGGAAATGAGGACACCGGCAGAAGAGAACCTGCATATAATACAGGCTTTAAGTGGTGATATTGTGACCGAAGGCAGCGCAGGTGACTCTCCGCATGGTGGAGTCTATTCTTCATTTACAGGTAATGTATACTTCAACGGCAGGGGAGATACTTTTGGCCTTGTCAAGGTATCAAGATCAGGATATGAGGGCTTGATCCCATATGCCCACAACGGTACATACCTGACCCGCTCATGGATAAGCGATGATGGAAAAAGCCTGATCTCATATGTAGGCGACGAGTCCATGGGTCTTGAATACTCAAGCGTTCTTGTTTATGATCTTGTCAATGAGGTTCTTGAGAAGGAGATAAAAGTCCAGGTCCAAAGAGTATCAGTAGAACATGGCTGGCCAAATTCGGTTTTCATTAGTGGCAGCAACATGGTTGCCCTTTCAGATCCCAATGAGGGTCAGGTAGTGCTGGTTAATCTGACAACTGGAAATACTCATGATGTTCAGCTTGAGGGTTCTTTCCCTCAGGCTATAAGGATAATAGAAAATGAAGACAAAAATACGTTGTGGGCAGTGACAGCTGATGGCAACGTTCATTTGATAGGCCTGGAAGAGATGTCTGTTATCAGGACATGGGAACTTGAAGAGAAACTTGGTTCCAATAATGTGCTTGCATTGGTGGCTGTGGAATCCATGTCATCCCAGGTTTATGATCCCCATACATGGATAAGTCCGTATATTGCAATTCAGCAGGGCGAAAGAATATATGAGACAATTGTTCAGGCAGATCCTGAAAATGAAGCTTACTATACACAGAGATGGAACAACCTGAAAAGTGAACTGTCGGCTCTGGATGAAAGATACATGAATGAACTTGCCAGTACAGAAAATGAGTATATTTTCGTGACACATTCTGCATATGGATATCTTGCCAGCAGGTATGACTTCCAGCAGGAAGGAGTTATCGGTATATCGGCAGATGAGCAACCAAGCTCCTCGGCCATGGCAGCTCTTGTTAATCAGATGATAGAAACTGAGACTTACTTCCTGTATGTCGATCCGGTCTATTCTGATGCATATGTAAATACATTAAAAAGCAACACTGAGAGTCTGAGCGGGAAGGAAGTACATGTTGAGACCCTCTATCTTATGACCGGGAATATTGACAATAAAGACTATCTGGAGCAGATGGAAGCAAATCTTGAAGCCCTCAGGAAAGGGCTCGGAGTCGCATGATCAACTTATAGGTTTGCATAGAGAAATCATGAAAGACAAAGAGGATGAAAAGTCATCTTCTTTGTGTATTCTTTGCCTATATTCTAAGATGTGATTTTCATACTATTCTAAAAAATTACCAGGGTATCAACATATGATCAGCAATAAAAAGACTTCAGAAGTTGTACTCAAAGTCAATGAACTGGATGTTTCCAGAGGTAACAGCAATGTTATCCGGAAGGCGAGCTTTTCCATTCATAAGGGTGACTATGTTGGAATAATCGGTCCCAATGGCGGGGGTAAAACAACTTTGATCTTAAGCATACTAGGTGAGATCGAGCATGAAAAAGGAAGTATTGAATTGTTCGGTCAGAATACTGCCAGTTTTACCCAATGGGATAAAGTGGCTTACATTCCGCAGAATGCCATCGAATTTGATTACCATTTTCCTTTAAGTGTCAAAGAACTTGTTTCTTTAGGACGGGTCAGAAAATCGAATATATTCAGGAGACTAAATTCAAAGGACTGGGAGAAGGTCAATGAAGCAATGGAACTTATGGGTATATCCGATCTTGCAGACCGAAGGATTGGACAACTTTCAGGAGGACAGAAACAAAGAGCATTTGTTGCAAAGGCTCTTGTAAGAGACCCTGAAGTTATTTTTTTGGATGAGCCAATAACAGGAATGGATTTTGAGACGCAGGAGCGGTTCTATATGACCCTGAGCAACCTGAATCTTCATAAGAAATTAACCATCCTGGTTGTATCCCACGATCTGACGGCCGTATTCTGTCGTATGTCAAGGGTGATCTGTGTAAATCATAAGGTTCACGATTCTGAGATAAGACCTGACCTTGATCCTAATGATTTCCTGCAGGAAGCTTATGGGGAACATTTCCACTTTGTATTCCACGATCATAAATGCCAGGGTGATTTCAATGGTGCTTGATCTTTTTCTTGGTGATCTTCCTCAATTGTTGAGGATGCCTTTTTTCCAGATGGCACTGATAGGTGGATGCCTGATATCCCTGATATGTTCTACAATGGGCCTTTTCATAGTCCTGAGGAAAGAATCAATGATAGGCGATAGTGTAGCTCACACTGCCTTTGGGGGGATAGCTCTTGGACTTCTGATAGGTACCGATCCTATATTCACTGCGATGATCATCTCGATTCTTTCGCTTCTCGGTATATCTTATATGAGAAGCAAAGGTATTGCAGAATCAGATTCAGCTATGGCTATCATGCTTGCAGGAGGATTTTCTCTCGGACTTATAGTCATCAGCATTGCAGGAGGTTTTAATGTTGCTCTTATGGACTATCTTTTCGGTTCTATACTGACCATCACAATGGATGATATGATCCTTATATGCGTATTAGGGATTGCAGTTTTTGCAGTTATGATGCTATTGTACAAGGAACTACTGGCAATCACATTCGATGAAAGGGCTTCCTGGATGAATGGTATCCCGGTTTCCGGTATTTCTGTTGTTTTCAATATACTCATGGGCATAACAATAGTGCTCTCAATAAAAGTGGTGGGAATTATCCTTGTAGTTGCACTTATTGTCATTCCTGCCCTTACAGCGCTGCAACTGGAGCAATCATTCCGCAATACCGTCATATATAGCATGACCTTCGGTCTTTTCAGCATGGTCGCAGGAATCATCATCTCCGGGATAATGGATGTAGCAGCAGCAGGGGTGATTGTGTTTACAGGTATCCTTATGTTCCTTATGGTAACTAGTTATAAACGCCTGAGTAAAACATGACCCTCGGATTTCCTCTTCGACTGGAATACGCAGAATTCGGAATAACTGTATGCTGAATGAATTCCATAAAGGAAGAAACTATACTAAATAACCTGCTTCTTTCGCTTAACAGGTTGAAAAAATGAATAATAGATAGGCAGGGTTAATATTACTATGGGGTATCTTCATAGATTTAAATCTGAGAATCTGATCAGTTTTATCATCTGATGAGCCTTCTTTTTTACCACAGGTCAATTTTAATTCACCATAGTTGGGCAGGACTATTGAGTAGCTTTACAAAAAGAATATATATTCTGATAACATATATAGGCATGACTACAAAAAATAAGGATAGTTATTAGTTTTGTAGCATATAAGAGTGGAAGTAATTCACAAAGATTGAAACGTTGTTATAGTATGTAAGGAGGAAAAGTGATGATAATAGGGTATAATGTTTTTTTGAGAAAAGTTGCTACAGCAGTTGATTCAGAATCTAATTTTACTGTAAGTACGCTGGCAACTAAACTTAATCTCAGACAGGATGAATTCAGGAATATCCTGAACATCATGGAAAAAAAAGGAGACCTGGAATGTATAACTGAGATTTTAAATGAACTGGGCGAAAAAAGCAGTGTTTCTTCAGGAGACTGTGTACGTACTTTCAAAAAAAGGAAGATAAAGTCATACAAACTAACGGAAAAAGGAAGGAAGGCATTTGAAAGTCTTCCTGACAACTCAGTTATTGTTTTTTACTAGATTGGTTCTTTTTTTCAAATATTCAGTTCAATGGTTTTGTTGCAAGTAAATTATTCATTATCTTCATAGAATGGCTGAAACTAACTATGAAGGCACAGGATTAAAATATCTATAACTCTGATCCTGGATTTTTTGTGATTGTTATGATGTTTTAGAGTCATGTTAGCTTGTCCTAAAATATGAATACAGGACAGCTGTCTAACAGATACAAGTTTTTAAAATACTTCTTCAGAAGAAATCCAATTATACAGTACCAACTCTAAAATGCGGATGCTACCATGCAGCATTCTGGAAAATAATGTTGCACAATTGAGAGTGACCTATGTAACCTGCTTTAGGGAGTTGAATGTGCTTTTGGGTATGGTGCTGCACAGTAGCAATAACACTAACATTTCTGTATTATTTAACTTTTTCGTACAGACTAAATTTTATAGCTGAAAGGGATTCATACATTTTGTACTGATAATTGCTCGTTTGACCTCTTAATGGAAAATCGCACGTTAACGCCGTTAAATGTTAGGTTATCATTGTTATACTAATCTTATTAGGGTATCCTATACATGTTCCTAACGTTCTATTAATAGCATCCTAAGAGGATGTGACTATTTATGAAAAAAAAGCAAAAAGCAATTTCAAAGACCATTACAGCCGTTCTGGTGGTCTTTATGATGGTATTGGTGACAGGATTGCCTGCAGGTGCCAGCAACTCTTCTGCAACTGAAAAAGTAGGAGTCCTTATACTGGCCCACGGAAGCACAAGTGAAAGCTGGTGTGACTCGGTCAGAACCGCAGTAGATGATACAAATATTGATTATCCAATTGAGATTGGTTTCCTTGAAATGGTGGACAATGAAACCATCCCGGATGCAGTCGATAAACTGGATGAGCAGGGAGTAACAAAGATCATAGCTGTTCCGCTGTTCATCTCATCCAGCAGTGGTCATATTGATGAGATCCGGTACATCCTTGGTCTCACAGAGGAAGCTCCTGAAGCCGGATTGGTACAGGTAGACACGGATTCTGAAATAGTGATGACAGATGCAATGGATGATCACTCGTTCATTGCAAAAATAATAGCAGACCGTGCTTCCGAATTAGTGCAGGATGCAGAGAATGAAACCGTGGTCATTGCGTTACATGGCTCCACAGGTGAAGAGCTGAACGGATGGATCGAAAGCTCTGCTTCCCTGGCAGACAAGGCAAAACTCATCCTGAGGCACAGTATGGGAATCAACATAGAGAATGTTACATATGGATTCATCAACGTGGATGACTCCAACGAGGAACTTGCAGGCTATGAGATAAGCAAGGTAGTTAGCAACGTATCTGAAAATTCTCACCCGGTAGTTATTCCTGTGTTTGTATGTGAAGGATACTACACAAATACTAAAATACCCCGTCTTCTGGAAGAAACAGATTACAGTTATCCGGATGAAGGCTCAAGAGCGCTTATTCCTCACAATATGGTTGGTGACTGGATAGAGGTAATGGTTGCAAAAGAGCTTTCCTATCCTGAGATATCAATTTATGACGATGGAAATCTGGAAATAATTTCCCTTGAAGATCTGCCGGAAGTATGTCTTTGCGGAATATGCGCATACCGCACTTCCCTTGAAGCATTCTCATATGGGGAGGTATGGGATGGAGTTGCACAAAGAGGCGACATTAGCATAATCAGCGCCCATCCTTCTGATGGACATGAATCTACTTTCCTCTATATACTCGGTGATCTGACTGATGATTATGCAATTGAAGCACCGGAAGGTACTGATGAAACCCATCTTACACCGCAGAACTATGCTTACAGGTTCATTCAGAAATCAACCGGCGATTACGTGGATGTTTCTATCAGTGATGATGTATTCTATGACCGGATGTATGACCTGAGAACTAAAGCAAAACTCGGTACTGCAAGTACTGATGAGAAGCTTGCTTTCCAGTTGCTCAAATCCATGATGCAGGAAAAAATGACATACGGCCCTTCAGATGAACTGTTCGATGTAACCGTATCTATCTCAGATGCACTAACCATCTCATCAGGGTGGGATTTCATATCAGTTCCTTATGAGCTTGAGGATGCATCCATTGATTCTGTATTTTCAGACGTGGATTATGATGTGCTGCTTTATTACAATACAGAATCCGGCATGTGGGAGCAGGGCGGTGCAGATTTCACGGAACTGGAACCACTCAAAGCTTACTGGATAAAGAATTCCCAGGGATATGCACAGCTTGTGTCAGGTGAAAAACTCGAACCTGAAGTACCTGCTGTGCCAGCAACAATAACATTGCATCCCGGCTGGAATGCTGTTGGGTATAGTGATGCATCAGACTCCCTTTCCGCAGAAATGACCCTCCAGTCAATGGATGATTCATATTCATTGATAAAAGGGTCCTACAATTCTGCAGATATGAGCTACGGATATGTCGGTCACAATGGTGAAACCGGTATTATTTCCGGTAGTCATGTGGGTACTGATGCTTTTGAGATGTCTCCCTACAACGGATACTGGGTTCTGGTGACACAGGAAACAACATTGTACGGATTCTGATGAATGGATGACGGAGAAAGGATTGGAATAAAATGAAGATGGGTATTTTCCCATCTTCTCTTACTATTTCTTGAAAGGTGAAAAAATGTTTTCAAATTTTGACATAAGCAGTTTTTACAAATTAAGATATACAGTTCTGCTTGTGATGCTGGTTGCAGGACTATCTGCCATGCCTGTTCATGCAGATTCAGGTGCAGTTCCTTCCCTGCCTCTGATACTTGAAGGCAGTGTCAATGTAGGAGCTGAAGCCGCAGCGGCAGGTACAGAGATAACAGCAGAGCTTGACGGTAAAGTTATCGGAAGCACTACTGTAAGCTCGGATGGAGTCTATGGAGAATATCCTGGTACGAAACTGGTGGTAACATGTGAACCCGAAGACTATGAAAATATCAGGTTCTATGTGGATGGTATTGAATCCGGGAGTTCAGGAGCGGATTTAAGCAACTTAAATCCCGGTGACACAGTAAATATTGACCTTGAAGTTTCTGCATCGTATGATTCTGATTCTGATAGCAATACTAAAAGCAGTTCCTCTTCCGGCAGTTCTGGTGGCATTGGAACCTCAGCTTCAACATCATCTCCATCAACTGTCTCAGCAGAAAATGAAGATGCAAATGTTGCTATTGAGAATGAAAATGGAAAGCTTGAAAGTACTGTAGACGAGATTCCTGTCTCTACCGAAGAATCAGTATCTATCACTCCGGAAGAGACATCCGGTGTGTCTTCAGCATCAGTAATTGCAGTTACATTTCTGGTAGCTCTCGTAGTCCTGCTGGGAATTATGAAAGTTAAAGGTAGTAAATGATGTAGTCTACAAAATCATTTTCAGGGAGTGAAACAATGAGAGAATCTTTAATTCCTAAGATCAGGCCTCAGATATCAGATGATATTGCTGAGACTTTATTTATTACTCTATATATGCGGAGTCAGGAGACAAAACATCCCAGAGCAATTATCAAAGACCCGCTTGCTGAAAAGCTTGTCAGGAAAATAGATTATGACTTTTCAAAATTCAGCAAAGGCAAAATGAGTGGTATAGGGACTTCCATAAGAGTTCGCCACTTTGATAGTAAAGTGTCTGATTTTATTGAAAAGCACCAACAGCCTGTAGTTGTTCTGGTGGGTTGCGGACTTGATACGCGTTACCAGAGACTTTCCAATAGTAAAAAGGCTGTTTTCTATGAGCTTGATCTCCCTGAAGTGATCAAACTGAGGCAAGTCCTTTTGCCGGCAGAGTCAAACCAGACATATCTGAGTGCTTCAATGCTTGATACAGAATGGATGGACATGCTTCAATCCGCACATCCGCAGGGAAATTTCATTTTTGTTATCGAAGGGGTATTGATGTATTTCCCCGAAGACCATGTCAAAACTGTGATATGTAATATTGCCGGACGTTTTCCAGGATCTGAAATTCACTTTGATGCTATGAGTGAATGGGCATGCAAACATTCAAAGTGGCATGATACTATAAAGCATGTTAAAGCGGATTTTGTATGGGGTCTGAAAAATGCTGCGGAAATAGAGTGCTGGCACTCGGGTATCAAACATCGTGAGACTCTCTATTATATGGACATTGAGAAAAAAAGGTGGGGCATGAAAGGCTATGCAATGAGCCTTATCCCCGGGTTAAGAAAAGCTTCATGTATTCTTCATTATGATGTTGTTTCATAATGAAGAATCAAGTTTTAATTCAGGTCAACCTTCCCGTTGATCTCCTCATACTTTGCCACCGCATTTGAAGTATTGAGCAATATCTTCCTTATCCTGTTATACACACTCGGACTGTTCTCAGGATCGAGCTTGTTCAGGAAGCCGACCATCATCTCCACAAGTGGCACATGATATTCATCTTCCATCCTGTCGATGTTTGCAAGCACGTTGAGCATTCCCACGGTATTGTATTCATTCACAGTAGCAAGTTTAGGGATGATCACTGTAAGAAGCTCTCTTCCTTTTTCAGTTTGCAGGGACTTCTTTCTGTTGTATGCAAAACTTGCAAAGAGTGCTCTCTGATCGTTTGCCTGTTCTATTCTGAAGGTTTCAGAACTTTCGACCTGTTCTATCAGATCAGTAACATCGTCTCCGCTACTACTTCCAATAACTCTCAGGTAAGCTTCCCAGCTAACCGGATTCTTTTCCGCTTCCTTCTGGTAATTCTGCATAAGCTCCATCTTATCAGATGCAGAACTGTCAAGATAAAGGCTGAAAGCTGTTAACTTATCGGTAGCATTATCCGCAGTTTCAAACTGCTCCCTGATCATACCGTGAATAACCGGGGTATCAAGCGTTGAAAGAATGGACAGACATTTGTTCTTGACCTGTCTGCATTTGATAGCATGAACCTGCTCTTCGAGGTAATCAAAACTATCAATTATCTTTGCATTGCAAGCCTCATATAATGACATGAGGCTTTCTTCATGTCTGCTTGCTATTGCTTTGAGTAACTTCTGTTTGACCTCGTACAGCAACTGGTAGCTGTGTGAGAACTTATCGTCTTCCACAGATTCAAAGATAGTAAGGAATTGTGCGCCTGCCTTTTCCATCAGGTCAAGATCCATGATGAGTTCATTGAATAGGTCTGTGAACTCTTCTGATGGCGCAGCATCGGCATTCTTGATAAGTTTCATCTTTTCAGAATCCACTATCCTGTAAAATGCAAGGAATCGGTTTATCAGGTCTGAGTCTGTTTTTGCCTGCAAAACAAGTTCATCGATAGTTGCATCATGAACCACTTTTCCAAAGAAAGAATAGTTGCGGTTAAGAGACAGGAACGCCGGCTTATCCACATTGTCGATCACAATTTCCTGCTCTTCAGCGGTCATGCGCTCCATGACTTCAGCAAGGTCATTTCCATTTTCATCCACAAGGGCTGCACAAATTGGCAATTCCCAGAGGTTTTTTCCTTCAGGAACTTCCTGCTTAAAGGATAAAGTGCATTTTCTTTCATTTTCGTTGTATGAAGAATCAACATGAAGCACCGGGAACTGGGTCTGCTTCAACCAGATATTTGCCATATCCTTGATCTTCATGCCGGAAGCCTTTTCCATCTCTTCAAGCCACTGCCAGCTTGTGGCATTTGAGTGTTTGAATCTGCAGTGATAGGAGTCCAGAGCCTTTACAAAAGTCTCCTTTCCCATCATGGTCTGGATCATATTCACAAATTCAGGAGCCTTTACATAGGTCACCGAACTTATGAGGTCGTCAGGATCATTGAACCCGTCCGGGATGATAGGCATTGAAGCTGCTCCCCTGTCAAGAGCGAAAGTTCCGGAACCTGGTGCAAGAAGAGTGAGCACTTCACCAAGACGGCTGTAGTTCTCTCCAAAATGGTATGCATGATACATCCTTTCAATGTGAACGGTAACAGCCTCATTGAGCCATATCTCAAAAGGACTCCATCCTGTGACCTCTGAGCCGTTCAGGTTGTGGTAAAACTCATGCACTTTAACTCTCATGAGATATTCAAAAGCAGTATCTGTCATCTGAGGGAACGGCATTATGCGATTGGTGCTGATGGTTGTATTTCCAACATTTTCCATTCCACCGAAATTGGAGTTCTGCATTCCGATCTCCCTGTAGACAGTACCGGTATACTTGTATCCGGGTTTGATAGATGCGATTGCCTTTTTCAGTTCATCCCTTATCTTCTCAAGTTTCTTGCCATCAGCGCCTTCTTCGTTCTTAAGAAGATCTCTCTGCTTTACCATGTCCATGATCTCTTTACGCTTTTCAGGCTGTCTGTATTGTTCAGGGCCTGTGAAGAGATACATCCACATAATAGAATCGTAAAGAACATCAAGTGACCTTCCGGCAATTACAGGGTCTGAGCCGGGCGGGACCAGAAGTTCAAGATCAAAGGTATCGCCATCCGGGTATTCAAACTCCTTTTTGAATGTAGCATATGTTCCCACGCCAAGGAAGAAAAGATAGGTTGCCATTGGAGTTACAGAGTTGTCGTAGACTATCATATCCCTGCCGTTTCCAACAGAGTGCCTTTCTTTTATGATATCTCCGTTGGTGATGAGATTTGTGTATCTCTCATCGGCGATGATGGTAGTAGTATAAGTGCACTTTGCGGTCATGTCATCTATACATGGCACAATTCTCTGGAATCCCCACTGCTGGCACTGGGTTATCTGCTGAGGTGGAGCACCTGCAGGCGTTTCATCGTAATAGAGACCTTCCAGAATATTATCTGTCGGCCTGCAGATAGTTTGAGTACTGATTACAATTTTAGTATTTTCAGGTACGGTTTGCCTGAATTTTATCACCATGATATCGTCTTTAACTTTGTATTCGTACTCAATTTCATATTCCTTGCAGCTTACCGACAATATTTCCAGTTTCTTGCAGTTAAGTTCGAGTTCATCAATGGGTTTGTTGAGGGTTTGCAATTCCAGATTCGATGTCACTTTTGTATACTCATCAAAGACATCGAAAACAAGATCCATGTGAATAACTTTTACACTCAGTTCACCAAAATCTTCAGGATAATATTTGTATATTCTTTTCATCAAATTCCCTCTTTTATGATAATCCATTGACGTTTCAACATTATAAAGCAATCTTAAATCCTGCATGATGATTAATAAAGTAACCTAATTAGGAGTTGTTCAGGATTTTAAGTTTCTTCATCAGTACATATATGATAGAAATAGATATGTACTATCCTGACAGGCAACACTTGTATTTTGTTTGAACTTTTATGCTCTATTATGCAACAAAAATGCAAGCAAAGCAGGATTCATCTAGTCCATAGAAATGAAGGCATTTTCCATAGACCTTCCCTATCTTTTTTGTAAATTCCTTATCTCCAGTGAGAAACTCTAATGGAACTATTTTTGGTAGATTTGTCATGAGGTCCTCAAGGATCATTTTATCATGAGCATCCTTGAAATATACGTCCGCAGTTATTTTCTGCGCATCTGCACGATGTTCATGGTTTAAGGAAATCAACTGAATATCATGTGGATAAACCCGCTCTAATTTTTGATATAATAATTGAGAATGCTTATAGGATAATTTTGATAAAAATGAAGGCAATTGGGCACCATCATTTTCAGCCACGAATTTAGCAATATCATTATAGATCAAATCCAAAAAATCAGATATTGAGGGGTTATCCTGTTTTAATTGTCTGAATGATTTAATCAAATAAGCATCGCGCTCGATTTTACTCTTAGTATTATCAAGAAGAGGTGGTAAGATTGGCATGATTTTTTCCGAAATTGTATGATTTAGTCGATTCCTGAAAGTTGTAGCTGATTCTTTTAAAGCTGTCGAACTCAAAACAAATCCATAGTCATGCCTGTCTTTAATATGCTTAATAGATGTGGCATGAAGTCTATGAGTAGGAAGCACAACAGCAATAATTATATTCGAATCAATAGAGAACTTCATATTCAAACCGTTAAAACTTCGAAAACTGCATCATTATCTTCCAGGGATTTACCTTCCTTATAATTGTACAGGCTTAAGAAAGATAATAAATCCTGGAACTCTTCAAGTGATACTTTTTGTCTGCGATATGCCTCTATGTAAAGTAAAGAATAAACTAAAGTATTCAACTTACTAGAATCTTTCAACTTATTGATAGGGAGATCTAAAGCCTCTTTTATAATTTCCTGAATTGAGATGAAAACCTGATCAAGAGTTAATAATAGATCAATATCTTCGTCAATATCCCACATCATAGAGTTGATTTCATCTCTTATTGAATCAATAGTCCTGTCAAGCCTACGCAAAGAGATACTCAAAATATTGTGCATCTGTTTAGGTTCGATGTTCAGTTTATGATAATCTAATTCGCTAAAAACATCTTTAATTTCGTTTAGCTCATTTATCTTTACTTCTAATTGACTGATAAAATTCTCATCAGTTCTTTCTATAACAAGATCTGAAAAAACATCTAATATTTTCTCACGGGTTTCAAAATCGATGTTTGTAATTTTTTCGATCTCTTTTTGAAAGACGTAAGATTTATGCATGGACCGAAGATAACCGATAGCACCAACTACAGGCCTTACTACAAATGTGAGTCCATCAAACATGTCTTTTGAACAGCTATTCAAAATGATGTTGATAGAACTAAGATCATCAATGCGGTAATTTTCCATAACAATTATTTCATTAGATTATATTCATTTATACATTTCGCATAATGTGAATCAGATGAATCAAATATTACCTCTTAATTTGTTCATCATATCAAAGATTTACTCTTCTTTTTTCCTCTTTAATATTAGTTGATTTGCAAAAACTCTGCCATCGGCCAGTATATTGTATTCAATCCTACTTTAAAACTTGGAATTACAACTGCATGCACTTTTCACCAAAAAACCTAAGTAAAGTCCCCACGTCCTTGAGCTAAATGAGTGCTAACTTGTTTTTGTAAACTGAGTTGATATTTTTGGCAATAAAAGACGGAGATACAATAAAAATTTCATATACCGGCACACTTGATGACGGTACTGTTTTTGATAGTTCTGAAAACCATGACGCTCCTCTGGAATTCAAAGTCGGTTCAGGTCAGGTGATTTCTGGATTTGATGAGGCTGTAAAAGGAATGGAAGTTGGGGAAGAGAAGACATTCAGGATCGAAGCCGCTGATGCATACGGTGAACCAAATCCTGCTATGATGCAGACAGTTCCAAGATCAATGCTTCAGTGTGACACCGAGATAACAGCGGGTACGACCATTGTTGTTGGTACTGCCGATGGTCAGCAGATGCCAGCAAGAATAAGTGAAGTGACAGACGAGACACTCACACTTGACATGAACCATCCTCTTGCAGGAAAGGCTCTTACCTTCAGCATCAAGGTTGTTGAAGCATAACTCAATAAACATTCTAATAATTGGACTCATCCGGGTTCAGTTTCTTTTCTTTTACAGAATTTATCTTATTATAGTATTCTAACTTGGTATCCTCACCATGCATATATTTTATATTTAATAAGACATATTATGTAAAGTCAGGTGAGTTTATGTCCGTAATAAATGTATTTGCTATTTTTTATGTGGCTGCTCAGGTGATCGAACGCATAACAGATTCGATCATAAAATTAATGCGGTCATATGACAATACTAAAGCTGACATAGAGGTAACTTCTTTTAAGATTCAAAAAATAAAATCAAAGCTGGATGTTGACTGCGATAAGGATAAAGAAGATCGGTTATATGATGAACTTCAAAGCCAGTTAAAATACCGTAATCAGCGTGACAATCGTATGGTCCTTGAAATTTTTCTGATGACATCTTTTCTTGGAATTCTTCTGGCCTTTATATTGCAAATACAATTTCTGCAGATGCTAGGCGTAATAGTTTCTCCGGTCATCGACATCACAGTTACGGGCTTTTTGATATCCGGTGGTACAAAACCTTTGCATGACCTGATAAAGTACATAGAAAAAGCAAAAGGTTGAGGTAATCCTATTTCAAGGTCTTCTCATAGGACTTTTCCCTGAGTTCTTTCAGCTTAACATCATCCGGCTTTTCTTTAAGCGCTTCATCGAACATCTCTACTGCACCCACAAAATCACCAAGGCGGTGAAGAGCTATTCCTTTATGCTTCCAGACAATGCTCTTTCCATAGCCCTGGCTAATAAGCTTATTAAAAATTGTCAAAGCCATCTGGTTTTGTCCAAGTCTCAGGCATGTCATACCTTTATTCATAAGCGCTGTTGCGTTTGAAGGCTGAAGTTGCAGGGCAGCCGAGAAACACTCAAAGGCCAGTTCATGGTCTTTTTCCTTTCCTGCTTTGATGCCTTCCTGTATCCATTTTTCAGCACTCTTACGGTCACGCTGCCTGAGTTTTCTTCTTGCCCTGTTCAATGCTGCGTTATGATCGAATGGTCTGTCCTTCGGGTCTCTCTGAACTGGAACGTAAGTTTCTTCCTTTACAGGCCTTTCAACTTTTCGGACTACTTTCTTCTGCGGGATGTATGCCGGTTTATCGAGCATCTTCCTCAGGATCATTATTGCAGCATCCTTATCCAGAGGATTATTGTTGTTTCCACATTTTGGAGATTGAATGCAGGATGGACATCCATCGTAGCAGGGGCAGCTCTCTATGGACCTTAAGGTGACCTCAAGCATTTCAGAGATTCTTCCGTAGCCGCTTTCAGCATAACCAACTCCGCCGGGATGTCCGTCATATATGAAAATACCGCTGTTTCCTGAGATATCAGAGTGTGATGGCGTGGAAACTCCGCCAACATCATTCCTGTCAGCTAAAAGATGCAACGGGTACATTGCGATAATTGCGTGCTCAATTGCATGAATTCCACCGGCAAGGTCACGTTCGTGTTCATCTACAAGCCTGGTAAATGAGAATGGCAGTTCAAGCCAGATAGCTTCTGTCTCAAGACTGAACTGTGGCATTTCCAGTGAATGCTGACCAAGTTCAGTGTCTGACCTCTGCTGTATCTTTCTGTAACCTGTTACCTGTTGTGTGACATCAACATCACCAAAACCTACTTTGACTTCAGGACATGTGTGAAGGTCTTTTGTTTCAACAACTTCCCTGACAACAATATCCGAATCTACCATGGCTCTTGTGTAGTATCCATCATCTGCATGTTCCACATGAATTTCTTTCCTACCGTGGTCTAGTTTTGTGACACAATACGGTTTACCTTTATTGATGTAAACTGCACCTTCAAAAGCTTCCCTGTAAGCTCTTAACCTTTCGATATCTTTCTCAAGGGGTTTTCTGGTAGTCTTATCGATTATGGTATAACTGTCATTTTCAATATTCCTTATGGATATTTTCATGTGTGGAGCCGGGTCACGTGAACGCTTCTCAAATTCTCCTTCCAGAAGTCCTTCTTCTTCCAGAACCTGTATGATCGTATCAAATTCCGGTCCGAAATATTCTTTGTCTTCAGGTTTAAGAGGAAGTTCTCTTGCTGCACAGAGCAGGTGACCTGCTTGAATGTAACGGTTTGAGACATTTATGACAGCTTCCTCACAATCACGCCTGAAAAAGTCTCCGGGATTTCTCATGTAGTACTGGTCAAGAGCATTGGAATCTGCAACCAGGGTCACTATACTTTCCCTGCTTCCTCGTCCTGCTCTTCCTGCCTGCTGTCTGGCACTCATTATAGTTCCGGGAAAACCATCCATAATACAGGCATCAAGACCGCCGATGTCAATTCCAAGTTCAAGGGCGTTGGTGGAGATCACGCCATCGATCTCACCTGATGCGAGCGCTTTTTCGATATCCTCACGCTCGTTGCCGTGATAGCCTCCACGATAGGGGCTGATCCTTTTGTTCCCTCCTCTCTCCGCAAGGGTATTTTTTGCCTGCACGTACATCCTTTCGACTTTCTGCCTGGACCTTGCAAAGACTATTGTCTGAAGGTCGCTCTGTACAAAGGTTGTAAAAAGGTCCACTGTTTCCCCGAAACTGGATTTTCTTTGAGTGAAATTGCGTGAATTTGAATACATGGGCGGGTTCCAGAACACGAATTTCTGTGCACCCTGACCGGAACTGTCATTGTCGATCAGTGTCATTTTCCTGCCGGTTAGAGTGGAGCTGTGTTCTACCGGATTTCCAATTGTTGCGGTGCAGCAGATGTAAAGAGGGTTGGCACCATAATGCTCACAGACTCGATTAAGCCTCCGCAGGAGATTTGCCATATGGCTTCCCATGACACCGCTGTATGAATGGCTCTCATCGATAATTATGTAGTTGAGATTTGAAAGGAACTGCCTCCATTGCTGTTTCCATTGCAGGAAACTCAGGTGGAGCATTTCCGGGTTTGTGAATATTATTTTTGTGTTTCCATTCTTTACGGCATCTTTTTCAGCTTTGCTCATTGAACCTACAAAACGGTCTATTTTGGTATTCAAGGTCATTGTCTGGCTCAGTTCCCTGAATGTGTCAAGCTGATCGTTCACAAGAGCGTTTAAGGGTGATATATATAGTGCAGTTGCATGTGGTTCCTGCAACATGCTTTCAAAAACAGGGAGCATGTAGCATAACGATTTTCCGCTGGCAGTGCTGGTGGAAAGGACGATGTTTTCCCGGTTTCTTGTTCTCTCAACTGCTTCTGCCTGATGTTCGTATAACTGCTTTATTCCTTTCTGGTTCAAAGCATACTTTATGAGTGGATTCATTTCCAGTTCTTTGTAAGATGGCTCTCGTGCGGGCACATCTTCTATGTGTGTAATTTGTCCCTCATACCGTCTTGAGGATCTTATATTTTCTATTAACCGGGAAATGTCCATTATTAGATTGCTCCGCGCTTTGTTAAGGAGTTCATCCTTTAATATGTTACACCTGCAAATCAATCTGTAAAAGGAAAATATCTCTTATTTTTGTTTTTCAGGGACTCATAATCTTCTTATAATAAGATACAATTTCAAGTATATTCGTGGATTGATGTTATCAGTTACAGTTTGTACTTACAAACGTCGAAAACGATAAATTTCTGTATATTTAAGTTAACTCTAAGATCAAGTGATGATTGAAATGGTTCCAAAAAAATGCTTTCTGACAAAGGGTGTGGGTGTTCATAAGGATAAACTGGCATCTTTTGAACTGGCACTGCGCGGGGCGCTTATTGAAAAATATAATCTTGTTACCGTTTCCAGCATACTTCCGCCAAATTGTAAACTGATACCAAGAGAAGAGGGAATTGAATACCTTCCTGCCGGGGAGATCGTACATTGTGTAATGGCACGCAATGATACAAAAGAGCCTCACAGGCTTATAGCGGCAGCCGTAGGAACGGCGGTTCCTGTAAATGAAAATAATTACGGATACATATCGGAACATCATTCTTTCGGTGAGGATGAAGAAACAGCTGGTGAGTATGCTGAAGATATTGCAGCAACAATGCTTGCAACAACTCTTGGAATAGAATTCGACTCAAACTGCGCATGGCACGAAAGAGAACAGGTCTACAAAGCAAGCGGCCATATAATAGATACTACACATTATTGCCAGACTGCATACGGTGATAAGAATGGCAAGTGGACAACTGTTATAGCTGCCATGGTATTTATCGAGTGAAAGGATTGCCTTAACTCATTATTTCTCTTTTGTTTTTACTACCTTCTCTATTTTTCAGATCAGAAGTCTCATTGAAATATGCTCAATTCCTGAATCATCATAAGTTTCCCCGTATTCCTCAAAGCCGAACTTTCTGTAAAAACCAATGGCATATAGCTGAGATGAAAGATGTATGCTTTTTGCACCTTGCGAAATTGCTTTTTCAATAAGCATCTCCATTACCATTTTTCCAAGTTTCATTTTCCGGTATTCTTTCAGGACACATATTCTTCCGATATGAAATCCTTCATCATCGGCAAATAACCTTCCAGTTGCCACAGCAGTTGCTTCATCATAGATGATAAGATGAGTTGATCTTTTGTCATTATCATCGATCTCAAGTTCTTCAGTGATATCCTGTTCTATTACAAAAACGGCTTTACGTACACTGTATGCATCTTCAAAACCTTCAAAACCATCTATCCACGTTCTTTTCAAATTCATTTTAGTACCATTCTCTTCAGATAATTTTCTCAGGATCTTGCATTTCTCTGGATATTATTTCTTTAAAAATATGATATCGAGAAACATTGCATATCGAAAAACTTAAGTAATTTATGGTTTATCCGTAGACGTCTATAGAATATATAGATTAGTAGTGATCGGAGACTTAACATGAAGAAATTCTTAAGTATACTTATGGTTATCCTGATGATCGGACTCGTAGCCGTATCAGGTTGTGCAGACACAACAGAAGAAGCAGCAGATGAACACGCAGAAACTACAGAAGAAGTAGCAGAAGACGCTGTAAACGAAGATGTAGCTGAAGAAGTTGCAGAAGGCGATGCAGCAGCAGATGTTGCAGAAGAAGAAACAACTGAAGAAGATGCAGCAGATGTAACCGAGGAAGAGGCAACCGAAGAAGCTGCTGAAGATGAAGAAGCAACAGAGGAAGCTGCTGAAGAAGCTGCAACCGAAGATGCTGCTGAAGAAGAAACAACAGACGCATAATCATATTAATTTTAGATCGTATCTGGCATTGCATGAAATTAAAATGAAATGCCAGGAACATGATCTTTCGTAGAATCATTTTGTTCTTGTTTTAGCTGATTTTTTAGATATAGTTTTCTTTATCACAGAGTATATATTATTCTCTTCTCAACAAAGTCATCGCTACACATTGTTTTTTGACCTGACATCTAAATTTTGGAATAGAAAGTCTTAAGTTGATTGTCAAATTATCCCTATAAATCTATAGTCTATATAGAGTATATTTCAGGGAAGATCCAAAATGAAGAAAATATTAAATCTTTTATTAGTAGGTATCTTATTGGTAGGTCTTGTAGCAGTTTCCGGATGTGCTGACAGCACAGAAGGAGCAGAGTCAGAAGTAGTAGATGACGTACCTACCTACATTGTTGGTACAGAACCATATTTCCCACCATTTGAGTACGCTGATGAAAATAACAGTAACGAAATAATTGGTTTTGATGTTGACCTTATAAATGCAATCGCAGAAGACCAGGGCTTTAACATTGAATGGAAAGACCTTGAATTCGATGCACTTATTCCTGCACTTCAGTCAGGCCAGATCGACATGATCGTTTCCGGAATGACAATCACAGAAGAGAGGGAAGAGTCTGTTGACTTCAGTGAACCATACATCAATGCAGGTCTTGCTCTTGCAGTTGCTGCAGACAATGACGAGATCAAGAGTGTCGATGATATCCAGGGCAAAGTAGCTGTTGTCCAGCAGGGTTCTACCGGTGCTGCAAAGGCTGATGAACTTAAGGCAGAAGGCACAATTGAAGAAGTTATCTATCTCGCACACGTCAGTGACATTGTTATGAGCCTTCAGAACGGCCGCGGAGACTTTATGATCAATGACCTTCCGGTCACAAAAGCATTCATGTCACAGAACCCGGATGCTATAAAGATAGTCGATGACGAGATCCAGAGTGATTCTTACGGATTTGCTGTTAAGACCGGAAACACAGAGCTTCTTGAGAAACTCAATACAGGTCTTGAGAATGTAATTGCTGATGGTACATACGACGAGATCATGGAGAAATACTTCTAAATCTAAATCAGAATATACGGCAAAAGTCCGTATATTCATTTTTGTTTTCTTATCTGCCAGACAAGAGCTTTATCGATATATTTATATCAGTTCGTGTATGGCTATTTCTTACAAAAACATCATGTACATCTTCACAAAAAAACGAGGTAATCCTCTTGCCCCTTTTATCTACATATCTGGAACACATTACTAAAGTCTTACCCGACCTGGTAACAGGCTCAATGATAACAATAGAGGTAACATCCTTCGCACTTTTCTTCGGGATGATACTTGGAACCATAGCAGGACTTGGTAAACTATCCAAAAACAAGTTGTTCCGCTATCCTACTATCGTTTATGTTGACTTTATCAGGGGAACTCCCCTGCTTGTGCAGATATTGTTATTCTACTACGGAATTCCCGGGCTTTACTCCAACGCAACGGGCAATTCACTGAACATCGACCCGATACTTGCTGGTATCATTGTTTGCAGTATAAACAGTGGCGCATATATTGCTGAGATCGTGCGTGCGGGAATACAATCCATCGACAGGGGACAGATGGAAGCTGCGCGCTCGCTTGGTATGACTGAAAAGATGGCAATGAGGGAGATCATTCTGCCACAGGCGTTCAGGCGCATTATTCCGCCGCTTGGAAATGAGTTCATAGCACTCTTGAAGGACTCATCGCTTCTCGCTGTGATAGGAGTCCATGAACTTCTCAAAACAGGACAACTCTACATCTCAAGGACATTTGCAGCTTTCCCGGTATATATTGCAGTGGCACTGATGTACCTGATATTGACTATTGTTATCTCACGTTTTGTAACATATTCAGAAAGGAGGCTTGGTGTAAGTGATAGAAATTAAAGACCTTCATAAGAGCTTCGGAGACCTGGAAGTTCTCAAAGGCATCACTATTGACATAAAGGAAAGTGAGGTCGTCTGTGTGATAGGTCCGTCCGGCTCTGGAAAGAGTACTTTCCTCAGATGCATCAATCTTCTTGAAATGCCAAGCTCAGGCGAGATCTCAATTGACGGTGAAAAGATCACCGACAAAAATGTCAACATCAACAGGATACGCGAGGAAGCAGGAATGGTTTTCCAGCATTTCAATCTCTTCCCACACAAGACCACACTGGAAAATGTTGCGCTGGCACCAATGAAAGTACGCAAGCTCTCAAAAGAAGAAGCTGAAAAGCGTGCTCTTGACCTTTTGAACAAGGTTGGACTTGCAGACAAGGCACATGTCTATCCTTCAGCTCTTTCCGGTGGACAGAAACAGAGAGTTGCAATCGCAAGGGCTCTTGCCATGCATCCGAAAGTTATGCTGTTTGACGAACCAACATCGGCCCTTGATCCTGAAATGGTAGGTGAGGTTCTTGGAGTTATGAACGACCTTGCCCAGGCAGGCATGACAATGATAGTTGTCACCCACGAGATGGGATTTGCAAGGGAAGTCGCTGACCGTGTTCTTTTCATGGATGAGGGGATCATAATGGAGCAGGGCACTCCTTCTGATATTTTTTCAAATGCACAGCATGAGAGGACAAAATCCTTCCTTAGCAAAGTGCTTTAAAAGTCTAAAATGGATGATGATGAAATCATCCTTTTGTCTTTTTTTATTGGATTTCATTTTTTGGTTCTGTAGAACTTCTGTTTATGTGAGTGACATAAACCTTGCTTTTTACAATTCCACAAAACAATCAGGAAACTAAAACCAAAGTAACCTTCCGCCGAAGGCGGCACATTCCGATGATTCCATACAGAAAATAATCCCTAACAACATTGTATTTGGACCGAAAGTGCTACAGAACTCCTGTAAATAAACGATTCCAGGGAATTACACAGAGCATTTTATTTTGTAATTAAGGAAAACGCCGGCTTCGCCGGACCCTTCGGGCTAATTAAAGTTACTCATGATCCGTGATGAATCGATTTACTCCTTCCTTCAAGCTTAATGGCAGGATTTCTACAGAGCCCTTTTTTATTTTCGTTCGGCAAGTTCTTCGATGCTTTTTTCATCCAGTCTGTACAGTAGCCATTCTTTCTGGTGCTCTCCGCCCATGTGCTCATAGAACTTCCTTGCAGGGTTCCAGTCAAGAACACTCCATTCCAGTCTTCCGCAGTTCCTTTCTTTTGCGATTTTCCCACAATGGACCATCAGTGCTTTGCCAACACCTTTTCCACGGTATTCAGGATAGACGAAAATGTCTTCGATGTAGAGTCCGGGTCTTCCTACAAAAGTAGAGAAATTATGGAAGAACACAATAAATCCGACAGCTTTGCCATCGATCTCAGCGATTATAGTTTCTGCATATTTGTTCTTTCCAAACATTCCATCTCTGAGGCTCTCTTCGGTTGCAAGCACATGATCGCTCAGTCCTTCGAATTCTGCCAGCGCTTTTACAAGTTCCATTATAAGGGGAATGTCATCTGGTGTTGTTGCTCTCACAGTTACAGAAGTTGTTTTTTCAGATAGCATACATATTACCTCTCAGATCGTATTTGTGACATTGGGTTTCATGTTTCATGAAGCGTTAACTTCTCATTCTATCAGGTTACTAGTATTTTTACTAAACCGGTGAAACTGCTCTTTGCTGCAAAGAAGCTATTTGAACCGGGAGCGTTGGTCAACATGCACGTTGCAAAGATGGTGATAATCAGCCTGATGGTCTTTGTTCTGGTTACGATACTGGTAACCCAGGCATTGCAAAGCAGGATATATTTCTCCCTGTTCGCAGGAATACCTTCCGGAATCGTGGCTTTTGTACTGAGTTTTGCATACCTGTACAGGCAAAAGAGTGAATAAGCAATAACATGTAGGGAACATTATGCCATTACTGACAATACTGTCGTGTAAGATACTCCAGGATGAGATCGTGCACATACTTGAAAACGATAGTTCTGTAGATGAGATACTTGTAGTTGGTAACGGTCAGGAGGATGACTTTGTTTCTAAACTCAGAAAAGCCGGTCTTGAGTTCCGTTTGTTATCTCCTGCAAAACTTCGTTCTGATACTGAAAGCTACAGGAACGATCCTGAAAAGTACACAGTAATGATCTACATGGTTGAACTTGCACTGCATGAGTTTCCCAAGATACTGAAAACTGAGATCTACAAATTGCTAGATGAACTGAGCCAATGTTCCAATGGAATCCTGATGTTCTACGGTCTATGCGGTAATGTGTTTGATAAGATAGAGTCTGATTTTGAACATATTGAAGGAACATGTCCCGTCAGGATACTGAGAGATGAGACACGCACAGTTGATGATTGTGTAGGTGCGACCCTTGGAGGTTGCGAAGAGTATCTGGCTACGCTGAAAAAGTTCAGTGAGCATGGCACATTCCTTTTCACTCCGATGTTCGCTCATACCTGGCGTGAGATAATGAGAGTTGATCCCGAGAAACCTGAAAAGACTATTAAGATGCTTAAGAAGGTCAATGAGATCACAGGGTACAAGCGGGTTGCAAAGGTCAGGACCGGACTCAGTTATACTGAGAATTTTGACGAGAAAGTGGACGAGTTCGCTGAGATATTTGATTTTGAAGTCCTTGAGATAGAAGGCGGACAGAGTCTTTTTGAGAAGTGTTATTCAGATATAAAAGAAGAGGTTCTTGGGAAATCCCAACGATAGAAACATTTATGGCTCATGGCATCTCACCATTTCATAGGTGATGGGATGTTAACTCAAGAGGAATTACCTGTTAAGGATTATGAAAAGGCAACTTTTGCAGCAGGATGCTTCTGGGGTGTGGAAGCAGTATTCAGAAAGGTTCAAGGTGTTGATTTTACACAGGTAGGTTACACAGGTGGGAAGAAAGAAAACCCAACTTACAAAGAAGTCTGTATGGGCGGTACTGGACATGCAGAAGCTGTGGAGCTTTTGTTTAACCCTTCAAAAGTTCCATACGATAAATTGTTAGAGCTTTTCTGGGAAATGCATGATCCTACAACTCCTGACCGTCAGGGTCCTGATATAGGTAGCCAGTATCGTTCTGCTATATTCTATCATAACACGGAGCAGAAGAACAAAGCTATGTCTTCCAAAAAGGAACTTGAATTATCACATCATTTCAAAGATCCTATTGTAACACAGATACTTCCTGCTGGTCCATTTTACAGGGCAGAGGAATATCACCAGCAATACTTTGAAAAGACAGGTACACATGGTGGTTGTTTTATCAGATAATTTCGTTTATTCTTATTTCTGCTTTAAAGTGACTGCTCCCACGTCTAAAGAACGTGGGCTTCTACGGATTCGATACCGACAGATTGCAATCCCAATCTGAGAATATTGATAGCGGCATTGTGGTCACGGTCTAAAACCAGACCACAGCTATTACATTTGTGTGTTCTGTCTGCTAATGTTTTTTCCACTAACAGACCACACCTTGAGCACATCTTAGAAGTATTCGCAGGATTAACCAATGCAACTAAAGAACCAGCACTTTCAGCCTTGTACTTTGTTGCAGAGATTAACATATTCCATGCGGCATCTAATATGCTTTTTGCAAGACAATGATTTTTAAGCATGTTCTTGATGTTCAAGTCCTCAAAAGCTATGAAGGAATAATCATCTACTAATTGTCTGCTTAACTGATGAATGAAATCATAACGCTTGTTTGCTATTCTTTCATGAACTCTCTGTACTACCCGAATAGCTTTTTTGCGTTCAGGAGAACCTTTTGCGACTTTGGATAATTTTCTTTGAGCCTTGGCGAGTTCTTTTTCTTCCAGACGGAAAAAACGAGGATTGGGTATTGCTGTTCCGTCAGATAGAGTTGCAAAACTGGATAATCCCACATCAATACCTACAACGTGTTCCATATTCCTTTCTGGAATTTCTATATCCTCACATTCTGTTGTTAGGGAAACGTACCATTTTTTACATGCGGAACGTCTTACGATAATTCTTTTAATATCGCCTTCAATTTCCCTATGTACTTTTACACGAACATTTCCTATTTTAGAGAGATACAAAATGTTATCTTCGAGTTTAAAACCCATCTGAGGATATGTGAAACTATCGTACCAACCTTTACCTTTGAATCGAGGGTATCCAGGTTTTTCTCCGTTCCTTACACGTCTAAAGAAGTGTTTGAATGCAAGGTCTACTCTTTCCTGTACTTCTTGAAGGGTTTGAGAGAATACGTCTTTGTATTCAGGATTCTCTTTTTTCCATTCAGGAAGCAGTTTGTTTAGAGTATATTTTGAGAGTGTCTCGCCTCTATCCTCATAAGCAGTTTTTCGTTCTGCTAATGTGCGGTTATACACTTGTCTGCATATCTCCAAGCTATGCTCCATCTGTTTTTGTTGTGGTTTTGTTGGATAGATACGGAACTTGTATGTTTTACGCATTATATATCAATATGCGCTATTAGCTTAAAACGGTTGTGTTTAGAGTAGATTAACTAAGAGGCGGGGTACGATTCATCCCACCACTAAAGTAGTGGGCTTTCTCTACCCCTGCGCCCCGTTAGTCGTAAATGAGAACAGTACCCAAAAGTCTATTAATCTGGATGATGATTTAAGAGTGGTGAGGATATGCAGGAATTTACACTTGAAGAAGTAGCAAAGTACAATGGCACTGATAATGAGAAAGTTTATGTTGTTTATGCAGGCCAGGTATATGATGTAAGTGGCAGTGAGTTCTGGGAAACCGGAGAACACATGGGTTTACACGAAGCGGGAACCGACCTGACCGAAGCTCTTGATCTGGAAGCTCCTCATGAAGTTGATGCTCTGGAAAATTTCCCTGTTGTCGGGAAAATAAAAGAGTAATTCCCATATTTATATTTTTTAAGAATTGTTATAGATAGGCAATTCAAATATGAACGATGAACCTGCATCAGGTTCACTTTCAACCCTAATGGAACCTTTCTGCATTTCAAGGTATTTTTTGACAATAGCAAGTCCAAGGCCTGATCCCTGATAATTTCTGCTTAGCGCAGAATCAACCTGTCTGAAAGGCTCGAAAAGATCCTTCTGGTCCTGTCTGGCTATTCCAATGCCAGTATCCTTTACCTCTACTTCTATCATGTTAAGGACTCTTTTTGCTGTAACCTTAATGCTTCCGCCTTCCATGGTGAACTTAATTGCATTACCTATCAGGTTATACAATATCTGTTTGAATTTGAGTTTGTCAGTTTCTATGATGGTAACATCATCTGCAATTTCAAACTCAAGTGTCATATTCTTCTGTTCGACAAGTGAGGATACATTTTTCATTATATCATCCATGATCTCAACAACGTTGGTGGCTTCTATATAAAGCTCCATTCTTCCAGCTTCTATCTTTGAAATATCAAGAATATCATTGATAACCTCAAGCAAGTGTTTTCCACTATTTGATATGTTGTTAAGATATCTTGTCTGTTTCTGGTCGAATTCGTGTTGTTCATTATGGAGCAGCATATCTGAAAAACCGATAATTGAATTTAGAGGTGTACGAAGTTCATGACTCATATTTGTCAGGAACTCGCTTTTTGCCCTGTCAGATGCTTCTGCCGATAGCTTTGCATCAATAAGTGCTTCTTCTACTTTTTTCCTTGCAGAAATATCATAGAAGCTCTCAACAAGGTATTCTTTTCCTTTAAGTTTAACAGAAACCACGGATTTTATAACAGGTATCTTATTCCCGTCTTTATCCAGAAGTACTCTTTCTGATTTGTCAACCTTTTGGCGCAGATCAATTATAGGACACTTGTTTTCATGGGCAGTACAAACGAATTTGTGACAGACATTGCCAATTATCTTCTCTCTGGGAAGTCCTATCATTTTTGCAGCAACAGGATTCACATCTGCAATTGTCTTGTTCTTTTTGTCAATAAGAAGTATGCCGCTATTGATATTGTTTATGATGGTAGTCAGCCTTTCAAGAAGCTCATGTTCCATCTCATCAAGCTTCTTTCTCTCGGTGATATCACGAATTATAGCAACCGCATTCCATGAGCCATCTGAAAGTTGCATGGATGACAATGATAGCTCGATAGGGAACTCCGTCCCATCCTTGCGTTTACCTTCCAGTTCAACAGTATTGCCTACGGCACCTCCAAGTCCGGTTTCTGTGAACTTCTTAAATCCTGCTTTATATCCAGCCATAAATTTATCAGGTGCTATGAAAGCATGTACCTCATTATTCATTATTTCGCTTTCAGAATAACCGAACATCACTGTAGCAGCTTTATTCCAGAATATCGTTTTGCCCTCATTGTTAAGCATTATAATAGCATCTTTGGCAGATGTGGCTATTTTTGAGAATTTCTCTTCACTAAGCCTTAATTTTTCTTCTGCATCTTCCCTTCTGGCTATTTCTTTTCTTAGCTCATTCTCATGAAGGATTATTTCAGTAATATCATTATGGGCGTATATCCTGCCATATATTTTGTTGTTGACTATAAGCGGAAGCGAGTATGTCTGGATGATTCTTCCATCTTTCAGTTTCATCAATGTTCTGTTTACCTCAATGGAAAACCGCTTTTTGTTAATTTCATTTTCTATGGATTCGGGATTCTCTACAATGCTAAGGATCTTACTAAGGATCTTATCTCCGTTTTTCTCCGATTCAATTTCAGGCGGAAGGTTGAAAATATGCCTGTATTCAGGATTCATGAAAAGAACCTTTGCTTTTTTGTCAAAAGCAACAAGTCCGTAAGTAACGGATTCGATAGTAGACTGGAATATTACGTTCTTTTCCTGCAGGGAATCAAGCATTGAATTGATGCTGTCTCCAAGTTCAGAGAGTTCGTCATCTCCTTCAATATATATCCTGGAATTGATGTCTGCCTTAAAATCTATCTCATGGATGCCGTTTCGCAGGGAGGTGATCCTTGAGAGCAGGTTCCTTTTAAGGAGAAATGTCAGCAAAATGGCAAATAATAGTGAGATAAGCAGTGTAAGGTAGAATGTAACAGAGATGGCAGTCAGTCCTTCTTTGTATATAAGTCTGGGCATCTCAGTTCGTGTAATAACAACAGGTTCACCGTAGACATCTTCAAGCAAGAAGTATCCTGCAATTATGTTTTTATCGGTGTTTATCCTTGAAACATATTCCTCTTTCACTAATTGCTCTTTGACCTCTGCAAAATCGTAAGGCATATTCGGATCAGTTAGTGCATATGCTTCAATGGGTAGCAGTGTCTGTTCTTCCATGGGTTCTATAAAAGCTTCGTCAAGGAAACGTCCCATTACGATGGTTCCCTTTATCGGGCCGGAGTAATCGCTCTTTATTACCGGCCTTGATGCTATAATTGCCGGAGACTCTCCTATCATGGTAACTCCGGAAAAGGTGGATTCTATGGATGGATGGTTAAGCAGGATGCTGTCTTTGGGAAAAGCAGCTATTATATCCTCACTGAGGGGTGCTTGAACTCCATTCTCAAGATCACAGGCATTTCCATAGACCAGTTCTCCGTCGGTGTTGTAGTAAAGTATGAAATTAATATCAAGTGTCAGGAATACTTCAATATCATCTAGATTTGAGGAAATGTAGTCTGAATTGTTATTTATTACAAACTTATAGGTTTCATCCCATGCAGACCAATCATAAACCGTTGAATCCATATGCGATATTTCATTTTGGAATGCCCTTTGTACTCTGAGTGCGTTGTCGTTTAGAACATTCTTTTCAATTTCCTGGGTGTGATCCATAAAAACGTAATGTGTGACTGAAGCTGTGAGCAGAAACAGGAATATAAAAACACTTCCAAGTGTGATGGCAGTTTTTCTGTAAATTTTCATATGGTCACCGGTTTTTAGATCTAACCCATTTTTGTACTTTTCGAAAAGGGCACTTCAAGATGTATTTATGAATATTGTAGGTGATGTGCAAATACTACACACATGTAGTAGTATATATAGATCATATATTATATTAATATTGACCACGTATGTTCAATAAAACCGTTTTATACATTTTTAAAAAGGTCTCATGTTGCATGATTTTTTTATTATGGGTTGTGAATTGGATCTGTATTTTCTGACTCTGTAGAAATCCTGTTTAATGATTTACACAACTGTTGCTCTATTTTATTTCCACATAAACAACTGGCAACCTAAATACGAAATAACCACCCACCGAAGGCGGCACATTCCAATCCCTGCACAGAGAAAATTGCATTCATGCCTGAGAATTCTATAGAAGGCATGCAAAGAAAGTATTCCACTGCAACATGTCAATTATTTAGTACTGCCTGATGGGAAAACGCCGGCTTCGCCGGACCCTTCGGGATCATTTAAGTTATTCGTAATCTGTAAGAAATCATAATGGCAGGATCTATACAGAACCTATTTTCTCATTTTTTAAAAACTCGGGGAATGGAGCTATCTTTATAACAGATGCTTGTTTATAGGAAGCAGCATACAGGTGATGTTTTGGTAAAAGTACTTGCAACAGGAACATTCGATCTGCTTCACCCGGGACATATCCATTATCTGAGCGAAGCAAAAAAACTCGGTGACAAACTTTACGTTATCGTTGCCAGAGAGTCCATGATAATGCATAAACCAAAACCAATAATACCGGATGAGCAAAGGCTGGAAATGGTCAGTTCCCTGAAAATAGTGGATGAAGCTCTTCCTGGCAGCGAGTCTGATATTTTTGAACCTATAATGCAGATAAAACCGGATATCATTGCACTTGGATATGACCAGGGTTTTGATGCAGGTCAGCTTGAGAAGGAACTGCATTCCCGAGGATTTGATTGCAAAGTTATCAGAATTGAGAGTTCACTTAACTGTTCTTTATGCGGCAGTGCTAAAATAGTAAAAAAAGTGCTTGAAAGATATCAGGAATAATCTGTAGGTTCCTGAATGAACTAAAAATAAATATGGATAAAAAAAAGAATCAGACAAGTGCTGTCTTGATCCTTTCCAGTCCTTCCTGTATTCTTTCAATTGATGTTGCGTAGGAAATTCTGATAAAGTCCTTGCCGCTTTCTCCGAAAGCTGACCCCGGAGTAACTGCTACGTGTGCATCCTGCAGAAGTTTTTCAGCAACGCAATCTCCATCTCCATACTCACTGACATCTGCAAATGCATAGAATGCGCCACCAGGTTTCTGGCATTTGATTCCAATTCCATTCAGGCCATCTATAAGAACATCTCTTCTCATTTTGAACCTATCTACCATTTCAGTTACAGGCTCCTGCGGTCCTTCAAGTGCTGCGATACCGCCATACTGTACGAAGCTGGTTGCACTGCTGACGGAATGCGACTGTATCTTCATCATTGGTTTAATGATATCAGGTCTTGCATGAACGTAACCAAGTCTCCATCCTGTCATTGCGTAGGCTTTGGAGAAACCGTTTACAGTGATGGTCCTGTCCTGCATTCCCTCAAATGAACCTATGCTGATGTGTTCCTGGTCGTAGATTATCTTCTCATAGATCTCATCTGAAAGTACAAGGATGTCATTGTCAATTGCAATGTCAGCTATGTTTTTAAGGGTCTGTTTATCGTAAACAGCACCAGTCGGATTTCCGGGACTGTTGACAACAATGAGCTTTGTTTTCTCATTGACGTATTCTTCAAGGTCAACAGGCTTAAAGCCGTTTTCAGCATCAGTTGGAACCCAGGTTGTATTTGCGCCAGCGAATTTAATGGCAGGGTCGTATGAAACCCATGCTGGGTCAAAGAGTATAGCTTCATCATTATCGTCAAGAACCGACATCATTATTTCAAAAATAGCCTGCTTTGCACCAGGTGTAACAACTATTTCCGAAGCCTTTGCGTCCAGTTTGTTCTCTGTGCAAAGTTTATCTGCAATAGCTTTTTTCAATTCAGGAATTCCTGCTCCCGGTGAATAGTGTGTCTCCCCCCTGTACATCGCATCTGCTGCTGCATCACAAATATGTTTCGGCGTATCAAAATCAGGCTCACCTAATGTGAAACTGATAACATCGATACCATCCTCTATCATTTTGTTGGCAGTATTTGCAGCTTTCATCGTTGCTGATTCTTCAACCCTCTGTAATCTTGATGATGCCATGCAATTAACACAACCATTTTTCAGTTTTGCACTTTTATTCTAAATTATCTTTTAGTTTAAGCATTAAAGACGCTGTACAAGCTTTACAGCAGCTTCCACGCCGCGCTTTGCGTAGTCCACACGCTCGTGTGCTTCCATCCTGGTCATTCCCGGTCCTGCAATTCCCAGTGTAACAGGCTTGTTGTATTCAAGTGAAAGATCTGTTATCTTTCTTGCTGCGTGCTGGACAACGATCTCATCGTGCTTGGTTGCACCTTCGATGACAATTCCCATTGTGACAACAGCATCGATGTCATCACGCTGGCAGAGTTTCTTGATAGCCAGCGGCATATCATATACTCCTGGAACCAGGATCTTTTCTACAACCTCTGCTCCGAGGAACTTAGCATGCTCTTCACCAAGCATTTCCATCTGGAATGTAAGATCCCTGTTAAATTCAGCTATTACAAATCCCAATTTTATGGTCATAATAATCACTTAAAGTTTAGATTTGAATTAATTATAATCTTCTGTTGATCTCTTCCGGTATTACATCCTTGCAGGGCCGACGTCTTCAAATCCCTGTCTCTGACCAGTACCGGCTTCCTTTATCATTTTCTCAGGTCTGCACAGCATTTTCACAACATTGAGTGCATGTTCCCTTGATCTCTGGTCCATGAGGAAAACAAGTTCTTTCTCGTCTTTTGCTTCATCCTCATGGACAAAGACCTCTATGATATGGGTGTTTGTCATAAGCTGTGCCTGGATTATTCCGGTGGATGCTTCGTGGGCACAGATCTTATCCTGTTCTTTGCTGCCTGGCATTCCAAGAGCCATGACTATGTCGCATCCTTCTTCTTCTATGAGCTTTTTAGCAGCAACCGGAAGATCCTTTACACCGGGAACAGTCCTGCGGATTATCTTTGCAGACATGTTCTGCTGTATCTCATCTATGGCTGCCTTGCCCATATTGAAGCGTGCAAATGTAGTGTCAACGACTCCTATTGTTGCCATGCTTTACCTTTTTTTCTCTATCAGGATATTTAAAGGAGCTTGTCCAGCACATCGCTGGCAGCTTCTACTCCAGCTCCAAGTCCGGATATGACTCCTCTCTTCCTGAGGACGACTTCAAGCTCCTGTATTGTCAGCATGATGTCCTTTGGCTGGACATTGCCCATGCTTCCGACCCTGAAGATCTTGCCGCTAAGGCGGTCCTGTCCACCTGCAATGGTTATTCCCCTTGCGATCATATCCTTCTTGATGTCGTTGCCTGTAACTCCTTCAGGAGCCTTCATGGCTGAAACGGTGTTGGAATACTGGCTGAACTCATCGTTAAGCTCCGGGAGCATCTCAATGCCCATTGCAGCAACTGCTGCCCTTACAGCTTCAGCACATACTGCATGACGGTTTATCCTTGCTGGCATGCCTTCTTCCTTTACGATATGCAATGCCTCCTGAAGTCCGAAGAACAGAGGGACTGCAGGTGTGTAAGGTGTCTGTGACTTGTCACCGCTCTTTTTGTATGCCTTAAGATCAAGATAATATGGAAGTTCGCCTTTCTCGTCCATTGCTTCAAATGCACGCTTGCTGACTGATACCATTGAGAGTCCCGGTGGTGCTGCAAGGCATTTCTGTGAACCTACAATTGCAATGTCAACTCCCCACTCGTCGACCTTTACATCATCGCCGCCAAGGGTTGTAACACCATCCATGATAAAGAGCACGTCATGCTTCTTTGCGAGTTTTCCCACTTCCTTTGCAGGGTTCTGTATACCTGCTGATGTTTCGTTGTGGACAAGTGTGACGGCCTTTGCACCTTCTTCGAGTTTCTTCTCTACTTCTGCAAGGTCGAATGAGTAACCCCATTCATTTTCCAGTGGATTTGTCTTTCCGTACCTGTCTGCTATCTTCTTGAATCTCTCTCCGAACTTTCCGTTCTCAAGAGTTACTACCACGTCATCTTTTCCCACTGTACAGCCCACAGCAGCTTCCATACCGGCACTGCCTGAACCGCTTATAATAAAAATATCATTCTTTGTCTGAAAAACATCTGCCAGAATCTCGCAGCAGTCATCATACATTGCTGAGAACTCTGCGCCCCTGTGGTTTATCATAGGTTTTGACATTGCCCTGAGAACGCGGGGTGCGACCGGAACCGGTCCTGGCATCATAAGAAGTGTATCTTCAAGATCCATATTAATCTCCTGATCATGTTAGTGTAATTGAAATGTAATTTCCGTTTGCCATCTGGTACGTTGTCCATGCGGCAACTTTTGCCTGATATGCAACCCTATTATATAAACCTATTATGAATGTCAGGTTCTATTATGATATATGAAAGGATATGCTATTTTTCAGCCAGTTTCCATGCAGCAAATAACATCATAGAATCTTTGAATTTATAAGAAACATTCGCTTTGCAGGCAATTTAGCAGGATGAGATAGATAAATGAGATAAATCAGAAAAATCAGAAGAACTAGAAGAATCAGAACGATCTCTCGAAATCTTCAATTGCTTCTGTAATGAGTTTTATGGCAGGACCGTATTTGGCGAATCTTCTCACTTTTTCTTCATGTGTCATAAAGTCAAGTCTTGCCGGAAGAGTATTATGTTCCAGATCGGCTTTTTTGATGTACAGAGGAATACCATTACACTCAGAAGCATGTGCAATAATGGTGTTGATGTAGTCCATATATGATACGTCCGGGAGATGGGTTAAGAGCCTGAGGCTTGTTTCAATATCATGCAAGGATTCTTCCGGAAGGTCAAGATGGGATTCATTCATAAGTTCTTCAATTGACCAGGGCGTATCTTCTGCTATGTCATGCCACAGAGCTGTTATTCTTGCACATTCCATCCATGAGGAGCCTGGTCCTGCTGTATGAGGATGATTGCCTTCGTTCTCAAGTCTGATCATGACTGCGATTGGATGCAGGATGTAGGGATTACCAGCTTTGTCAAGTTGGTTTTTATGGGCTTTCATCATGATTTCTAAAGCGATTTGAATGTTATTTGGATTTTCCATGAGATTCACGCCTGCCTGAGTTGATTATGAGAGGAAGTACATAGTGTTAGTGGTATGGATTTTTGGATCCTGTAGAAATCCTGCCATCAAAGTTTTAAGACAGATAAGTTGGATTTGTCAGTATTCATGAATAACTTGAGCAATCCCGAAGAGTCCGGCGAAGCCGGCGTTATCCCACAAGACTGAACAAAATTATCTGCAAATACCATATATATTCCTCACTATTTTTCTGTAGCATTCTCAGCAAAACACAATAATCCCTGGAATATTTTCTGTTTTGCAGCACCGGAATGTGCCGCCTTCGGCAGGAGGGTACTTTGCTGTATAGTTTACAAATTGTTTTTTGGACTGAAAAAGAGCAAAGTTCATGTCACTCACATAAAGAGGATTTCTACAAGAATTTTGTTATGTTTTATAAGGAAGAATAAGGAGTAGGTAAACAAATGCTGTGAAATGATAAAAAAGAGAAATGGAAGAGAATTACTCTCTCCATTCGTATATGTAGTTAGTTTTGTAGAATCCACCGTTGCTGTATCCGTAAAGGATTCTGAATGAGCCGCCGAATGCATTCTCCCATGGTGCATTTGCCTTGAACGTACCTTCCTTTACATCACCGGTTGCATCCTTCCATCCCATTGTAAAGAATGATCCATATGTTTCATCTTCCAGATAATAGTGGCTTGAGGTTCCTCTGTCAATTGCTACATCTGCCGCATCAATGCAAATATTGCTTGTATCTGCAAGTCCAAGATCACCAGGTGCTATCAATACACCTTCTTTTCTGACATTGATGACTATTTCTTCTTCAGCAGCGTAGAAATCCTTTGGCTCGTCGCTGATGGTTCTTACCTGTAAGGTTTCTCCGTGGTCTCCGATGTCACTTGTCCAGACATTACCTCTTTCGTAGTCGACATCGTATGAGTAGTAGTCATTTGTGCTGACAACTTTGTCACCGTAGTCTTCAACTGTTGTAAGGTACCAGCCAGGTGTTACACTTGATGAGGATGTGCTTGCGGAGGATGCGGTTGAAGATGCGCTTGTGGATACTGATGTAACTCTGGTTCCAGTCCAGCCGCCGCTCCATTCAGAAGAGCTGTCTGAACCGAATCTCCAGTTTCCTTCAAAGGAGTTACCATCTTTGCTGAGTTTAAGTTCTACATCACCGGCATCATATGGTTCAGCATATGAAGGGTATTCAGACCATGTTCCTATGAATACATCGCCGTTCATAACACCTTCAACTTTACCCTGGTCATGTGTGTATTCACCATACACTTTGCCTCCGGATTCCCAGAACTCCATGTCACCCCAGTTAGATGACCATTCACCTACAAAGCTGTGTGATGTGCTTTCAGCTATAAATCCGCTTTCTGTAGTTGTTGTTTCTGTTGTACCAGAGTTTCCAAACTCTGCTTTGTGGCTGTCAGTTGTTGCACTGTTAAGAAGGTCAAATGGTACTGAAACAGTTGCTCCGTCTATAATTTCAAAGTCAACGGACTCTTCAACACCAGCACCACTGATGATTACCCTGTAGTCTCCAAGTGGCCATCCATCATCTGGTTTTTCGAGTATGAAAGTTCCACGGCCAAAGTCTTCGCCGGTTTCAGATTCGAAGGTGTAGATGGAATAGTCGTTGTCAAGGTATATCCATTCAATACTTATTGTATCGTAATTGAAGTTGTCATAGATGAACCATGCATATAATTCATCAGAATCTTTTGAGTATTTGAGCACCTTATCGACTGGTATGAAGTTCACAGTTGATGATGTCATCATAACTTCAAGGAGTCTTGGTTCTCCGCTGGCTGTCATGTCACCGTATTTTTCAGTAACAGCATCCACTATCTGTTGTTCTTCTTCGGTTGCTCCGAAACTTCCAGGTTTGTAGGAGTCAGTTATGTCTGTACATCCCGAAAGTGCTACAATGCACATGATGAGCATTGCTACTAATGCTATTGACTTTAATTTCATTTTTCGATCCAGCCTAAAATTCTATTGTTTTTATATAATTAGCTTCATTTCCTTTAGCCTTCATTATATTTAAGTTTATTAGAATCGGCGTGAACATGGCAATCGCTCCTAATATGTATTATCAGTGTTACAAGATGAAAAAAGAGATTTAGCAACATTACTAATATCTGCCATATCTCATTTTTACCAGCTGTTCTTCCCGATTTGCATTCCCGTATATGTAAAATGCGATCAGAAGCAACCAGAGGTCAGTGAACAGACCCAGTATTCCCATTAAAACAGCGAATATCTTTCCAATCAGAACAGCTTTTTCGGTTGCTTTTACATAATCCATGAACAATGAAAGAAATGCCCGTAGTATCCGTCCTCCATCCATAGGGAATGCAGGAATAAGGTTGAAAAGTCCCAGAAAGATATTGATGTACCCAAGAATAAAAACCATCAGGAACAGTGAATTTCCTTCCATGACAGAAACCGGATTTAATGAGAAATTCAAAAAGAGAAGCAAAGCACCCATAACTATGCTTGAGAGCGGTCCTGCAGCTACTATTATTATAACCTTTAATGGTTCATGCACTTCCCTGTTCATAGCAGCAGCTCCTCCGAGCAGATGAAGCCTTATCTCTTTGATACTTCCTCCGAACCTCAGGGTGAAATATGAGTGTGCAAGTTCGTGTACCAGTATGGATGCAAAAAGCAGGATTGCAGTTAATAACGAAAGTCCATATTTCATTATTTCGGACTGGATGCCTGCAAATCCGAAAGGTTCAGATTGTGAGGAAAAGAACCATGCAAACAAAGGCAATACGATCAGGAATGTAATGTCTGCTTTTATGGGTATGCCGATTATTTTACCAATACTGTAAGCTTTACTCATTTCTTCCCTCTGGGTGCTACATGAACGTGATCATTCGCTCAGCAGTTTCAGGATATCATATTTTGTCACAACACCTGAGACCTGTCCTTTTTCCAGAACCAGCACAGCAGGATGCTTTTCAAGTATATAGGATGCAGTTTTGACATCGGTTCCCGGAGAGAGAGTCGGGAATGAATCTCCCATTACATCTCCTATTTTCATGTGGGAAACCTCTGAGGTTTTTTTGTTGGCCATGGACCTTACTATCATGTCTTCAGATATGCTGCCAACTGAAATTCCATCCTGGATAACGGGTATCTGTGAGATGTTGTATCTTTCCATGATGCTTACAGCTTTATCTACACTCTCTTGCGGATTTACGGAAATAAGGTCTCTGTTCATGATGTCTCTGAGGTAGATGTCCTCCTTTTCGATATCGTTGAACACATCAATTATTTTCCTGAGAGTTGATAATCTGGGGTCCACATCCCCTGCTTCTATTCTGGCAATGAGCGGCTGGCTTACACCTGCACGTTTTGCAAGATCGCTCTGTGTGAGACCAAGATCGATTCTTTTTTGCTTCAGTTCATCAGGGGATGGTAATTGCATAGTTATTACTCATGGTAATTATCATATTTAAAATCAATTAAGACTACAATAGTAGTAACAAAAATATGTTAAACAAAAAAGAAATAAAAAATGAAAGAAAATGAAGAGAACCGGATTATTCTCCCATTCCCATTGTCATTTCATAGGTCTCACCATTCTCGTCCGTCATGGTCATTTTTCCGTCCATGAATTTCATTTCGGACAGAATTTTCCCATCCTTGTCGTAATAGGTCATGATGAAACTTTCATCGTCCTCGTTAATTGGAGTGTACATTTCCATTTTAGCTACTTCATCATCTGCAGGTACGGTGATTTCAGCAACCATATGGCACATCTCTATTCCATCGACAACCTCGGTACCTACAATTTCCATTACCATGCCTTCACCGGTGTTAGGATTACTCATTGTAATGGTTGACCCTACCGGACAGACCTCGTCTTCGGACCCTTCGGTATAGGTAATGTCTATGTCCTGGCCATCTTCGTCCTGGACAGTTATGGACTCTTTGTCGCTGCATCCGGATACTGCCAGGGACAGCACCAACAGTACAATGAATATCAGGTATCTACTTTTCATTATTTTCATAATATACCACCTTTCCATTGCACTTAGCTAAGTGTCATAATTTAAATTTATCGATTTATCATTAAATTGACACTTAGTTGTAAAGCGTGAACAGGCCGACCACATATCCGAAATATACTCCAAGAATTACTCCGCCTTCCCATCTATCCAGTTTCTTCCCTGTGATGCCGAAGATTATCAGAATGAGCATCAGCACGATCATTAACGGGAAATCATAATTGAGGGATTGTTGCAATATTGTAAGTGGTCTTATCTGTGAGGATGCTCCGAGGATCAGTGCAATATCCATGGTGTTTGCACCAAGTATGTTTCCTATGGATATGTCCTGATGTCCTTTTAAGGTGGCCGAAACTGCAGTTATAAGTTCCGGCAGTGATGTTCCAAGTGCAACCAGTGTAAGGGCAATGATCATCTCAGGGATCCCAAGCCATTCTGCAATGGTTATTCCTGCATCGACAAGTATTCGGCTTCCGATAACTACAAGTGCTGCACCTGCAATGAATAGAAGTATGTCTTTCTTCAACTGGCTGAGCGGTACTTTTTCCCTGAGTTCCTCGTTTCCGTCAAAAACAGCACGTTGCAAGCGGAAATTGTAGTACATGAATCCAAGGAATACAAGAAGCAACAGTATTCCATCAAATGATGTTACAGTTCCGTCCAGTGAAATGGCTAACAGAAGCAGGGCAGATCCTAGCATGAATCCTCCCTTACGCTTAAAACCATGTACCTCTATGGGTATTGCTTTAATGGCGATGATCAGACCCAGAATAAGTCCTATGTTGCATATGGCAGAACCTACGGCATTGCCGACCGTCATCTCAACGTGGTCCATATATGCTGCCATAGCCGAAACTGTAAATTCGGGCGCCGTGGTGGCAAAGCTGACAATGGTAGCTCCAATTATAATTTTAGGGATGCCACTTTTTTCGGAAATTGTTACGGCAGACTCCACAAACCAGTCTGCTCCTTTTGTGATCATCACAAGGCTTACAAGCAATAATACAATCGTTACAAGCATGAGGGTCCTTATATAATTCCATGTGATTTAAACATGAGTGAAAAACAAAAAGCAAAATTGTGATCCAGAACGAAAAAAGGAAACAATAGTTAATCAACTATTGTTCTTTACTGCTCCTTCTTTCCGTAGATCAGAGCAAGTCCCATAATTGCAAGTACCGGAAGGGCTATTGTAGGGAACTCAGGAACTTCGGTCCGGGATACGGGAGGTTCATTGTTGTTCTCTTCATTTGATGCAGGGCTTGTTGAAGTTATGGCTCCTACTGCGTCCATGTCAGCGCCTTCAAATGAACTACCGATGTTAAGTCCGGTGTAGTCTACAATTTTGACATAGCTGTATTTTTCTCCATAGTTCACTCCTTCAACAGCGTCAATGTCAAAGAAACTCTTTCTGTTGCCTGTCCCCACTTTGATCCATTCGTTTCCATCTGTACTGATAAATACTTCAACGATTTCCTGGGCGGAATTTCCAGCTTCATAGACTACCAGATCGTTCTGTTCATCGCCTGAACATGCAAGTGCATTGTCTGTAAATTTGACGACTACATATCCATAGGCTCCAAGACTTACGGATTTCCTGTCAGGTATTCCAAGTATATTGCTGATGTTTCCTTCTGCTGCGCCACCATTCAGTTGATATTCAACTATCTCATCTGCAAAAGAAGATTCACCTGAGCTAAACTCCACTCCTCCGTAAGTTTGTCCTGATACCGGGCTTATCAGCATGCAGGAAAATATCATAGTACCAACTACCAATAACAAATTTTTTCCGTGTTTAATAGTAACCACCTTTTAAATTGTACCTAATGCCAGATATTAAATAGACTGGCAAAGGTGGTTACTGAACGATATCGTTCATAAGCTTTGCTAAATTATTTTATTATATATCAAAACAAATCTATCAAAAAATCTACAATATTTAGCGAAAATCCCCTCAATTTACTCAAGTCCAAGTGCAGTAACTGCGGCAACGATCATTATTCCAAGTCCGACCATACGTACTGAATGTTTGATCATGCTCTGTTTTGCAAGCTTGCCGGAGTAAACTCCAAGTATTGACAGAACTGCTATACTCAGTATAACCGCTACTTCAAGCATATGGCTATCCAGAAGCAAGAACGGAAGTATCGGGACAAGTGAGCCGCAGAAACTTGCTCCGCCGTGGAATATGGAATCGCTCCATATCTTCTTTTTAGTTTCTTCTTCTATCCTTGTCCTGTTAAGGCTTCTAAGCAGTGGTTTTTCCAGCTCGGCAAGTTTGCCGAACTCCACAGCGCTTTCAGCAAGATATGATCCAACTCCGTTTGTAAGTGCCAGGGCAACTGCTCCTCCGAGTGCGGCATTAATAACAATTGCCGGATCGTCTGCCACATGTGATGTGCCTATGACAACACCAAGAATAGCCAGTATACCATCGATGCTTCCAAGTATGATGTAACGACCGTGTTCGGTTTTTAGTTTAAAACGTTTGAATTTAGGAATACATTTGTAGTTCATAATTATCTGAGATCCTTGATCAGACTATAGATACACACAAAGCTTTTTTTCTTTTTCGGATGTTAAACAAGGTTAAGCTTATAGCAGATGATAAAAATACACACCCGACAACTCATAAAGGAATGGTCCGATGAAAGTTCACCCAAGATGTTCATATTGCCTGCTCTCCAGGGTTCACCAGGAAGCGGAACTGTCCACTGATAACGAAGAGCTGATACAAAAAGCAATTCTTGGCGGAATAGATGTGCTCAAATCACTCTATGAACCCGGAATGCCTGCGGCAGAACTATCCACGCCCATGCACAGGATAGCCTATGAGATCCTGGATGACAACGACCCTTATAAGAGTATGAAAGAACTCAGCAGTAAGACCGCTGAAAGGTTCATGCCTGTTATACGTTCCCATGTTTTTAATGGTGATGATGACGATGTTGCCACATTTAAGCGTGCAGTACTTGCGGCAGTTATAGGTAACTATTTTGATTATGGTGTGATGGGTCTTGAGGTCCCTATCGATGTTTTTGATGAAACATTCAAGGAACATTTCCAGAGAGGTCTGGATGTGGATGACACCGACAAAATGATGGATAAACTCAGCAATGTTGTCTATCTTGCAGATAACTGTGGCGAGATCCTTATTGACACTCTTGTCTTTGAAATTATCAAAAAGATGGGTGGCAACATCACTCTTGTCGTAAGGGGTGCACCAATACTGAACGATGTGACCATGGAAGAAGTCGAAGAGTTCGGGATTGCTGATAAAGTTGACCGCGTCCTGACAACCGGTTCCAATGCCATAGGTGTGCGCCTTCAGGAAGCTCCACAGGAGCTAAAGGATGCACTGGACAATGCTTCACTTATCATCAGTAAGGGAATGGCGAACTACGAGACCATGTCAGAAGAGAATTATAGGCCCATCGCATATTTACTAAAAGTGAAGTGTGACCCGGTGGGAGAAGATATCGGGGCTCCAAAGGGCTGTTCAGTAGCCCGTTTATTTGAGTGAACAATTAATAACACTTTAGGAGTGAAATGTATGTGTGAGCTAAAGGTCATCCTTGTTGACGGGGATAGTAAAGAGATGGTAATGGAGTCTGTAACAAGACTGGTCGTTGACGGAGATTCAGTCACAGTCTACGGTATATTTGGAGAGAGAGAGACTGTAAAAGGGTCTGTAAAAGAGATCAACTTTGGAACAGGTGAGGCTATACTTTACAAATGATTTTAATATACATAAAAGACATTGTATATTTAGTGGATTTTAAGTTTCATTCACAATTATTGAGGTACTAATATTTAAATTAAAATCAAGGACGAAAAGATAGGAAGGAACTAATATGTCAAAAGTAAAAGTTGCAATAAATGGGTATGGTACAATTGGTAAACGTGTTGCTGATGCTGTTACCATGCAGGACGACATGGAAATAATAGGTATCGCAAAGACAAGACCAAATTATGAGGCTTTCGTTGCACACAAGAAAGGATATAATGTCTATACTTTAGCTGATAAGATAGATGACATGAAGAAGGCAGGAATTCCTGCTGCAGGTTCAGTAGATGACATGATCGCAGAGGCAGATGTCGTTGTTGACTGTACACCCGGTGGAGTCGGTGAAAAGAACAAGGCACTCTATGAGAAAGCAGGTGTAAAGGCTATCTGGCAGGGCGGCGAGGATCATGAGCTTGCAGGTTGCTCATTCAATGCAGAGGCAAATTATACAGAAGCACTCGGCAAGGACTTTGTAAGGGTTGTATCCTGTAACACAACAGGTCTGTGCAGAGTAATCTACCCACTTGACCAGGAGTATGGTGTAAAGAAGGTAAGAGTAACACTCATGAGAAGGTCTGCTGATCCAAATGATGTAAAGAACGGTCCAATTAATGCTATTGTTCCAAACCCTATCAAACTCCCTTCACACCACGGTCCTGATGTAAAATCCGTAATTCCACATATCAACATCACATCAACCGCTGTAAAGCTCCCAACAACACTTATGCACCTGCACACCCTGAACATCGAAATGGAAAAGGACTGCAGTACTGAAGATGTAAAGGCACTCTTCGCAAAGCAGCCACGTGTAAGGATGATCGGACAGGGAATTGGTTCCACTGCTGAAATAATGGAGCTTGGAAAAGACCTTGGACGTCCAAGAGGCGACATGTGGGAGAACTGTGTCTGGGAAGATTCCGTTACAATGTATGAAGGAGAACTCTACTTCTTCCAGGCGATCCACCAGGAGTCCGATGTAATTCCTGAGAATGTCGATGCTATCCGTGCAATGACAGAGATCGAAAAGGATGGCGCAAAGTCCATAGCAAAGACCAACAAGGCAATGGGACTTTAATTAAAAATCTAATTTAAGTCTTGATCTTAATAAATCTTAGAAGTTCACATGCACAGCAGCAATGAATTCCTGGAACTGAGTGAAAGGATAGCAAAAGCGGTGCATGTATCTATAAAGGATATTGTCGGCACACCTGAAGCCGGCAAGATCCTTTATACAGGTGCCGACGGCACACCTACGAAACTCATCGATGATGTTTCGGAAAAAGCTATTTTTGAAGTTCTGGGAAAGGAAGACAGTCCTTTCAGAATTTTCAGTGAAGAAGCCGGAGAAAAGATAATAGGCAAATCTTCCGACCTTCCTGATTTTACCATCATAATCGACCCGATAGACGGCACGTATAATGCTGTACAGGGAATTCCATTTTATAGTTTGTCACTTGCCATAACATCGACTGACCTTAACGACATTATATTCGGATATGTTCAAAACCTTGCCAACGGAGACACATTCTATGCGGAACATGGTAAAGGTGCTTATTTTAATGGAACGAATCTGAAAACATCCGCTAATTCTGATATTTGTAAGTTCTGCATCAGTATTTATGGTTACAGGCGAAACATTGCGGCTGCATCAAGTCTTGCCTCAAATGTTCGCAGAATAAGGTCACTTGGAAGTGTGGCTCTGGATCTATGTTATGTTGCAGCAGGAAAAATTGATGCATTTACGGATGTCAGGGGCACCATGCGTATGACTGATATTGCAGCCGGCAAGCTCATTATTGAGGAAGCCGGTGGAATTGTCACTGATGAAAACGGTGAGTCTTTAAAGTTAGAGAACCAATTATTAAGCAGGGTTTGCGTGATAGCATCCAACGGACTTGCACATGAGAGTATCTTAAAGCTTTCAACAGGGATGATAAATGACGGTAAGTAAAATAGGTATTGTATCGCGATTTGACCAGCGGGATGCTCTTGATATGGCCAGGAAGATCTACGATGAGTTCAATTCAAAGGTGGAGATCTTCTTTTCACCAAAGACCGGACAACATCTGGGCATTACAGAGAATTGTCTTCCGGTTGAGCAGATGCAGGATGCAGGTGTACAGCTTATCATTTCAATTGGTGGGGACGGTACAGTGCTTCGTAACATCTCTAAGATGAAAGATCCACTTCCGGTTCTTGGCGTAAATATGGGTACACTGGGTTTTCTGGTGGATGTTCCTCCGGAAGATGCCATAAACGACATTGCTGATGTTCTTAAAGGTTTCACTTACACGGAGCGTTCACGCCTGAGTGTCCATTTGAATGGGAAAAGGTTGCAGGATGCAACAAATGAGATAGTTCTCATCACGGCAAGACCGGCAAAGATCCTCACTTTCAGAATTGCAGTGGATGATTCGGAAATCGAGGATATGAGGGCTGATGGTATTGTAGTTGCAACTCCTACCGGGTCAACAGCTTATGCAATGAGTGCAGGCGGACCGATCGTAGATCCGCGTGTGGATGCATCGATAATTGTGCCGATAGCTCCTTTCAAGCTTTCAGCAAGACCATGGATCGTTCCAGGCAATAGTATCATCAAGGTTGAGATGACGATACCTGAAAAGGAAGCTGCACTTGTGATAGATGGCCAGCATTCCTACAACATGGTTGAAAATGATGTTGTAACAGTTACCAGGGCTGAGAACCCTGCAAGGTTTGTAAGCAGTTCCATAAACGGCTTCTATGAAAAGGTTCAGAGCAAGCTTTCATGAAGTTTTGGTTTGCGCAACCTTTCATGCGATCCTCTTTGAAACTGAAAATACGTAAAATCAGCAAAAAACTGCCTTCCATTCACTAGATAAACGTTGCTCTTAATCATTTGTGGTAAAAGTGGAAATTATCTTAAAAAACCTAACAGTTAAATAATGGGAACGGGATTCTCAGCAATCAAAGGAGTCAAAAGCATGTCAGAAAATAAGGATTACTCAAGAAACAAGCTTATGGATTATTTGAATTTGCCACCTCTTGATATTGAGATATGTGATGTGACACTCAGGGATGGTGAGCAGACACCAGGAGTGGTCTTTACAAGGGATGAAAAGATTGCCCTTGCTACAAAGCTTGACTCAGTTGGCGTTGATATTATCGAGGCAGGTTTCCCGGTGGTCTCTACCTCTGAAAAAGATGTAGTAAAAGAGATAGCTAACATGGGACTCAATGCCAGAACATGCTGTCTTGCCAGGTCAAAAGTAAGTGATGTTGAAGTCGCTGTTGACTGTGATGTTGATTTTATCAGTATATTCATTGCAATGTCGGATCTGCATCTGAAATACAAGTATCACAAAAGTTGTGATGAGATGTTTTCCTGTGCAATGGAGGCTGTTCAGTATGCGAAGGACCATGGTGTTGGTGTAAGATTTGCAGCTGAAGATGGTAGCAGAACTGATATTGAAGTTCTTAAAAAGGCATTCAAGGCCGCTGAAGAATACAAGGTTGATTATGTGAGCATTGCTGATACAATTGGCATACTGAATCCAAGCAGCACATATTATCTTGTAAGTGAGATCAAAAAAGCTGTGAAAACTCCAATATGCATCCACTGTCACAATGATCTTGGAATGGCAACTGCAAACACTCTGGCCGCAGCAGAAGCGGGTGCTAAACAGCTTCATACAACTGTGAATTCAATTGGTGAGCGTGCCGGTAATGCCTCACTTGAAGAGGTTCTGGTTGCCCTCAGGATACAGTATGGAATTGACCGTTATGATACTACAAAACTGACGGAACTATCAAAAATGGTAAATCAGTATTCCGGTATCAAACCTTCAGTTACAAAGGCAATCGTTGGTGAGCATGCATTCTCACATGAATCCGGGATCCATGTCTGTGCAATTCTTGAAGAACCACGTACCTATGAACTGTTCAGTCCTGAAATGGTGGGTGGAAAGCGTCACCTCATTGTAGGCAAACACACAGGTATGAAAGCCCTGAAAGGCATTGTGGAAGAGATGGGGCATAAACTTTCAAATGAGGAACTTACAGTGCTTCTTGACAGAATAAAGAACTGTACTGAAACCAAGCACGGTATTTCTCCTACAAGACTGGAAACTATGATTAAAGAAACTAAAAATCAGTAAAAAGCATTAATAATCAATTAATGCTTCTTTTTTTCTGCGAGTGTTCTTGCCGACATCCTTGCCGGTATTGAACCCAATATCGTCGTCATCGTCATCCTCAAAATGAGAATCATCGTAATAGTTCATTTCGTCATTTTCCAGTATGATGACATAATCTGCTGAATTTCTAAGGGCAGTGGAAAAACCAGGTTCTACGCCAAAAATGATCGTTTCCTTTCCATGTTCGTTGGCTTTGTTCAGAAGCGGCTTGAAATCTGCATCTCTTGTTACAAGTGCCATAGTATCAATGGTTGGGTTGTAGACAAGTTCCATCCCTTCCACAGCAAGCCTGACATCTACATCACTAGAACATATAATTGGCTCGAATCCATTGTTCTCAATGGCTTCCACAAGTTTATCGGATGCGTACTGGTTCAGGAATACTCTGCCGATCTTGACATTGCCGTATTCCTTCAATACGTCCCTAATCTCTTCCAGATTTACGTTGAATTCCTTGCGCAGCACATTAGGGCCGTCAACAAGAAGGCCTATACTTCGTCTTCCAGTTTCTTTTTTTGTACTAAGGTATTTGACTATTGAATTAAGTCCGGTTTTAACATTGGCCATGATGCCTCACTATAATTATGACTGATTATGAATAATGGTCGTTATCGTATGGTGTTTTTCCGATCATGTACTAGACTGCTATTGATAAATATTATAATTATTAATAATGGGGATAACATCTAATAGAATATAATAATTACTGATTAAACCCTTTCATGATTTGTTGGATATTAGCTAAAGTGTTACCCGCTTTATTGCAGAAAAAAGGATTTCAATGATCCATGATCTCTGCAAGATACTGCTTTTTAATACCTGATCTTGATCTGGTCTCATCACCAAGAACAAAGTAATTAACAAACCTCCCACCAATTCTTTTTCTTGTAAAAAGAATTTCACCACCATCTTTTATAAACATATCCATTACTTCTTCGAACTGGATTTTTTCCATATCCGATAGTTCAATAAGACTCTCACCGTCAAGAATCCAGTTGTAGACTCTGAGCAGGTTCACTTCCCTTACTCTTTTCAGGCCATCGGTGTCTTTAAAATCGTCTACATAGACCGACCTTTTAAGTTCAGGTGACCATCCGGCTAGTTTTTCCTGAATATCTATGAACTGCACAGGTATTGTTTCGCCTTCTTCCGGTCTTGGAAAAAGTCTGGCAAGGTGAGAGGCTGCAGCCAGCAGAATCACCTTCTTCTGTGGTACATATTGTCGTAGTTATAGCGTATCTGCGCTCTCTTTATCCTGCTTCCCATAAGAACTCCCACAAGGGCTCCACTCAAATGGGCTGTGTGGGCAACCATGTCATTTGCTCCAAGCAGGAAGAAGTCTAACAGTACAAAGAGTATCAGTGCATGTGTTATCTGCATTGGGATGAAGTATACATATACTCTGATATCCGGTGCTACAATTGCAAGCGCTGCAAATATACCCATAATTGCACCGCTGGCACCTACAACTGGAGTGTAAGGGCTGCTGCTTGTTAAGGTATACGCAATGGCAGCTACCAAACCTGCTGTAAAGTACACATACATGAATATTTTCTTACCTGCCCTTCTTTCAAGTTCAGGCCCGAAGAAGAATAGGACTAGCATATTGAAGAGTAAGTGGGTAAAACCAGAATGGATGAACATGTGAGTTACAAGTGTCCATGGCTTCTGCAATACCAAGGCAGGCACAAGCTGGAAAAATTGCATATATTCCGGCCTAAATATCATTTGCAATATAAACGAGAAAATACACAGATATATAATGGCCATTGCAGGGCTGTTCTTCATGGAGTACTTAATGTTATTTCCAACACCTTTTACTGCACTTTTAGCTGCATATTTTGCAGTGTCCTTCAAAACATCTTTGAATATATCATCAGCAGAATTTGCTCCATAACCGGTATTTCCACTACTGAAGTAGCCATCTTTTTTCATCTGTTCGAGACCTTCGCATGCATGCTGCTCGGGAAGCCTGTGTCTGGAACAAAATGTATTTCCGCAAAAACGGCATTTGAAGGGAATTGCCTCTTCTTTGCCACATATCCAGCATTTTTTGTCCAAATGATTCACCGTAATTTAAATGCTTCTTAAATGCTCCTTTATGGTAGAACGGCATTAAATAAAACCGTTTCCAAAAAACACGCATTTAAAGGCTATTGTATATCAAGAATAATCGTGACAGTTATCGGAACACTTATATGTTAAAATCGTATATTGTTGTCACTTATTACTCATATGTACGTATATATCTTTTTGACCGGACTTCTGATGTGGAACATTGGATGAATGGTAACAAATAATCATGATAGATTCTGGAAACTTTTTTATAGAGGATGGTGTTATTAGAACATCCTACACTACAGTTTCAAAAATATTACGAATTATTTGATTTGTAATAAATCATAATAATATAGTGTTTTTTCGTAGCACTTCGATATCTTAAAAGGAGGACAAAACAAACATGAGCGACTTAGAAGCTGGACACTTTTCCATCGATGAACTGGAAAACGTTCAGATCACAATTGGCAAGATCGTGGGTGCCATTGAGAAAAAGGCAAAAGAAGAAGGAGTTGAAGTAGGTCCAACTCCAAAGCCTGGTATCTCTGGACTGAGGGACTGGGACTACACCCTTCTGGCACGTTACCAGCCAGTTTACACCCCGGTTTGTGACCAGTGTTGTTACTGTACCTTTGGTAAATGTGACCTTTCCGACAACAAGGAAGGTGCATGTGGTATCAACATGGAGGCACACCAGGCCCGTGAGACCCTTCTCAGGGTAATTACCGGTGCAGCAGCACACGCAGGACACGGACGTCACATCCTTCACCATCTGATACACCTTTATGGTGAGGACAAGCCAATAGAAGTAGGTCCATCAAACCTGATAGCACCAAACACACAGGCTGTAACAGGTATTAAGCCGGAGACACTTGGCGACCTTGAAGAAGTTATGGACTATGTTGAGGAACAGCTCACACAGTTGCTTGCAACCATCCACGCAGGTCAGGAAGGAGCAGCAATTGACTTTGAGTCAAAGATCCTTCACGGTGGTATGCTTGACCACGTAGGTATGGAAGTATCAGATCTTGCACAGATCTCCTGTCTTGGAATGCCAAAGTCTGACCCCGAGGCTCCTCTTGTAGAGATCGGAATGGGCTGCATTGACTCAAGCAAGCCGGTGCTTGTTGTGATCGGTCACAACGTAGCAGGTGTTACAAACATTATGGATTACATACATGACCACGGTCTTGAGGACAAGATGGAACTTGCGGGACTCTGCTGTACTGCAATTGACATGACACGCTACCAGACAGACCAGGGCCAGAAGCCACAGGCAAAGGTCATCGGGACCCTTGCAAAGGAACTCAAGATGATAAGGTCCGGTGTTCCTGATGTAATTGTAGTTGATGAGCAGTGTGTCAGGGCAGATGTTCTTGACGAAGCTAAGAAGCTCTCTATTCCTGTAATTACTACTAACGAAAAGATCATGTACGGCCTGCGCAACAGGTCTAAGGACAGTCCTGCAGACATCATTGAAGACCTTTCAACCTTCAAGGAACCCGGAGCACTCATCCTTGACTTCGATGTGCTCGGAGAAGTCGCACCTGAACTTGCTATCAAGATGTCAAAGATACGCGATGAAATGGGTGTTAAGGCACTTCCAAGCGAGGAAGAGCTTCAGGAGCTTTCCGCAAAGTGTGTCCAGTGTGGCGCATGTGAAATGGACTGTCCTGACAATCTTCCAATCATGGAAGCTATGAAGGCAGGAGCTGACAAGGACTTTAGCAAGTTCGAGTACCTGCATGACAAGTGTATTGCATGTGGTCGCTGTGATCAGGCATGTCCAAAGGATATTCCTGTCCTTAATATGATAGAGAAGGCATCCCAGAAACTCATACGTGAGGAGAAGGGCCTTATGCGTGCAGGAAGAGGTCAGATAAGTGACCCAGAGATCCGTGAAGAAGGTGTCAACCTTGTTCTTGGAACAACACCAGGTATCGTTGCAATGGTAGGATGTTCCAACTATCCGGATGGTACTAAGGATCTTTACGATGTAGCAGATGAGATGCTCAAGAGAAACTACATTGTTGTAATGTCAGGATGTTCCGCAATGGACCTTGGTATGTATAAGAATGAAGACGGTGAGACTCTCTATGAGAAGTATCCTGCAAAGTTCCTTGCTGGTAATCTCATTAACGTAGGTTCATGTGTTTCAAACTCACACATCACAGGAACAGCGATCAAGGTAGCCGCAATCTTCGCTCAGAGGCAGGTATCCGGTAACTACGAAGAGATCGCTGATTACATCACAAACCGTATCGGTGCTGTTGGTGTTGCATGGGGAGCTTACTCCCAGAAGGCAGCATCCATTGCATCAGGTTGTAACAGGCTCGGTATCCCTGTTGTAGTAGGACCACACGGTTCCAAGTACAGAAGGGCACTCATTGGTAAGCCTTACCAGGAAGATGACTGGAAGGTATACGATGCAAGAGATGGTTCAGAAATGCCAATCCCTGCAGCACCAGAGTTCCTGCTCACTACTGCAGAATCCATCGAAGAGCTTCTCCCAATGCTTGCAAAGAACTGTATCCGTCCATCCGATAACAACATGGGAAGGATGATCAAACTGACTCACTACATGGAGCTCAGCCAGAAGTATCTCGGTCACAGGCCAGAGGACTGGTACAAGTTCGTAAGGACAGAGACAGACCTTCCACTTGCAAAGCGTGAAGAGCTTCTTAAGATCCTTGAAGCCGACCATGGATGGGAGATCGACTGGAAACGTAAGAAGATCCTTTCAGGTCCATCAATGAAATCCGATGTTTCAGCCCAGCCTACAAATGTCAAGAGACTCTGCAAGGGGGAATGCTAAATGGTAGACACAACCAAGAACACCCAGATATACGCAACCTGGGGAAGAAAAATGGCAAAGCCTGTCAACCCGAACGTTGCAGGTAAAATGATCGCCAAGGCAAAGAGACCTCTTCTTGTTGTAGGTTCAGAGATCCTCAAAGATGAGAAACTTATAGAGAAGACAATTGCGATTGCAAAGAAGGGTATTCCGGTAGCTGCTACCGGACACTCTATCACTGCACTGGTTGACAAGGATATCGGTGCAAAATACATCAACGTTCACTCACTTGGTCACTATCTTGGAGATAAGAACTGGACAGGTCTTGACGGACAGGGTCACTATGATACTATTATCTTCCTCGGACACAAGAAGTACTATCTTGACCAGGTACTTGCGGGTCTTAAGAACTTCACAGATCTGAAGAACCTTGCAATTGAGAGACATTTCATGCAGAACGCTACACTGTCCTTTGGTAACCTGAAACCAGAGGTACACCTTGAAGCGCTTGACGAATTAATTGAGAATATTTAATTTTTGGTGACAATACGGAGAACTAATCATGGCAGATGAATTCCCTTTTGAAATATCTCCTATGTTTGAAGGAGAGAGGATTAGAAAAGACGGTATGTATGTGGAACTCGGTGGCCCAAAATCCAAAGGATTTGAACTTGTAAGGGCAGCAGAGATGAGCGAAGTTGAGGACAACAAGTTCACTCTCATCGGTCCTGACCTTGCAGACATGGAAGAGGGTTCAAGATATCCTCTTGCAATGATCTACAAGATCGCAGGAGAGCTTGTAGAGGCTGACCTTGAGTCAATCGTTGAAAGAAGGAACCATGAATTCCAGAACTACATACAGGGTTTCATGCACCTTAACCAGAGAGACGATGTCTGGATGAGGGTAAGCAAGGATGCAGTTGCAAAGGGTATGACCTCATTCGAGTCTGTTGCAAAAGCTATCATGATGCTCTTTAAGAACGAGCTTCCATTCATAGAGGCTGTAGAGGCTATCTACATCACAGATGAAGCTGAGATCGACAAGGAGATCGACAATGCAAGAGCAGTCTACAAGGCAAGGGACGAAAGAACCCGTGACCTTCACGATGAGGATGTTGACACATTCTACGGATGTACTCTCTGTGCATCATTCGCTCCAACCAACGTCTGTGTCGTTACACCGGACAGGATCTCACTTTGTGGTGCGATCAACTGGTTCGACGGAAGGGCAGCAGCAAAGGTAGACCCTGAAGGTCCTCAGTTCGCAATTCCAAAAGGTGATGTAATTGACGCAGCATCTGGAGAATATACTGGTGTCAATGAAGCAGCAAAGAGGCTTTCAAGCGGTGAATATGACCGTATCAAGCTCCACTCATTCTTTGAGTACCCACACACATCCTGTGGATGTTTCGAAGTAGTAGGTTTCTACATCCCTGAAGTAGACGGTATCGGATGGGTAGACAGGGACTTCGCAGGCACAGCACCAAACGGACTTCAGTTCTCAACCATGGCAGGACAGACCGGTGGAGGAAAGCAGGTCGTTGGTTTCCTTGGAATCGGTGTCAATTACTTCCGTTCACCAAAGTTCATCGAATCCGATGGTGGCTGGGACAGAGTTGTCTGGATGCCAAAGATGCTAAAGGACAAGGTTATGGTCGACATTCCAGAAGCTATCCGTGACAAGATCGCAACCGAAGAGGAAGCAGCAGATGTCGAGAGTCTTAGAACTTTCCTTAAGGACAAGGAACACCCAATTCTTGAGAGATGGGTAGAGGAAGAAGAGGAAGCACCAGAAGAGGAAGAGGCAACGCAAGCAGCTCCACAGGCTGGATTTGCACCACAGATGATGCAGATGCCAACAAACTTCATGCCATCCATGCCAATGATGAGCGGCGGTGGATCCGGCGGTGTTAAGATCGTCCTTAAGAATGCAAAGGTAAGCATCGAGAAAGTTATCATTAAGAAACAGGACTAAGAGAGGTCTTCTGTGGCTAAGATAATTGCAGTGACAGGTAAAGGCGGAACAGGGAAGACGGCAACTACCAGTCTTCTCATTCGCCAACTTACAAAGGGTGACAAGGTAGTCCTTGCCGTTGATGCGGACCCTGATACAAATCTCCCGGAAACACTGGGATGTGACACTACCAAGACAATTGGTGACATAAAAGAGTTCATGCATGAGGAACGTGACAATCTTCCTCCTGATGTCAACAAGGAATCCATACTGGAAGGAAAACTCTATGAGATCCTTGAAGAGATGCCAGGATATGACCTGCTGGTCATGGGAAGACCTGAAGGCTCCGGATGTTACTGTTATGTCAACAACCTGCTTCGTGGTATTATGAACAAGCTTGTGACAAACTATGACGTGCTCATCATCGATGCTGAAGCCGGTCTGGAACATTTCAGCAGGAAAATTTTCAGGAACGTTGATGATCTTGTGGTTGTTACGGATGGTTCACGCAGGGGTCTTAGGACCGCTGAGCGTATCAGGGAACTTGTGGGCGAACTGGAAACCGATGTTTCCAACATCTATGTTATTGCAAACAAGGTCACAGATGCAAACCGTGAGAGGATCTCCAGTACTGCTGAAGAACTCGGTCTTGAACTAATAGGAATGATCCCCGTGGATGAGATGATAGTAGAAAGAGATCTCGCCGGGGAACCTTTATTTGATCTTCCTGACGATTCCGTTGCAGTACAGGAAGTTGAGAAGATCGCTCAGAAACTTGGTTTGTAACACATATATCATTAGGTGGAATGCACATGACAAAGAAAATGAAATTATCACAGCTCAGTGATATTTTGCAGGACCTCGATGTGGAGTCACTTGAAGGTGTGACCATTGAAGGTGACATCGAGCTTAATATCACAGGCGGTGGAGGTCTTAATCCTGCACTCGCTTATGCACTGGGAAATGAGATATCCCAGATATCCCTGCACATGGCCAACATCGGAAGGATGCTTGGATTCCCTGCTGAACAGTTGTTCGCATCTGCTTTCGGGCTTGGCGAGATGCCACAGCCACAGGCACTTCCAACATCTCCGAAGATACAGGAACTTCTTGCTTCCAAATTCGAGGTTGCAAAGGTAGACAACTGGAAGAACCCAATTCAGGAAGTAACACTTGGTGCAACATCGGGTGACGGTGGTTCAAGAAAGAGCACCGTGACCATTGGTGGAGAGAACGCACTTCCATATTACTTCGATGCTGAAATGCCTCACAGGAACTACGTCACAATGGACGTTTTCGACATGCCGATTGGTATGGCAAAGGCAGTAAAGGGCAACTACGAGGATGTTATCAACGACCCTGCCGAATGGGCAAAGAAGGTCGTGCGTGACTTTAACGCTGATATGGTAACAATTCACCTTATCTCAACTGACCCGCTCATCAATGACACTCCTGCAAAGGAAGCAGCAAAGGTTGTCGAGGATGTGCTCCAGGCAGTTGACGTACCAATCGTTATCGGTGGTTCAGGTAACCCTGAGAAGGACCCTGAAGTACTCGAGAAGGCAGCAGAAGTTGCAGAAGGAGAAAGAGTACTTCTTGCATCAGCAAGTCTGAACCTTGACTACGAGAGAATTGCAAAGGCAGCAATGGACTACGGACATAACGTACTTTCCTGGACTCAGCTTGAGATCAACGCTCAGAAAGAGCTTAACAGGAAACTTATGAAGCAGTGTAATGTCCCAAGAGACAGAATTGTAATGGACCCAACCACAGCAGCACTGGGTTACGGTCTTGACTACGCTTACACCAACATGGAGCGTATAAGACTTGCTGGTCTTATGGGCGACGACGAACTGACATTCCCAATGTCATCCGGTACCACCAATGCATGGGGTGCCCGTGAGGCATGGATGGTCTCATCGCCACTCAACCAGGACTCCGACTGGGGACCAAGAGAGTACCGTGGACCAATCTGGGAGATCGTCACAGGTCTTGCACTCTCACTTGCAGGTAACGATATGTTCATGATGATGCACCCAACATCCGTACAGGTGCTCAAGGAAATTACACAGACACTCTACGGTTCTATTGAGTCCGAAGAGATAGACATCACCAACTGGATCGGAGCGGAGGTGTGATAAATGAAAATTAACAGTCCACTGGAAGCTTACAAATTCCTGCCAGCTACAAACTGTGGTGAATGTGGTGAAGCTACATGTATGGCTTTTGCAGCACACCTTATTGACAGGTCACACAAACTGACCGACTGTAAGCCAATCCTTGATGCAAAATTCAAGAAGAAGTATGAAGAGCTCGATGCACTCCTTGCTCCTGAGATCAGGGAAGTTGAGATTGGTGTCGGTGACAAGATCGTAAAGATTGGTGGAGATGACGTTCTCTACAGACACAAGCTTACATTCTTCAATCAGACTGCATTCGCATACGATGTAACTGACAGCATGGATGAGAAGGACCTCGTTGAGAGGGTAAAGTACATTCAGGACTTCAAGAAGTTCTATGTAGGAAACTTCCTCACCGTAGACATGGTTGCAGTACGCTGCACATCCAAAGACCCTGCAAAGTTTGCAGCAGCAGTAAAGAAGGTTGTTGCAACAACAGACCTGCCAATTATTCTCTGCTCATTCGACCCAGCGGTTCTTAAAGCTGGTCTTGAGGCATCCAGGGGAAGAAACCCACTGCTCTACGCAGCAAACAAGGACAACTGGAAGGAAGTCGGGGAACTTGCACTTGAGTACGATGTACCTGTAACACTCTTTGCACCAAATGATCTTGACATGCTCAAGACACTGGCAAAGACATTTGCAGCAATGGGAACCGAGAAACTCGTACTCGATCCGGGAACGTTCCCAACCGGCAAGCAGCTCAAACAGACTCTTACCAACTTCCTTAAGGTACGCAGAGCTGGAATTGACGGTGACCGCGAGATCGCTTATCCAATTATGGCAGTTCCATTCACAGCATGGATGGCACATGACGACCCTGTAAGTGCTTCTTATTGGGAAACAGTGGTTGCTTCAGTATTCACCATTAAGTACGGTGACATAATGATCCTCCACAGCACAGAGCCTTATGCAATGCTGCCTGAACTGCACATCCGTGACACTATCTACACCGACCCAAGAAAGCCGGTCACAGTAGATCCGGGTATGTACAAGGTTGGAGAGCCAACCGCAGATTCACCAGTACTTGTCACAACCAACTTCGCTCTCACATACTACACAGTAGAGAGTGATATCGCATCCAACAAGATCGACTGTTTCCTCTGGGCAATTGACACCGATGGTATCGGTGTAGAGGCAGCAGTAGCCGGTGGACAGCTTACCGCCGAGAAGATCAAGAAAGGAATCGAGGATTCTGGCTTTGACATGAAGAAGGACACAACACACAACACCATCGTTATCCCGGGACTTTCAGCACGTCTGCAGGGCGACGTTGAAGATGCAACAGGTTGTAATGTCATGGTAGGTCCTGCTGATTCTGGTAGGATCCCTGGCTGGATGGAAAAGAACTGGCCACCACAGAAGAAATAAAACTACTTTTTGATGCTATGAATTTTACATAGCATCTTTTACTTTACTTTTTTGCTTATTGTTTTATAATTTTTGTCTCTGCAGAGATTCTGTTTTTAGATGCCACTAACATCGTTCTTCTCATTTCACAAAATGACCGTAAAACTAAAAACAAAGTAACCATCCGCCGCAGGCGGCACATTTCGAGGATTCTGCTCAAGGATTGTTCAAAAGATTATAGCGGTTATGTCAATAATTATATAGAATTCCTGCGAAAAACGAATTCCATGTAAATATGTAGATTATTTTTATCACCTTTTTGGAAAGTGCCGGCTTCGCCGGACCCTTCGGGCTCAATCAGGTTATTCATGACTTCTGATAAATCGGTGCCAACTTTCCTAATGTTTTTATGGAGAAGAATCTGCAGAGTTGTGATTTCAATTTAATTTTGAAAGATGTTTCCTGAACAAAAAATTATTATATTATTTGTATGTCGTTTAATCTGGGATAAAATGGACTTGATCGTAAGAACTCACAACAGCATTGAACTTACCCGTAATGGGATGCATTGTGTCATTATGGGCGACATTGACAATGTGAAAGATGAGCACATTGAAAAGATAGCAGAACGGGCAAACTGCTTGTGGGATTATTCTAAAATAAGTATGTGGAAGAAATCAGATTCAATGCGTCCTGGTTATTTTTTACGTGACAGTGAGGAAGGGCAGTATAAAGTTCATGTTCTAGATGATGATCAAAAAGCAGATATTTTTGGCGGGACCCACAAAGATAGTCCTCATAAGCTGGATAACTGGGATAAAAAAGAGCTGCTTGCTTATGTAGACTGGTTCATAGAATAACACTAATAATAAAACAACTGCGGTATCATTCTCTCTTAGAAGCCGCAGTCATCGATCAATATTTCCTGGAAATATTCATTGTTAAGGTCTGCTCTTATTTTTGATTCAAGATAATTCAGGAATTCACATTTTCCTGTTTTCTGGAAAATAATGCAGCTTGTACAGTAGATCTTTTTGTTCTCTTCAGAATACCCAAGTTCCTCTATCATACACATGCTCTTACTCCGTCATCGTTTATCCTGATAGTAACCATATCTTTTGCGGAAGTTATTCTCCCGCAATCCTTACAGTAGTAGAATACATTCGACCCTATCAACTGTCTTTTAAGCTCAGTACTGCAAAATTCACAGCACGGATTTTCGTCTCTTTTCATGTTTCTCCCACGCTTAAATTCTGTATTCTGGATTAAGATGAGCTTATAGTTTTATTTTGCTCCCATTCCACCTATCATGAAACGTGCAAATTCTATATCCTCTTCATCCATATTGTTCCTATACTGGCCGTTCTTTATTAGCTTGAGACTGGCTTCAGATACGCCGGTCGTAAGATTTGCATTATTTGCATATATTTCCATACACTTTTTGATATTTTTCATATATTTCTCTCCTTTTTCTCTTCTCAAGCCGTAATACTCCATTCACAGATATATACAAGATGCATATAAAATATTTATATTGGCTAAATCTATATAGTTTTCCGTGTTTTAGATAGTCTTTATGATAAACAAATTCTATGTGCCATTGATTACGTTTTCAAGAAAACCTTTTTTTTGCTTGTGCAGAATCCATTATGGAGTGATTTCTGCTTTTATTAGTACATATTTAATATATTTATTATTATGTATTCTATTATATAAAGTGACTGGTGAGCTCAGCACTTGAATTATTTATAAATACAGAGATCGTACATCATATTATGGAGAATTTCAATGAGTCAAGTCTTTTTCAAAGCTGCTGAAGATACCGGTCCGCAAAATACCCAGATAGATCAGATAACTGAGCTTTTTCCGTTAATATCGCCAGTTTGCGAAGGTGATCTGGTTGCCATTAAAATACATCCCGGTGAACTTGGAAATACAACTTATGTCCGTCCGGTGATAGTAAAGACTGTTGTAGACCTTGTTAAAAAAGCAGGTGGCATACCTTTTGTCACTGATACGACTGTACTTTACACAAGTAAAAGATTCAATGCTGCTGACCTTTTTTATACGGCAGCCACCAACGGTTTCACTATGGGTAGCATGGGGGCTCCTTTTGTTTGTGCAGATGGTCTTCGTGGTGATGACTCAGTTTCTGTTGATATTGGCGGGGAAGTACTTGACAGCATAACAGTCGCATCTGCAATAGCAAATGCAGATTCAATGATTGTGATATCTCATTGTAAGGGACATCCGGCATCAGGTTTTGGTGCTGCTGTTAAAAATCTTGGCATGGGATGTCTGGACAAAGCCGGAAAGACTGTCGTTCATAAGGTTGCCAGCCCTGCTATTGCTATTGATAAATGTGTAGGTTGCGGAAAATGTGTGAAAGCATGTCCGTGGAACGCAATTTCAGTAAATGAAGGCAAAGCCAGTGTAAATTACGATCAGTGTCGTGGTGAACTCTCATGCATGGAAAGTTGCAATTTTGATGCAATAATTCCTCCGGCAGATTTTCCGGTAAAGATGCAGGCAAGACTTGGTGAAGCAGCTTATGGTCCTGTAAAACTTCTTCCTGATAAAATTGGCTACATAAACTGGATATTTGACCTGACACCTGGTTGTGACTGCTTCAACTTCTCATCTCCTGTATTTGCAGGTGATGTTGGAATTACCGCTTCAAAGGATCCTGTTGCTCTTGATAAGGCAAGCCTTGATCTCGTTAATGAAAGGATGAAGCATGATGGAGGAGGCTGTGTCAATAATGTGTGGGGAATTGATCCACTGATCCATCTGGAATATGCTGAGAAGATCGGTGCTGGAAGCATGAAATATGATCTGGTAAGAAAATGATCTGTTCAGAACTCCAATGTGAAGTTCAAACAGCAGCGTGACAGAACAGAATTATATCCAAGCAAAAACAATATCTAATTAATCATGGTATCAGAGCCGATGAACAATACCGTATGTCCAAAATGCGGAAAACCGACGACAAAACTGTTTCAGGGTAAATGCAAGGAGTGTTTTCTGGAAAATTTCACCCTTGCTGAAATAGCACCTGTACTGCATGCAAAGATGTGTGCTACATGTGGTGCCCGCAATGTGAAAAACAAGTGGGTTGACCAGGGCAGTCTTGAAGAGATCGTTATCCACACCGCAGAGGATGCTCTCTTTGTGCATGAAGTGGCTGAGGATATAGAATTATATATTGAGCCTAGAGCACTGACACCTTACATGTACAAGGTACATATTGAAGTCGATGCCTTGTTACTTGATGAGATGTTCCATCAGGAGCTTGAAACTGAAATTCGTGTGCTGCGTGAGTCATGTGACATGTGCAGCCGCATTTCCGGCGGATATTTTGAGGCTATCATACAGATACGTGCAACAAATCGCATCCCTGGTGATGAGGAGAAACAGGAATGCATCAATATAGCTAATTCTGTTCTTGAAAGACTTCTCAATAAAGGTGACAGGCTTGCTTTCATATCCAGTTCACTTGAGATCAAGGAAGGGACCGATCTTTATGTTGGTTCTTCAAATGCTGCAAGACATATCTGCAAGGAGATCAATTCCCGTCTTGGCGGCAGCTTCACCGAGTCTGCATCGCTGCAGGGAAGAAAAGATGGAAAGGATGTGTATCGTATAACTTTCTCCCTGAGGCTTCCGGAATTCATGCCACAGGACATAATTGACTTTAAAGGAAGGATCATCGAGATAAGGAAGTTCTCTAAAAATGTGACCGGAATGGATGTTGAAACAGGAGCACGGTTCATCGCTACTCCTGATGAGATACAGGGAGCAACACTGATCGCAAAGAGAAAAGAACTTCCAAAGACCATGCTTGTTGCTATAGAGAATGATGACCTGATGGTACTTGATCCTGATACTTATGAAACGGTGACGGTCAAGAAACCTGTAATGTTCTCTGCAGAACCTGGATCCGAGATACCTGTTGTCAAAACTGAAAAAGGTCTTCTTGCTGTGGCTGATCTGTCGTGATACGGCATGATCTGGTTCGTGGGATTATGAAAAACATACTTGTGATCGGGTTTAGCACCCGTAATATTGTTTGTTCCGGCTCAAGGGCAGGATACAACATGTATGCTATTGATGCTTTTTGCGACTATGATCTGCAGCAATGCGCAAAAGGTTTTTCAAAACTGGATATTGGTGAAAGTTTTGATGCGAGCAAGATCAGTCTGTATGAGATTAAAGAGCTGATAGAAGGATTTGATGTGGAATTTGACGCTATTATCCCCGGTTCTGGGTTTGAAACAATAGGTCTTGAAAAGCTTCCATATCGGATTCTTGGAAATGAACCTTGCATAATGGCAGAGGTTTCTGACAAATATCTGTTTTCGGTTTTTCTGAAAAAAAGAGGTATAGCACATCCAAAAACGGTGCTTCTTCATGATATAGGGGAACTTGAACTTCCGGTAATGGTAAAACCTGCCTGTTCAGGAGGCGGGATATTCAACATGAAAGTTGAAAATAACGATGGTCTTACGCTCTTGCAGGACAGGCTGAAGAAAGCAGGAATGCCACCTGGAAAAAACAAAATAATAGCACAGGAGTTCATAGAGGGTATTCCTGCAAGTGTTTCAGTATTATCCACAAAGGACAGGGCTATTGTAATTGCTGTGAATGAACAGCTCATAGGTACTTCCTGGCTTACTGAAATGCCGTTTGCTTATTGTGGTAACATAACTCCTTTTGAAACTCCTTATGCATCAGAAATGAAGGAAATTGCTGAAAACCTGATACTTGAACTGGGACTTGTAGGTTCAAATGGTGTTGATTTTATTATTACTGAAGACGGGCCTGTTGTAATTGAAGTGAATGCACGTTTTCAGGGAAGTCTTGACTCAGTTGAAATGGCAACAGGTATCAATCTTCTGGATTCGCACCTGAAGGCATTTGAAGGAATTATGGACATCGTTGCTGAAACTGGAAATGGAAATAGTAACAGGAATGGTAGTGCAAATAAGTATGCTGGACGCTGTATCCTGTATTCGGACAGGAAGATGTTGATGACCGAAACTGTCAGGGATAGGTTACTTGAAAGGGATGTATGTGATGTTCCGGTTGCAGGTCAGTTGATTGGGCCGTATGAACCTGTTATATCTGTACTGAGTTCAGGAAAAGACCGTGATGAAGTTATCTGTGAGATGAAAGATAGCGTCATGTTTATACGTGAATCATTGAATTTACTTGAATCCTGAATAATGATTTCAAACAGGTACTTGATGTTTTGTACGGATAAGAATTTCCAGGCAAAGGTTAATATTTAAGTAAATTGCATTAAACATGCACATCATGAGGTGAAATTTTTTGATAGATTTGAATGAACCGGTTGTCAGAGGTTATCTCGTTCGGCTGGTGGGTGAAGATGGACTGCAGATGGTAGAGAACATGCCTGAGGGCGAAGTTACCGATGAACAGATAGCTGAAGCCACTGGTATTCTTTTGAACGTAGTCAGAAGAACCCTTTTTATCCTTAATGAGAACAAGCTTGCAATATGCAGGCGCGAGCGAGACTCCAGTAGTGGTTGGCTTACTTACCTCTGGACACTTGATATGACTGATATAGGACCTCAGCTTCTTAAAGAGAAAAAAAGACTTGTAAAGAACCTCAGGACCAGGGTCAAGTTCGAAGAGGAGAATGTTTTCTACGGCTGTCCTGAAGGTTGCATGCGTATGAACTTCAACGAAGCTACTGAATGTGAATTCCTATGTCCTTTCTGTGGTGAGGATATGATGTATCAGGATAATGCCGGATTTATCAATAAGATCGAAAATCGTCTTTCATTCCTTGACAGGGAAAAATGATCTCCCGGCAGACAGCTATTAATATCCTGAAAGAATCGGGCTGCAATGACAAGGTTATAAGTCATTGTATTGCCGTTTCTGATCTTTCCCTTGAGATAGCAGCCAGGATAAGGTTACAGGGGAAACAGGTAGATCTTGAACTTGTGGAAATAGGTGGTCTTCTTCATGACCTTGGCAGGGCTCAAAGCCATGGGATCGACCATGCTATTCTTGGCGTTGAACTTGCAAGGTCCTATGGTCTTGAACCTGAAATACAGGAAATAATCAAAAGACATATAGGTGCAGGAATAACGCGGGATGAAGCAAGGGACTTGCATCTTCCTGATGATGATTATATTCCTGTGACCATGGAGCAGAAGATCGTGGCCCATGCTGATAATCTTTTAGTGGGAACTGAAAGGATCTCAATTGAGAAGAGAGTCCATAAAATGGAGAAGAAAGAACTCAGCAGGGAAAGTATCGATCGTGTGAAAGTACTTGCTGAGGAAATCGATATTATGCTTGGCAAGGGATAAATATTTATATAAAAATTGCTAATGGGTAACTGATGCATATAATGCATAGCGCATTTTTCAAATTTATTTTCTCATTTTTGTATGAGGTATATTAATGGTTAATGATAAACATTACACGGGTACAACCACTGTAGGGATAGTTTGCAAAGACGGTGTTGTTCTTGCAACCGAACAGCGTGCAACAATGGGGAATTTCATTGCAAGTAAAACTGCAAAGAAGGTATACCAGATCGATGAAAAGGTTGCGATGACCATTGCAGGCTCCGTGGGAGATGCACAGCAGATCGTAAGGGTCATGAGTGTGGAGTCCAAGTTGTACAAAATGAGGCGTAAGGAGTCCATGACCATTAAGGGTCTTACAACATTGTTATCCAACATGCTCAGTGGACAGAGGTACTATCCTTTGATGGTACAGCTTCTTGTTGGAGGATACGACAAGACCGGACCTTCAATTTATTCACTTGATGCCCTTGGTGGAAGTATAGAAGAAACAAAAGCTGTATCTACCGGTTCAGGCTCTCCGTTTGCATATGGTGTGCTTGAGGACAGGTACAGAGAGAACATGTCCACTGAAGAAGGTGTTGAACTGGCTGTAAGAGCACTTCACAATGCTATGAAGAGAGACTCTGCATCCGGTGAGAACATTGATGTGGTTGTAATTACAGAAGATAAATACACAAGACTTGATATGGAAGACGTTAAGAAAATGAGGGAAGTATTGTAACAGATTCAATAATCCTTTAATTTCTCATTTAACTAATATTTTACATATAGTTCTTTTAACTATATCATTTTTTACTTTTTTATAAGGAAGGCTGTTTTAATGGCGGTAGAAGAAGTACTATCTGATCTGAAGAAGAAAATAGAAGAAAAATTACCTAGCGGTACTACTATTTCTAGTGTTGAGTTTGAAGGCCCCCAGCTAGTTGTTTATACAGAAGAGCCTAAAAAGTTTGCAGATAACGGTAATATTGTCAGGAATCTGGCAAAAGCACTCAGGACTCGTATTGTTGTACGTCCTGATCCAAAGGTGCTTATTCCTCCTGAGGAATCAATTGATAAGATATTGCAGACCGTTCCGGAAGAGTCCGGTGTTTCCAATTATCACTTCGATCCTGATGTAGGTGAAGTAATAATAGAAGCTGAAAAACCAGGTCTTGTAATTGGAAAACACGGCGAGACTTTAAGAGAGATAACTAAAAAGATAGGATGGACCCCAAAAGTTGTAAGGACTCCGCCTATTAAATCACGTACTGTACAGAACATACGTGAGTTCATGCGTACCAATCATAAAGAAAGAAAGGACATCCTCAAATCAGTTGGAAGAAAGATCCACAGAGGATGCACTTCAAAAGATGAGTGGGTAAGGGTAACTTCCCTTGGCGGTGCAAAGGAAGTAGGAAGAAGCTGCTTTATTATCTCAACTCCTGAATCCCGCATAATGATCGATTGTGGTGTCAATGTCGGTTCTGATGACAACATGACTCCTTATCTTTATGTACCTGAAGCATTTCCGATCAACCAGATCGATGCTGTGGTACTGACACATGCTCACCTTGATCACCAGGGTCTTGTGCCACTTCTTTACAAGTATGGTTTTGAAGGACCTATCTACTGTACCCCTCCAACAAGGGATCTCATGGCATTGTTGCAGCTTGACTACATCGATGTGGCTGCAAAGGAAGGCAAGAGACCTCCTTATGCTTCAGCTGATGTCAGAGAAGGTCTGAAACACACAATTGTCCTTGATTATGAGGAAGTAACTGACATTGCTCCTGATATTAAACTCACATTCCACAATGCAGGACACATTCTTGGTTCCGCTGTATCTCACTTCCATATTGGTGACGGTCTTCACAACGTTGTTGTCACAGGTGACTTCAAGTATGAGAAGACAAGACTCTTTGATGCGGCAGTTAACAAATTCCCGCGTGTTGAGAGTGTTATCATGGAATCCACATACGGTAATTCCAATGCAACACAGCCTTCACTTCAGGAAGCTGAACAGAACCTGCAGAACATTGTCAATTCAACATTGAGCAAGAACGGTATTGTGCTTATCCCTGCATTTGCAGTAGGAAGAAGTCAGGAAGTAATGATCGTTCTTGAGGACGCAATACGCAAGGGAATCATACCAAACGTTCCTGTTTATCTGGATGGTATGATCTGGGAAGCAACTGCTATCCATGCTACATATCCTGAGTATCTCAATAATGATCTTCGCAAGCTCATTTTCCAGAAAGGACAGAACCCGTTCCTTGCAGAGTGCTTCAAGCCGGTGGATTCCAATGAACTGCGTCAGAAGATTATTGAAGAACCTCATCCATGTGTAATTCTTTCCACATCAGGTATGATGAATGCAGGTCCGGTCATTGAATACTTCAAGGCTTTTGCTGAGAATGAGAACAACACGCTTGTTTTCGTAGGTTATCAGGCTGATGGAACCCTTGGTAGAAGAATCCAGAAAGGATGGAAGGAAATTCCAATTTCTACAAGAGAAGGCACCCATGTTGTAAAAATGAACATGAACGTTGAGGTTGTTGACGGTTTCTCCGGTCACTCCGACAGAAGGCAGCTTATGTCTTACATCCAGAAGATGAAGCCACGCCCGGAAAGAGTCTACACCGAACACGGCGACGAGCGTTCATGCATAGACCTTGCAAGCTCCATCCATAAGAAGAACAAGATGGAGACAAAAGCACTTACAAATCTTGAAACAGTACGGTTAGTATAACCGTATCTGTTTTCTTTTATTTTTATTGTTTTTCAGATCAACTTATTGTTCTTTACTGAGATTATTCAGGTAATCTATAAGTTCAGCATGGTTCTTAACTACAATATCAGCTTGCTGAAGTTTAGATTCATCAAGATATGTCGGAACTCCTACGCAAAATACGCCTGCATTCTTAGCAGATTCGACACCCAAGGGTGCATTTTCTACAACCAGACATTCCTCTTTGACAAGTCCTAATTTTGCGATTGCCTTCTCATAAGGTTCAGGGTCAGGTTTGCCGTTCTTAACATCTTCACCGGAAATGATGGCATCAAATATTCCGGGATAGAACTTATCCATAAGTGATGTAACAATTGTCCTGTCGGCACCTGATGCAACTGCCAGTTTGAACTTCTTTTTCAGGGTGTGGAGACATTCGTACATGCCTTCAAAAACTTCAGCCTGGTTATTTTCAAGAAAATGTGCTCTCTTCTTTTCGAGAATCTCAGCATAAATTTCAGGATTAGGAGTCTTTCCGGCTTTTCCAAAAAAGATATTGATGACTCCTACATGGTTTGACCCTTCGATCTCATAGATGTCTTGCTCGGTGACTTCTATGCCATATTCTGCAAAAACTTCTACCCATGCCTTTGCATGAAATGGCATTGAGTTGACCAGAACTCCATCGGAGTCAAAAACAATTCCTTTTAACATAGGTCTTTCTTATGGATATTTTCTGATAAACATTGTGGATACAGGATATAATCTGAAAATATCGACAATGATTTATCTCAGCATTCAGAATTTTAATTATGGGTTCAGAAGACAGCTACTTTAGGGAATGTATAAACTGTGGGTATAAGCGTGGTTTCCATGTATATTTTAAGGAAATAAAAGACGAAAAAGCAAGACTTGGACTTATATGTCCAGGTTGCGGACAGAGTTATGATATCGGATGGATTACAGCCGATATTGGGGACTTTGAGCCGAAAAAAGAAAAAGTGTATGAAGACCATTAGGTCTTTTTCATTTTCTCTATTTCTTTTTTTATCTTTGATGCATTTTGGCCGTGCCTTTTCTCAAGTTTATCGTACTCTTCCTGACTGAGCTTGTTATTTTTCCTGTCATGCTTTATGCGGGCAATAACAGCCATTTCTGCATCATAGAGGTCTTGCAGTTCGCTAATATCCTTTGAATTTCCCCTGGAATCTTTTTTCTTATAGTATAATACTGCACCTATTACGGCAATAAACAACAGGATTCCTATTATCATTCCTGAATTATATCTGGTCTGTTTTTGTGTGACAGGTTCCAGTTCCTCGGTAACTATGTTGAACTCCTCGAACTGCGGAGATGACCATTCAAAGGATGTATAGTTGTCTCCGGCCACAGTCTCATCGGCCATGATCGTTTTTCCCTCTGCCGAAGTGATTTTTGGAACAACATATTCGCTGTGGTAGACCACAGTAATAAGCCTGTTTATCGATTGTTCAAGTTCTCCATCTTCATGTATCACCTTTTGGAAAACTTCATTTCCTGTGTCAGGGATTACATATCTTATACCATAAAGGAGTGGCATTCCGCTGGAAGCTTCATTATCTTCTGGATCGAAATACAGGTAATTTTTACCTCTTGTATAATTTACAGGTACAGCAGAATTAGTGCCTGCCATATCCGTGACCTGGAATTGCATTATCTCAGCATTTTCAGGTATCCAGAATTTTATTTGAGTTTGATCTGAGTCCGGGTTCCCGGAAGATTCTATTAAGTATACCATGGATTCGCTGACAACAATGTATCCTGTATTCAGAAGGCTTACTTCTATCAGGTGATTGTATTCGGAAACATTTCCCTGTCCAATTATCGCAGAGTCAGCAGTTAAAGTTCCATTGTCGTTTGAAAGAGCCATGGCAGGTGTTAAAAGTGACACAATGCAGAGGGTCAGTGCGAGACTGGTGATGAATGCTTTTTTGAATTTACTGGAAGATGGGCTGGTATGAGGGAAATAGGAAAGTGAGCTTTGTTTCATGGTGTCTCCTAAATTATTGAGTGAGAAATTATCAGAAGTATTATGGAATAATTAGAAACATAATACTTCTTTATATTTCTTTATTGTCCTGTTACTTTTAAGCATTTTTTAGTAGTAACATTTCTGGCAAAAATACATGGTATATAAATATTATGTCGTAACAATCACGTCAGTTTTTTTATAATTATAATGCTACGGATATTACCAATAATTCTTCATAAATAATAATTCACATTAAAAACCATTATATATGGGTAATTGAATGTAAGGTGTCATGGATTCGTTTACAGCAATTACTATAGCGGTTTTTTTGCCATTTATTTTGGCCGGTATATTGCCTGCCGTTGAAAAACTTCTAAAGGAAAAAGTAGGATGGTACGCTTCCGCCACTGCATTTCTGAGCTTGTTACTTGTTGCTCAGGTTGCACCGGAAATAATACACGGGGAGACTGTTCAGGGAACTATTGAATGGCTTCCTTCTATGGGAGTAAATCTCTCTTTCTATGCCGATGGCCTGAGCATCATGTTCGGTTTCATTGTATCCGGCATTGGTGTAATTATCATGTCATACTCCAATGGATACATGTCAAAGAAAGAAGACCTTCCAAGATACTACCAGCAGCTTCTCTTCTTCATGGGATCAATGCTCGGTATGGTGTTCTCTGCTAACACTATTCAACTTTTCATATTCTGGGAACTTACCAGCATAACTTCATTCATGCTTATCGGTTACTGGCGTAACAGGCCAATGTCTGTTTACGGAGCAACCAAATCAATGCTTATCACCGCTTCAGGCGGTCTATTCATGCTTGCAGGATTTTTGGTGTTACATGCTATCACCGGAACATTTGACATTCCCACAATTTTACATAGCGAATCCATAAGGGAAGCCCTGCAAAATCACAATCTTTTCATTTATGCACTTATTCTCATATTCATCGGTGCTGCTTCAAAATCAGCACAGGGTCCATTTTACATATGGCTTCCAAATGCAATGGAAGCACCAACTCCGGTCAGTGCATTCCTGCACTCAGCCACAATGGTCAAGGCCGGTATCTATCTTGTAGCAAGGATACACCCAATGTTCTCAGGTACTGAAGCCTGGTTCATTCTTGTAAGCGGAGTAGGAATATTCACAATGCTTCTGGCAGGTTTCCTTGCATTCAGGCAGACCGACATCAAAGGAATTCTGGCATATTCCACCATAAGTCAGCTTGCTTATCTTATGACAATGTACGGTTACACAACTCACGAGGAACCAGGAATTGGTGTGGCTGCTGCAACATTCCATCTTCTAAACCACGCAACATTTAAAGCATGTCTCTTCCTTGTGGCAGGTATAGTGGCCCATGAAACGGCGACAAGGGACATTACAAAAATGGGTGGTTTGCGTAAAGAAATGCCTATTACTTTTGTGGTGGCGACAATCGGAGCATTATCCATGGCGGGAATTCCGCCACTTAACGGATTCCTCAGTAAGGAAATGTTCTACGAAGCATCCGTTGAAATGGGTCATGTTCTTGGTGGACCCTACACAATACTAATCCCTGCACTTGCGGTGCTTGGTGGTGTATTCACATTCGCTTATTCCATCAAACTCATAGACGGCATCTTCCTTGGAAAAAGACCAACAAAGGGTCTGCCTGAACACATACACGATCCTTCAATGACAATGCTTGCACCAGCAATTTTCCTTGCAGGTCTTATTATACTGTTCGGACTTGTACCTTCAATCCCGGTACACAACTTCATTGAGCCTACAGTTTCAGGAATAATTCTTGAGGAAGCTCATCTGCATGTAAAGCTCTGGCATGGATTCACAACATCACTTATGATGACCATAGCAACGTTCATCCTGGGTATCCTTATCTACACTCAGTATGACAGAATAGCAGAATGGCAGAACAGGTTCAATGCAAAGTTCCCATGGATAAGTGTCAATTATTATTACGATGGTGCAGTGAACAACGCAAAGGATGTTACATTCAAATTCTCAAGCAGGATGCAGCCGGGTCCGGTAAAGACCTATGTGATAGCCGTTCTGATACTTACTCTTGCAATGTTTGCAATTCCTGCAGTCATGCTTGGTACAAATCTTATACCGCAGAACCTTAATTTCGATGTTCCACTTTACGAGGCTTTGATATTCCTGTTCATGATAGTTGCAGCTTTAGGTGCAGCAATATTGCCAAGGTATCTGCCTGCTATCATATCTCTTTCAGGTCTTGGATATCTGGTTGCCTTACTTTTCATATATCTGCAGGCACCTGACTTGGCACTAACACAGGTTCTGGTAGAAACCCTTTCAACTATAATCTTCCTGCTGGCACTTGTGAAGATCCCGCAGAAATTCAAGGAACATATACCAACAACAACACTTGCCAGGGATCTTGTAATATCTGTGGCAGTAGCAGCAATGATCTTCATACTGCTGATAAATGCAACGCAGGGAATAGTTCCACCATTTGAGTCTCTCTCCTATTATTTCATCGAGAAGAGTCTTTCACTTGCAGGCGGACACAACATTGTGAACGTCATTATCGTGGATTTCAGAGGATATGATACTCTTGGTGAGATCTCTGTGCTCTGTCTTGCAGCACTTGGTGTTTATAACCTTATACACAGCAGGGGTGATGATGAATGACAACCCTGATCACAAAAACAATAACAAAAATATGTTTACCTTTGGTAATCCTCTTCTCAATTTCCCTCTTACTTGCGGGACACAATAATCCCGGAGGAGGATTCATTGGCGGTGTCATGTTTGCTTCAGTTATCGCACTGACATACGTGGCATTTGGGCTTGATTACATAAAATCATTCTTTAACCCTGACTGGGGCAACTGGTTTGGTTTTGGCTTATTGCTGGCTGCACTTACAGCTTTCGCAGCAATTGCCTTCTCCCATAACTTCTTCAGGAGTGCTGTGGAATTTGTCCACCTTCCATTCTTCGGAGAAATAGAGCTGGTATCAGCCGGTCTTTTTGATATAGGAGTTTATTTCGTGGTAATCGGAGGATTGCTTTCCATTTTCAAAAACGTAGGTGATGACGAATGAACAATACGTTGCTTTCTCTTACAATAGCAATTCTGTTCGGTATTGGTACTTTCCTTATACTGCGCCGTGATATTGTCAGAGTTATTATCGGACTCGGAGTACTTTCACATGCAGTGAACCTTCTGATAGTTTCAGCAGGAGTTTTCTCCGGAACAAAAGTACCTATCATAACCGATGATGGAGGACACGGTGCTGCAGAAGCAACTGGAACCATCTTTACAGATTCTCTTTCCCAGGGAATACTTGCACCAATTATAGAAGCAGGTCATCATGTGGATTATGTTGATCCCCTTGTACAGGCTCTTGTGCTTACTGCCATTGTAATCAGTCTTGCTACAACCGCATTCATATTGATCCTTGCATACCGCATTTACGAGGAATATGGAACCACTGACATAAGGGAACTCAGGAGGCTCTGGGGATGAACTTGCTCTCAACTCACATTCCTATTATACTGATAGCCACTCCAATTCTTGTGGCTGCACTTATGATACTTCTCAGAAAGCAGCCCGGGATTCAGAAAGCAATAAGTGTTGCAGTTTCATTTGCAATGCTTATTCTGAGTATTATCCTGCTTTCACAGGTATGGTCTGGCGGAATTCAGGCTTATGAAGTAGGTGAATGGGGAAAATACGGAATCATACTGGTAGCTGACCTTCTAAGTTCAGGAATGGTCGTGCTCACATCATTCGTTTCATTCCTTTCACTAATATACTCACTTGATTACATTGAGAGGAAATCTCTGAGTGCATCCTACTATCCACTCTTCAGTCTGCTGGTGGCAGGACTTAATGGTTCATTCCTCACAGGAGACATCTTCAACCTTTTCGTATTCTTTGAGATACTTCTGCTTTCATCATGCGGACTTGTGATCGCAAATGAGCAGGGTGGTGTGACAAAGAGTTCCGATAAGATAGAAGCTACTTTCAAGTACCTCGTACTCAACATGTTAAGCTCAATTGTGATGCTCATTGCAGTATCTTCACTTTATGCAACAACAGGAACATTGAACATGGCTGATATCTCTGTCAAACTCAGTGCAATGAGTGCAGCAGGAACACTTCCATGGCATGTTTTTGCCATTGCCCTGATGTTCGTTGTGGTCTTTGGTAACAAAGCTGCAATATTCCCGCTTCACTACTGGCTTCCGGATGTGCACCCCACAGCACCATCACCCATAAGCGCAATGCTTAGTGGTGTTCTCATAAAAGTTGGAGCATACGGAATGCTCAGGGTGTTCTTCCTTATTTTCATTGACACTCTTGATATTTTCAAGCCTGTAATTATGTATCTTGCACTGGCAACCATTGTTGTCGGAGCAATTTCAGCAGTAGCACAGACTGACGTAAAACGCCTGCTTGCATATTCAAGTGTAAGTCAGATCGGTTATGTTTTCCTTGGTATCAGCTTTGGAAGCATATATGGAATAACAGCAGCTCTTGTCTATCTTGTGAACCATGCAGTTGCAAAGTCAATGCTTTTCCTGACATCAGGCGGAATAATTCACCACGCAGGAACCAGGGACATGAGAAAAATGGGAGGCATGGTTGATAGTGCACCGCTGATGTCACTTATGTTCCTTGTAGGTGCAATGTCAATTGCAGGAATGCCACCACTTGGAGGTTTCATTGCCAAGCTCAGTCTCTTTGATGCAGGTATTGGTGAGCAATATTACTTTGCAATAGGAATTGCACTCTTCTTCGCAATATTCACTCTTTTCTACATGTTCAGGGCAATGTTGCTCATGTTCTGGGGAGAAAAGAGGGATGTTGAAAAGTATGGAGACTATTCACACCATGGAACATCGGTTCTGATGGCAGTGCCAATAGTCGTGCTCGCACTGACAATTGTTGGATTCGGAATTTATGCAGAACCACTGTTGACACTTGCAAATGCAACAGCACATCAGATAATTGACCCGCAGCCATATATTGATGCTGTAATGACGAGGGTGGTAAGATGAAGAGGTATTTTGCCTACTCAGCCATACTGGCTCTTGTATGGTGTTTTGTCCATGGTACTGTAAGCATTAACAATTTCATACTTGGGCTGATAATCGCTCCATTTGTAATAAGACCATTCAAGACACTGTTCAATTTTGATCAGGAGTTCTCTTTCAGCAAAGCAGTAAAGAAGATACCTGCTCAAATAAAGTTCCTGTATGTGCTTATCAAGGAGATCATAAAGGCAAACATTGTGGTTGCAAAGATCGTCCTTCAGCCTAAGATCGATATCAAACCGGGAATCATTGCCGTTCCTATAGACAGTAAGACCGATATTGGAATAACTGCTATTGCAAACACCATTACTCTGACTCCGGGAACACTGACAATTGATATATCAGAGGATAAATGCATCCTGTATGTGCATGCCATTGATGCAACCGATCCGGAAGCGGTGGCCCAGTCTATAAGGGATGATCTTGAAAAATATACGTTGGAGGCATTCGAATGAACCTGCTTGAATATTCATTGATCTTCATGGTGATCTCATTCATACCATGCATTTACAGGGTCATCAAAGGCCCTACGATACCAGACAGGGTAGTGGCACTGGATGCCATGACAACGATCATAGTTGTAATGCTGGGTATCTATTCATATGTCAAGGAATCCGTGTTCTTCATGGATGTAGCACTTGTACTTGCTGTAATCTCATTTGTAGGAACAGTAACGGTTGCCAAGTACCTTGATGAAGGGGTGGTATTTTGAGTACAGTTTCAATGATTCTGGATATCTTGAGCAACATAGTCCTTGTTATAGGTCTGTTCTTTGTCTTTTTGGCAATGCTTGGACTTGCAAGGCTTCCTGATGTGTACAACAGGCTTCATGCGACCACTAAGATCGGAACTCTTGGTGCTTTTGGTGTCATGCTAAGTATCCTGCTTAAAGTAGGCTTTTCACCAATGGGTGTAAAGGCATTGACAGTAGCACTTTTTATTCTGGTCACATCTCCGGTTGCAGCTCACATGATAAGCCGTGCAGCTCACAGACACGGTGTTGGTCTGTGCAAAGAATCAGTAATTGACGAGTATGGAAAGGCATGCAGTGCAGCCTGCCCTCCACCAAAAGAAGACTAATTCAAGTAATGAAAGGACAGTGCATTAGTATTGCACTGCAGTTTCTTTCTTCGTTTTTATTTTTTATTTTTCCAGATTAGCCATAAATGATAGTTATTTTATGCTAATTCCAGGCTTTATTTTTGAACTCATCTCTAATAATTACCTGTTCTGATCTCAAGGTCGCAATAATAAAATAAAATCTGTATATACGATACTTTTCATTTCAAGTAATCTGTAACAGTGTGAAATTAACTCCCGTTATATTTGTGAGCGGGTTGGGGAGTGGGGGTTAGTGTGGGAGTGGGGTTAAAAACAGACCCGCTCACTGCGTGACTAGATGGAATTATCATATATAAGTATTACCTCTAAATCATATACAAAATCAATTAATGCCTGAAAAGGATAATGTTCACCCGATAATGGCATAAATGTCAGTCTAATTTTTTAGGCATATTTCTACAGATGAACAAAAACCTTATGAGCATTATTGTTCAATAGGTTTCATTCCATTGCATACTAACAAATGCTTCTTGAGATAACCCTGCATTGTTTACTGAGACATGATAAAAGAAACAAAGATATTCTACGTAAGTGAGGAACTCGAATCTGCATCTCTGGATGAGGCAGCAAAAATACTGTCACAAGGTGGAACTGTCGCTTTTCCCACAGAGACTGTATACGGGCTTGGAGCTAATGCTCTGGATGAAAAAGCCGTGATGCAGATATTTGAAGCTAAAGGAAGACCTGCTGATAATCCTCTTATAGTTCATGTTGCTTCCAGAGAAGACTGCAGATCTCTTGTGCGTGAAATCCCGGAAAAAGCATCCTTGCTGATGGATAAGTTCTGGCCGGGACCTCTTACGATCATAATGGAAAGAACAGAGATCGTTCCTGATGTGACCACAGGTGGACTCGATACAGTTGCAATAAGGGTTCCAGAAAATAAAATTGCGATCGAGCTTATCAGAAGGTCAGGAAAACCCCTGGCTGCACCAAGTGCAAATCTTTCAGGAAAACCAAGTCCGACGTCAGCAGAACATGTTGTTGCGGACCTTTCAGGAAGAATAGATGCTATTGTTGACGGAGGCGATGTAATAATAGGACTTGAATCAACTGTTGTTGATGTAACTTCAGATGTACCTGCTATCCTCAGACCGGGAAAAATAAGCATAGAAGAACTTGAGCACTGTATTGGCGAAGTGAAGATCGGCTATGACGATAAAGTTCATCCGGAAAGTGAAACTGTACGTTCTCCGGGAATGAAATATACGCATTATTCCCCTAAAGCCGGTGTTATTCTGGTAGAGGGTGATAATGATGCAGTTGTGGACCGGATAAAAGAACTTCTTGAAGATCTTAGCATGAGGGATGCAAAGACCGGATTGATGCTCACAGATGAATCAAAAAAGCATTTCTCTGGAGTAGAGTCATTCTCAATTGGTTGCAAGGATGAACCCGAACAGGCTGCAAAATCTCTATTTTATGGTCTACGTTTCCTTGATCTTAAGAATGTTGATGTTATTATAGTAGATGGTTCATTCGATCCCAGAGGAATCGGTGCAGCCGTATTCAACAGAGTTCGAAAAGCGGCAGATATGATAATCAAGGTCCAGTGATCACATGAATGAAGAAAAGGAAAATCAAATTCATAATCGACAAAAAAATGTTGCTATTCTTAAGAGAAACCGGGGATTGCATAAAGTAAACATACTTGTTCTTTGTGCAGGTCTCTCTTTTACATATTTTGGCAAGGACAATATAGGAGATCCTCTTATCTGGCTTGGTGTTATTATGTTTGCGTACACTATGTTCACTGGAACAGTTGCCAGGCAACAATTGAAAGCCCAAAAATGAGTTATTATTTTTAAAATGTGCATTTTTTACGAACATAAGGTACTAAACAATCTTCCTCATAATAGTTTCTTCAATCTTTATTAAATTTGAAAACTATGAAAGAAATGGTGGTCGAAATTTGTCTCCGTCATCCCCAACTTTTTAGGGGACATAATCTTTAGTACCACTATACTATCAGGTACCACCAACAAGCAAGCAAAGAGAAGAAGAGATAAAGGACAGGTCAATGATTATGCCTGCTCCTTTTATCTCGGATCGATCTTATCTGAACTTTGCTGAAAAGATTTTTTGTGATGCTGCAGTTTTTTACAAGCGATGTGTTACATTTCTGCACAGGTTCTTTTTTGTTTTTGCTTGTTCCCTGACATATCTATTTTTATCGATGATAAGTGATAAAAGTTCGATATTTAGTATGGTATTTACTTATGTAGCACCTCTCAAAAAAGAACTAATTACATGCAACTCACATATTTTGTGAAGTTAATTATTGCATAGTTCTATTTTTAGTCCAGATTTTCAATCCATTTACAGACGCTTTTTTCTGTACGTCTGGTAACTTTGTTCAAGAACAATAATACTGAACAATATTACCAATAAAACTTCTGAATTTCTTGTTCTTATGTGTATATATTATTCAATCTCATAGTAATCCATGGGGTTGTCAATGGGTTATTGTCCAGGGCAACTTAATCTGGTGCCTTAAACAAACCTCGTTTAGACGTAGTCTTGTTTAAATGTAGGGATTGTTGGTGGTACCCCCTTATATCTATATAAAGGAGGATAGGAAAATATGGAGTTTAAAAGCCAGCAGAAGCTCTTAGCTATTGCTATAGTCATTTTGACCAGCATGGCAATGGTTCAGACCGCTTTCGCTGCAGATGTTAATACAATCAGGCTCTATGGTGAAGAAGGAATGTCAACTCCAAACTTCCCATATACAACGCCTGAAGGACCATTCGATCCACTAAGTGATGAAGCACCTTACAAGGACTTCATGACATTCAACCCGGCACTTTTCGAGAAAGGTATTGTGGTTAACCACGCAAATGCCTATGAAAAAGTGTTCGCAAGACAATATTTCGTTCCAGCCTACGTGGAACCAACAGGATTCGTCTGGCTTGACGATGGTGACTATGTCAGAGTGTCAAATGACATTGTGACAGAATATACCTACATGATGGTCAGCAAAGTTGACTACCAGCCAATAGAAGGAACTGCAATGGATCCACTGACCGATGCATACTGGACAAAATTCTGGTTCCCTATTGCTGACAACGATGATAATCAGATAGGTCTTGATGGTATGGATGCCGACGGAGACGGAACAGATGACATGGTACATCTTGAGGCAGCCGGATGCATCAATCAGGACGGATATAAGGATGCAATGATCGCAACAGATTCAATGCAGCTTAAAGTCGGTGATGAATTACAGTTCCTTGACCACAAGGTACTTGTTAAGGACGTAGCTATCAGCGGTCTTAATTCAAACCCACTTATAACACTTACTCTTGATGTATACTACACTGGTAACGATGAGCCTCAGCTCATTGAGCAGAACTACCAGGCAAGTATTGTTCCTGGAGATTACCTGGTTGCAAGCAGGCACACAGTTGCTGATGCAGCACCTAACAGTGATTATCCATGGTTCCTCAGGGCAGATGCAGTAAGTCTTAACTACGCATACGTAACTGTCGGACGTGTACTCTATCAGGGTGAAAGTTTCTTTGTCGATGGTGCAGAGTATGATGTTGCAGCCATTTTCGGCAGCGAATCATATGGTGACTATGAATATGACAACACAGTCAAGTATATCACTATCAGAAACCCTGTTCCTGAAGACTATGATGTTGACCTTGGTGACCTCTCTGTAATTAAGGAAAGCGTAAGTGCAAATGAAATTATTCCACTTCTGCCACCTTTCAACAGGGAACACATCATGATCGATGATATCGATCTCCCATCACAGTACACAGGCTATGTAGATCACACCTACACATGCTACTACAATGATGCTACAAACGCTGGTGCACGCAAGCTGACAGCAGATGCTCTTGAGATCTACTTCGTTGATGAAGATACTGAAGCAAGGTTTGATACAAACCTCTTTGAGATCCTTGATGAAGGTAAGACCGAAGAGTGGCAGTGGCTTGACATCATGACAAAGCCAGACCAGTACAAGGAATTTGTATACCCAGCTCTTCCTGATGTAAGCGGTAGCTATGCAGACTTCATCTTTACAAGCTCATTTGAGGCACCATACACCAGATTCTGCTATAACAACTATGGCTGTCTTTCAATGGATGGACTTGACAAGAGAATGATGTTCGAGTATGACCAGGAAACCGGTATCGAGGACATCTACATCAACGAGATCGATGAAAACACCAATGGTGTAAGACTCTATGGTGGCTCTGCAGCAGTCGCTGATATGATGAGTGCTACATTCCCATACTCAGCAGACAACCCAGAAGGACCATTCGATCCTCTCAACGATGAAGCCCCAGAAATGGACTTCGTTACAATGAACCCTGCAGTATACACTCACTCTGCATCAGTTGAAGGAGTACTGGTGAAGAATGTGGATTCTACTGAAAAGGTATTCATGAGACAGTGGTTCGACCCAGATTATCACGAGCCTGCTGGTGATGTATGGCTTGATGAATCATATGATTACCAGAGAGTAACTGATGATGTGGTTGTTGAGTACACTTACATGCTTACTGACCTGACTTACCAGCCAACCGAAGGTACAGCTCTTGATCCACTCGATGCAGAATGTCCACTTGACCATGTTGCAAGCGGTTCACACTGGACCAAATTCTGGTTCCCAATTGCTGACAATGACGATTCACAGATCGGTCTTGACGGCATGGATATCGATGGAGACGGAGATGATGAAATGGTTGATCTGAGAGCAGTCACTGATTTCAATGGTGATGGACGCACAGACATTGCAATCGCTTCAGCTGATTCAATCCAGCTCCAGACAGGCGTACAGAATGTAGAAGGTGTCAACTCTGAAATACAGTTCCTTGACCACAAGGTTGTCGTAAAGGACGTTGCACTTTCAGGTCTTAATTCCAACCCATTGATCACATTGACAATGGATATCTACTACACTGGTAATGATGAGCCACAGCTCATTGAGCAGAACTATCAGGCAAGCATTATCCCAGGCGGCGCAATTTGTGCTGGCAGGCATGTTGCTATTGTCAACCACCCAGGAATCTTTGAATATCCATGGTTCATTACTGCTGATTCAGTAAGTGAGAACTATGTCTATGTAACCGTTGGACGTGTACTGTACACTGGTGAATCATTCTTCGTAGATGGTGCAGAATATGATGTTGCTATGATCTATGGTAGTGTCTTTGAAGAGGGAGACGACGACTGCTGTACTAACTCCACACTTGTGAACACTCTTAAGTATATCACAATAAGGAACCCACTCCCAGAGGAGTACGAAGTCGATCTTGGTGACCTTTCTATAATAAAGGAACCAGTCCAGCCAATGGAAACTCTTCCACTGCTGCCACCATTCAATGGTGACTACAAGATGATAGATGATATCGATCTTGAACCATTCAATGTGAATGATGACACATGCTACTATGATGACGATACTCGTATCGCATCCCGTGTATCTCCAGTTCAGCCAGCACTTGATATCTACTACACAGGCGCACCTGAGACTGAAGCAAGATTCCACAGCAACCTCTTTGAGATACTCTGCGAATGCACAGTTCTTGCAACAGCAGAAACCAATGGATATGAGTGCGCAGAGTCATGGAAGTGGCTGCACATCCACACAATGGCTGATGAGTACAAGGAATTCGTCTACCCAGATGTATGGAACTACAATGGAATTGGAGACTATCTTGTAACCAGTTCATTCACTGCTCCAAACTCAGATCTTTGTGAGTATATCAATGAAGAGTACCGTAGCCTGGAAGACCAGAGGCTCATGTTCTACCACGACCCAGCAAATGGTGTCGGTCTGTACATGAACCAGGCAGAAGGCGCAGTATTCTCCGGCGATGACGGAACGAAGGGAGACTTCAACGATGACGGAGTCATTGATCTCAAAGACCTCTCTGCTTTCGCATTGGCGTATAATTCAGTATCAACAGATGCTAATTATGATGCAACTGCAGATTTCAATGATGATGGAAAAGTTGACCTGAAGGATCTTTCAGCCTTTGCACTTGTCTATAACAAGTAAATATGAGGCACTAGAAGGTGAAAACATGAATGTCAATAAAAAGAAGGGATTTGCGGAAAGTGCCGCATTCCTTTTAATATTTAGTGCATGCATCCTCATAGGAATGGGGTCAGCAGCTGCAACAGCTACTGTAGCAGTTGATGACACTGCTGCACAGGCTCTGTCACCCGGAGATACATTTGATGTTGTCGTCACATTAGATTCTGATGGGGCTATAGTATCAACATTGGGTGTTGAACTAACGTACGATTCGACAGTCCTAGATGTTGCTAGCATTACTCAAAATGGCCTTTTCGGTGCCACTGCAAATGTGGATTACATAGCAGATCCGGCCAATGGTGATGATGATGCTGGAACTATCTATTATGCACTTTCCGGAACAACTGCAGAAACAAAGGATGGTGACTTCATTACAGTGGAGTTCACAGTTCTTTCAGGTGCAGCTGATGGAGCATATCCGTTGGAACTTACAATGGTAGAGCTACTTAAGGGTGCTACTGAGGTTCCTTACAACGCTGTTGATGGTACTGTTACAGTCGGTGACGATGTTGTAGTAGAAGATGAATATCCAGAAGTATTTGTATCTCCATCAACTACCAATGTAAACGCTGGTGACACATTTGAAGTCAAAGTTAAGCTGGATTCAAAAAGTGCAGATGTTTCCACAATGGAGATATCACTCGCTTATGATTCAGATGCATTAACAGTACTTGGAATTACCCAGAATGGTCTTTTCGGTGCTGTAGAAAATGTTGACTACATAGTTGTCCCTGGTAGTGGTGACGATGGAAACGGTTTAATTGTGTATGGTCTAGCAGGCACAGTTTCAGAACCAAAAGCAGGAGATTTCATTACAATCGAGTTTGAAGCTGCATCTACTGCAGATGGAAGCTATTCACTTGATCTGATGGATGTTGAATTGCTGGATGGAGCAAATGAAGTGCCAGATGTTATCGTTACAGATGGAACCGTAGCCGTTACAACCGTACCTGCAATCCCACCAATCGCTGACATCACATCACACACATCCGGTGAGACACTCTCACAGGTTGAGATCATCTCCGTTGAAGATGATTCTGGTGACGATGATGTTGTAAGTGCTACCTTTGAGATCTTTGCAGATCTTGATGGAGACTGCAACGCTGATGATGTCGGTGAGGAATGGAGCGTACTTGGCGTTGATACTGACGGAGCAGATGGATGGAAGGTTGTGTTCGATACAACTACCGTTCCTGATGGAACCTATCTCATAAAGGCTACCCTGGATGATGGCAAGGACACCTCATTTGAGACTATATGTGTCACTGTCTACAACCCAGCAGGAATTCTGCTTAAGCCAGGATGGAACTTTATTTCAGTACCAGAGGCTCTTGAGAACCCAGGTGTTAATGACGTACTCACAGATCTTGATGCTGCAGTTGATGCAATATTCTACGATGATCTGTCAAGTGGAGTCAACACAATGGTAATTCCAACAGACTTTGAGCCACTTAAGGGATACTGGATACACAATGCGCAGGATGACGATGTAATCATTCTTGAGACATACATCCAGAAGTCAACAACAGTTCCAGCAACACCAGCAACACTTAAGCTCTATCAGGGATGGAATGCTATTGGACACACAGCTCTTGATGCACAGCCTGCAACAGTTGCTCTAATAGCAATTGGTGATGACTGTATCAAGATCAAGGGTCCATGGGTACCTTCTGCAAACGACTATGCATACGTAGGTTTGAACATTGCTGACGGTTCATCACTGACCGGAAACTTTGTGACAATGGCTGATTTCCAGATGGATGCATATGAAGGATTCTATGTACTGGTTCAGGAGGAGTGTCTGCTCGGTTAACGGGGCAAACTAAAGGAGACAATTCAATGTGAGATACACTTCGTATCTCACTTTTTATTTGTTAGGTGGTAACAATGAATAAAATTCGGATCTTTGCTTTAACAACTAAAATCATTTTAATTTGCATATTATTATCTGGTGTGGCTTCGGCCAACCCGCCCATTGTCCTTGAGGGGACTGTCACTATTGATGGTAATCCTGCTCCCGCAGGAACAGTCATCAAGGCAATGTGCGGTGAAGATGTGGTAGGTACTACCACAGTTGACAATACAGGCTATTACAGCGATACAAGGGACAACAGGTTGGGAATTTCCACAGTATTATTGGAATGTAGTAGCGTGACATTGTATGTGAACGATATAAACGCAATGTTGCTGGACATTTCCAGTATGAACGCAGGTGACATAGTCACTGTCAATCTTCAGGCAACAACAAGCAGTTCTTCAACTTCTACAAAGACTACTACTAGTGGTGGAGGTGGCGGCTTTTCCTCTGCACCGGTAGAAGAAACTCCAGCTGAAGAGGTTGCTGAGGAAACTCCTGAAGAAGAGATTATGGGCAGTGTAGCAGATGCACCTGCTTCAGAAGAGGAAGTTCCTCCGGTTGAGGAAGCGGTAGCAGAAGAAGAAACCCAGGCTCAAAGCGCTGATTTCCCTACTGTGGTTGGTATAGGTTCAATGCTTGTGGCTGCAGGGGTTTTGATCCGCAAAAAAGCTGAATAATAAAAACTTTAAAAATTTGAAGGCCGATAGGTAATATCGGCTTATTCATTATTTAAAACCTTAAAAAAGTTCACCTCAAAAACAAGGGCAAATACAAGTGGTAATTTAATGATATTTTTGTAGTGGATGTGGTTATTATAAGAAGAAGCAGAACGGCCATAAGTGTGGAGATCTTAAGGGCTGCATTAGAGGGGGCAAAAAAAACACATATAGTATACCGTGCAAATCTGAATTTCGAAGTTGTGAACAGGTATCTTTCCCTTTTACAGGAAAATGGTCTTATTGAACAGAGAGGCAATATGTACGTTACTACGGATAAGGGAAAAGAATTTCAGGAAATTGCCAAGGAATTAGGTTTGTGAATCTATTTTATTTGTGGATTCGCACAGGTAACTATCAAAAATATATCTCTGGCAGGGAAGCGAATTATCTCAATATTTCAGGGTGTTTTATCTCGAATTTCAATAGGTTTTTAACCGATAACCCTTATAGTAAAGCAGGATTCCCATGAAAACTGCTTTCATGGATATATTGTCATAAAAAAGGAGGCCATATTATGCTGGAGATCAATAATCTAACAGTTGAAATCGGCGGCCGAAGGATATTGAAAGGCGTTGACCTTAATGTTGAAGCCGGTTATACTAACGTTCTTTTCGGGCCAAACGGAGCAGGAAAATCCGCTCTACTCATGACACTGATGGGATTCAGTGGCTATAATGTTGTAGAAGGAGAAATAATCTTCAAAGGAGAGGATATAACCCATATGTCTGTTTATGAAAGAGCGCAGATGGGTATGGGTATCATGACACAGAGACCTCCTAATATGAGTGGTGTCAAACTTTATGATCTTCTAAATGTAGTCTCTAAAGATATGAAAGAAACGGAAGCTCTTGCTGAGGCCATTGATATGGTCCGTTTCTATGACAGAGATGTAAATGTAGGATTCTCAGGTGGAGAAATTAAGAGGTCAGAACTTCTTCAGCTTTCTGCGCAGAATCCTGATTTCATACTGCTTGATGAGCCGGAGTCCGGTGTGGATCTTGTAAGTATCGAGCAGCTAGGAAAAACTATCAACAGTCTTCTTCAGAAAGATTGCAAATGTGCCGGTGACAGGTGTAAACACGGAAAATCCGCACTTGTGATCACGCACACCGGTCAGGTACTTGATTATATCGAAGCTGACAGAGGTTATATCCTGTGCAATGGAACGGTCATGTGTTCAGGCAACCCACGCGAAATGCTCACTGAAATTAAGGAACAGGGATATGAGGAGTGTATCAAATGCAAGCTGATGAAGATATGAGAAAGAAGGCAGAAGCAGCCCTTAAAAAGAATGCAGCATACGGCGAGGATTTTGACCTTAATGAATATGGTCTTGCATCAGAGAACGAAGAGCGTGCTGATGACCTTGAAGAACTTAGTGAAGAGGACCAGAGGACACTCCTGAATGTTGGCTTTACTCCTTCTGAGGAAAACAGAGCCGGCAGTTTCATCATGCTTAACAATGCAGTTACACATTCGTCCCTGCGTGACGATGATGTTGTGGAGCTGATGTCCCTCAGGGATGCTATGAAGGTCCATGACTGGGTTAAGGACTATTCATGGAAGCTTGTTGAGCCTGATAAGGATAAGTACACTGCAATGAGTTATCTTCAGGATGCAAACGGATATTTCATCAGGGCACCTGCGGGTAAGAAATCTAAAATGCCTGTGCAGACATGTCTGCTTATCGGTTCCAAGCAGGTTTCCCAGACCGTTCACAATATAGTTATTGTGGAAGAGGGAGCAGAACTTGATGTTATTACCGGATGCTCTACAAAGCATGGTATTGAGAAAGGTCTTCACCTTGGTATCTCTGAAATGTATGTGAAAAAGGGAGCAACTCTTAATTTCACTATGATCCACAACTGGGGCGAAGAGATAGGTGTCAGGCCAAGGACCGTTGTTCATGTTGAAGAGGGCGGTTCATACATCAGCAATTATGTAACCCTGAAACCTGTGAAATCAGTTCAGGCATATCCTACGGTTATTCTTGAAGGCAAGGGTGCTTTTGCAAGGCTGAATACTATTGCTGTTGCACATCCTGGTTCAGAACTTGACCTTGGAAGCAAGGTAGTATTCAATGCAGAAGACACAAAGGCTGAGCTTATCTCAAGGACAATCACCACTGGTGGCAAAGCTATTGCCCGTGGTGAGATGATAGGTAATGCAAACAATGCAAAGGGTCACCTTGAATGTCACGGACTTGTGCTTGGTGGCGGAATGCAGAGAGCAATTCCTATACTTGAGGCAAATGTTGAAGATATCGAACTGTCACATGAGGCTGCTGTGGGAAGGATTGCACGGGAGCAGATCGAATATCTGATGGCAAGGGGCCTTACAGAAGAAGATGCAGTCGGCATGATCGTCAGAGGTTTCCTTGATGTTGGTATTCAGGGCATTCCGGATGAACTTAAGGCTGATATTGATGCCACTATTGCAAAGATCGGAGAAAATGCTATCTGATCTTTCCTATTTTTATTTATACTTTGAATAAGGTTTATTTAATCCAGTTAATCAATTAATTTGAGGAGAATGAATGAATCAAAAATACGGAGCAATTTTTTTAGCTGCTATAATGGTTATGTCTATTTTTTCATACTTCGTTGCAAGCTTTGTAGGAGACTCCAACGATGTTGAAGATACAATTTCAGATGTGCAGAATGCACCAGGCTTTGAAGTTATCGATGGAACACATTTTAGTTCTGAATTGAATTCAATTTCAGACGGACTTGCAATAACTCCTGAAGGAGTGACGAATATTGCCTATGTCGACTATGCGAGAGTATATAATACCCCGCTTCAGGTCTTCGCTCCGAATATCACTGACCTGTATTCAGTTTACAATACTCTGATCGTCAGAAGGTATTCAGCTTCTAATGGTGATGACTTTGCTTTTGAAGCACACTTGTTGAATCCTGAAGTTGTTGGTTTTGAGTACATGGTGGCAGATTCCTACAATGGATATCAACTTCTTTCCAGAGGAGGAGAGCTTTATAATGTCATTGGAACTCCAACTCTCTTCGGATCGGCAAGCAGCCTTGTAAAGGTCATAGATGTTTCTTCAGGTACAGCAAATGTTTCTACAGAATATTCAGAGATACTGTCTTATGTAGAACCAGGGGCAGAATACCAGATGCTTAGCTCTGAGGATCTGATAGCTGATCAGCATTATGTAGAGTTCAGGAACATGGGAGATGGAAATTATTCCAAGACTGAGATCTTCCTGAATCCTCTTGACACTACGCTCGATACTATATCATCTCTTGAAGGCAACAGTTCTGAAAGGAACCTGATGTATGATGTAGATATTGTGGATGAAGGAAGGATAGTAAAGGTAGTTGCTACAACCAATGCATCTAATTTCTTCAGTCTTGCAATGGAACAGTACTATTAATAGTATCGTAAATTTCATTATATTATTTAGTAAAATCCGGTCAGTAAAGATATGTTATTACCTTTTCTGATCAGACCTTTTCTTTTTTGTGTATCCTGCCACAAGGTTTATACCTGAACAGGTTATTTAATGACTCCAATTGCGCATTCTGCAAAAACTATGTGTATAGGTAGAATAGGAATGCAGTAGTTCACAGCCATTACTTTGGCATATAACTTTGTGTCAGTTTACTTATTGATTAACAATGTTACAATCGTAATTGGCCAATTAGCCGCATTTGCGGCACACAATGAATAATGAAAAACCATGAGTATACAGCATGGTTTCGAAGGAGAAAATAATATGGCAGCAAAATTTGACGTTCCAGAAGAACTCGCTAACAAGGCACTCGAGAGTGTAGAACTTGCAAGAGACACAGGCAAATTGAAGAAAGGGATCAATGAAGTGACAAAAGCTATTGAGAGAGGCATTACAAAGCTCGCAGTAATTGCAGAGGATGTCGACCCGGCAGAAGTCATTGCACACATTGCACCTCTCTGTGAAGAGAAGAACACTGCATACATCTATGTAAAAGAGCAGAAAGAGCTCGGTGCAGCCTGTGGAATCGGTGTCGCTTGCTCCGCTGTCGCTATTGTGGACGCTGGCAAGGGTAACGAACTTGTAGAAGATGTTGCACAGAAAGTAAGTGCACTTAAATAATCCTGATACGTGAGGTATCACTATGGCAGACGAAGATACAGGCTATGCGGCTGAAGTCATCGATGTTATCGGAAACACCGGTATGCATGGTGAAGCCAGCCAGATCCAGTGCCGCGTACTTGAAGGACGCGACAAGGGCCGTATAATCACCCGAAATTGCGTTGGTCCTGTAAGGATCGGTGACATTCTTATGTTGATCGAGACTTCCAGAGAAGCCAAGAAACTGACTACCAGATGAGGTGACTGATATGGAACAGAGAAAATGTTCATTTTGTGGTGAACTTCTTGAACCAGGTACAGGTAAGCTCTTCGTAAAGAAGGATGGCTCAACATATTACTTCTGCACATCCAAGTGTGAAAGTAACTTTGAGCTTGGAAGATTACCAAGGCGTACCGTCTGGACCGAACAGGGCAGAATATACTTGAAGAAAGCATAATCGGGTGTCCTAAATGGAACAGACATACATTATGATCAAACCGGACGCAGTACAGCGCGGACTTATGGGCGAGATCATTTCAAGAATTGAGAAACGTGGTCTTAAGATCGCAGCCATGAGACTTGGTGTCATGAGTGAGGAAAGTGCAAAGGAGCACTACAAGGAACATGTCGCAAGACCTTTCTTTGCTTCACTTATAGAGTATGTAACATCAGGACCATCTGTCTCACTGGTTGTTGAAGGCAAGAATGCTATTGCCATCATGCGTGCAGTAAATGGTGCAACAAACCCTGTTGAAGCTCTTCCTGGTACAATTAGGGGAGACTTCGCAGTTGAGACCGGCAGAAATGTCGTCCATGCATCAGATTCAGTAGAATCCGCACAGCGTGAGATAGCTATCCACTTCAAGGATTCAGAGATAGTTGATTATACCAAGATCGATGAGGTCTGTCTCTACGAGTAAAAAGGTTAGATCAGGAGTTTGCATTTGCAAATATCCTGCAAATTCTTTCCTTAAAATTCATTTCCAACTATCCGGATAATCTTTGAAGGGGTTTGCACATGGCTGTAAATGAAAATCTACGTACACCAATCGTTTCTGTAATGGGACATGTCGACCACGGCAAGACAACCTTACTTGACAGGATCAGGGGAAGTGCTGTTGCCGATGGGGAAGCAGGTGCTATTACCCAGCATATAGGTGCAACTGAGGTTCCCATAGAGAATATTGTAAACAAATGTGGGGATCCTTCACTTAAAGAGAGGTTCATAGTACCGGGTCTTCTTTTTATTGACACTCCGGGACATCATGCATTCACATCTCTTCGAAGCAGAGGTGGCGCTCTTGCAGATCTTGCTATTGTTATTGTTGACATCAATGAAGGCTTCATGCCTCAGACAATAGAGAGTCTTCAGATCCTAAAGAGATTCAAGACTCCTTTTGTGGTTGTCGCAAACAAGATAGATAGGATCCATGGCTGGGAAGCTAACAAGAACCTTCCTTTCCTTGCTACATATAAAAAGCAGAGTGAACGTGTAAGGTCTAGCCTTGATAACAAGCTCTATGAGGTTGTAGGTGAGCTTTACAATATTGGTTTTAACTCTGAAAGATATGACAGGGTAAATGACTTCCAGCGCAACATTGGTATAATTCCAATAAGTGCTGCCACTGGAGAAGGTATTCCTGACGTGCTTATGATCCTCCTTGGACTTGCTCAGAGATTCCTTGAGGGTAATCTGCATTATGACGCAAAGGCCCCTGGAACAGGCACTGTCCTTGAAGTGAAAGAAGAAAAAGGTCTTGGAACTACCCTTGATATTATTCTTTATGACGGTACCATCAAAAAAGGTGATACTATTGTTGTAGGAAGCCTTGGCAATCCTATCCAGACAAAGATAAGGGCTTTACTAAAACCACGCCCATTATCTGAGATCAAGGCCGAGGAAAAGTTCCAGCAGGTTTCTGAAGTCACAGCAGCAGTCGGTGTCAAGATATCCGCTCCTAACCTTGAAGGTGCTCTTGCAGGTTCTCCTGTGAGGGTTGCAAGTCCTGAAACTATTGATGCTATCACAGAAGAGATCAAGAGCGAGATAGAAGATGTCCAGATAGATACTGATACTATAGGTGTCACCATCAAAGCAGATACCATCGGTTCTCTTGAAGCGCTTGTCAACGAGCTGAAGAAAGAGGAGATCCCAATAAGAAAAGCAGATGTCGGCGATGTAAGTAACAGAGACATCGTGGAAGTAACTGCAATCGAGGATCCGTTCTTCTCAGTTATTGTAGGATTTAATGTGAAGATCCTTCCTGATGCTAAAGAGAAGCTTCAGACCACCGACGTAAAACTTTTCTTGAACGATGTAATATATCGTTTGATAGATGATTACAAGGACTGGGTAAAGAAACAGAAGGAACTTGCTGAAAAAGAGATATCCGATACTATCACAAAACCCGGAAGATTCTATATCATGCCTGACTGTACATTCCGCCAGAGCAAGCCTGCTGTTGTAGGTGTGAAGATCATCGCTGGTGTGGTAAGGACCGGTGTAGATATTACCAATGCAGACGGCGAGGTCGTCGGCAAGGTAAAAGGCCTTCAGGTGCGCGGGGAAAATGTCTCCGAAGCAAAGATCGGCATGGAAGTTGCAATGGCCATTGAAGGACCTACGGTTGGCAGGCAGATAAAGGAAGAGGATACACTCTTTGTGAATGTCCCTGAAAGACACGCAAAGAAGATGGAACATGAAATTTACGACTCGATGACGGCAGATGAATTAGAAGCACTTGATGCATTCCTTGCAATAAAAAGAAGGGGTAATCCTTTCTGGGCAAAATAAAAGATGGATGCACAATTCATTCAGAAAGATCATAACAAACACAGGAACAATAAAACCATAAGGAGGAAAAAATATGGCAGATTTTAAAGTAGTGGTTTCAGACCCTAAGACAAAGTCATACCAGTTTGATGTCAAAGGCGCTGAAGCCAACAAGTTCATTGGAAAATCAATCGGAGAAACAGTTGACGGAACACTCGTCGGCCTTCCAGGTTACACACTTAAGATCACCGGCGGAAGCGACAAGAGTGGAATGGTCATGAGACCAGACCTTCCAGGCCCAAGGAGACAGAAGCTCCTTGTTGCAAACGGAACAGGATACTCTCCTGTATCAAAGGGTGTACGCCGCAGAAAGATGATGCGCGGAAGAGAAGTTGCACCGGACATTGTCCAGATCAACACAATTGTCGCAGAATACGGTGAGAAGACCATCGAGAAGATCCTCGGCGGCGACGAGCCAGTTGAAGAAGCAGCAGAAGAGTGAGTTTCTCACTCTCTGATAACTTTTTATTAACTTTTTTACATTTCCTTTTAAACTACCTTGTGTACTCCAAGGTCAAATGGTTCCTGCTGGCAGATCATTTCATTTACCTCGAAGGAAAAGTTCAGGTTTCCAAAATCTATTTTTCCGTGATTGATCGGTTTTACAACAAGAGATGTAAAACCTGATGAATGCGGCTGTATCTCTTCAATACAGGTGTTTGGATCATGACATTCTATGAAAGATGAAAAACAGCTATTAAAGCATACATTTTTCAGTATGTCATCAGACCGGTTATCTACATAGATACCGATGGAATTTCCTACTTCGCTATACAGTGACTCTGGCATTTTGATCCTGACAATGACATCAGGTGTCTGGACATAGTATTTTCCAAATGTTGTCGGTTCAATTTTACAATTGTTTCCTCCTATCTTGAAAAACACTTCATATTTTCCAAAGTCTATATCTCCTCCTTTTGTAGGCGTTATGAGGTACTCTGCATTGAATACTGCTTCAGGTGCCAGGTTTTTCGTCTGGGAAAAAGCAGTATCATAGTTAAGGTGATTTGAGAAAGAACACTTGATATGTAGTTCTCCAAGTTCAATTTTTGATTTGTTTATCATCTTGAATGAGATCTTGCTCTCATGTCCGAATCTGAAATGGTCGCCGATGTTCACGTTTATTGGAAGATATGTGTGGCTGACCTTTATGTTCTCAAAAAAGTAAGGTGGTTTCTGGTGTTTGTGCCCGTCAACCTCAAAGTACAGATCATAATAACCCATGGAAACATTTCCTGCTACCAGAGGCACAAATGAGAGATTTGCACAGATGGATGAGCCAGGCTCAAGTGAACCAAGGCAGAGGATTGGTTTGCTACAAAGGACAGTTGCCGGAAAGACGGTTCGCATCCAGATATTTTCAACCTTTTTTTCAGTTGGGTTGTTAACCCTGAGGTATAATGGGTTTTTAAATCCCAATTCTACGGAACCTGCAAACTTATAATCAACGTTTACAGAATCCACTACCTGCATTTCCTTAATTCTGCGTCGTTCAATGCCGATCTTCTTCTCATATATCCAGAAAACATAAAGAGGCACATATAGGAGAATAATGTACATTGGTGCGCTGGCAAGATAAATTGGATCCGGCCTGCTTGTAACTGAAAGTATTCGGGTCACTGTAAAGAATGTAGTAAGCATGACCCATAGGAATACATAGAACTGAAAGAAAATTCCAGTTCTTCCACCTGCTTCGTTTTGGAGTGTATAGGTGAGGGATCTTGCAATGTCATTAAGAGGTCCCAGTTTCAGTTGAACCACCTTTTTTACATTAATGGCAATTATCTTATGAAGTATTGCTTATAAATATATTAGTGAGTCTATCGCTCTTATACATTTTGCACTTACTTCTTAAAATCTAATAAATGATGAATTCTAGGTTGCGTAAATTATAAGTTCTATAATACGGAAATAGCATTCCTAATCAGCATGTTTTGTGCTTGCTGTTATTTGATAATGAATAAATTCTAAACGTCCTGAGGAGGTAAATTATGAGACTGGAACTTATGGAGAAGAGGTCGAGATTTGATGATTTTGAAAAGGAGTATCGTGACTCCAAAGCATACCTTCGCAGGGCAAAACTATTTCTCGAACAGGGACAGGATCACAGTGTGGTCTTCAACGTGGCTTCGCTGGCTCTTGAACGTTACCTTGTGGCATTGTGTTATCTTCATGATATGGAACCATATAACCATAATTACACATGCCTGATGGATACAGTTGAGATGTTCATGGAACCACCGGAAGAGCTTAACAATGAAATAAGATCACTTGATAAGATATTCGATATCTGTACCCTTGATGACTACTTCCACGGAGATCCGGAGGTTTCTGATATGGAGCGTATTCTGGTAATGTGTGAAGAGGTCGAGGAACTTTTTGATCAGGAGAAAATCCAGTCATTCAGGGAGTCACTGCTCAAAGACGATGCCAATGAAGAGTGATTCCGTCTCTCATTGTTGTTGACATTTATTGAGAGTTATTGAGTGGTATTGATACTTATTGAAATTTTATATGAAATGAATCTGCCATGGATAATTATTTATAGTAGACATACCAAGGAAGTGTCGTTATGTTATATTAGACATAACACTCCGAACATTGCTACTTAGAATGATGTTGTGCTCGAAAGAGCATGACATACATTCGGGCTGAATATCAAACAAGGAGAGGATCGGATGCTTAACAAAAAACATGTAATAGTATTCTCATTATTGATTTCATGTGTATTGTTCCTGGGTTGTATTGATTCTACAAGTGATTCCGTTGCGAATCAGGATACAACGGTTTCAGACTCAGGCAGTTTAGATAAGCAGGCTTCTGAGGAAGCTCTTCTGGTTTACTGCGGTGCTGGAATGCGAAAACCAATGGACAAGATTGGAGTTATGTTCGAAGAGGAATATGGTGTTCCAGTCCAGTACAATTATGCCGGTTCCAACACACTCCTGACCCAGATGGAACTTACAGGTGAAGGCGATGTCTACATGCCAGGTGCAACCTACTACTTTGAAGTAGCAGCAGAAAAAGGATTTGTTGAAAACTCCAGCAATGTCGCATATCATGTTCCAGTGATCATCACTCCACTGGATAATCCTGGAAATATAGAAAGTCTTGATGACCTTGCAAACGATGACATCAGTGTCGTGCTTGGAGATTCGCAAGCAGCAGCTATTGGCGTTCTTTGTGATAAGATGCTGACAAAGAAGGGAATCTATGATGAGGTTGAAACGAACGTTGTTGCAAAAGGTGCAACAGTAAACGAACTTGTCACCTACATCACACTCGGTCAGGCAGATGCTTCAATCGTATGGGAAGACCTTGTCAGGAATAACGATGAAGTGAACATGATCGAGATTGCAGAGGACGACAATATCATTAAGATAGTTCCGATTGCAACGCTGACAACATCTGAAAATCCGGAAATCGCATCTGAATTTGTAGACTTTGTGGTTTCAGATGAAGGCCGAGATGTCTTTGAAGATTATGGATTCACACTTTACCCTGATGAGAAGTATGCCTATTTAGAGGCTAACTGAATCTGATTGATAATTTGAAAAACCAGAAATTTCAAAAAACAACAAAATAAAAAACACTAAAAACGAAGCAGGTGCGTTCAATGCAAAGAAACGGATTCAAGTATGCAAATCTATTTCTTACGCTCCTGCTCACTCTTTTTATTTTCAGTCTGATATTTCAGATAATCACGCATACTGATCCGGGAAGTCTTATCACAAACATTATTTCCCCGGAAATTCAATTTGCAATACGCTTAAGCTTGCTGACATCCGTGATTTCAACTTTGATGTGCATACTGATTGCAGTTCCGGTTTCATATTCGCTTGCAAGATACAATTTCCATGGAAAGGCAATTATCAATACAGTTCTTGATCTGCCAATGGCATTACCGCCAATTGTTGCAGGACTTGGCTTGCTGCTTATATTCGGTACGACCAGCTTTGGAAGTTTTCTGGCGGATGCCGGACTTAAGTTCGTATTTACAGTCCCTGGAATTATCATGGCACAGTTTGCAGTGAATATCTCCCTGATGCTCAGGATCATGCGTTCAACCTTTGAAGGCATAAATCCAAGATATGAGCATGTGGCTCAGACACTTGGTTGCACGCCTTTTCAGGCTTTTCTCAGGACAACACTTCCTCTTTCAAAGAACGGGATGATCGCAGGTTCGGTTATAACATGGTCAAGAGGAATGGGAGAATTCGGCGCAGTGCTGATGCTTGCCGGAGCCACAAGAATGAAGACGGAGACATTGCCGATTGCTCTTTACCTGAACATGTCTTCAGGTGAACTTGATCTTGCAATTGCAGCTGCAACCATATTGATACTTATTTCAGGAATCACACTCTATCTATTCGAACGCAAGGGAGGAGTGGCAAAACTCTATTAGGCAATGTAGTCAATGGAGTTTGCTGAACGGTAAAGATGATAGAAGTAAGTGATCTTTCAATTGAACTCGGCGAGTTTGAACTTGAAAGTATAAACCTGTGTGTAAAAGAAGGGGAATATTTCTGCATACTTGGTCCGACAGGTTCCGGTAAGACGATACTCCTTGAGTCAATTGCAGGTATCTACAAGCCTGATCTGGGTTCTATATTGATCAACAATCATGATGTAACCGGTCTTCTTCCAAAAGACAGGAACATCAGTGTTGTCTATCAGGATTTCATGCTCTTTCCCAACATGAATATCAGGGAGAATATCGAATTCGGACTCAAGTATAAGGGTTTTGATAATTCGGCAATTGCAGATAAAGTTGAAAGAACGGCAGAACTGCTTGGAATATCTCACCTGCTTGACCGTCATCCATCAACGTTAAGTGGCGGGGAAAAGCAAAGAACTGCAATTGCACGAGCAATTATAACTGAACCTGACCTTCTCCTTCTGGATGAACCCCTGTCTGCTCTTGATTCAGGAACAAAAAGCCGTCTGAGGCAGGAACTCTTGCGGATTCACCAGTTAAAGAAAACCACCACTATCCATGTGACTCATAGTTTTGAAGAAGCTTTTGCTCTAGCAGATAGAATAGCCATCATGCATGGCGGCAAGATCCATCAGATCGGTACGCCAGATGAAGTTTTCAGGAAGCCAAATTCAGCTTTTGTTGCTGATTTTGTAGGTGTTGAGAATCTTTTCCATGGAACTTCAGTTATCAGGGATGATCTGGCAGAGATATGGGTTAATGGACTGACGATAATTTCGAGCACACTGAAATCAGGAGATGTGAGTGTTTCTATCAGACCTGAGGACATTCTATTATCAAAAGACCCAATAGATTCAAGTGCCCAGAATTCATTCAGTGGTGTTCTTACTGAAATTACCAGAATGAAGTCAACTGTTAATCTGGTAATTGATTCAGGAATTCCTTTCAGGGTTGTGCTTACAAAAAGAGCCTATGATGACATGGGTCTTTATGTTGGTTCCTGGGTCTATCTGACTTTTAAGGCTTCAGCTACTCATATTATATGAGTGTGTTCGAGATTGCTCTGTAGAAATCCTGGTAATCTGACTGGCACAAACATTGCTCATTTCATAATCCACAAAAACAGGTGGTAAGCTAAGAACAAGATAGCTACCCGCCGAAGGCGGCACATTCCGATACCTCTGCGTAGAAAATCACTAAAAGGCTATTGCAGTTGTACAGCGAGTTCTGCAAAAATCAAAGAAGAAAGTACAGGGTTTTGTAGATTATTTTGTATATTCTGATGGGAAAATGCCGGCTTCGCCGGACCCTTCGGGATTCATCAAGTTATTCATGACTTATCATAGACCAGTTTACAAACTTTTTCAGGATGTGCCTGGCAGGATTTCTACAGAGCCGTAGAAATAGAGTAAAAAAAGAGAAAAGTTGAAGTTACTCAAAGTAACTTCTTTCCGGCATCAGGGCCGCTCTTGCACTCGAAGACATCTGTGATCTTCATCTTGACAAGGAACTTTGCAGGGAAACGGTCGCTCTTTGCTTTGACCATCTTACGCATTTCGTCATATTCCTCTCCACGGTCGATGATCTTCACAGTACCTTTGATCTGGAAGCAACCGCTAACTTCTGGTCCCCATACATATATTGCACATTTTGGATTTGCCCTGAGGTTCTCCATTGTCTTGAGGAAGAAGTTGTCCACGATCCAGATAGTCTCTAAATCTTCCTGAAGGAAGCACATTCCAATAGGAATTACGTTAGGAACACCATCTTTTGATGCGGTTGCCAGCGGGAAGATCTTCATCTTTTCAAATTCTGTTTTCATCTCATCTGTCAGTTTTACCATTGCTAATACCTCTGCATTTCAAAATAAAAAGTACAGTAATTGTACTCTTTAATCAAGCTTAAGCTTTTTCATTAGTGGTACGTTGGTATTTCTTATTCAGAATTGAAGGAAATGGAGTTTTCTATAGGTACAATGTACTACATGAAGAAAAATGTTGAAGATGATAAGCCGTTTACTATGAATGCTCATGTTAGGGAAAGGTTGGATATGTGGGAAAAGGTATGATTAACACCTAAGATGCTTAACTCAGTGTTATTCTGTCTCTTCTGGCATTTCAAGACCATTTACCCAATTGTGTATAAGAGCCTGCAATCTGTCTGTTGTAATTTCAGCGTTCGTATCGGGTGCCGACATATCATTTAGCCAGCAATGTATGGCTTCCTGCAGTTCGTCTGTTGTTATTACAGTGCTGCCTTCTGAATCATCATTATTCCATGGGTTCCAATCCCCAAATAAAATATTTTGTTTAAGGATTACAAGACCATTGTCATCATCAGCTACATAAACACAATCATCAGATACTGTAACATCCTGTGGCATGTCTGCAGTGTAATATTCTCCTGCAAAACTTGGTGAAACTGGATTGCTGATATTAAGAACTTTTATACTGTAACACATCTTGATGCTAGTCTCATAATCGTAGACTTCATAAGTCGCTAGATACGCATAATCATTTGAGATGAAAAAATTACGGATATGAGAAATGTCATAATTACTTGCAAGTATTGGGTATGAAGGATTGCTAATATCTATAATTAAGAAACCATTTTCCTCATCTGCTACATATGCATAATTATCAGAGACAGAAACTGTTTCTATTTCACCATTCATATTATAACTTCCTTCGAGGTATGGAGCCGCTGGGTTGCTTATATTAATAATCAAAAGCCCATTTTCATCATCAGCCACATAAGCAAAATCGTCCAAAACGGCAATATCCTGAGCTTTACCATCCGTATCATAACTTCCTGCAAGGTATGGGGATGCCAGATTGCTGACGTTAATAATCAAAAGGCCATCATTCCGATCGGCCAAGTATGCATAGCCATCTGATACAGCAACAGCTTTTGTATAATCTTCCGTATCGTAATTTCCTGCAATTTTCGGCGATGAAGGGACAGTAATATTGACTATTAAAAGACCTTTAATTCCATCTGCGACATAAGCATGAACATCTGATATGGCAATTCCTTGAGCGTAGCCATTTGTATAACATTCACCTGATATGATGGGGGATGAGGGGTCACTGGTGTTTACTATCACAAGTCCACTATAACCGCTAGCCAGATATGTGTAATTATCTGAAACAGAAATACTTTGATAATCACCGCTTGCATCATAAATTCCCGCAAGATTTATTGATTCAAGATCGCCTAAATCAAGTATTAAAAGACCCTCTCTATAATTAGCAAGGTAGGCATATGTCTCTGAGAGAGCTATATCACAAACATGATTATCATCGTATCTCCCTTCAACGGTTGGCCTTTCTGGATTGCTGATATTAAGAACCTTTAGACCTTCATCTAAATCAACTAGATACAAATATTTATCATTGACAATAACATCCAGTACAAAACCGCCCGTATCAAGAATTCCTGTACATATGGGTGCTGTTGGGTTGCTTATATCTATAAACACTAGACCAGTAGTACTATCAGCTACATATGCGTAGTTACCTGATACAGCAACACCATATGCATGTCCCCCTGTGTCACATTTTCCTACAATTGTCATAGATTTCAAATCACTGATATCTACTATTACAAGACTACCATTACTATTTGTCACATAAGCATAATTACCTGATACGGCGATATCAGTTGCATTAGGGATTAAATGAGTACCAGCTATTGTTAGTGATTCCGGGTTGCTGATATTTATGACCGAAAGACCTTTTTTGTTCTCGGTTAAATAAGCATATTTCCCAGATAAAGAAACACTAATCACTTCAGTGTCACTGTTGTAATTTCCGTTGATGATAGGGGCTGAAGGACTTGTGACGTTAACAATCATAAGACCATTTGAATGAGCCACATATGCATAGTTTTCCGACAAAACAATATCTGTTACACGTGATGGATTGACTACTTTTCCAACCTCTACTGGATTAGTTGGATTATTAATATCGAGTATTACAAGGTCTTGACCCTGTCCAACATAAGCATAGTTACCATAAACCTCGACATTATAAATTGTCCCTCCAAAGTGAGATTCCAATGTTAAGTTGATTTCTTCAGCATTTGCTACACCTACAAAGATCAATAATGCAACAGCTAAAATAAAAAAATTATGAATTTTTGAGTTAAAAGTAAATGTTCTTAATTTTTCATCTAAGCAGAAATTCATATTCAACGATTTAATAGTACCACACATCCCTTTCTAGATTTAAAGTTTCAGGGTATAATCAAATATTTTATTGATAATTATGAAGAAAATGTACTTTTATTTAAATCGCACTTAAACGTAAAGAGATGTTATCTTATTTACAAATGAACTTATGTAAAATTATCAAGTTCACTTATGTGTATTATTAATATTAACTTGTTTAAATCTTAGCAGAAATCTAAAATCAGATATTAAAACTAATAGCTTACAAAAAACCAAAGGTACCTATATCTCATCAATTCAGTGCTGGCATTTAGATTCAAACCCAAACAGCAACAACGCCAAAAATAAGCAGAACTTAAAAACAAAAAAGTAAAAAATCTAAGATTTCAAAACAACTTATCCAAAAAATACTGATGAACCCTCAGATCCTCAGTAAGTTCAGGGTGGAATGCCAGCGCAAGAACATTTCCCTGTTCTGCAGCTACGATCATATCGTCAATTTTGGCAAGGACTTTTACATTTTTTCCTGCTTCAACGATTCCCGGTGCTCTGATGAATACTGCATTGTATGGTGTGTCGAGGAATGGGAGTTCAAGTCCGATCTCAAAGGAATCACGCTGTCTTCCGAAGGCATTTCGGTTGACTCTGGTGTTCATGAGTCCTAAAAGGTGCTGGTGGGTTTTTGCTACCTGCTCGTCTCCGGCAGTTGCCAGAAGAATAAGACCGGCACAGGTTCCCATGATTGGTTTGCCTGCTGCGTTCATGTCTCTGATCTCATCGGCGATGCCTTCACGCATGAGCAGTTTTCCAAGGGTTGTGCTTTCTCCGCCTGGAAGTACAAGTGCATCACATTCAGGAACGATTCCCTTATGTTTGATAGTAACAACTTCTCCATTCTCTCCACGCTGCTTGAGGGCATTTTCAAGAGCCTCAACGTGTTCGGAAACATCTCCCTGAATAGCAATAACACCTAATTTCATATTACCACGTTTTAGTTAGTATGTAAAGTTAGTATATGTATGATATGTAAATAAAATAAATCAAAACAATAGAAAATCTAATAAAAATAATTGGGGATGGGGTTACCATCCACGGGTCTGAAGGATATCTGCTGCAGGAATTGAATCAACGCTGATTCCTTTCATTCCTGAGCCAATGCCCTTGGAAACTTCTGCAAGTACCTTAGGGTTGTCGTAGTTGTTGACAGCTTCAACGATTGCTTTTGCCATCAGTTCTGGATTCTCTGACTTAAAGATTCCTGAACCGACGAAAACACCGTCAGCACCCATACGCATCATAAGAGCTGCATCTGCAGGTGTTGCAACACCGCCAGCTGCAAAGTTTACAACAGGGATACGCTGCATCTCTGCGGTCTCGAGGACAAGCTCAATAGGTGCTTCGATCTCACGAGCAACTGCAATGAGTTCTTCCTTTGTCTTGCCTTTGAGTGCACGTACTTCACCCATGATTTGTTTCATGTGTTTGACAGCCTCGCTGACATCTCCGGTTCCTGCTTCGCCCTTTGTACGGATCATTGCAGCACCTTCGTTGATTCTGCGCAGTGCTTCACCAAGGTTTCTTGCACCACATACGAAAGGAACTGTGAACTCTGTCTTGTCAATGTGGTACTTGTGGTCTGCAGGTGTGAGTACTTCGGACTCATCAACCATGTCAACACCAAGAGCCTCAAGGATCTCAGCTTCCACGAAGTGACCGATACGTGCCTTTCCCATAACCGGGATTGTGACAGCATCAATGATCTCTGAAACGATCTTAGGGTCTGCCATCCTGGCAACTCCGCCCTCTTTCCTGATATCTGCAGGAACAGCCTGAAGTGCCATAACCGCAACAGCACCAGCTTCTTCTGCGATCTTTGCCTGCTCAGCGTTTACAACGTCCATGATCACACCGCCTTTCTGCATCTTTGCAAAGCCGCGCTTAATAAGCTCGGTACCGTGTCTTAATTTCTCAAGTTCCATAATATCATCCTGAATAAATTTATTAATTTAACTACTTTAAGTCTTGATTTTAATGCCTACCTACTCAGCCTACTAGATATAGTTAATGCTTAAAAGCATTTACATCTACTCGTCGTCAGGCCTGATCCTCGCTACACCTACTACTTTATCGCTGGAGCGCACATCCATTATCTTGACACCCTGAGTGTTTCTGCCCTGGACACGTACGTCCTTTGCAGGAATACGAATGATGATACCCTCAGAGCTTGTAAGCATAATGTCATCTTCATCATGTACTGCCTTCACATTGATCACAGGTCCGTTACGCAGGCTGGTGACTATGGTAATAACACCGCGTCCACCTCTGTGCATTGCCCTGTATTCCTCAAACTCTGTCCTCTTACCAAAACCATTCTCAGTAACAGTCAACAGAGATGCAGTTTCATCCACAACATCAAGACTTACAACCATGTCTCCATCTTCAAGGTTCATTCCACGGACGCCCCTGGCACTGCGACCCATGACACGGACTTCACTTTCAGGGAACCTGATAGCTTTTCCATGTCTGGAGACCATTACCATATCTTTGGATCCATCTGTAAGTGCGACGTTCACAAGTTCATCCTCTTCTTCAAGGCTGATGGCAATAATGCCCTTCTTGCGTGGGTTGCTGAAATCGGAAAGCTGGCTCTTCTTCACAGTACCTGTACGGGTTGCCATGAACAGATATTCATCTTCCTTGAACTCACTTACAGGTATCATTGCTGTAACCAGTTCACCTTCACCAAGCTCAAGCAGGTTCACAATAGCCTTCCCACGAGACTGTCTGCTGCCCTCCGGGATCTCGTAAACCTTACGCCAGTGCACACGACCCTGGTTTGTGAAGAACATAAGATAATCATGTGTTGAAGCTACAAAGATATCAACCACGAAATCCTCATCCTTGGTATCCATTCCTATGACACCTTTTCCGCCTCTGTGCTGCTGTGAATATGTGTCAACAGGAAGTCTCTTGATGTAACCACTGTTTGTGATTGTTACAACCATCTCAGCTTCAGGAATGAGATCTTCTGTTTCAAGTTCTTCAACAGAGGACTTGATGGCTGTCCTGCGCTTATCGCCGAAACGCTCTCTCAGGTCAGTGAGTTCTTCCCTGATTATTCCATATTTGCGCTCATCGCTTGCAATGATCTCCATGTACTCAGCGATCTGCCTGAGGAGTTCATCATATTCGTCATCGATCTTCTGCCTTTCAAGACCTGTGAGCTTCTGCAGGCGCATATCAAGGATCGCTTTTGCCTGTACTTCATCAAGGCCGAACTTTGAAATGAGTCCTTCCCTTGCATCATCAACATTTGCAGAAGAGCGGATAAGTGAAATAACCTCATCAAGGTGGTCAAGAGCGATCTTCAGACCTTTGAGTATGTGTGCCCTGTCCTCTGCCTTTCTCAGCATGAACTGGGTACGCTTAAGGATAACGTCAATACGGTGGTCCAGATAGATGCGAAGTATCTGTTTCAGGTTAAGTTCTCTTGGAACATCGTCCACAAGAGCAAGGTTGATGATACCAAAAGTTGTCTGCATCTGGGTGTGCTTGAATAACTGGTTAAGCACCACATTTGCATTTGTGCCACGTGTCAGTTCCACAACAACCCTGATACCCTCACGGTCAGATTCATCACGAAGGTCGGAAACGCCTGTAACTTTCTTGTCCCTTACAAGACTTGCAATGTCCTCGATGAGTTTTGCTTTGTTAACCTGATATGGCAGTTCTGAGACAACGATACGGAACTTATCCTTTTTCATTTCCTCTATCTCAGCAACAGCCCTGACCTGAACTCTTCCACGTCCGGTCTCATAAGCTTCCCTGAAGCCCTGTTTACCTAATATCACACCACCGGTTGGGAAATCCGGTCCCTTGATGGCTGTCATAAGTTCCTGGATTGTAACATCCGGGTTCTCTATCATCATCATGGTGGCGTTGATGACCTCTGTAAGATTGTGAGGTGCCATATTGGTTGCCATTCCTACAGCAATACCTGTTGACCCGTTGATAAGCAGGTTTGGCAGTTTTGCAGGAAGCACAACCGGTTCCTGAAGTGAACCATCATAATTAGGACGTGTTGCAATTGTCTCTTTCTCGATATCGATGAGCATCTCATCGCATATCTTATCCATGCGTACCTCAGTGTAACGCATAGCAGCAGCGGAGTCACCGTCAATAGAACCGAAGTTTCCCTGTCCGTCTATGAACGGATATCTCAGGGAGAAATCCTGCACCATCCTTACAAGGGAATCATAAACCGCAGAATCACCGTGCGGGTGGTACTTACCAAGAACGTCTCCCACTACACGGGCAGACTTCTTGTAAGCCTTGTCATAGGTTATTCCTGCCTCTTTCATGGCATAGAGAATTCTTCGGTGAACTGGCTTCAGACCGTCCTTTGCATCCGGCAGAGCACGGCTTACAATAACACTCATGGCATAATCCATGAATGAGTTCTTCATTTCGTCTTCAATAAGGACTGGAACGATCTTCTCGCCTGTATCTGTTGGCTGGATATCAAAAGGAAGTTCCTCTTCAGGATTGTTCAGTTCCTCGTCCTGAATACTATTATCATCAATATTATCTGCCATTTATCCTCACCTCAGACATCCAGGTTCGCAACGTCCTTTGCGTGTGTTGTAATGAATTGTTTACGTGGCGCTACGTCATCTCCCATGAGAATGGTGAATATCTCATCAGCAGCAACCGCATCTTCCATGGTGACCTGAAGCAGTGTCCTTGTCTCCGGGTTCATTGTTGTTTCCCAGAGTTGTTCAGGGTTCATTTCTCCAAGACCCTTGTAACGCTGTATGCCTACACCCTTGTCACCGATCTCTTCCAGTTTTGCTGCAAGCTCACGGTCAGAATAGACGTAATACTCTGCCTTGCCCTTCTTTATCTTGTAAAGAGGAGGCTGTGCAATGTACACATAACCGGCATCTATCATGGGTTTCATGTACCTGTAGAATAATGTAAGTATGAGTGTCCTGATGTGAGCACCGTCTACATCAGCATCGGTCATGATGATCACTTTATGATAACGTGCTTTTTCGATGTCGTAATCATCACCGATTCCGGTACCCATGGCTGTAATGAATGCAAGGATCTCATTGTTCTTGAGGATCTTCACCAAACGTGCTTTCTCAACGTTGAGGATCTTACCCCTGAGTGGCAGGATCGCCTGATTCTTACGGTCCCTACCCTGCTTTGCAGAACCGCCTGCAGAGTCTCCTTCCACAAGATACAGTTCGCTTAACGATGGATCTTTTTCGGAACAATCTGCCAGTTTGCCGGGTAGTGTGCTGATATCCAGAGCGCTCTTTCTGCGTGTAAGTTCCCTTGCCTTCTTTGCAGCTTCCCTTGCACGCTGTGCGTCCAGTGCTTTCTGAAGGATGGCAGTTGCAACTTTTGGAGTTTCTTCCATGTATTCTGCGAGTCCTTCTGATACCATGGACTCAACAATACCCTTCACTTCACTGTTACCAAGTTTAGTCTTGGTCTGTCCCTCGAATTGGGGTTCTGTTATCTTGACGCTGATAATGGCTGTAAGACCTTCGCGGATATCCTCACCTGAAAGCTTCAAGTCACCTTTTGCAAGGTTGTTCTTCTTTATGTAATCATTAGCAACCCTTGTGAGTGCTGCCTTGAATCCAACAAGGTGTGTACCGCCCTCGTGGGTGTTGATGTTATTGACAAATGAGAAAACAGATTCAGCATAACTGTCCGTGTACTGCATTGATATTTCAACAACAGTGTCGTCCTTTGTCCTTTCAAAGTAGATAGGTGATTCGTGAAGTGGGTTCTTGTTGTGGTTCAGGTGTTCCACAAAGGAAACGATTCCGCCTTCATACTCGAATAGTTCCCCTACTTTTTCTTCGGTACGGTCATCTGCTATGCTTATTTTTATTCCTTTATTGAGAAATGCAAGTTCACGAAGCCTTGTTGCAAGTGTTTCATACGCGAATTTAGTTGTCTCAAAGATCTTAGAATCCGGCATGAAAGTTATTTTTGTACCTGTGCTGGAAGTTTCCCCTATCTCCAGAATATCATCCGTAGGAGTTCCACGCTCATAGCGCTGGTAGTAGATCTTTCCGTCACGCTGGACCTCTGCTTCAAGCCATTCGGAAAGCGCGTTAACGACTGAAACACCGACACCGTGCAGACCACCGGATACCTTGTAGGTATTCTTATCGAACTTACCTCCTGCGTGGAGGATGGTCATTACCACTTCAAGTGCAGATTTGTTGTATTTAGGATGTGTTCCAACCGGAATACCTCGTCCGTTATCCTGGACTGTGATGGTCCCGTCATGATTTATCGATACATCTATCTGTGTACAATATCCGGCCAGTGCTTCATCGATACTGTTGTCCACCACTTCATATACCAGATGGTGAAGTCCCCTGCCATCGATACTTCCGATGTACATGCTCGGACGTTTGCGAACAGCTTCCAGTCCTTCAAGTACCTGAATATTGCTTGCATCATAAGTCTGTTTTTCACTCATTTAAATAACAGCTCCGTGAAAAAGTTCATAATCGCGATTAACTATGCTTGATTGAATCGTGTCTAAAACGTACACTAGTTCGTCCCTCAGAATACAGTCAAAGAAATATTAATTTTCAATCTCTCGTTTCTTATTTTAACTTAAAATGTCCGGCTTCTAATATGCATTCATGCTTATTAAATGTTTATATAAAAATGATGGATCTCCCCAACATTGTGGAAGTAAATTTGAAAGATTGCATTGCAAATCTGTTTCAATTTACCGGTTATGTCCTGGATATAAATGAGTATAGTACCACATTATGGAATTATGTAAAAAAACATATGATGTTGTGGAACTATCCGAAGGATATTAACATAATCAGATTTGGAATTCTCAGAACCTCGCATCGCAAAATAAAACAACATAACTGCAGGCATATGAAGTGTGTTTTACACCTTCAAAGACAACAACAAAAAAGTTATGTAAAATTGTATAACTCATTTTACTATAAAGAGAAGAGCTGGTTACTATGAAATACATAGGAAAATCAAAAATCACAAGGCTCCGACCAAAGAAAAATATCGAATACCCTTTACTTCGATTGCCGCAGTCACATGCAGACCTTGTGGGTGAAACGGCACATATTTTCAAAATCGACAACAATGGCAAGCCTTTATTTGTGATTTCTCTGGATGAAGATATTACCCCCGCCCTAGAAGTTATACAACCCAAATCAGACATTGAATCAAGACTGAAATCTGTGGAAAAACAACTGTCTCTTTTACAGAAATCGCAATCAATAGAACCTGAAAACTCTACAATACAGGATGATATTAGCCATTCCTCAAACAACATAGATGACACTAAAAAACAGCAAAAATCAGAAGAAAAATCGTTACCTGCAGAAGCAGAAGATGTATTTGGTGGGCCCGATGAGATTCGAACTCATGACCCCCGCCGTGTAAAGGCTAAGCCGCACCTGTTTTCTGCCACGAAACACGATGTGATAAAGCTGACAACCGTATGGGAGCAGCATAACGAATATTTCAAAAGCTGGCTAGGTAGTCGTAATATCTCTGATGCTACTAAGCGTGATTATTTCAATTCTCTCGAAAAATTCTTTTCTAATTCAACCATCTCTAAACCGCAGGACTTCCGTACTATCCAACTGAAAGATAAGGAAGAACGTGGACTTCGTAATTTGCTTAACTATTTTGAAGATATCGATGTTGATATGGTGGCAGGATATAGCCTTGAAAAATGGCGGAAGTTTATAAAAATTAAGCAATCCGGTGTCGTAGAAGTCTATATAACAGACGATGAACTACGGGAAGCCTACGGTGCGTGTGCAGTGGATGTGAAGTCGATTTTCAAACTGATGGTTTTCTCTGGAAACCGGCTTACACATATTCACGAAATGCTCCAGAACTTTGACGAACGAAATATAATCATTGATGGTGAGGTCGCGCATTATCCGACATCACCGTTTTCAAAAGGGACAAAAAGAACCTTTCACATATTTTTCCCAACATCATTCATACCCGAACTAAAACAAATCGGGGATACAAAAGCATATTTTACATTGATAAAAGAGTTCCAGCACGGACGAGTTTCATCAAAGACAATTCGTAAATGGCACCTTAACCTGATGGTAGCCGCGGGCATCTCTGAGAGTCTTGCAGACTTTATCCAAGGTAGAGCTCCGGCAACCGTGGGCTCTGCCCACTATCTCAACAAGGTGCAGCAATCAAGGGAAGCTTACAGGAAACTTGTGCGTAGCTTTGACATCATACTTACTTCAGGGCCAACTGCGCAGCTAATTCCCTGCCCTTGCGTATAGTAACTTTTACAAATCGCAAGGAGATCGCAAAATAAACGAGAATAGAGTTATGCTCTATAGAACTAGTAAGAGAAATTAATAATATTTATATATAAGAAGAAAAAGTAAAGCTTAATGTATAATTGCTCAAAGTTCAAGTTTTTTAAACTAGAAAAATATAGTGAGTGCTTTTAATGCTATTGTCTAAAGTCCACATTGAAAACTATAGGAGCATAGAAAATCTAGAACTAAACTTGAAGAAGTGTTCTTTTTTAGTTGGGAAAAATAATTCAGGCAAATCAAATGTATTAAAAGCTATCAATTTGGTGTTGGGCGAGGGCTTTGTAAAAACATCATTAAATGATTTTTTCAATAGAGACGATACAAGAGTAATAAAGATTAAATTGATTTTTACTCACTTTACAGTCGCAGAGAAAAGTAATGTTAAACGTCTTATATTATATCCAGTAAGAGTAGACAGAGATTACTATGCTATAGAAGATGTTAAAAATATTTTTGAATCTTCTAACGAAATAACAATGGAAGTAATCATATCATCTACACAAACTCAAAAAAACATATACTTCGGAGACTTATATTACAAGTATTTCTCTAATGACTTAAGAGATGCAATAGTTAGTACTTTGTATATTCCATCTGTAAGAGATCCAAGTAAGTTATTGAAAATCAATGATTATTCGTTTTTAAATAAGTTATTGAATAAAATCTATGAAAATGCCGATGAGATTAAAAAGGAAGAATTGGCGATTATACTGCAAGATGCAACTGAAAAGTGCAAGGAACTATTTGTCGATTATGAGCAATCCTTAGATGACATTACTAAAAGTATTATTGAACATAATGGCCTCAAGTTCTCAATGTTACCAACAGAATCTAAAAACATCTATAAAAAATTGGACATTTTACTTGATGACGGTTTTGAAAGTGAACTCGATTTTAAAGGTTCTGGAATCCAAAGTGTTGTTATTATTTCTCTTTTTAAACTTTATTCTGACTTGAAAATTGGCCAAGGATTGCTCTTAATAGAAGAACCAGAATCATTTTTGCATCCACAAGCAAATAGACATTTAGCAAAGGTGCTCAGCAAGTTCTGCAATGAAGAAAACATGCAGATTTTAATTGCTACACACTCTCCTACTTATCTTCAATCCGCAAACGTTCAAGAAATAATACTTTTAAACAAAAAAGAAGGAAAAACAAATCATAAACAGATTGAAAATATCAGCGATGAGACAAAGCTCAAGAAAGAATTGAATAATTCCAACTTAGAATTATTTTTTGCAGATAAAGTAATTCTAGTTGAAGGAGAGACCGAGAAAATATTGCTTCCAGTTATTGCGAAGCAAGTAGACGAAAGATATGATTTCGACAAGAAAAACTTCTCAATAATAGATGTTGGAAGCAAATCAAACTTAGGTATTTTTATTGAACTCTTAAATAAATTTGAAATTCCATGGATATCACTTGTAGATAATGATTTTGTTAATTTAAGTGAAAGCAAAAAAACCCTAGTGAGTCTGAACAATAAGTTTGCTTTTGGCTTTGATATAGAAACAGAAAGCAAGAATAGGTTAATTGAACTTTTTAAAGGAAAAGGTGTTTACGTTCTTTCTTGTGGAGAGATAGAAAATTACTATAGCAAAAAATGGCTATATCAATTACTTGATGATTATATTTGTCAATTAGATCTTTCAACAGGTGAAATCGATGAAATATTATTGCACCTAGATAACTTTACAGATCCATCACTAAAAATCCAATTCTGTAGAAATCTTCCAGTTAGTGGCAACTTGTCAGAAGATGATAAGAAATTTCTGCTAGATATAATTACAATTAAAGAGAAGATTCTTCTATTAGATATAGGAATGGATAAATTAGGTAAGGAACTAGAAAAAATCTTATCAAAATTAAAACTTACAAAACCGAAAATTGCAGTAAAATTGAAAGACTTTGTGGAAATAGAAGATATACCTCCTGAGAAAAAAGAGGATATAACTTCATTCATAAGCAAAATTTTTGTAAGTCAGTGAAACATATAAACTATATGTCGCAAAGTAGCCACCATTCGGTCCAAATTTGTTAATATCAGAATCGTATTCCATATGCAGCATATCCGTTATTATTATAACCAACATAACCTATGATAAAAAATGAGTTATTGAAATTTTTTATTCCGAGGTATTCCCCATGCTCGAGCTCAACGAATACCAAACACGCAAACAATTCATTGATCCGTTGTTAGCCATTGAAGGTTGGGAGGTTGTGCCCTATGATTGTACCAAGAAATTATCAGAGTATAATAAATGTGCCATCACGGAGTACCCGACTGATTTTGGTCCTGCTGATTACGCCTTGTGTGCAGGTGGAAAAATACTTGCAATCATTGAAGCCAAGAAGGTCACCTTAGGCCCACAAAACGTCCTCACACAGGCAGAAAGATACTCAAAAGGAGTATCTGATAGCGAGTTTAACTTTGAAGGGTTTAGAGTCCCATTCCTGTATTCAACCAATGGGACAGAAATATGGTATCATGATGTCCGTCATCCCTTGAATCGCTCCAGAAAGATAACGGGGTTTCATCGACCTGAGGCTCTGCTTGAGAGCCTGCAGTATGACTTTGAGGCTGTCGCAGACAAATTCTTTGCTGTCCCAGATAACCGATATATGCGACCATATCAATGTCAGGCATGTGATACTATAGGCAAGGCCATTGTTAATCGCAAAAGAACGATTATGCTTGCGATGGCAACAGGTACGGGGAAGACATTCACGGTAGTGAACCTCATCTACCGGTTGATGAAAGCAGGTGTTGCAAAAAGAATCTTGTTTTTAGTGGACAGGAGGGCACTTGCAGCGCAGGCTGTCAGAGCTTTCTCATCTTTTGAGACTGAGCAGGGATTGAAGTTCGATAAGACCTATGAGGTTTATAGCCAACGTTTCCAAAGGGGAGATCTTGACGAGAATGAATCATTTGATGCAAATGTGATGCCTGAATCATACCTAACCAATCCCAAGCCGGAACACAGTTTTGTGTATGTTTCCACGATTCAGAGAACCATTATTAACTTATTCGGTAAAACAGCGATTTCCTCGAGTTGTGAAGACAGTGAGGAAGATGAGAATGCGGGTCAACTGGACATACCCATAGATGCATTCGATCTGATAATTGCCGATGAATGCCACAGGGGTTATTCTGCACAGGAGATCTCCACATGGAGAAAGACCCTAGATCATTTTGATGCTATAAAGGTAGGACTTACGGCCACCCCTGCAGCCCACACTGTAGCATACTTCAAGGACATTGTTTACAATTATGGCTATGAACAGGCCGTAAGGGAGGGTTACCTGGTCGATTATGATATTGTGGCTCTGGAATCCGGTGTCAGGATGAATGGTATCTTCCTCCGTGAAGGGGAGACTGTTGAAGTGGTCGACCCAGAGACCGGAATACGTGAGATCGACATGCTTGAAGATGAAAGGGAATTTTCAGTTACAAAAATAGAACGAGAGATTACATCTATCGATTCAAACAAGAAGATCCTTGAAGAAATAAAACGTTATGCAGATGAGCATGAAAAGAGATATGGACGTTTCCCGAAGACATTGATTTTTGCAGTACAGGATTTGTCTTTTACTTCTCATGCTGACCAAATAGTTGATCTTGCAAGGGATGTCTTTGGCAGAGGTGATTCCTTTGTTCAGAAGATAACTGGAAAGGTAGACCGTCCTTTGCAAAGGATAAGGGAATTCAGGAACAGAAAGATGCCTGGAATTGCTGTGACTGTTGATCTTCTCTCAACAGGAGTCGATATTCCAGATATTGAATACATCGTTTTCTTGCGTTCTGTTAAGTCACGAATCCTCTTTGAGCAGATGATGGGAAGGGGAACACGAAAAGGGGAACATTATCCTGATAAATCTCATTTTGTGGTCTTTGATTGTTTCGCAGGGACTCTCTTTGATTACTTTAAATCCGTTACAGGTGTGACGGCAGAACCTCCACAAAAAGAGGTCAAGCCTATTAGTAGGGTTATTGAAGATATTTGGAACAACCGGGACAGGAAATATAACACACGTATCCTTACAAAGCGGCTCAACAGGATAGACAAGGAGATGAGCGGGGAAGCGCGCGATATGTTCAGTGCTTTTGTTGAGAAAGGAGATCTCAAGAGCTTCTCAATCTCTCTTGAAAGAAGGCTTGAAGAAGATTTTACCGGAACTATGGAACTCCTGAGAAATAAGGACTTTTTGAATCTGCTTGAGAACTATCCACGGCCAAGAAAGACATTTTATGTAGATTATGGAACGAGTGATGAAGTTTCATCTACATGGATAGTAAGAGATGCTTCAGGTAATGAATATAAACCGGATGATTACCTTGAGTTGTTCTCAGGGTTTGTAAAGGAGAATCCTGAAAAGATAGCTGCAATCAGTATTCTTCTTGATCGTCCACAGGAATGGAGCACAGATGCTCTTGAAGAGTTAAAGCAGAAGCTAGAATCCTCACAGCAGAGATTCACAGTTGAGAACCTTCAGAGGGCTCATGCAATCAAATATAATAAAGCCCTTGTGGATATCATTTCGATGATAAAACATGCTGCTCATGAAGAAGAGGCTTTATTTACAGCAGAAGAACGCGTGAGTAATGCTTTTGCCAAAGTTACGACTGGAAAGAGTTTTACAGTGGATCAGTTTTTATGGCTTGAACGCATCAAATCGCATCTAATAGCAAACCTTTCGATTGATAAAGAGGACTTTGATTCTATCCCGGTGTTTGTTGATTATGGTGGATGGACCAAGGCCAACCGTGTCTTTGAAAACGAACTTGTGAATTTAATGTCAGATTTTAACAGGGCAGTTGCAGCATGAGCGATATTGTACAAAAATTATGGGGTTTTTGCCATACTTTAAGGCATGAAGGTATTGATTACGGTGATTATATAGAACAAATCACTTACCTACTCTTTTTGAAGATGGCTGATGAGCGAGACATCGAAATGCCAGAAGATTGTGGCTGGAAATCCCTTAAAGAACATTCGGGAACAGAACTCACGGAACATTATAGTGATGCGCTCAGAACGCTTGGTAAGCAGGATGGTCTGCTTGGAGATGTTTTTGCAGGTGCTCTCTCACGTTTCCACAATCCTGTAAGTCTTAAAAAGATGATCACACTTATAGACGAGACTGAATGGACAGGACTTGACATTGATGTAAAGGCAATGGCTTTTGAAGGTTTGCTGGAAAAGGCTGCCAGTGAAGGTAAAAAGGGTGCAGGGCAGTATTTCACTCCACGTATAGTTATCCAGATGATAGTAAGGTGTATGAAACCTGACCCACGCGCCAGCAGGGAGTTTGCTATAATGGACCCTGCCTGTGGTACAGGTGGTTTCCTTGTGTCTGCCTATGAGTGGTTAAAGGATGTTACCGCAGGTGGTGCAGTGGACCGTGACCTTGCTAAACGCATCCGTTACAGTACATATCACGGACAGGAGCTTGTGGAACGTCCACGCAGATTAGCTCTTATGAATCTGTATTTGCATGGTATTGAACCTGAGATCAAACTTGGTGACTCTATCTATGAGATACCGGATTCTAAAAGGTTCGATGTAGTGCTTACCAATCCCCCATTTGGTACTAAAGGTGCAAACCAGTCTCCCGGACGTGAAGATTTTGTTGTTGAAACATCCAACAAACAACTTAATTTTATTGAACATGTCATGACTATCCTTAAACCCGGTGGTAGAGCAGCTATTGTAGTACCTGACAATGTGCTTTTTGCTGATGCAGCAGGAGAGGTTTTCAAGGTGCTCTGTGAAGACTGTGACTTACATACTGTCCTGAGATTGCCGGATGGTACTTTTACACCATATTCACCCGGAACTAAGACAAACGTGATATTCTTCACAAAAGGTATTCCCACAGAGCATACTTGGGTATATGACTGCCGCACAAATGTCCCAAAAATCACAAAGAAAGACCGGCCTCTTACTAAAGAGCACTTTGAAGAGTTTGAAAAGTGCTTTGGTGAAGATTCTAACGGCAGGGCAAAGCGTGATGAGAAAAACTCGCAGGAAGACCGCTGGCACAAATTCCACATTTCGGAACTCAAGGAAAGGGATTACAAGATTGATTCTCTCAAATGGCTGAGGGACGATTCATTAGGAGATACTGATGATTTACCTGAGCCAGAAGAACTTGCTGCTGAAGCAATAGATGAACTTGAAGCAGCAGTTAGTGAGTTGAATGCAATTCTGGACCTGATGGGGAACGGTTATGCAGCAGAAGAGTGAACTGCCGGAAGGATGGGTAAATATATCTCTTCTTACTGCTGTTGGAGGAGACTCAAATCAAATAGTAGGCGGTCCGTTTGGCTCTAATCTGAAAGTAGATGATTATCAGCAAAATGGCATTCCAATAATCAGGCTGCAAAATATTGGATATAGAGAATTTATTGAAAAAGATATTAAATTTATTTCTTCAGAAAAAGCAGAGGAATTGAAGTACCACTCTTTTATCAAAGGAGATTTGGTATTAGCAAAATTAGGAACACCAATCGGAAAAACCTGTGAAATTCCTGAAAAATACGATTGGGGAATAGTTGTTTCTGATGTTGTAAGGATTAGAATACAAAACGGAATAGTATACAAAAATTTTCTATTACAGTATTTGAATTCTGAAATATCACTAAACCAACTAAACAAACAGGTTTTTGGAACAACTAGGCCAAGAGTGAACTTAAAGGAAGTAAGAAATTTACAGGTATTATTGCCTCCTCTTCCAGAACAGTATCGTATTGTTGCAGCAATCGAGACACTTTTTGCTCGTCTGGATGCGACAAACGAGAGGCTTGACAGGGTGCCGGAAATCATGAAGCATTTCAGGCAGGCGGTGCTGGCGGCTGCGTGTGATGGGAGGCTGACGGAAGATTGGCGGTTCAATCATATTTCTCCCAAAAATCTCTTGCTAATAGGCGATACGCTACCAGAAGATTGGAGTATTTCCAAAATAAAAGATGTTTTTGAATATTGGGGTGGTGCAACTCCTTCCACTTCTAACCCTTTATATTGGAACGGAGAGATCCCTTGGATATCTTCTAAAGATATGAAAACTTGGAAAATATCCAAAGGACAGAAATTTATAACCTTGCAAGCTCTTGAAAATACAAGTTTGCGTAAATGTCCTGTAAACTCAGTGCTAGTGGTAGTAAGAAGTGGGATTTTATTACACACACTTCCTATTGCAATAACTGAATCCGAAGTTGTGATAAATCAAGATTTAAAGGCCTTTTATAATCAAGACCACGATCTCAACAATTGGTTAGCTATTTTTTTAAAAGGAAAATCACATGAAATCCTTTATAACAATAGAAAAGATGGTACAACAGTTCAAAGTATCAAATTTGATGATTTAAAAAACATGGATCTATTGATTCCATCAAAAGAAGAACAAAAGGAAATTGTACGTCGACTCGATGCACTCTTTGCCTTTGCCGATTCCGTTGAAGCAAAAGTTGCAGTAGCAAAAGAGAAAACAGAGCAACTCCGACGATCTATTCTTGCAAAGGCTTTTTCAGGGGAACTTGTGCCTACTGAAGCCGAGATTGCCAAGCAGGAGGGCAGGAAGTATGAGAGTGCGGAGATGCTGTTAGAAAGAATCAAAAAAGACCTATAAAAATTCCTGAACAAATCATTGATTAAGAACTATGTAGCGTGTAATCGACATGACATATGGCCTTTCTTATAGAATAAGAATACTTGTATGTTGCATAGTACTTATCTATTATTTTTTTTAATAAATCCAGCACATATTCCTTAACGACTGTAGTTTCAGACTTATCTAAATGAGTGATTGCTTCTAACAATCTTAGTAAGTTACTTTCATCTATAACATCAAAGTCGATATTTTGTTCTAATAGCTGAGATTTAAATTTCTGTCTTAGAGTGTTTGACTCCAGTCTTGTCAGAGTAAAATCTTCTTCATCTTTTCTTAATCTATCAAGTAATTCTCCTTTTGTTTGCATCTTAGATTCTGAATCATTAATCAATTCAATAATTTCTTCTTTAGAAAGCCCTGATTTTTCTATAAAAAAGTATATAGGTAGATACCAACTACTCTCATAAGGTATCTGCTCTATGTACTTTACAGGTTCAATGCCATCTGGTATTGATTGTTCTAAGAAAGCATTGAGTATGTCTTTCGTCCTTATTGCAATATTCATTCTACGAGTAAAAATTCTCGCTGGTTCTATGTTTCCAGCATACCTGTAAACAGGTTCCCCTTTTTTTGAATCAAAGCTTCCTTCAGTCACTATTTTAAGTTGTGGTATTAAAGCTTCATCAATGAAGGCGGTTGTATTCTTTCCATGAATCATACCACTAAGAGTATCTATTATCGCTACATTTCCACTCCCAATTTGTATGATTTTGCTTAGATGGTCAAACAAAGATTTAGTATATTTCTCTTTTTCACGATCCAATATTTTTTTCAGTTCAGTATATTTAATACGTTCATTAATACCTCTGTATCGAAAGTAGATGTCTCCTTCTCTCATCCCGTCAGATCCATTGTTCTTTCTAAAAATCACGGGTTTTTCATCGGCTTCATAAACATAAAACAGACCTATGTTTTTCCCATTGATTTCGTGAACTTCTTTTGTCCATTTAATTTCACAAGAAAAACACTCATTTAAAAAATGTGAGATATGAGCTTCATCTATTTCTTCAAATCTATTGTTTGTCATGCCCACAATTTCACGAGGACTATTTTTTATCCCAAAAATTATGTATCCACCTTGATTATTTGTAAAAGCTCCAATTGCCTTCGCATATTCATATTTTTTTGCCCAATTGAATGATTCTTTCAGCTCAATTTTAGTAGATTCTCTAGTTATAAGCCTGTTTTCTCTTAATCTAAAAATGTGAGTTAATTCTGTTTCTGAGAAAGGATTACTTTTTTCATGACTATGAGCTGTCATTTGAATAACTCCTTAAATCATTAAGGCGACTTACAAATAAAGTAAATTGTGCATAGAATAAAAGTTTTACTGAATTTAAATGGAGGGAAGGTTTGAGAGTGCTAATGGGTTGCTGAAGAGAATCAAAAAGGAAAGCAAACGTTCTGCAAAAATAGTCTTACACCAACAACCTCAGCGCAACCCGTGCAGCCGCCTCCCTGTCCCTGCACATAATGACCTCAATACCGTACTTGTGACGGATCATCTTCATCATTGCAAAGATATAGTAGACTCCCATCTTTGAGCGAACCTTGCGCAAATAGGATTGAATCTCTGCGAGGCCACCTTCAATAATAAGATAGTCGAATCCGCGCTCGAGCTCTTTCGTGAACCGCGCCTTACTCCTGCCACAGCAGTTGATGAAGTCGCCTACGGCTTTTCTTTCGATTGTAATCTTACCATTTGAGTAGTCTGCTGTTTTCAGTGTAGCAACTTCATAGGCTACGCCAGACCATGATTCACATTGCGAGAAGGGTTTCTTCTCTCTAGTGTCGATTATAATTTTACTCATTTAAAGCACCAGGAATTCAAATTATCAGTGTGTCAAGTCTCTCGGTAGTCATGTCGAAAATCCGGTCATTCTGCGGTTCGACAAAAACAATTTTCAGTTGTTCATCTTCAAGCATCAGGAAAGTTCCAGAACATGATATCCTTGTTGCAGGATTCCCTTGTCAGCCTTTCAGTCAATGTGGGCTCAAACGCGGGTTCGATGACACAAGAGGTACTATCTTTTTTGAGATCGCAAGGATTGTTAAGCAAAAACAACCACGCTTTCTACTCTTTGAGAACGTGCCAGGGCTTCTCAGTAACGAAGGTGGGGAAACTTTCAAAAAAATCCTCTCAACGTTGGATGAGCTCGGGTATGATGTGCAGTGGAATTGTCTTAACTCATATAACTTCGGGCTCGAAACCAATAGAACGCGACTCTTTATTATCGGACATAATCGAACCTGCGGATACGATATGCCCGAGATTCTTCCTTACTTCGAGCAGACTGCAGACGATGTGGGAGTACAACAAAAAGCGAGCGGCGAAAGGCCTTGGATACCGTGTATTACTACTCGATACGGCGAAAGATATGTTGGTGAGGTCTATGTCCGTCAACGAAAAGGATCGGAGTCAATTGTTCGGCGCTTAACACCGAAGGAACTTGAAAGGATTCAGGGGTTCCCTGAGTACTGGACCAAGTTCGGTGTCGAGTGGGATAAGTCTGACAATATGAAAGCTCGCTCATCTTATCTTACAACTTACAAAAAACTTTTGAAAGCACCGGAAGAGAACAGGATAGAGCTGTCAACATATGGTCACATAGAATCATATGTACGTGACATGCCATATCCACTGATACCTGTTCCCGACAGTGTTCGCTACAAGGTCCTCGGAAATGCAGTGACCCCTAACGTAGTCGAAGCCATCGGAATGAAACTGCTAACGGAGATGGAATTATGGTAATTGAAGGTTACGAAAAATTGAGTAAGGGTCAGCAGAAAAGGTTCGACAAGATTCTCAGGATCTATCTGCTGACACAGAGTAAGACTACGAAAATAAAATCTGTTAAACAGGTCGCAGAGGGAATGTTCCTGGTGAAGTTCAGCAGGGATGGTGCGGACAGTGAGATAACACTGGACTCGAAGACATCATCCTGGGGATAATATGGTCGAGGTATTGTATTTAACTACATTCAAAAACGGAGATTATTTATGCAAAATCAGTTAGAGTCTCGAGTCGAAGACTTAGAGTATCGCCTGTCGAATCTCGAGAGAAAATTCACATTTATGCAGAGTCGCGAAGTTGCATTAGCACCGCGGGATTTTTTGTGGTGATATGATGAAATGGCTCTGCACTAAATGCAACAGTGTTCATGAGTCAGATCCTCTACAGCGACATACTATGGATTCCTGCAGGTGTTAACATGGATGAATATATAAAGATGTGTGAGGAAGCCACAGAGCTTCACGAAGGCCTGCTAACGTTAGATCAGCTATGGAGTATAATACTCGGGGGTAGTAGCATAGTACCTCTCTTTGAGATCCGGTCCTATTATCATTGGTTAGAGGACAGGTGTGATGAGAGCCATGATTACTGTCTCAGGAATAATACTTTAGAAAAGTGTTTGCTTTCCTACCTGATGTACATCAAGTACCACATGGAATGGGATGGCAGCACTTGGGTCTATTTTGGCAGGTGAGACTACCACCAGATTCGTGCTGTTACTTTTTTGTCTCGCGGTCGGGATTGTTTGGTGTGTAGTTGAATAAAATCGCATAGCTTAAGCTGTGCTCAAAAACGGATGTGAAAAACGATGGAATGGAAATTCCCTAAAATCCCTGCAGTCAAAACGGTGGTAGGCCGTGGACTGTACGATGGCATAGAACTTGAAATATCAGAGAAACTTGATTGAGCTAATTTTAGCTTCTATGTAAATGAGTCGGGCAGACTCACATTCAGGAGCAGACGTACTGTGCTTCCTGAGGATGCCGGTGGTTCCTGGAGCCATGCAATAAAGTATCTCAATGAGATCCACGAAAATGTGCCATTCGAAGAAGGGTACATTTACTTCGGTGAATGTATGACAAAGCACACCCTGAACTATGGTGTGACAGCTCCGTTCATCGGATATGCTGTAATGTACTTGGAAGCATTCTTACCACACTGGAAACCCTTCTTTGAGAACCGTGGTATCCCTGTGGTTCCGACATGGTGTGTTCCTACAGATACACCGCACGCAGAACTCATGGAGCTTATCAACAAGCTCTCGAACGAACCTTCATCCTTCGGGACAACCGGAGTGACTCGCGAGGGTGTTGTGGTTAAGAACTACGACAACCAGATGTTCGCAAAGTATGTTCGTGAAGCGTTCAAGGAAGAGAACAGGAAGGTCTTTGGGTCATCTTCGATGACTCCTAAGATGGATGACACGGACAAGATAATGTTCCAGTATTGTACAACCAGCAGGATTCAGAAGTTCATTCACAAGCTCAAGGATGAGGATGGCTACGAAATAGAGATGAGGATGATGGAACGATTGCCATCGTTGGTAGCTGACGATATCATGGAAGAGAATATCCTTGAGATCTCTAAGAAGTACAAGGGTATTGATTTCAAAACTATGAGGAAACTGACAGCACATTACTGTGTCCAGTATCTCAAAGCATTCCTGACTTGGGAGTATGATAATGACATTGAGACACTTCACCGCAGGCTCTCCGCTCAGTTCAGTAAGATGCACGGTGGTGTCATCGTATGAGCAGCTTTCAGGAAAAGGTTCTGGAATTTTACCAGAACCTCAACAACGATGATGAGCTTGTCAGGTACGGTGTTGCACACTCGATTATGATGGTGAGGAACATTGCGATGAAGCTACCGTGCCTTGAGTTCAAAAATGAACTACTTGCAATCATAGAGAAGTACGAAAACATCGTCCTGCACGATGACGAAGCCTACAGGAAACTTACAGTAGGGAGGCAGTGAGATTATCTCAAAATGGACTTATCACAATAGCTATTTAAAATGATCGTGTAAGGATACATAGGTAGCGAGCTGTTTTTCTAATTCTTCAACTCTTTTTTCAAGCAGATTTATTGTCACATGGTTCACTCCTGGCCTTGCTTGCTTTGTGGGCTGTGACTTTGCTTGTAAACATAGTGTACACTATGTGCTATATCGAATTGAATTTTTCTCTACTCGTCTCCCCATCCACCTGTCCGCTCCGCTCTTGGTGGGCGAAGTAATTGTTAAGTTATGAAGAAGAATGCTGAAGCTGATAAGCCATTTACACTAAATTCTCATGTAAGGGAAAGGTTGGAAATGTGGGAAGGAAGCTAAATTAAATCAAAATTTATTTATCTCGCTATCAAGCATATAGTAATTTGAGTTGAGTAAATTGAATTGCAGATATGCAAAAATAACGGGTAAGAAGGGGGCAGCAGGAAACGACATCTATTATTGTGAATTAAAGGATAGAACCTTTGGTTCTCTAACAGCCAAAATGTGCATAGAGTGTGATGACTATGAACGTGATTACTCAGAACCTTCAAATGAGTTTTTAGAGCTTATTTATACTGGAAAAGGTGTTCGTAACTGTTGTTGGAGGATAGTTTGTTCAGATGAGTTTCTTGAAGGAAATAATGTAATTAAAATGTATGAATGGACTAAGAGAAAAGTGTATTATACTAATGCAATGATACAATTGGAGAAAATAGATAATAGAATATATGAGTTAAAACTAAAAGGGCGTTATAGGGATGACAGGTGCAGATTTTGCAAGTCATTTAGAACTTCATTGAACACAGACACACATGGAGTTTCAAGCGTAATAAAAGATTGTCCTTTTGGAGAAATTGTGTAATTAAATTACCTAAACAATGTTGGAGAGAATCATATGTCATTAGTTATCAAATTTTGTTGATATTCTAATTTATTATTATGTTTCTCTAACCAAGCGGAAAGAAATACTAAAACCACTGTTTTCTGGAAGTGTGCTACTCCTACTAGCAGAGCGACATTCTTTGTCATTGTAATTCCAGCTTCCACCACGTTTGATACGAGCGGTACTATGATCAACATTCTTATTATTTGAACTAAAAAGATTGAAAATAGAGTTATTATATTTTGAAGTTGAAAGCCAACAGCTACCATCAGAAGGAGCATTTTCATAGGAATCATGCCATTCATCCTGACACCATTCCCATACATTTCCATGCATATCATGTAAACCCCATGAATTGGGTTTTTTCTTGCCTACTGGGTGAGTCTCACCTTCTGAATTATTAGAATACCAAGCATAATCATCCAATTTTAATTTATTATTACCAAATGAATAACGTGTGGTTGTATCCGCTTTGCACGCATATTCCCATTCAGCTTCGGATGGTAAACGGTATTTATTTGTATTTTCAATGGAGTTTAACTTAGCAATAAACTGTTGTACATCATACCATGAAACCATTTCTACAGGTCTGTCAGTATTATCTTTAAATCGAGAGGGGTTTGTGCCCATAACAGTAATCCATTGCTTCTGAGTTACTGGGAACTTGCTAAGGTAAAAGGGCTTCAATATAGTAGCTTTATGAATAGGTTTTTCTGAATCTTTTTCACTAGAACCCATCTGGAATTCACCGTCTAAAATATGCATGAACTCAATACCTATAGTGTTTTCAAAGTCAGATTCTACTTTACTTTGTGAAATGCTTTTTTGTTCTTTATTCGAATGTATTTCTTTCTTATTGTTCTCCGCCTGAATTGATTGCTTCATATAAAAGGGAAGAGGTGGATTATCATCATCTTCATCCAGATATTCCAAGTAATCAGTTTGTTTATTTTTACTATCGAGATAATTATTAAAATTTTTTTGTTGAAATGCAGAGTCTTGTTCATTTGCAGTTGAACTGACATAAAACTGATTAGTAACGTTATAGATGAGGTTTTTAAGTTGTGTTCTATCAACCAATTCTACGTCGTTAACATCGGCAAGCTCAGTCGCTGGTTTTGTAAAATAGTTATTAGTGACTACTATACATCTATTACATCCATAAAGTGCTTTAGATGCAACTACCTCTTGAATAGCCTTATTTGAAACTTTGTTAGTATATCTTTTAGTCTGAACGGCAATTCTCTCTCCGTTTTTTGCTAGTA